>JASHOH010000200.1 GCA_030041215.1 Candidatus Sulfotelmatobacter sp. | reverse complement strand
AGTCAAGTGAATTTGTTCATGTTTTTGTTCGACAAGAGTTTTCCCCAGCCGAGTAGCCACTGTCGCTATGCTTCCATCCGCACTCTCGAGGAGCGATTTTTCGCTCGGTGCATGTTGGGCGTTCTCGTTTCAGCCGGTGCTGCTACCTGATTATCGACCTGTAGTTCCATCCTTGAGAGTGGAACCTGGGCCAGGCGTTAGACGCAGTCACCGCAACTCGGCTTTGGGCTTTTTGTTTTTTCCCTTCCTGGAACGGTTTTGACTTTGGTTTGCCGTTTTGTTTTATGCGGCTGCCGCAACCGTCCCTTGGCTGCTGTTGTGCAGCGGCTCGTATACTTCTCCACTTACCCACAGGTGATGGAGCAACCCCGCCAGCTTCCTCGCGGTCGCCACAATCGCTCGCTTCTTCCCGTTTCTTCCACCACGCTCGGCTAACTTCCGGCCCCAGCGCCGCAGATCGCAGTCTGGACCGAATGGTCCCAGAATATGCTGCGCTCCCTGCACCAGCAGGGTTCGCAGATAGGGATCGCCTTCTTTGCTGATGTGCATCTGTGGCTCGCTCTGTCCCGACTTCCTGCGTCCTGGCTGCAGTCCCAGGTAACAGCCCACGTCACGGCTCTTGCGGAAACGATGCGGGTCCTCCAGCGTCAGCAAGAAGGTCAGCGCGATCAGTGTGCCTACGCCCTTGATCTGCTTCAGCAGCGCCACTTCGGGATAACTCTGTTGCGCCAGCTTCTCAATGCGCTCGTTGTATGCGCTGATCTGCTCACTCAGCGACTGCAGCGCAATCAACAACGGCTCCAGTGCCCGTTGCAGCTCCGGGCTCAGCCCCGCCGCTTTCTCCGGATTCATATTGCGCACGTTGCAGCCACGCAATCGTTGGCCGTAAGACTTCGCCAGTCCGCGAACCGTGTTGACCAGCCCCGTTCGCGCCCTCACCAGGCCGGCCCGCGCCCGGATTAGGCTCAGATCCGCTTGTGCCTCCGCGCTGCGATGCGTCACCGGACACAGCAACTCGGGATCGATCCGGGCTAGCCGCGCTAGCGTCTGTGCATCCAGGCGATCATCTTTCTTGCGGCTCTCGCCGATCAGCCGCACCTTGCGCGCATTCGCCACGATCACTTCGTGACCCAACTCGCTCAGCAAGCGACTAATCCAGGGCGAATGCGTCCCGGTTTCCAACGCCATCCGACTGCGCGGCATCCCGCCGAACACTTGGCCTAACGCTTTCGCACTCGTCCGAACTCGCTGCTCCAGTTGTATCTGGCCTGCCTCATCCAACACGCAGTACCAACTGTTGCGATCTCCCAGATCCAATCCAATGGTCAGTTTCTGCTGCGAAATATTCTTGCTCTGCTGGGTCTCTACGGTGCTAACCTTCTTCATTGCCGGTCTCCTTTTTATCTGTGCCTTGAGCACGTCGATAACTTGGGAGCGTACACCGCATCCCGTCCGGAGACCGGCCTTCTCATCTCATCTGGTTTCATCAGTTGACTATTGCAGCTTCGCGTACTCGGCCTTGGCTTGCTTCAGGATGGGGATGTCGGGGTCGGCGTCTTTCCACATGGAGAAGTGGAATTACAATGCGCACACATTCTCAGTCACTGTTCAGGATTTGCGACCCGGTTACTCAGGTTTTCCATCAGCCACACGTCGGACTTCTGTTCTTCAACACTGACAATGACCTGTAGCCCATCAGGGCTTACGCTGGCACTGTCATAGTTAACGACATAGCCGGGCAAAGCTGCCACTGAACCAATCTCGTTCGGAGGAGCGGACTGAACCCTGATAATTTCACTGCGTTTTCGCACTACATACACATATTTTCCATCAGGCGACCAACCAAATGGACAGATACTGTTGCCAGCCAGAACTAAGGTTTCGGAGTACGGCTCAAGCGAGATGATCCAAAGACCCTTCTCTGGTTGTCGATTACACATGACAGCCACTTTCTTGGCGTTCGGCGAAAATACCGGCCTGTCGGGAACCCACCCCACCGATTCATCTTGTTGAATTACAGCAGTCTGGGCACGCCCGTTGATCCGCAGGTAGTTTCGAATCCCGGACTTTTGGTAGACAATGTCGCTACTCGGCCACCAAGCAAGTTCGTTGTTGGTGTCTGCAGCGTTAGTTTCTTCTAACGATTGAGGGGTACCCCCGTTGGCGCTGATCGTCCACACTCGCGGTGTGCCGTTCTGATCGCACACAAAGGCAATCCGCTGTCCGTCTGGTGACCACGCTGGACTCGAAGTCAGGGCGTGCTCGAAGTAGGTGAGTTGTATCGGCTCGCCGCCTGTTGCCTGCATTTTGAAAATGTTTGTTTCAGCGTCATTTGCCCCCAGCGCAAAGGATATCCACTTGCCGTCAGGAGAGAAGCTCGGTGCGCCATAGGAAGACGTACCAGAAGTTATTTGGCTGAGTTCCGCTTTTTCCTTGGCGATGGGCTGTAATCTAACCCGCCACAGGTTGGAAGAGTCATGCTCTCGTATGTACGCCAGCCGAGAACCGTCAGCAGAGAGCGTAAAGAATTCACCTGTTTCCAAACCACTGGCTATAGCAACGGGTTCGGCTTTGCCGTGTATGGAAATTCGTGAAATTTCGTGTGTGCTTGAACGGGACGTTCGTAAAACCGAAGTTCCCTTCACAATGGAGCAATTATGCCAGTTCAGAACGAGCCGAGTGATCGCCGTCACTGCTCATCCGTTGCCTCGCCCGCGACAATTATTGAAGGTCGGACGCTAGTCGAATGGCGGGAGTCGCTTCCGATGACTCTCAAATCGAGATTGATCCTCCGCTTCGTATTTATGCCAGTTATGTGGGGGTGTTTTCTATTCCTTCCCGCTGGCTCCGTCAGGTTTTGGCAGGGCTGGGTCTATTTCGTAATTATGTTTGTCTTCGCTGTCTCCGCTCTTGGCTACTTCTATAAGCACGATCCACAATTAATCGAGCGCAGGCTGAAAAGGGGGTGGAGGCAAGAAACTGTCCGCGAACAGAAGCTCATCATGAAGTTCCTCGCTGCGATTATGGTGATCGCCTTCCTGCTCCCCGGCCTCGACCACCGGTTTGGCTGGTCGCACACGCCCTTGTGGCTGACGGTGGTTGCGCAAGCATCCGTTCTCGGCGGCTGCCTGCTGATCTTTTGGACATTGAAGAGCAACAGTTTCGCAGCCAGTACGATTCGAGTCGAGTCTGGACAGAGAGTGATTTCCACCGGGCCTTACGGCATCGTCCGCCATCCCATGTATTTAGGCGCGGCGATATGGTTGTTATTCACGCCGCTGGCGCTGGGCTCGTACTTTGCCTTACCCGCCTTTGCCCTCCTCATCCCGCTAATCGTTTTCCGGCTCCTCAACGAGGAAAAGGTTCTGTGCCAAGAACTGCAAGGCTACGCGGACTGCCTCCACACACGCTTTCGGCTCGTCCCGCTTCTCTGGTAAGTGACATTTTTCTCTAAAGCACGTCGGTGACGATGAGAGTGATGTCGTCTTGCTGCACTGCGGATGCAGGCTGCCAGCGC
>JASHOH010000002.1 GCA_030041215.1 Candidatus Sulfotelmatobacter sp. | reverse complement strand
TCTTCGCCACAGGTCATCATTTGCACTTGAAAATCTCGCAGGCTCACCTCTCCTGCATTACGAATACCGTTCTGCGAATCAAAGCGCACAACTCTCAACACGTGACCAACCGCGCCCATGCCTATATCGGCAGCGCAAAACGCTGCGGAGCATGCGCACAAAAAGCACAATGCACCAGTGGGCGATATAAATATCTTGCCATTCACATCCATGAGTCGGCGCGACAACGCGCACGGGAATTGGCGAATACACCTGAGTTTTCCCAAGCACAACGACAGCGAAAGAAAGTCGAGGCTTTGTTTGCGGAACTGAAGAATCAGATCGGGCTGCGCCGTCTGCGCTTACGGCGCATGAAGTTCGTTCGGGAGCAGTTCTTCCTGGCAGCGGCAGCACAGAATATCAAGCGACTGGTGCGGTTCCTCAGCCAGCCGATCACCCCTGCTCCGGCAGTCACCACTTAGACGACCCCAGAAACAAGGCTTGCAGCAACTACCCCCGCGGCAAAGAAGATCCTTACTATCACGGAGTTTTTCAACACCCACAGGATTTATCGCCAACTGTTCCAAAGACTGTTCGGTTGCCGTTATTCTGCGGTCTGTGGCAAGAAAAAATGGGCCAACTTACGCTGGCCCATTTGTCACCACTGCTCTGCCCTATTTGTAAGTACCGATCGTTGTCACTGAGGTCGGTGCCGTCCCCACGCCCCCTCCTCCGGCTGAGGTCAATGTACCGTCGGCGTTGATCGTAAACTGCTGCAGTTCTCCGATATCCTTGTCTGTTACATAGAGAAGATTTCCGTTGTTCGAGACGGCCAACGCGCTCGGAGATCCTGCCGTCGGGAATGTCCCGCTGATAGCCGTGAGCGCCCCGCTAAGCGGGTCGATGGTGAATGCTGAGATCGTATCGCTCCCGCTGTTGGCAACATATAAGTAGCTGCCCCAGGGGTCGGTCACGAGTGCGGACGGAGTTGTTCCGACGGTCCAGGGCGAGCCCGAAAGCGGCGTCAGATACGGGCTGGCGAGCGTGAGCGCGTAGCCAGAAACGGTGCCGTCACCGCTGTTCGCGACGTAGACAAACTGGTTCGACGGGTCTATCAGCATCGCCACTGGGCTTGTGCCCGTTCCTACCGACGACAGGAAACCCACACAAGGCTGGCCAATATAGAAATCATCCGAGCCTGTGTTCACCAGCAGCGTGAACGCCCCGAACGGATCCACAGCGATCGCGTCCGGCCCGTTTCCACCGGTCCCTTGCCCAGTGTCGCTAGGCGTGAGGGCACCCGTCGTAGGGTCAAAGTTATAGACATCGAGTACGTTGGCCGTCGGGTCCGCAGCATAGACCCAGTTATAGGGGCCACACGAAACCGTATCCACGATGCGGGCTGCCAGCGCCACCGGGTTCGTCAATCCCGTTATTGGCGATCCCGTTAACTTTTTCAGCGCCCCTGTTTTGCCGATGGAGTACTCGGAAATGCTGCCGTTGGTGTTTCCCGTATAAAAGAATTCGTCGTCAGGCGTGGCCACCGAAGCTTGCGGCCCATTTGTATCCGTGATTGGCGAGCCTTTGAGTTGCGTCAACCCTCCGCCCGTAATGTTGTACTCGGTGATCGAGTTATTGCCGGAGTTGGTGATGTAGGCGAATGTCGGCGTATACTTCACCGGCGCGGAGCTCGTTGTAAAGGACACCAAGCCGCCGCCCGCTTGGCCAACCAGCCCCTCCGTCAAGACTGCCGTTAACGCCCCTGTTGTCTGGTCGATGGAGAACACGTACACCGGATCCTGACCTGTACAGAGGTTCGTTACATAAAGATAGTTGCCGGACGGATCTGCCGTAACGCCGAAGGGGCAGGAGCCTGCTGTGAACGGAGAGCCAGAGACTTGCGTTAGGGCGCCGGTCTTCTCGTTGACTGTGTAGGCTCCAACTCCCGCGACGAGATTGGGGCGGTGTAGTAAAAACGCCCGGTTGGATCGATAGTGTTGTAGCCATCGCCAGGTGTTCCAGAGAAAGGCGAACCCGCAACGAGAGCCAGCGCTCCGGTCGCCACGTTGATCTTGAAAACCGCCGTGGAGCCGTCAGAACCGTAAACAAATAAGAATTTCCCGTTTGGAGAGATGACAACTGAAAGGGGCCCGCTGGTTCCGGTCGCAAATGGCGAGCCGCTAAGGGTGGTCAATACTCCGGTCGTCGGGTTGATCGAGAAGCCGCTCACATCGTTGCTACCCTCGTTGGACGTATACGCGAACGTCCCCTTGGGCGTTATTGCGATATTCGATGAGTTGCTACCGGTAGCCACACTTCCAATTGACGTAAGCGCTCCGGTTGTCGTATTAACCGAATACTCCTCCACGGCGCTCGTGGCGAAGTGGACTGTATAGGCGAACTTGCCGTTCGGCGTAAACCGAATGATGGTGGCTACTGCCGAGAGTGGGAAACCTGCGAGCGCCGTCAGCGTTCCGTTAGTGTTGATCTTGTACCCATAGAGCGGTAGCGCAGACCCGCTAGGATCACCTGTCGGCATGTATGCGAGCTTGTTCGACGGGTGCACTACGACCCTCCCCACCCCAGCGCCCTGATTCTGATAAGCGATCGCTTGGATCGTTTGCAACCGGCCAGTTGTCGGATCGAATGCGTAGGGACGACTTGATCGTCCTGCGCGACGTACGCATATTTCCCCACCTTCGCCGCCGCTTGAAGTTTCGAGACACCGGCGAACATCAGCACCAGGAAGCAAGCCAGCAGGAAGACCATTTTCCGAGCCATGAGATTTTCCTCCCTAAGGCAGTCAGGAGCTACGATCCAGGGAACCGGGACTGTTGGCGCAGTCTTGATTTTCGTACTGGGGACCCAGGCGGAATGGGGCTCGAACTCCCGCCAACAGAAGTGGCCAAATAGTATCGAAGGGGACAAGTACGGTCAAGGCGAAACATGTTTCGTGCTTTCCGTCGATTCCGATATGAGTGCCGCTGCATGCCGCACGTGCGCATGGACTTGATCGGCGTGGCTGTCATGCGAGCCAAGCATTGTGGCTCCTAAAACCACGCCAGAGGAATAAAGAAAGGATCGCCGTTTCATATCCACACCTCGATTCATTGCATGCGCTCTTCGTTCGTCATAGATGTCATGAGAATAGCTGATTCTGAGCTTCTGCGATCTCCACCGGGCACGAACATTCCTCATCATCGTTTGCCACGTGATTGATCCGGGTGCTCACTGGATAACGCCGCATGAAGCGGGCGTCGTAGGGCTTCAGCAGTTCGCAGATCGCTGCGACGTTCTGCATTCCGGGATCGAGCCAGAGATCATAGTGGTCCGGATCAAGGATGACGGGCATCCGGCCGTGGATGGTTGAGGTCACGGCATTCGGCGTCGTTGTCAGGATCGTGCAGGTTTTGATCCAATTTCCGTTGAGGTCTTTCCAGCCGTCCCATAACCCAGCGAACGCGAACAACTCGCCGTCTTTCACTTCGAAACAGTAGGGCTGCTTCGATCCATTTTTTCGCGCCCACTCGTAAAAGCCGTCCGCTGGGATCAGGCACCTGCGGAACCTCAGTGGATCGCGGAAGGCGGGCTTCGTCGCAGCGGTCTCTGATTTCGCATTTATTGTCCCCGTCGAAATTGAAGGGTCTTTTGCCCAATTCGGAATCAGACCCCAGCGCATGGTCGACAGTTGGCGGACGGGTTCTTTCGGATGCTGGCGAACAACTGGAACGGGCTGTGTCGGGGCGATGTTAAAGCGCGGCGACCAGTCGTCTTCCCACGGATCGCAGTCGAAATACTCCTTGATGATCTGCTTCCGCCGCGATAGTCGGTAGCGACCGCACATGGGCAAGAATTATCGCAGATGGGATTAGCGGCTGAGCAAGTGCCGCTGGAGTTTAAGGACGCGCCTGTGGAGAGGCGGTTGAAAGCGAAATCCAGTCGGCGTTCGGTACGCTCGGTACAACTGAGGCAAGAGAAAGAGTGGCTTTCTGGCTCCTAAGCGACACCAGATGAAGCACTTGGATTTTGACCTGCTCATCTTCGGGACCAGGGGGTCGGAGGTTCAAATCCTCTCTCCCCGACCATTTTGATCGAGGTCCTTCGCTCCGCTCAGGATTTCGCCTGCGGGCTCCCGCTTCGCTCACGCCCGCAAAACGGCTCAAGTTCAAATCCTCTCTCCCCGACTAATCCTCTCAAGCAGTAAGAGCAGCTCTGCATTGATCCCCCGACCGACCCCTTGGCCATCGCATTGTAAATCCAGGGAACACTGCAAACAGAGCTGACATTACAGTTTTCTGCGTTGGAGACTAGGCTACGTTGCGCTGTTCCGCCAGCATGTTGAAAAACTCGTCTACCAGTGCGGGATCCCACAAGCCCTGGCGGGCTTCTTCCCTCATGGTTTGGGCGGCCTGATCGTGTGACTTGGCCGGTTTGTAGGGACGCTCGGTGCACAGCGCATCATAGACATCGACGACCTGCAGAACCCTAGGCAACAGCGGAATTTCGCCGGCGCGCAATCCATCGGGATAGCCGGAACCATCGGAGTGTTCATGATGATGGCGAATAATTGGCAGCACCAGGCGCAACGATTTTAGCGGCTTGCATATGTTCTCGCCCGTCACCGGATGCTGTTTCATGATCATCCACTCCTCCGGAGTGAGATCGCTGCCTTTCTTGAGAATCACATCCGGAACTGCGATCTTTCCCAAATCGTGCAGATAACCGCCGCGGCGCAGGGCCAGAATTGAATCTGCATCCAGCCCGAGATGGCGCCCAAGTTCCGCTGCCTGAGCAGCCAATCGCTCGCAATGGCCTTCCGTGTAAGGATCGCGCCCTTCCACGATCAGACCCAAGGTGCACAAAACCGAGTCGACAGTCTCCAGCTCATCGGTAAATTCTTTTACCCGCAGGAGTGACTTCACTCGCGCCGTCAACTCTTCTGCGAGGACCGGTTTATTGAGGAAGTCATCCGCCCCAGCCTCGATTCCCTGGAGCTTGTCCGCGCTATCGCTTAAGCCTGTGATCAAAACAAACGGGATCAGGCGGGTGGCAGGATCGCTCTTCACAAGGCGGCACAAATCGTAGCCCGAGCGCCCAGGCATCTTAACGTCCGACAAGATCAGGTCGGGAGGGTGCCTTCGCAACTCCGCTTCGGCTTGCTCGACATTCGACGCCGTCACTACGTCATAGCCGCGCAAGGTGAGCAACTGGCTCATCAATCCAGCGATACTCGGCTGATCATCGACGACCAGAACCCGTGGCTGCCGGCGCGTGAGCAGACTGTTCATGCCTCGATCAGAAGCCACTTTCAAGGAGGAAGTTGCCCGGTCTTCAGAGCCTAGGGCTGTGCGAATTTCGCGCGGAAAACTCATTGCATGTCTTCATAATTTTACTGCACACCCGAACACAAAATGCAAGCGCTTGCGCACACATTTTGTTATCTCTCTAACCCGATTTGCAAACAGAAGTTGCCTGACCAACGCGGATCGATTCCCTTTGACTTTGTCAGACCTGCGGCTGCAATCAGATATATGCCAGACATGAAAAAGGCGCGCTGAATGATCTCCCGGTTAATGTTCTGTTTTAGGACGGTTGTTGTGAAAATTGCGCACCACTGTGACACTTTCTCTTGTTTTGATGGCGCTCTCCTGCTTAACCTCGCTACTTAAAAGCAGCCATGTTTCTCCGACATCTCAGACAGGTTTTCATCTGTTGCTTTGCGCTCTCGAGTCTTGCTACCGCCGCGGCACCCAAGACGCACGTCATCACTTTTGGCAAATGGAATACAGTTCAATATCACAGTGATGCGGAAGATAAGCCGCTGGCCTTGAAACTTCGCCCGATGCTTGTGGACACACGGTTGAAGGAATTTACGCTCGGCTCGATTCACGATGTGACTGATCGTTTGTTCGTCGTGCAAAGAGCCTTCCGGGTCAACGACGGCCTCCCTGAAGATTCTGCGCCGCATTGGCAATGGCAGCCCGGAGGATGGTTGCTCGTTGACCGCGCCACGGGGCATGTTTCTTCGCTGAATCTTCCCGAGTTCGATGCTTTCTTTTCGACACCGAGCTGGTATCGCGATTACGCTGCATACTGTGGCATCTCGGACGACGGGAAAAAAATTTATGCCGTCGTCGCGCAAATCGGACGCCGTAAACCTATCTTGAAGAAGTTGCTGTTGGAGAACGATCCGAATAAGAAAGAAGAAACCAAGCCCTGCTCGATGCCGAGTTGGGAGCGGTCGCCGGCGCGCGTCACTTTTGTCTCCGCTGGCGACGCCAGGCAGACGTTCGCAATCCGCGGCCATACGGTAGATATAGTTACAGACATGCAAGACGCGGAAGAAGAAGCGGTGAAATGATTCTGCCGTCATAGGCCTTGAAGCGTTGGCTGGCTGCGGAATGCGGCATCCGCGGTCAAGAGGTCGCCTATCCCGCCTCTACCGGTTGTGCCCGCGGCTGCTCTTCTTTGATTCCTTCCGCCTTCTCCTTTATCTCTGCACTGGTTACGAGGATCACCGAGAGGACCACGACGACGCTGCCGGCAACAATAAAACGATCGACGCGCTCGTGCAGGATGAGCCAGCCCAGGAACACGGCGACCACGGGATTCACGTAGGCATACGTCGATACTTTGGACGTAGGCACGTGTTTGAGCAGCCAGATGTAAGCGGTATATCCGATCCATGATCCGCACACGATCAGATACAACACTGCGCTTGCGCCGCGTACATTCCAGGTCACGTGGTGGAAATCTCCAAGTACCCAGGCAAATAGGAGATTGGCCGCGCCGGCAGCTGAGACTTGCCAACCGGTTGCGCTGAAGATGTCCATGCCCGATTGCCAGCGCTTGGAGAGCACGGAACCCAGCGCCCAGAAAAATGAACCGCCGATCAAGCTGGCGGAAGACCACAACTCGCTCCGGCCGAGCGCCGAAGTTGCCTTCAACTCAGGCCAGAACAAAACCAGCAGTCCGATAATGCCAAGCCCCAGACCGGCCTTCCCCCTTGCAGAAATACGATGATGCCCAAGCAGCAACGAATCTAATACGAGGAACCAGAGGGGAGTTATAGCAATGATCAAGGCTGCCAGGCCTGAAGGAACCGAGAGCTCCGCCCAGGAAAGCGTGAGGTTGCCGCCCATCAGCAGCAGAATGCCAACCACGACGGCG
>JASHOH010000199.1 GCA_030041215.1 Candidatus Sulfotelmatobacter sp. | reverse complement strand
AGTGGTTGGCGTTTTGCCAGACGCGGCGCATAGCACGCGGCCACTTGCGGATATAGCGCGGATCGCAGTCGGGCCGACGGGCGCGGCGATGGTTGCGATTGGCGCCCTGATTTCGTTCTATGGATATCTGAGCGCAAAAATTCTCGCCATGCCGCGGGTGCTGTTCGCGCTGGCCGAGCAGGGAGACTTTCCCAAGGGCTTCGCCGGCGTGCATCGTCGGTTTCACACGCCGTATGTATCGATTCTCGCGTTTGCCGCGCTGGTTTGGATTTTCGCACTGATTGGCGAATTCAAATGGAATGTTACCCTGTCGGCTGTGGCGCGGCTTCTTTATTACGGAGTAGGCTGCGCGGCCTTGCCTGTTCTGCGCCGGAAGCAGCCGGGGGACGCGATGTTCATACTGCCTGGGGGGAATTTCCTGGCGATCGTCGGCGTGGGCTTATGCTTGATTCTGGTGACACGGGTCGATTTCGGGCAGTCTTTGATTTTGGTCGGAACGATTGCATTGGCATTTGTGAACTGGATTTTCGTGGGTCGGACTACGGCGAGTTCCTAGAAGTATTGCGTTAAAAGGGCGCGGAATTGCAGTTTGTGCTTTTCCCCTCCAGTCCCGCATAATTCCCGCATTAAGAAGACAGCCACAATTCGAGCCGGCAGGCGTTTGCGGGCGGACACGGCCGTGCCCCAGGGGCAAGCGACTGATGTACGCTTGGGACGCATCGTGCGTCTGCTAACAGAGCACGCGACCGTGGTTGTAAGCGGAACGAAGATCGCGCAGGAAATTTCTTCGAATCGATCAGAGGTGTGGCGGCTGATTCAGCAGTTGCGCGGGCTGGGTGTGGATGTAGTGGGACATCCCGCGACGGGGTATCAGTTGCGGGCAGTTCCCGATCTGCTGCTGCCGGAAATTCTGAATGCGCTCATTCGCGGCACCATATTCGAATCGCAGGTTCATCATTTCTACAAAATCGGCTCAACCAACACGACGGCGATGGCTGCGGCGACGGAGGGCGCACCCGAAGGCAGCGTGTTTCTGGCTGAAGAGCAGACTGCCGGGCGCGGGCGCGGCGCGCATGGGTGGGAGTCGGCACGGTCGGCAGGGATTTATTGCTCGACGGTGCTGCGGCCGGAACTGCCTCCGTCGGAGGCGCTGCTGCTTTCTCTGGCGGCTGGACTGGCCGTGCGGTCAGCCATTGAGCAGGTGAATCCCGGCGTGAATATCGATTTGAAATGGCCGAATGATGTGCTGATCAACGACAAGAAGGTATGCGGCATCCTCACCGAGATGACTGCCGAAGCTACGCGAGTGCGGCATGTGGTGGTTGGAATCGGGGTGAACGTGAATCAACGCGCTTTTCCCAAAGAGCTAGAAGGCGAGGCCATTTCGCTGCGAATGGCGACAGGGAGCGAATGGTCGCGGGTAGCACTTACCGCGGCTTTGCTAAAATCGCTCGACCGGGAGTATCGCCAGTTCACAGAACGGGCCGATGCGCGGGAGTCGATTTTGCGTCGTTTCGCAGAACAATCGTCGTGGGTGCGGGGCAGACACGTACGCGTCGAAGACAACGGGGCGGCGATCGAAGGAGTCACAGAAGGGCTGGATGAACGCGGTTTTCTGCTCGTGCGCAATGCGGCGGGAGTTCAGACGATTTTAAGTGGCACGGTGCGAGGAAAGTAGCTGTCAGCTTTCAGCGATCAGCCGTCAACCCGAACACTGACCGCTGATAGCTGACAGCTCGCATTTAATCATGCTTTTCGTTCTGGATGTCGGCAACACGAATACGGTCCTCGGAGTCTTCGCCCGGGTTGCGCATGTGCATGCGCACGGGGAAACTAGCGAGGCTCCGCGCTATGAGCGGCTCGTGGCGCATTGGCGGGTGGCGACGCGGCAAGGCAGCACGGTGGATGAATACGGCGTGCTGTTCCGCAACCTGTTCTCGATGGCCAGCCTGGAGGTCCTTGGAATCCACGGAATCGCCATTTCGTCGGTGGTGCCGCCGCTCGATCCTGTGCTGCGGCAGGTCTGCGAACTTTACTTCAACTCCAAGCCGCTGTTCATCGAGCCGGGTGTAAAGACCGGCATGCCCGTACAGTATGACAATCCGGCTGAAGTGGGTGCTGACCGGATCGTCAACGCAGTAGCCGCATTTGAGAAACACGGCGGACCGTGTGTAATCGTCGACTTCGGAACCGCGACTACGTTCGACTGTGTCTCCGCAAAGGGCGAGTATCTGGGAGGAGTGATTTGCCCCGGAATCGGGATCTCGGCCGATGCGTTATTTCAGCGCACGGCGCGGCTGCCGCGGGTTGAGATTCGCAAACCCGCGCGCGTGATCGGCACGAATACCGTAGGTAGCCTTCAATCGGGACTTTACTACGGTTATTTGGGGCTGGTTGATGGCATCCTTGAGCTTTTGATCGGGGAACTCGGCAAGGAGACGAAAGTGGTCGCTACTGGCGGACTGGGGCAAATGATTGGAACGGGATCGAAGTACATCAAGACAGTGGACGATCTGCTCACGCTCGAGGGCCTGCGAATTATTTGGGAACGGAATGCGGCGCGTGCGCCACAAGCGGCAAAAGCTGCTCAGGCAATTTTGACCGGTGGCGCAGCCTCCGGCGCTTCCAGAAAAAACTCCGAACGCAACCCTTCCGCATCGCGATCCAGCCGCTGAGCCGCCGTGGAAAATTATTTCAATTACTTCACCGAAATTGAGGAGCACTTCCTGCGGCGGCGCGGTGGAGGGTTACTTTTGAGCACGCTCGATTGGGCGCTGATTGAAACCTGGAAAGATGCGGGAATCCCGCTTGAGGCAGTGATTCGGGGAATCGACGTGACGTTCGAGAACCACCAACGAAGGCCCTCCAGGACGCGCAAGATCAATGGACTCGGTTTTTGCTCTCAGGAAGTTCTGGCCGCAGCCGAAGAGATGAAAGAGGCTGCGGTGGGGGCTGCGGGAGGGCAGGCGTCGCAGAAATCCGGGGTGCAGGGATTCGAGCCTGAGACGATTGCTGTCTTCCTGCGACGCAATGCCGATTCGCTGGAGGCGGCCAAGCTGCCGCAAAGTCGCGGAATTGCTATGCAGGAAATTGCAGCAGAGTCAGCCGGGACGCTGCGCCGTCTTGCACTGGAAATCGAAAGCAAAAAGATGCCGCTTCGACTCGAAGACCTGGAGCGGCGTCTCACCGTTCTGGAAGAAAAATTGTTCGCCGCCTTGCTGGCTGGCACTTCCGACGATGAAATCGTAAACGTGCGCGCACAGGCGGACCGCGAACTCGCGCCCTACCGCAGCAAAATGCCCGCGGCACAGATTGCACAACTGCAAAAACAATACGTTCACAAGCGCCTGCTGGAGAAGTATGGCTTGCCGCGGCTGAGCCTGTTTTACATGTGAGCGGCACCGCGTGGCCGCGAGCTCATGCCTTAGAATCGACTCTTGCTCCTCCACATTGAGAAGCTTGTTTACGGCGGAGACGGACTGGCTCGGCTGCCCGGCGAAAAACAGGGTCCGGGCAAGGCCGTGTTTGTTCCTTTTACGCTCGCCGGAGAGATGGTCGAGGCAGAAATCACTGAAGAGAAGCCTGGCTTTGCTCGCGCGCGTCTGACTCAGATCATCGGGCCTTCAGCGCACCGGGTTCAGCCGGAATGCCCTTATTTCGGGCGCTGCGGCGGATGCCATTATCAGCACGCTGACTACGCGTACCAATTAGAAATCAAAAAAGAAATTCTGCGTGAGAGTTTGCGGAGAATCGCGAAGATCGACCTACGGTGCGAGCTTCAGGCGCATGCATCGCCACGCTGGAATTACCGAAACCGGTCGCGCATGCAAGTCCGGACAACGCCTGAATTCTGTGCAGGATACTTCAAGCTTGCATCGCATGAAGTACTCGCCGTGGAAGCCTGCCCGATCAGCTCGCCACTGATTAATCGCGGCATTGCGGCGCTGTGGCAATCGGGCCGGGCAGGCAAAGTACCCGAGGGAGTGCGCGAAATCGAGTTCTTCGCGAACGCGGAGGACTCTCGCATGCTCGTGGAGTTGTTCTGCGCTCCGGGAACGCGGCGCGCTGCCGTCAGGGCATGGGCTGAAGAATTGTGCGCGGCCATGTCGGAGATTGCGGGCGTAACCGCATTTCATGGATCAGAAAAGGGTGCAAAAGAACGATTGCTTACGGTCGGCGCAGGGGAATTGATTTATCAGGCGAAAAATACAGCTTATCGCGTGAGTGCTGGCGCGTTTTTCCAGACGAACCGGTTTCTTATAGACGAACTGGTGGAAATCGTTACAGCGGGACGGACTGGAGAATTGGCCATTGATCTGTATGCCGGGGTGGGCCTGTTTTCCACAGCCCTGGCATGTAACTTCCGTCACACGATTTCGGTCGAGTCGTCACAGACCGCGGTTCGCGACCTTCAATACAATCTGCCACTGAATGGCAAGGCGGTGCAGGCTACGGCCGAGCACTATCTGCTTCACCCCGAAAAAAGAGGTCGGGCGGGCAAGGGTCCTATTCTTCCTGAATTCCCCGTCAGGCCCGATGTTATTGTGGTGGACCCGCCTCGAGGGGGCCTAGAAGAGCGCGTGGCGCGGGCGGTGGCCGAGTTGAACGCGCCACGCCTGACCTATGTCTCCTGTGACCCGGCGACGCTGGCCCGCGACTTGATGGTTCTGTTTGGGGCAGGCTATCGAGTCGAGGAACTGCATCTGGTTGATCTGTTCCCGCAGACTTTTCACCTTGAAAGCGTGGTGCAGTTCGTGAGGTGAGGCAGACACTCCGCGGCCATTCAAGCGGGATCAGAATGCGTGTTGCGGAAGCCATCGACCAAGAACGGAGCGCGAGACGCGCTCCGAACGGCCGGCGGGATGCCAGCGCTACTCTAGCTCCCTCTGCTGTTCCGGAACATCATTTCAAGCCTGCGCGGCAGCCGATGTTCTGGGCAGCTGTTGCTTACTCGGCAGGCATCGTGATCGGCGCTCATGCGTGGCGGCCGGCATCGTGGTGGATTGGAGCGGGAGCAGCCTTCCTTGCCGCTGGATCGTATTTTGTGCGGAGGCGGAAATGGTTGGGCTACTCGCTGGCTCTGGGAGCGTTCGTCCTTACAAGCGCTCTGCACATTCAGTTGCGGGGAGCGGTGAGCGTTCTCAACACGAGCCTGTTGCCGTTTGCCGAGGGCGAGGAAGTCCAGATGACGGGGCATGTCACACGCGAGGGAGAAATGCGTGTGGAAAATAGAAGCGACCTCCGGGAAAACCTAGATATTGAAACCGAAGAGATTGGCTTAGAGAACGGTACACACATTCCCATTCGCGCTAGAGTGCGGCTTTCGATTTATAACCGACGCGCGCCTGCCTATGCTCTCACGCCGGCAATGGATACTTCGCTTGCCATTTTCCATTACGGTCAGCGATTGCGGTTCCCCGTTAAACTGAGAATTCCGAGAAACTTCCGCAACCCCGGTGCATTCGATTATGCGAGCTATCTGGCGGAAAACGGGATCGGCGCGCTTGGATCAGTCAAAGCTGAAGACGTACAACTGCTCTCCGGGTTCGCCGGTCACATCGTCGAAATGTGGCGAAGTCGCATTCACGCCAGCATCATCGCGAAGATCCATCAGCTCTGGCCGCCCGGGCAGGCTGCGCTGATCGATGCCATGGTCATCGGCGAGGATGCGTTTATTGACCGCAACACGCGGGCCGATTTTCAGCGCTCCGGCACTTACCACATTCTTGTGGTCTCAGGAATGAATGTGACCATCCTGGCGTTCGCAGCGTTCTGGACCTTTCGTCGCCTGAGGATGGGCGAGATTTCGGCGACGCTGCTGACGGTGCTGTGGTGTTTCACGTACGCGTTTCTGACGCAGGTTGGCGCTCCCGTGTGGCGGGCCACGCTGATGTGCTCGATTTATTTGTGCACGCGACTGCTCTACCGCGATCGCGCAAAGCTGAACGCGTTGGGAGTAGCTGCATTGTGTCTGCTGGTTTTCGACCCACGGCAGCTTTTCGCGGCCAGCTTTCAGATGACGTTTCTGTGCATGCTGATCGTGGCCGCGATTGGCGTGCCACTAGTGGAGCGGACTTCGGGCTTGTATGGCCGGGCGCTCGCACATTGGGATGTCGATGATTATGGCGCCACGCTACCGCCACGCGTTGCCCAGTTCCGCCTGGATTTGCGGCTGATTGCGCAACAACTCGCGCGTTTCCTAGGAGAACGCTGGGCGTCGCGAGGGGTGCGTGGGGTGGTGATTTTTTTTCTGCGCGCATTTGAGCTGCTGCTGGTTTCTGCCGTAATGCAGATGGGGCTGGCCCTTCCGATGGCGTATTACTTCCACCGCGCGACGACCATCGGTCTTCCCGCGAACATGGCAGTGGTTCCGTTGACGCAGATTCTCATGCCGGCAGCCGTTTTGGCAGTGGCCTTAGCTTATGTGCATCCCGTGCTCGCAAAGCCTGCGGTGGTGGTAACGTCGTTCGCTTTGCAGGCGATTACAGGCACGATCCATGGCCTGGGAGGGCTGCATCTTGCCGATTTGCGTGTCCCCATGCCATCGACTGCCATGACGGTCATCGCTTGCGCGGCTTTGGTATGGGCGATGATATGCGTCAGAAGGCGGCCTCTTCTTGCAATCAGCGGAGTGCTTGCGATTCTACTATCGTCACTCGCACTCGCCTTTATTCGACCGCCGATGAAAGCGCGGACGGGAGTGCTCGAGATCACATCGATTGACGTCGGTGAAGGAGACTCAATCTTATTGCTGACGCCAGAGGGACGGACCTTACTCCTCGATGCCGGCGGAGCTATCTGGGGAAGCGGTTCGCAACTGGATTTTGGGGAAGATGTAGTCGCGCCATACTTGTGGAGCCGCGGCGTCTCACGCCTGGATGTGGTGGCGATTTCGCACGGGCATTCTGACCACATCGGAGGCATGCCGGCGATTTTGAGAGATTTTCGTCCGCGTGAGCTATGGGTTGGTTTGCTGCCGCCGAGCCGAGCGCTGGAAAGTCTGATCGCTGACGCTCAAGCTTTGGGAATCAAAGTGGTGCGTCACTGGGAAAACGATCGGATCGATCTCGGCGGCGCGAAAGTGGACGTGCTGTTTCCTCCGCATGATTGGCCAGTGGGCGCTGAGCCAAAAAACAATGACTCCATGGTGCTGCGTGTAAGTTATGGCGACACGTCCGCGCTGCTGGAAGGCGACGCGGAAAAAGCCGTGGAACGCCGCATCGCGAGCCTTCAGCATCCGAAAGCTGATCTGTTAAAGGTGGGGCATCACGGCAGTAACACATCGACGACTGCGGAAATTCTAGACTCCGTTCAGCCGCGCTCCGCCGTTATTTCAGTAGGATTTCGAAATTCGTTTGGACTACCCAAGCTCGATGTGCTGCGGCGATTGCAGGACCACAGAGTGCATGTGTACCGCACCGATGTCAACGGCGCCGTGAGTTTTTATCTGGACGGCCATACGGTTACGGCTTCGCTGGCAGATCTTCAGTAGCGTCGTCGTCGGGTTCGTCGGAGGAGTCAGCAACGGCATTCGACTGACGGTATTCCTGAATAATGCTGCGGGCCCGAGCAGCATCCTCTTCGCGCACCAGGATGATCCCGCCGCTAAGCCCAGGAAAAGCTTCTTGTGAAAGCTCGGCCGGGGCGAGGTCGTTCTCGATACAAGCCGAATCGAGCAGGCCCTTCACCACCAGCGCTTCCGGTTCATTTTCAGTCTCGAAAATCTTGACGAGCTTTTCGTTGGGATCCGGTTTGGCTTTCTGGCTCGGCGGCCTGCAGACATTGTCTGGCATGACAACTCCATTCATGGAATCCGCTGTGGCAGACGGCTAAATTCCTAGTTCTAAGATTCTACTATCCGGGACCTGGTCTATCCCATTAATGATGTGCCGCGCTTTTTTCTCCGAAGACCTCTGCGGTGAAGCCTTCGATAGCAGCGCCCTTTTGCCAGGCGTCGAGCGGCAATCCGGCTTTGCGGCAGGTTTGTTCGAGAAAAGTCAGGCGGTCCCATTCGTGTTCGACTGGAACCTGCGGCAATAGCAGTCCGCGGCGGCCGCGCCAACTGATCAGCAGGCCATGGCGACCGATTTCCACTTGCTCCGGCTGAATGGGCGCGAACGGAGAAAGAATGCTTAGCTCGATCTGCAAGTGCGGCGCTTCTGCTTCCGTAACCGGCGGAAAGCGATTGTCGTCGAAGGCCGCAGCACGGGCGGTTTCCGCCACAGCGCGGTAGACCGAGCAGGCGGGAAGTACATAGCCGACGCACCCACGCAACTCGCCATGCAGATAAAGCGAGGTGAATGCACCTCGAGGTTCGGCGAGGTGGGGCGTGGGAGGATCAAGCGGAATCTCGTCTCCTTGCAACGCCGAGGTAATTGAATCGTGCGCCAGACGAATCAATAGCACGCGCTCTTCTTCTGAAAATTCTTGTGGGGAAAAATGCTGCAATGAGGATGATGAACCAACGCATGTGCAATCGGCGGCGGTTTGGGCAAACTCCGATTTTCCCGGTGCAGGAGGTGGTGACTCCGCAGGCGAATTATGTCGTGGTAGCGACATCGGCATCTGCCGCACGAGGTGCTGGCTGCGCCTTACGGCGACTGAGAACGAAGGCATGACGGCGGCGCCGCTTAGTGACGCGCTTGTCAATTTTGGACCAGAAGGCAACGAAATAATCGATCCCGGAAACCAGCGAAACACAGACTACGAACCAGATGGCGATGTAAGCGATCCAGTGCACCGGGAAAATGAAGTTGCCATAGACGGGCCACTCCTTCCAGCGATGATCAAGAATCACCGCAACCACCGAGACGATCTGCACCACCATTTTGAATTTGCCCAGTTCGCTGGCTTCGATGGTAAACCCGCCGGAAGCGGCAATCGAACGTAAGCCGCTAACCAGAAATTCCCGGCCAATGATGATGACCGCGATCCAAGCTGGCACCAAGCTGGGATTGAATTGCACGAGGGTGACGAATGCGGCGGCGATGAGCAACTTGTCGGCCATGGGATCGAGCAGAATGCCCATGGTGGTGATCTGTCCACGCTTGCGTGCCAGGTAACCGTCAATGCCGTCAGTCATGGCGGCTGCGATAAACACGGCCGACGCAAGCAGTTCTTTCAGGCCGTGCGCACTGCTGAAGTAGTTGGATGACAAAATCCATATCAGCAGGGGAATGCTGCAAATACGGGTGAGCGTAATGGAATTGGGCAGGTTCACCGCGACTGACACACCTCCGGCAGCTTGCCAGAGATATTTTGATTATGCTCCACACCGGAGGGGAAGGCAATGAGTAAGGATCGCCCAAAAGGCACGAAGGTTTCAAGGTTTCGCAGGTTTCAAGGTTTCAGCTGGCAATCATGCTGTACTATGCAAAAGGTTAACACCCTCAGATTTTGCCCACCTCTGAAGCCTCTGAAACTTTGAAACCTTTCTCTTGAAAACTGGTCTACTTCAGAGGCGGTGTCGTAGCCGGCTTCGGTTGGTGGGCGATTATCTGGTCTTTGATCTTGTCGTAGGTCGACTGGGGGATAATCTTCTTGAGAATCAGGTCGCGTTTTGTGCGATAGGGGCGTCCGGCGATGATTTTTTGGGCGTAAGCGTCCCCGATACCGGGCAATGCCTTCAGTTGGTCGGCGGTTGCGCTGTTGATGTCGATTTTGTCGGCGGCGGCCTGAAGTAACGGAGTGGCAAAAGACCACGAGGGTGCGAGTGCTTGCAGGGCGCAAAGAGTCAGGAGCAGGCACAGAATTGGCGTGATCAGCTTTCTGGACAGCGGATTCATGCTACCCTCCTTTTCGGCATTTAAAACACAAAGGTATCACCAGGGGCGCAGAGAAAACCCCACTATGCAGGTCCGCTTTGCAGGATTACCACCAGCCGCCGCGGGCCGTGGGCTCCTTGCACCAGAATTTTCTCGATATCGGCGGTGCGGCTTGAGCCGCTGATAACGCAGGCAAACGAGTTGCTGTTCAGAAGCTGCTGCTGTGAGACGCGCCGCAGCGCCGTCGTGAGATCAGGAACCAGTTGGTCCATCGTCGCAAGAACAATGTGGCAGGGAGCAACAATGGATGCGCCGCGGCCGCCGCAAGATCCGGTAACCAGAATCGATCCGGTCTGCACTATCAGAGCCTCGGCCCGTGTCACCGTTGCCTGCGACGATTCTTCAGGCGCTCCCTCGCTTGACCAGCGAATTGCTCGGCCGGGCGCGGCAATATCGATAAGCCGGCGCAGAGCGGGATCATCTTGCACAAAAATGCTACCCGAGGGCAACGATTGCAGCACGGTTGCAAGCTGTCTGGCGCTGGCCGCCAAGTCGGCCGTCAGCGTGCATTCCATCAGGTTGGCGACGCACTCCCCTTGAAAACGTTCGAGAGGATTGTTGATATCCTCGAAAATCGGCCTTTCGGATTCCTCCGGCGGTGCGGAATGGGGCACGACACGCAATCCCGCGCGGATGCGGCCCAAAATACTATCGCGGCTTGAACTCTCAGTTTGCCTTGCCATTTGTATTGAATCCGTTTCTCCAGCGCGCGCGGAATGATTTCGAGGGCAGCGGTACCGGCGAGCGATGGCGGTTCCATACCTGCATGGGGTCGAGGGCAGAGCCTGCCAGTCCCAGCCCGTAAAGCAAGCGCAGGCCTTTGCGCATCGACCATCCACCGAATGCGTAAATCCGGGGATGTAGCATTGCGCGCCGCCACATGCTGAATACGAAGCGCTCGCTTGATTTGGTTGCACCGGCTTCCGTGGCATCGCGGCGATTCTGCAACAGGTGATGATGAAGATTGATCTTCACGGGGCAGACGCTGCTGCACGCGCCACACAACGACGACGCGTAGGAAAGATGTTTGAACTCGGCTAGACCAGCCAAATGCGGTGTGAGCACGCTGCCGATTGGCCCGGGATAAGTCGTGCCGTAGGTGTGGCCGCCGATGTGGCGGAAGACAGGGCAGATATTCAGGCATGCGCCGCAGCGAATGCAATGCAAGACTTCGCGCTGCTCAGGGTTGGCGAGCAGCCGGCTGCGGCCGTTGTCGACCAGCACGACGTGGAATTCTTCCGGTCCATCGGCCTCGCCCGGACGGCGCGGCCCACCGATTAAAGTGCTATATGTGGTGATTCCCTGTCCCGTGCCTGACGTGGCGAGAACCGGCCAGAACACGGCGAGATCTTCGAGACGGGGAAGGACTTTTTCAATCCCCGTTACGACAACATGGATTCGCGGAATGCTGGTGCACAAGCGTCCATTGCCCTCGTTCGTGTTGATGGCCACCACGCCGGCGTCGGCCACCAGAAAGTTTGCGCCGGAGATTCCCATCTCTGCGGAAAAGAACGCTTGCCGCAGGATGCGACGCGCGACGGTCATGAGATAAGCCGGGTCGTCGCTTTCGATGTTTTTGTCGAGCTTCTCGCGAAATAGGTTGGCGATCTGGTCACGCTTCAAATGCATACACGGCGTGACGATGTGATATGGTGCCTCGCCGCGCAACTGTACGATGAACTCGCCGAAATCGGTTTCCCAAACTTTGATCCCGGCTTTCTCGAGCACGGGCCCGAGATGAATTTCTTCCGTGACCATCGACTTCGATTTCACGACTGTCTTGACGCCGCGCTGGGTCGCAAGGTTCTTCACATATGAGCATGCTTGTTCTGAATCTTCGGCCCAGAAAACGTGCCCGCCGCGGGCGATCACCTGTTGTTCGAACTGCACCAAGTAGCGGTCTAGATGATTGATGGCCTGGCGTTTTATCTGCTGGCATTTTTCGCGAGCAGCCTCCCAGTCCTTTATGCGGGCGCGGCCTTTCAGGTGCGCAGTGTCGTAGCTTTCCATGCCGCGGCGGATGATCTCGCGATGCGCTAGGTCGGCCGACTTTTCGGCGGCATCGCGCAGAAATTGGGCCGCAGCGGAGCTCACGGTTTCTCCTGGGCCAGAATGCCGGCGAGATGAATGGCGCGGGCTGTGGCCTTTCGCTTGCCTAGGATTCCCTGTACGTGCAGCAGACAACTGGGATCGATGGCAGTGACGAATTCTGCGGCCGTAGCGGCAATGTTCTCGGCTTTCGAATTCCCCATGGCGGCGGAGATGTCTGCGAACTTGGCAGCGAAGGTTCCGCCGAAGCCGCAGCATTCATCAAATCGTGCTATCTCGATCAGCCTCAGGCTGTCTACTTTAGCCAGAAGCTGGCGCGGTTCGTCGCGCAATCCCAACTCGCGCAGCCCGTGGCATGAGGCATGATACGTAACTGTATGGGGAAAATAAGCGCCGACGTCGGTTCGCTCTGCCACCTTCACCAGGAATTCAGAAAATTCGAAAGTGCGTGCGGCTATGGCCTTGGCTTCCTTGAGCAAGGGAGAGTTCGCCAGCAATTCCGGGTAGAACTTTCGCACCATGGTCGTGCAAGAGCCGGAGGGGCAAACGATCACTTCGGCGTTCCTGAAGACGCGGATAAAATGCTCTGCGCAGGGACGGGCTTCGTTCCAGTATCCGGTGTTGAAGGCTGGCTGGCCACAGCAGGTTTGATCTTCGGGAAAGTCGACCTCGTATCCGATGCGGCGCAGAACCGTGACCGTATCAACTGCTATCTCAGGCAGCAGTTGGTCGATGAAGCATGGGACGAATAGGGATACGGTGCGTGACATATTTGGGAACCGCGTTCGAGACCTCGGGGGGGCGAAAGCCCATTGCCTGAACGAAATCTCTACCGCAGCGCGGAAGCGCTGCGCCACCCAAAGTCAGGTTCCGGTCTGGAAGCGGCCGGCTGCAGCCAGGCCGCCTCCAAAGCGGGTGTATGAAAATTCGCCCTCGTCTTTCCTAACGCAACACCAATCGCGTGAACGGAAACAGGTACGCTTGTAGCGTCACCATGACTCCCACCAGAGCCGCCAGGGCGATGCTATGGAAGAACACGTAACGCAGAATGTCGCCTTCGTGCCCGTACCACTCGGTCGCGGTGCTGGCGACGACGATGCTCTGAGCATCGATCATCTTGCCCATCACGCCGCCGCAACTATTGGCGGCTGCCATCAAATTGGAAGAAACGCCAATCTGCTCCGCCGAAATTCTTTGCAGGCTTCCGAACAATACATTCGATGACGTGTCCGATCCCGTCAGCGCCACGCCCAGCCAGCCCAGCAGCGTGCCGAAGAAGGGGTACAGCACCCCTGTGCGCGCAAAGGCAACGCCCATGGTTGCGTCCAGTCCCGAGTAGCGCGTGAGAAATCCGATGGACAGCATTGCTGCGATCGTCAACAAAGAAAAACGAACCCGCACGAGGGTTTTCCAATAGGTCTGCACCATCTTCCAGGGCGTGAAGCCCATGATGAATCCCGAGATGATTGATGCAACGAGGATGCCCGAACCGGTGGCTGAGCCCCAATTCAGCGTGTAGACAGCGGCTTCATTCGAGGGCTTGCGGACGACGGGAGGCACGCGCTGCACCATCTGATGCAGGCCGACCACGGGAAACTTGGGCGCGGCGAATTTGTCGATTTTTGTCTTGACGCTGGGCAGTCCCCAAAGGAAAACCACGACGCTCAGCACCAGCCAGGGCACCCACGCCCTGACAACGATGGAGCGGCTGTGGCCATGGGTGCCGCGCGCCTCGCGCTCGCCTTCGTGTTCAAATCCCCAGATGCGCTTGGGATGCCATATCAGCAGGAACGCGATCAGCGCCAGCATGGAAACGACTGCGGCCACAACATCCACCAGCCAGGGCCCATGAAAGTTGGACATCAGAAACTGCGGAATAGCGAAAAACACTCCTGCGACCAGCACGGCGGGCCAGACTTCGATCATGCCCGAGAAGCCGGCGAAGGCCCATAACAGCCAGAACGGCACAAGAATCGAAAAGAAGGGCAAAATGCGTCCGGCCTGCGCGCTCAGTTTGAGAAGGTCAAGGCCGGTGACGCCCTGCAGGGCAATCAGAGGCGTGCCGAGCGCGCCGTACGCTACCGGCGCGGTATTGGCAATAAGTGAAAGGCCCGATGCTTGCAATGGCTTGAAGCCTAGGCCGATCAGCACCGCTGCGGTCACGGCCACGGGCGTGCCAAATCCGGCTGCGCCCTCAAAAAATGCGCCGAAGCTGAAGGCAATGAGAAGAAGTTGCAGGCGGCGGTCCTGCGTAATGCCGGTCAGGCTTTCCTGAAGCACCTTGAACAGCCCCGCGTCGCATGTGAGCTGGTAGAGGAAGATAACGTTGAGGATGATCCAGCCGATGGGCAGTAACCCATAGGCCGCGCCCAGAACCGCGGTTTTGCCGGCAAGGCTGGCAGGCATCCCAAAGACCCAGATCGCTACGATCAGCGAAGTCGCCAGTCCTAGCAGCGCCGCGTAATGCGCTTTCATGTGCAGCAGGGCCAGCGAGCCGAGCAGAACGATCACGGGAAGGGCTGCAATCAATGTGGAGAGTTGCCAGTGCCCGGTCGGGTCATAGTTCTGCGGCCAGGGATGAGCGAGAGGCGTGATCTTCAAAATCCATACGGCAACGGCTACGGAAACGACAAGCAGAATTCCCCAGGCCAGTGGATTCGCCGATGAGGATACATTCTTGGGTTTGGGTTCGGTTGCGGCGGGCGAGCTCAAGGTGTCCTCCTAGAGCCTGCATAGATTTGTCCCCAGTGGGTGTGTACCGCGCACAGGGATGAAACAGACGCGCGCCAGTATATATCTGACTGGGCATCGTCCGAAAAAATTGTTTTCGTCATAGCTGTCCGTGCACAGGTTTCCGCAATCGGGAATAAATCTCCACGGCTGAGCCATTCTCGTCTTGACCGCCAACGTCGGGATGCGACATCGCGCACAGCACATTGTGATTACCGTCACAAGCCTGGGCTACTGGACATCCGGTATCGTCCTCCGTAAGATGAAGCCTCGAAGATAGCGCGGGTACAATGATCGGCCAAACCATCTCTCATTACAGGATCATCGAGAAACTCGGCGGTGGGGGCATGGGAGTGGTCTACAAGGCCGAGGACATCGAACTGGGCCGCTTCGTCGCCCTCAAATTCCTGCCGGACGAGCTTTCGCGCGACCCCCAGGCACTGGAGCGCTTTCGCCGCGAAGCGCGGGCGGCTTCGGCGCTGAACCATCCCAACATTTGCACGATTTATGAGATCGGCAAGCATGGCGGGAGCTCGTTCATCGCTATGGAGTTCCTTGACGGCGTCACGCTCAAGCACCTGATCGGCGGCAAACCGATGGATAACGAAACCGTGCTCACGCTCGCGATTGAGATTGCGGATGGACTGGACGCGGCGCACTCGCAGGGCATTGTGCATCGCGATATCAAGCCGGCCAACATCTTCGCCACGAAACGTGGACACGCGAAAATTCTTGATTTCGGACTGGCCAAAGTGGCAATGACTGCGTCTTCGAGCCAGATTGCATCGGCGAATACAGTTACGGCACTGGCGGACGAGCAGCACCTGACCAGTCCGGGTTCGACTCTTGGCACCATTTCCTACATGTCGCCTGAGCAGGCGCGGGCCAAAGAGCTTGGCGCGCACCGATCTGTTTTCTTTCGGCGCCGTGCTATACGAGATGGCCACCGGCACGCTGCCGTTCCGCGGCGGCAGCTCGGCAGAGATTTTCAAGGCGATTCTGGATTTGTCGCCCGCTCCCGCCTTGCGGCTGAATCCGGATATGCCGCCGGAACTGGAACGCATCATCAATAAAGCACTGGAGAAGGACCGTAATCTGCGCTATCAGACAGCGTCAGACATGCGGACCGATCTGGTGCGGCTGAAGCGCGATTTCGATTCAGGGCGCTCGAGCGGTGTTCCGGTAAGCGCGGCTTCCGCGGTCAGTTCCACCTCCGTGCCGGCTGCGGCGCCTGCGATGTTTTCGTTGAAGTCTGCCGTGATCGCTCTTCTGGTCGTCCTTGCGGTCGCAGCTGGATCTGGACTGTATTTGCTGCACGGCCGCACCGACGTACGAAAAATCAGCTCAATCGCGGTTTTGCCGTTCGTCAATGCAACATCCCATTCGGGCAATGAATATCTGAGCGATGGCCTGACCGAAACCTTGATCAGCACTCTCTCGCAACTACCCGATCTCAAAGTGATGGCCCGCAGCACGGTGTTCAAATTCAAAGGCAAAGAAGACGACCCGCGTCAGATTGGGCAACAGTTGCAGGTCAGCGCGGTGCTGACGGGCCGCATTACGCAGCATGGCGAGGAGTTGAATATTTCTACCGATCTGGTCAGCACGGCCGATGGCAGCGAAATCTGGGGTTCGCAGTATGCACGCAAGACAAACCAAGTCTCCCAGGTGCAGAGCGATATAACGCGCGATATTTCCAACCGCCTGAAAATTCACCTCAGCGGCAGTGAAGAGCAGAAGCTGTCAAGGGCCAGCACAACCAATCCCGAGGCCTATCGTTTATATCTAGAAGGCCGGCAGCTCTGGTACGGGCGCACGCCCGAAGGCTTGAAGAAGAGCGTCGATCTCTTCCGCCAGGCCATCGCCGCCGATCCCAACTACGCCTTGGCTTATGCGGGGCTAGCCGATGTCTACAATATCGCGCCCAGTTATTTGAATGATATGACGTCTCGCCAGGGCGAGCTTTCCGCCGAGGAAGCGTCGCGCAAGGCAGTCGACCTCGACCCTTCGCTGCCAGAGGCCCACACGGCGCGCGCCTTCGCTCTTTGCAATCTGTGGAAGTGGAGCGAAGCGGAAACCGAGTTCAAGCGTGCCCTGGAACTGAACCCTAATAACGCCACCGCTCACTACTTTTACGCGATGGGCTATCTGGCGCCGCAGAATCGGCTGGAAGAATCGTTGGATCATTTCCGCACCGCGCTGTCGCTTGATCCGCTCTCGGGGATCGTCGGTCTGAACTATGCGACCGTGCTGATGTATGCCCATCGTTACGATGAGGCGCTGGCTCAATTCCAGAAAGTACGCGATCGGGACCCCAACTTCTCTCCCGTCCATTACAAAATGTCGCAGTTTTACGCGGTGACTGGGCGTTTTCCCGAGGCCGTGCGCGAATTGCGCCAAGTGAGTGATTTCCGCACGAAGTTTCCTCCATCGGTCCACGTGAGTGAGGATGCCAACGGTTACCTTGAACTGATGCTGGAACTGCCAGGGACAGACCGCACGGCGGCCCTAGCCATGGCTTCAGCCTTCGCCGGCAAGCGCGATCAGGCGTTTGGGTACCTCGAAAAAGCATATTCTGATGGCGATAATGAACTCCTCCTTATGATTCGCCATCCCGCGCTAGATCCGCTGCGATCGGACCCACGTTACGTCGACCTTATGCGACGGCTCGGCTTGCCGCAGTAAACCTGTCCATGAGTGCTGCAGCTTGGGAGGGGATCGTCGAAACCGTGGACTGATAGCTGGTGGCGGCGAGTGGACTCGAACCACTGACCTACGGATTATGAGACCGTCGCTCTAACCACCTGAGCTACGCCGCCAC
>JASHOH010000198.1 GCA_030041215.1 Candidatus Sulfotelmatobacter sp. | reverse complement strand
AACGACATTCGGGCGGTCAGCGATTTCTATCAGGCCAGCGGGCAGATGTTTGGGGTGCCGGCGATGTTCAACCAGCTTCGCTACCTTCCGATCAAGGAAGGGCGCTGGTTGAACGACCTTGATGATGCGCAAAAGCGCACCGTGATTGTGCTGGGCGATGAGTCGCGACGGACATTATTTCTGGGCAAGGCGGCCGTGGGCAGCACGATTCTTTTGAATGGCGTGCGGTTTACAGTGATCGGTACGATGAAGCGCATCGGACACGGCGACAATAATACCCAGAACCTGCAATGTTTTATCCCGTTCAGCACCATGCGGGAGTATTTCCGGCTCACGAATGTGGGCGAGGCGCCGGATGTGATCTCGATGATTAACTATCAGCCCAAGTCGCGGGCGCTGCACGAGAAGGCGCAGCAGGAAGTGCATGAAATCATTGGCCGGAACCACCATTTCGATCCCACCAATCCGGATTCGTTTGACGAATGGGACACAGTGCAGACTGTGGACGAGGTGGACAAGATTTTTGACGCCATGAATACGTTTTTGGGTAGCGTAGGCCTGGTGACGCTGGCGCTGGGGGCGATCGGGATCATTAATATCATGCTGGTAGCGGTGGCCGACCGCACTCAGGAAATTGGATTGCGGAAGGCGCTGGGTGCCACGCATGCCAGCATCATGTTTCAGTTTTTTGTGGAGGGCGCTTTTCTGACGCTGCTGAGCGGAGGGATTGGAATTGTCGCGGCTGCGGCGGTAATGGGGGCGATGTCGGGGGTGTCGTTCGGCGAAGGATTTGATGCTCCCAAGCTGGTCGCGAGCACGGCGGCGCTGGCTGTGGGATCGCTGGCGCTGGCGGGAGTCGCGGCGGGATTGTATCCCGCGAGGCGGGCGGCCATGTTGCAGCCCGTGGAGGCTTTACGAAAGGAGTAGTTTGGAGTATCGCGTTGCCAGTGAGTACTCAGTTGCAAGGACTCAGTTGGGAGCTACGGGCGCGAAGGGTTAACAATCCCACTTCTCGCAAAAGCAGCGAGAAGTTGGGGCACCCCAGTTAGAAGCTAGAAGCTGATGTATGCATCGAGACTTATTAATACAAGCGTATTCGGCGATGCGGCATGATTTGCGCAAGACCTTGCTCACCATGGCGGGCATGGCTTGGGGCATTGCCACGGTTGTGTTGCTGCTGGCTTATGGGAACGGCTTCGCGCAGGCGATTGACAACATTTTTCATGCTTTTGGGGCGACGGCAGTTGGAGTATTCCCGGGGCGGACTTCGGAGCAGGCGGGAGGCAATAAGGCCGGAGTACAGATACGCTTCACCAACGATGATGTCGATCTGCTGCGAAACAATGTGCCGCTGTGCAAACACGTGGCGCGGATGTCAGAGAAAGATTCGCTCGTGCAGAATGGAAACCGCTCGTTCAACATGCCAGTGCTGGGAGTTGATCCGTCGCTGCAAGATATTTGGGCTATGGAGATGGATGAAGGAAGAGCTCTGGATGATGCCGATGAGCAGCGGCATGCGCTGGTGGCGGTCATTGGCTCGGAATCGAAGGACAAATTGTTTTCGGGGATGCCTGCGCTGGGCGAAGACATTCGCGTGAATGGAGTGGTGTTTCACGTGGTCGGTATTGTGAAGCCGCGGATGCAGGAAGGCAATGACGACGATAACCGCACGATCTACATTCCTTACAACTCGATGGACGTCGTGAAAGACAACCATTACGTGGATGGAATCTGGATGGATTCGCAGGGGCTTGAGCCTGAGAAGCTGGACCGGACCATCCGCGAAACCCTAGCCGCGGCGCATGGTTTCAAGAGCACGGACCTGAGAGCGATATTCGTTTTTGACGCGCAGAAGCAGTTGTCGCAGTTTGGGATTATTTCCTTGGCATTGAAGTTATTGCTGGCGTTCATCGGGACCGTGACGCTGGGGATTGGCGGCGTGGGGCTGATGAACATCATGCTGGTTTCGGTGACGCAGCGCACGCGAGAAATTGGAGTGGAAAAGGCGCTGGGGGCGCGGCGGCGGGACATTTTGTTTCAGTTTCTGGCTGAGGCGATGGTGATTACGGCTGTGGGAGGAGTGCTCGGGGTTCTGCTGTCGTACATGGTTTCGATTGGGGTGGGCCGGCTCACGTTCTATAGCGCGATCGCTAAACATGCCGATGCAGGTGATATTCGGCTGGTGGTTTCTCCCATGATTTTGATGGTGGCAACCAGCATTCTGGCAGGAGTAGGCGTGGTGAGCGGGATGATTCCGGCTGTCAGGGCGGCCCAGTTGGATCCGATTGAGGCGCTGAGGTACGAGTAGATAGTCGCGAGTCCTGGGTCCCCGAGTCCTGAGACAGAAAATACGAGGTCCCTCGACTCCGCGGGATCATTCGCGGAGCGAACAGTCCCACCTCGCTCGGGATGACAGGCCGCTAATGTCGATCAGTGTCCAATTCGAGTGCGGCGCTCGTTTGCTGCAATGCCGCTCGGCTCGCATCGTAACGTCCCTCCGAGAGCTTACGCTCTCGTCGGGATGACAATTCCCGACGGTGTTACACAATTGCCAACATTGTTGCGAAACTGACGGTCGAAGTGCTACGAGCCTGAGCGTTTGCGGATGGCTTGCTCGGTTTCGAGGGCCTGGCGGCGTACGTCGTTTGAAATGTCGGGCAGGTCGCGTTCGTAGGGGCGGATGGCGGCGAGGTCGTCCGGCTGGCCGATGAGATAGAGGGCGCGCAGGGCTTCCCAGACCTGGTCGTTGGCCGGGTCGACGATGGCGACCTGGGCTCCAAGGTTGACAAACGCGTCTGTTCCAACCAGGGATCGAATTCGCCCGGGAATCGGCGAGCGAATTTCCTCGATTTGTCCGTCTTTATCCCTCAGCTTGGCGATCAATCCACCTTGATGAATGGCAGTGCCGGGACGGTCGGAATCGACGATGCTACCGGAAGCGGGGGCGGTGATTTGCGCAGGCTGAAGTAGCGCGAGAATCTGCGGCCGGCCGGTGGCGTCGCCGAAGCGTACAAGTGACAGCGCTGCATTGCCGCGAACCATGGGCGATGGGTCGTTGAGCATTTTCAGAAGAGTTTCGCGAAAACCGGGGCTGGATGTGGCTTCAGATGTGTCTTGGCCCATGACCCAGGCATCGGTGTTGCGGACCTCTTCGATTGGGTCGACGGCGAGGCGGATAAGATCGGGATACCACTGCTTTGCGGTCGCGTCGCCCCGGCTGATGCGCTCGCCGACTTGCACCAGCGCTTGCTGAATGTGGCGCGGCTTTTTTGTGTCGTGCAGATATTCGGTGAGTTGCCGGTCAGAAAGTTTGCGACCGAACCAGGTGTTCCACCAGAACAGAAACGGCATCAGGCAGATGAGCCAGGCGGTGAGGAAAAACAGGAGCCGCTGGTTGCGGGACATGGAGCGCTTGGACGATTGGGTGGCTGCACTGGGAAGCGTCGACATCGTAATACTATTTCACCACAGAGTTGTGTATCACGCAGGCGGTCACAGCTCGCGCGCAAAAAGCATTAAACCGCGGGGGGCACGGGCTTTCACGGGTAAAGCCTCCGACAGAGACAGCAGTAACGGAGTTGCACGTTCGGCAATTTCACTACTCGCGAGATCCCTCGCCCCGCTGGTGAAAACGCGGGCTTCGGGACGACGCCGATTATCGATCCGCAAACTGGGCGATCGGCCGTGAGCTTCGTGGTCTTCGACTTGCTTCAGTGCTTAACCCGAAAGAATTGATAACTGAACGGCCGGGCGCTCATCGCCTCTCCGAGTTCGCTTCCGACCTTAGTAAGGGGCGTGGGCTGGTCGATATTGTTGAACGCGCTGCCTTCCAGGCCGAAATAAAGAACTAATCGGTATCCCCGCAGGGCGAGCTCGCCCTTGTGGATGCCGCGCGTGTCGGCCAAGGTGATCGATCCGGCGGGCGCCGTAATGTGAACGATTTTTCCGGGGCAGACGTCTTCGACTTCCTGATTGCTTAGATTCATTCGACTCATCAGGCGTTTTGTTAGCGGCCGAGTGACTTTATTGGGATTGTGTGAACCTCTGACGTAGACGAAATGCGGAGTGTCGAGAGTGGTGTCGGTAAGATTAATGCCGACTTTGAGCCAGCGCAGGCAGCCGGAGTCGGTATGAAACGGACGAGGGCGAAGGCCGCTGGGAACAAAATCAGTGTCCCACCACATCTCGGGTTTTGTAATTACCGGAAAAACGCCTAGATACCGCGTGGCTACTGCTAGCAGGTACGGATCGCACAGCAGACGTTGAATGTTATGGTTTTCCAGCAGAAGCGCGCGCGGCACTTCATAAACGGAATGGCGGGGATGGGCTGGGTCGATTCCATCGCTTGTGCCTCTTTCGGCAACCGGCAGGGACGGTTCTGCACCCGGTCGCGGCTCGACCGGAGGGCCGTAGGTCAT
>JASHOH010000197.1 GCA_030041215.1 Candidatus Sulfotelmatobacter sp. | reverse complement strand
GGAGCGGCAGGATTGGAATATAAAGCTCCGCACGGAATGCGGACGGCGACGCTACGCCGGACTATAATCGTACATGGCGACTTTGCGCCAACAGATTGCGACCACCGCCCTGACGCTCACCAAGTTCCGCGAGCTGATGAAGCGGATTCAGGAAAACCGGCCGCACGACGATCTCTCCATCGTCAAGAAAGCCTACGACTACTCCTCGAAATTCCACAACGGGCAGACGCGCGCCTCGGGTCAGCCCTACCTTATCCATCCGTTGGAAGTGGCGCTCGTGCTTGCCGACATGAAGATGGACCCAATCGCCATCTCGGCCGGACTGCTGCACGACTCCGTAGAAGACACATCGGTCACCATCGAGGACATCCGCAAGGAGTTCGGCGAGCAGGTCGCGCACATCGTCGAAGGGGTCACGAAAATCAGCAAAATTGATTTCGCCACCCGCGAAGAGGCCCAGGCTGAGAATCTGCGCAAGATGATGCTCGCCATGGTGGATGACATTCGCGTGGTGCTCATCAAGCTAGCTGACCGGCTGCACAACATGCGCACTTTGGAGCATCTCCCGCCCGAGCGGCAGCGCAAGATCGCCGAAGAAACCCTGGAAATCTACGCCCCCATCGCTCACCGGCTGGGTATGGGCAAGATTCGCGGTGAACTCGAAGACCTTGGCTTTCGCTTTCTGGAGCCGGAAAGTTACGAGCAGGTAGAAAAGACCGTCAACGCGAAACGCAAGCAAGGCGAGGCGTTCCTGGCGAAGATACAAACGGTCATCAAAGACAAGCTGAAAGAAGCGGGCATTCAGGCGCGCGTCGAGAGCCGTATTAAACGGGTCTACAGCATTCATAAGAAATTGGTCCGCCAGCGCATCGCGGTCGAGCAGGTCTATGACTTGTTTGCCATGCGCGTCATTACGCGCTCGCTGCAGGACTGTTACGCCGTGCTGGGGATCATCCACAACATCTGGCGGCCGGTGCCGGGGCGAATCAAAGATTTCATTGCCATGCCCCGACCGAATTTTTATCAGTCGCTGCACACGTCGGTGATTACCGAAGACGGTACGCCCTTTGAAATCCAGATTCGCACCGAAGAAATGCACAAGATAGCTGAGGAAGGCATTGCGGCCCACTGGAAGTACAAAGACGGCCCGGTTTCAGCGCAGGACGAGCAGCGGTTGGCTTGGCTGCGGCAGGTAGTCGAATGGCAGCGCGATGTGAGCGATCCCAAAGAGTTTTTGTCGGCCCTGAAAGTCGATTTGTATCCGGAAGAGGTCTACACGTTCTCGCCGAAAGGTAAGGTTGTCGTTTTGCCGCGCGACGCCACGCCCATTGATTTTGCGTACACCATTCACACCGAAGTAGGCCACACGTGCGTGGGCGCCAAAGTGAACGGTCGCATGGTACCGCTACGGCACAAGCTGCACTCGGGCGACATCGTCGAGATCATCACCCAGGCCGGCCACAAGCCGAGCCGCGACTGGCTGGGCCTGGTCAAATCGTCACGTTCGCGCAACAAGATCAAGCACTGGCTGAATGTTCATCAGCGGGAGCGCTCGATTGAAATCGGGAAAAAACTAATCGAGAAGGAAGCGCGTAAGTACCGCATCGCTCTGAAAGATATTAAGGATGAAGACCTACTGAAAGTTGCCGGAGGCTATGGCCTCGGCAAGGTCGACGACCTGATGTCAGGTATCGGCTACGGCAAGTATTCTGCGCGGCAGGTGCTGGCGCGCGTTTTGCCCGCAGGAGCAACGCCCTCGCTCGCAGGCGACATCGAAGCCGAAGGGCTCTCCAATGTTCCCGGCGCCATTGCCAGCGTGGTTCGCCGCGTCTTTGGAGACACCAATGCAATTACCGTCAAGGGCCAGGGCGACATGCTGGTTTACCGCGCTCGCTGTTGCAACCCGATTCGCGGTGAAAGCATTGTCGGATACATCACACGCGGCAAGGGAGTAGCTGTGCATGCTGCGAGCTGTTCGAACGTGACCAATCTCATGTACGAACCGGAGCGCCGCATCGACGTCGCCTGGGCGCGCGACGAAAGCACGCCAACCTCATACCCAGTGAAGCTGACCGTCTATTGCGACGACCGCTTCGGCATGCTGAAGAACATCACCAGCGTGATCGGAGACGCCCACAGCAACATCCGCAACATCGAAGCGCGCACTGCCAACAGCCAGGCCAGCGTGGAAATTGTGCTCGATATCTCCGATCTGAAGCACCTCGAGCAGATCATGGCCGGACTGAAGAAGATTCAGGGCGTGCATGAAGTGCAGAGGCTGCAGAAAATCTAGTCCTCAAATCGCAGTTCTCAGTTGACGGTGAGTGCTTGCGACATTCCGCTATAATTTGGCGCACGCATGAGCCTCACCTCCGGAGAGAAACTCGGCCCTTACGAAATCATCTCCCCGCTCGGCGCGGGCGGCATGGGTGAGGTCTACCGCGCCCGCGACACGCGCCTGAAGCGCGAAGTGGCGATCAAAGTTCTGCCGAAGAGCGTTTCTGCCGATGCTGACCGGCTTCGCCGCTTTGAGCAGGAAGCGCTGGCCACAGCCGCCCTGAATCATCCCAACATTCTGGCGGTCTTCGATATCGGAACGCACGACGGTTCGCCATATGTTGTTTCCGAGCTTCTCGAAGGCGAGACGCTGCGCGAGCGGCTGCGTGGCGGGTCAATCGCTTTGCGCAAGACGCTTGATTACGCGTTACAGGTTGCCCATGGGCTTGCCGCCGCCCACGAGAAAGGCATCGTTCATCGCGACCTCAAGCCGGAAAATCTTTTCATCACGAAAGACGGGCGCGTCAAGATTCTCGACTTCGGGTTGGCCAAACTGACGCAGCCGGAGTCGGGCGACCGCGGCGCTATTCCGACCATGACGGCAGTTACGGAAGCCGGTATGGTGATGGGGACCGTCGGCTACATGTCGCCGGAGCAGGTGCGCGGCACGGCGGTCGATGCGCGCTCCGACATTTTCAGTTTCGGTGCGATTCTCTACGAAATGATTTCCGGTAAGCGGGCGTTTCACGGAGACACTACTGCCGATACGATGAGCGCGATTCTGAAGGAAGACCCACCAGACCTGTCTGAGACGAACCGCAATGTGTCGCCTGCGCTGGAACGCATCGTGCAGCACTGCCTGGAGAAGAATCCCGAACAGCGCTTTCATTCGGCCAGCGATGTTGCTTTTGATCTCGAACATTTGTCCGGAGTTTCTGGTGCAACGGCGCGAACTGCGGTGCCAGCTGCTGCAAGTGGGCCGCCACGCAGCAAACTGCTGCTGATTGCGGCTGCGGCAGTGGTTGTGCTGTCAATGGCGATGCTCGGCCTCGGCTGGTGGCTCGGCCGGGGCAGCGCTGCTACGGCCCCGCCAGAATACAAGCAGATCACGTTCCGCACCGGCACCATCGGCAACGCGCGCTTCGCGCCCGACGGCACCATCGTTTACGACGCCGCGTGGGACGGTGGTGGCGACCAGCTATATATCGCCCGCAGCGACGATCCCGGTTCGCGCGAACTGGGGGTGAAGGATGCCGAATTGCTCTCGATCTCGAAAAAGGGAGAATTGGCGATCCGTCTTAACACGGTGTTTCTGGGCGGCTATGCGCGCAGCGGGACGCTCGCTCGCGTGCCCTTAGGCGGTGGTACGCCACGCGAAGTGCTGGAGAATGTGCAGGACGCAGACTGGGCTGCGGATAGCGAGAACATGGCTGTCGTCCGCTACATTCCGCAAAACAGTCACTGGCATTTGGAGTATCCCATCGGCAAGGTGCTGCTCGACAGCATTAATTGGCTCAGCCATCCGAAGATTTCTCCTGACGGCAAATGGGTTGCATTTGCCGATCACGAGAATCCCAATGGTGACGATCAGGGTTCACTCGCCATCTTCAGCGCCGACGGCAAAGGAGAAGAAAGAAAGCTCTCCTCGGGCTGGGAATCCCTACAGGGAATTGTGTGGTCGCCCAAAAGCGATGAGGTCTGGTTCACCTGCTCAAGCGCAGGCACCGCCGAAAGCCCACATGCGGCCACGCTGTCAGGAAAGATTCGCACCCTCACCAATGTGCCCGGAGGAATGTGGTTTCAGGACATGCACGACGAAGTTGTTCTAGCCGTCACCCACCGCCAGAGTATAGGTATACGCGGCATATCTCCCGGTGGAAAAGAAGAGCGCGAGTTGGGATGGTTTGGCTGGTCGATTCTGCGGGATATCAGCCGCGACGGCCACCAGATCTTGTTCGAAGAAGAGAGCAGTGGAGGCGGACCGAATTACACCGTCTTTCTTCGCAACACCGATGGCTCGCCGCCGGTCCGCATTGGCGATGGCGATGCTGAAGCGCTCTCACCTGATACAAAATGGGCCATCACCAAGCCGGCCCGGGGAGGGCCGTTGCGTCTGGTGCCAACCGGAGCGGGTGAGACTCGCCAGCTCACCCACGATAACGTCAGCTACTCCGATGCCATGTGGTTTCCCGACGGCAAGCATGTGCTGGCAGCGGGAATTGAGGGCGGCCATGGAGCCCGCGATTATCTGATCGACATTGCCAGTGGTGATTCCAAGCCCGTGACCCCCGAGGGAGTCACCGGGGTGGGGATTTCGCCCGACGGAAAGAGCGCGGTGGTCATGGGATCGGATCAAAAATGGGGAATCTGGCCGTTGGACGGCAGCGGCATGCGGCCCATCCCGGGCCTCGATTCCCACTATGATGTGTCGGGCTGGACACCCGATGGGACCTCGTTATATGTATCCTCCAGCCACCCCGAGACGCCTAGAAAGGTTTACAAGGTGAACCTTTCGACCGGCAAAATGGACTATTGGAAGACCTTCGGCGGGAATACCGAAGCGGGCGTGCAGGGAATTTCCCCACCCATGTTTTCGAGCGACGGTAGCACCTACGTCTACATCTATTCCAGGGTGCTGTCGGAGGCGTATGTGGTCACAGGTTTGAAATAGGAGCCTTATGCGCGAAACCATTTCCACCAAAGATGCCCCGCAGGCGATCGGGCCTTACTCGCAGGCGATCAAGGCCAATGGATTCGTGTTTGTCTCCGGGCAAGTGGCCTTCGATCCTGCGACAGGACAAATTGTCGAAGGCGACGTAACCGTCCAGGCCGAGCGAGTACTGCTCAATCTCTCAGCAATTCTAAAAGCGACAGGAAGCGGCCTTGAAAAAGCCGTCCGCTGCGGCGTATTCCTGAAAAACATGAATGACTTTGCCGCCATGAATCAGGTCTACGGAAAATTCTTCACTGCGCCCTACCCTGCCCGCAGCACAGTGGAATCTTCCCGCCTGCCCCGAGATGTGCTGGTGGAAATCGACGTCATCGCTCTGGCATAGGTGAAGGGTGGAACCGTTTCGGATTCATGTTGCGGATGAAGTGCTCGGCGATCTGCGGAATCGGTTGCGCCGTACCAGGTGGCCCGACCAGACACCCGGCATCGGTTGGCAACAGGGCACTGAACTCGACTGGTTGCGGCGCCTCGTTTCCTACTGGGCTGATGAGTTCGACTGGCGTGCCTGGGAGCGGAAACTCAACGCTCTCAGAAACTTTAAGTGGGAAGGCATCCACTTCGTGCACCAGCGTTCGGCGTCCGGCAAGGGGATACCGCTTATCCTCACGCACGGCTGGCCCAGCAGCTTCCTCGACTATATGGGCATGCTGCCAATGCTCGAGCACTTCGACGTGGTTGTGCCCTCGCTGCCGGGCTACGGATTCTCGCCTCGCCCACTGAGGGTTGGCATTAATTACCGCTACGTCTCGAACTGCTGGCACCGGCTGATGTCGGAACTTGGGTATTCCCGGTATGCGGCGGGCGGCTATGATTTCGGGGCCGGGGTGACGACGTTCCTTGCCCTTGATCATCCCGACGCAGTGATTGGGATACATCTCACCACACTGGAGTCGGATCTGACCCCGGTGGTGGAGGATGCGGAATTGTCAGATGCTGAGCGTTCCTACCTCGCGGTGAGCCGGGCGTGGGACGCTAGGGAACGGGGCTACAGCGCGATCCAGTCCACCAAGCCGCAGACTGTCGGCTATGGACTCAATGACTCTCCAGCGGGGCTTGCAGCGTACCTGGGCGAAAAATGGCACTCCTGGAGCAACGTCACGCCGAGCGACGACTTCCTGTGCGCCACGTTCACTCTGTACTGGGTCACCCAAACCGTCACCTCTTCGATGCGCGACTATTGGGATAATCGCTGGTATCCGGCCAAGTCGGACTACGTCCGCACACTCACAGCGTTTGGCGTTTTCGCGCACCGGACTGTTCCCGAGGGTGAGCCACCGCGCTCGTATCTGGAGCGCGTGTACAACATCCAGCGCTGGACAGTTTTTCCGCATGGTGGGCACTTCGCCCCCGCCGAGCAACCAGCGGCGGTCGCGCAGGACATGTCGGCTTTCTTCGAAGACCTAAAGACCCCTGACGGCGCGAGCGGAAGATGGGCGTAACGGGACGTTCCGAGGAAACCAATGCCCCGCCCGCGCCTTCCTACGAATTAAGATAATGCCAGGAGGTTACGAGTGATGAGAAAGTTCTACGCCGTTCTTGTTTTGCTCACCCTGACTTTGTGTGCGGCAGCACAAACCGGCAACCAGAAACCGAAAACTGACACCAGCGCTCCAACCAAGGTCACGGGACCGGGCGTGAAAACTGATTCCGGGCTTCAATACTGGGACATCCGCGTAGGCACGGGCCAGACCGCAAAAGAAGGCAGCCACGTCCGGGTCCACTACACCGGCTGGTTAACGAATGGGAAGAAATTCGACAGCTCGGTCGATGCGGGAACTCCATTTGACTTCACCATCGGCAATGGGGAAGTGATCAAAGGATGGGAAGAAGGCGTGGCGGGAATGAGAGTTGGCGGCAAACGCCAGTTGCGCATTCCGCCTTCACTCGCCTACGGAGCGCAAGGCTACCCTGGAGCGATTCCGCCGAACGCCACCCTGATCTTCGACGTACAGTTGTTAGGAGTGCAGTAGTCAACACCGCTATCAGTTTCGGCGAGACGGGTGCACACTGGGGAGAGCTGCCAACCGCCAAATTCCAGATTGCTCGGCGTTCTGCGTGCTCTTGGCAGTGAAGCGTTTACGCCTTCACCACTTTGCCGCTGCGCAGGCACGCGGCACAGACGCGCATGCGCCTTGTCGTCGCACCCACACGGGCGTGTACGGAGCGGAGATTTACATTCCAGCGGCGCTTGGTTACGTTGTGCGCGTGGCTGATGCGGCTTCCCGATTGCGGCTTCTTGCCGCAGATTTCACACTGCTGTGGCATGAGTGCTTCGATCCTTTCAGATGCTGTAACAAAACCTTAATTTTACAGGATCTCGAGCTCCTTTGACGAATCTCATACCGCGGAATTCGTCCACTTTCAATTATGCTGTTGAATCGCGAGCGTCAAAAGCGCTATGGCACGAAGGTGGCATGAAGACCGATTTCAGGTCTGGTAAAATAGCGTTGATTTCTGGTGTTTTGGGGGATTTATGTGGAAACGCGGGAAAAAGACGCTGGTAGAAAGCTCTTTGGTTCTGATTTTGATGGGGATATTGGCGGGAGCGATCGGCGGTCTTGCCGTAGGCGTTGTGACCACTCCCAAGACCAGTTCAACTAATTCGACCGCCACTCACTAGCGCCCGCTCGTACCGGTTGCAACGTAACTTCTACTGCGGATGCGTTGCGCTATCAGCCAGGGGCAGTCCTGTATGCGATACTGAATTCATGCAGTCCCCGCTACAGGCGCCCGCTGCGGCGACCGACCCCAAATCGGTCAAAGTGAACATTACCGCTGGAACCGGCGTGGACATCGAATGGGGTGACGGGCACCTTTCCCACTACTCCTTTGTCTTCCTCCGCGACGCTTGCCCCTGCGCCATGTGCAACGAGGAGCGCGAGAAAACCAGGCGCAAACCGGGAGAGCCGGCCAAACCTGCTCCTGGCGCACTGCCTATGTTCAAACCTGCGGCCAAGCCGGTTTCGGCAGAAGGTATGGGCAAGTACGCGATTCGGTTCAAGTGGAATGACGGCCACGATTTGGGGATTTATTCCTGGAAGTTTCTTCGCGAAGTTTGCCCGTGTGAAGAGTGCCGGATTACGCGGCTGGGCGAGTAGGGCCGAGGCGCTCCGATGCATGAGGACAGGTTCAGCCGAACAGCGCAGCGCGTAGCAGTGCGGCGTGCAGCGCATCAGCTTTTCGACCGCCCCTGTGTGCTCGACGATCCGCTGGCACTACGCATTGTTGGCAGCGAAGCGGCGACCAAACTGCAATCAGGACCGGGGGAAAGCAGTCGTTTTGCGCGTGCATTCCGAGCTTTCATGGTCGCGCGCAGCCGCTACGCCGAAGACGAACTCGCCCGCGCCGTCGCGGCCGGCGTGGCGCAATACGTAGTGCTCGGTGCGGGCCTTGATACATTCTCCTGCCGCAGTCCTCACCCTGTTTTGCGGGTATTCGAGGTTGATCACCCGGCCACGCAGGCATGGAAGCGCGAACGGCTGCAGGAGGCCGGCATCGCGATCCCGCAATCAATGACGTTTGTTCCCGTGGATTTCGAAAGGCAAACGCTGGCGGATGCTTTGCGACTAGCCGGATTCGCCCTAAACGCAGCGTCCTTCTTTTCGTGGCTGGGGGTGACGCCATATCTCACGCACCCGGCATGTATGGCGACTTTCGGCTTCATTGCGAGAATGCCTGCGGGCAGCGGGGTGGTCTTTGATTTTGCTGTCGACCGCGAGCTGCTCAACTTCGGGCAAAGGCTGGCGCTGGAGGTAATCGCCAACCGCGTGGCCGCGGCGGGTGAGCCATTTCAACTGTTTTTCGATCCAGCAGAATTGCAGAAGGAACTGAGAAGCCTGGGGTTTCGCCGAGTCGAGCTTCTGCAGGGGGAGCAACTCAACGAGCGCTATTTCAAGGGGCGTGCCGATGGCTTGTGCGTGCGCGGTGGCTTAGCAGATTTGATCGGAGCCTGGGTGTGAGCTCGCATGACCGCGGTCTCGAGGTGGCGGATATTAATCCTGTAAAATCGAAGCAGCAACTCCGGAGCCACTCCCGCATTGTCCTTTCTCGATCAATTGAATCCGCAGCAGCGCGAGGCCGTTGAAACCACCGAAGGTCCAGTGCTGATTCTGGCCGGCGCTGGCAGCGGAAAAACGCGCGTCATCACCTACCGCGTCGCCCATCTCATCGAGAATTTGGGCGTGATGCCGGAATCCATCTTGGCGATGACCTTCACCAACAAAGCCGCCGCCGAAATGAGCGAGCGCGTCGAAAAGCTGGTTGGCGGCCTGAGCATCGCCAAGCCAGTCATCTCTACATTTCATTCCTTCTGCGTCCGCGTGCTGCGCCGCGATATCGAATCTCTTCAGATTCCGTCAACCACACCGGGCCAACCGCCGATCGGGCATACCAAGAAATTCATCATCTACGACGAGGCCGATCAGCAATCCGTCGTCAAGTCGATTATGAAGCGGCTTGGCCTGGACGACAAACAACTCACGCCGCGCATCGTCTTGGGACGAATTTCGTGGGCGAAGAACCACATGCTCGATCCCCAGGAGCTTTATCTGCAATCGGCCGATCCCAAGAACGAGAAGATCGCGCACCTGTATGAGGAGTACAGAAAAGAACTGCGCCGCGCGAATGCGCTCGATTTCGATGACTTGCTTCTCGAAACCGTGCGGCTGCTGAAGACGTCGTCAGAAGTTCGCGAATATTACAATCGCCGGTTCCAATATCTGCTCATCGACGAATATCAGGACACGAACCGCCCGCAATACGAACTCATGCTTCTGCTCGCCGGCACGCGGCACAACGTATGCGCGGTCGGAGACGAAGATCAGTCGATCTACTCCTGGCGCGGGGCCGACATTCGCAACATTCTCGAATTCGAGGTGGATTTCCCCGAGGCCAAGGTTATCCGCCTGGAACAGAACTACCGCTCTACTCAAAATATTCTGCAGGCGGCGTCAGGGGTGGTGGCCAACAACGTCCGCCGCAAAGGGAAAAATCTTTGGACATCGCGCCAGGGCGGCACAAAGATCGGATACTACGAAGCTCCCGACGGAGAGAATGAAGCTCTATTTGTGGCCGATTCAATCGCCCGCTATCTGCGGGAGGCGAACGGGCGTGACGAGACTCCCCGGGCTGCCGTGCTGTATCGAACCAACTCTCAATCACGGCTCTTTGAAGAAGCCATGCGGCGCTACAACCTGAAGTATCACGTAGTCGGCGGTTTCTCGTTCTACGAGCGGGCCGAAATCAAAGACATAATCTCGTATCTGAAAGTCATTCAGAACCCCGAAGATTCGATCGCGCTGCTGCGCGTGATCAACACTCCCGCCCGCGGAATTGGCAAAGGAACGCTTGAAACTTTGGAGCGCATTGCGCTCGAAACGGGACTTTCATTGTGGGGCGCCATCGGAGAAGCCATCAGCCGGCAGTTGCTTCCTCAGCGTGCAGTAACTGCGCTGAAAAGTTTTCAGCAACTGATCGAAGATGCCCGCGCCATGCAGGCAGGAAGGTTTGCCGAACAACTGGAAGAATCGGCGGGCACGCCTGAAGCAGCAGAGGCCATGTGGGGGGAGGCGCCATCGGCTGTCCGACGGAGCGAAGTCCCGCCGTCTTTCGCCGATAACAACGACGCCACCGCCTTTAATCCTGCCGAATTCAGCAACACATCCTTCGGTTTTGGAAGCGACAACGACGAAAGCAGCGACAGCAACGAAGTAGCAGAAGACCGGAGCGCCGGCGTCCCGCCGGCTGTCGAGCAGGCGTCTCGCCCGCTCCCCAACCTCGCGAACGGCGCGACCGTCTCAACCGCCGACCTGCTCAAATTTCTCATTGACCGCACTGGCTACATCAAGCTGCTCGAAGAAGAAGACACGCCCGAGTCCTACTCGCGCATCGAAAATCTCCGCGAACTCGTCAACGCCGCCATGGACTCCCGCGACCGCGGCGAAACCCTCGATCAGTTTCTCGATCACGCCGCACTCATCAGCGATGCTGACGACTATGACGAACGCGCGCAGGTGACGCTCATGAGCCTGCACGCAGCCAAAGGTCTCGAATTCCCGCTTGTTTTTCTCAGCGGCCTTGAAGAAGGCCTCTTCCCGCACTCGCGCACTATGCTCGAGCCCGACGATATCGAAGAAGAGCGCCGCCTTTGCTACGTCGGGATGACGAGAGCAATGGATCAACTTATTCTTACGCGCGCTGTCTACCGCCGCAGATACGGCACCGATCTGCCCGAAGCGAGCGTACCCTCGCGCTTTCTCGAAGAAGTGCCGATCCAGTTGATTGAAGAGTTGGGAACGCGGCGTTCCAGCAGTGTCCGTGTAGGGACGGCCGCCCTCGAAGGCCTGCCCCGAGCGAACTCGAGGGGTCCGGCAGGACGAAGTCCTGCGGCTCTTCCAGGCTCACACTACTCCTACGAAGACGAAGATCAAAGCCTGAGTTGGCAAGGTCCGCGTAGCCCTCGGCCGTCCAGCGGAGAAAAGCAAGCGGCTGCCTCGCATTACAACTCCATCGAAAACATCGCCGAGTTCTTCGCCTCGCGCGGAAAGAAATTCACGCTTTCCAAACCGCCGGTCGAAGTGCCTTCCGGCAAGCGCGGATTCCGTCCCGGCCAAAAGGTCCGCCATCCGAAATATGGCGAGGGCACGGTTTTTCGCCGCGAGGGAGAAGGCGAAGATGCCAAGATTACGGTACAATTTCCTCGCTTCGGCTTGAAGAAGCTGGTGGAAAAGTTTGCGCAGCTGGAACGAGCCTGAGGTCAATTTGATAATTTTGTAATCGGGTAATTTTGCAAGTTTTAAATCGACACCCCAAAAGGCGTTTCAAATTACCAAATTCCCCGATTACCAAATTACAAAATCGAAAGTGGGTTCATGGCAAATACATCCGCACTGAGCAAGGAAGAACGCAAAAAAGCAAAACGTGCCGCGCGCAAAAAGCGCAAGGCCGAAAAACCACTGCAACCCCGCGACTACGCCCGCGGATCCAAGAAACGCAAGGTGAAGAAGATGGCGCGCGGACAGACGAAACGCTAGTGGCACCTGGCATTAAGCACTTGGCATTTGGCCTAGTCGCTCTGTGCACAGGACGAGCATCAGCCAAATGCTAAGTGCCGCCTGCTAATTGCGGAATTCAGGAGACAATCACCACTTGTCGCAAACAACTACGGAGCCCGCCTCGCCGGTGCGCACTTCAGACAACCAGCTTTTCTGCTGCAAGTCCATCGACAAACTGATTTCGGAGTCCGAAGCCCCCGGCCAACGGCTTCAGAAATCGCTTGGGCCGTGGTCGTTGACGGCGCTCGGTATTGGGGCGGTGATCGGTTCGGGCATTTTCGTGCTCACCGGAACGGCGGCTGCGGGGGAGTACTTTCAGGCGCCTTCGATCCTGCATGCCCAAGTTCTAGACATCATCGTGAACTACCTGCGCGGCGGCGGCACAGCGCACGTGCTCATGCACGGCCGCCCGCCGGCCGGCCCTTCCATCGCGATTTCCTTTTTCCTGGTCGCCATAGCCTGCAGCTTTGCCGGCCTTTGCTACGCCGAGCTGGCGTCGATGATTCCCATCGCCGGCAGCGCCTACACTTATTCCTATGCCACGCTTGGCGAGATTTTTGCATGGATCATCGGCTGGGACCTCATCCTCGAATACGTCGTCAGCAACGTGGCTGTGGCCATTGCTTTCAGCGCCTATACTAAGGCGCAGCTCGCGTCGTTCGCCATAAACTTGCCCGACAAATGGTCTACGCCAGTATGGGAGTCCGGCCACTGGACAGGTTCTTACTTCAACGTCCCTGCCTTTCTCATCATCTTTATTCTCACCGTGCTGCTGGTGCGGGGCATCCGCGAATCGGCTGAAGCCAACAATATCATGGTGGCGATCAAGATCGGTGCGATTCTCGTGTTTCTCGTCGTGGGGGGAGCTTTGGTCAATCCCGCCAATTGGAGGCCCTTCGCGCCCTCAGGATTCGGCGGCATCGTCACCGGAGGGGCCATTGTTTTCTTCACCTACATCGGCTTCGATTCCGTCTCCACCGCCGCCGAAGAATCGCGCGATCCGCAGCGCGACCTGCCCTTCGGCATCATCGCCTCATTGATCATCTGCACAATTCTATATGTCGGGGTTTCGATTGTGCTGCTGGGCATGATGAAGTACACCACGTTTGTCACCGGCGAAGCCGCCGACGCTCCCGTCGCCTACGCGCTGCGAGTCCTCGGCGCGAGCCGCTGGTCGCGATCAATCATCGTGATCGGCGCGCTCACGGGCATGATTTCGTCGCTACTGGTCTTTCAATACGGCCAGGCGCGGATCTGGTACGCCATGTCGCGCGACCGCCTTTTCCCCGCCCTGTTCTCCAAGGTTCACGCCAAGTTCAAAACCCCACACTACTCCACCTGGATCGCTGGTTTTGCTGTTGGTGTGCCCGGCGGGATCTTTGCCGTTAGCGACGCCGCCGATCTCTGCAATATCGGCACGCTGTTCGCCTTTGTTCTGGTTTCTCTGGGCGTGATCATCCTGCGCCGCACGCAACCAGAGCGCAAGCGCGTTTTCCGTGTACCATTTGTTCCGCTGTTTCCGCTGATCTCAATCATCCTCTGCGGCGGCCTAATGACCGGATTGACCGTCATCACGTGGATTCGTTTTATCGTATGGCTGGTACTTGGGCTGATCATTTATTTTTCCTACAGCCGCCACAGAAGTGAGTTCGCCAACAAGTAGTGTCTCTCTGCAATGGACTTTGGCTCTTCCACCAGAGGTTTTACCCTGCGTTCAAGATGTTTTTTCCCTCGCGACGTGATTAGAATCTGAAACATGAACTTTTCGGCCGATCGGCCGCCGAGCAGCTTCCTTCGTCTTTTGCCCAAGGCTGAGCTGCACCTGCATCTGGAAGGTTCGATCGAACCGGCCACCCTGTTCGAACTCAGGCAGCGGCGCGGCGAGCCGGTTAGACCCGCGGAGATTGAAGCTCTCTATCGCTACGAGGATTTCCCTGGATTCCTTCTCTCTTTTAAGAACGTCACCGAACACCTGCGCGCGCCCGAAGACTACGAACTCATTACCTACCGTCTGATGCAGCGCCTGAAAGAAGAAAATGTTCTGCACGTCGAGGTCTATGTTTCGGTGGGCGTGTGCCTCTGGCGCAAACAGAATTTCGCAGGCATTTTTGAAGCTTTGGATCGCGGCCGCATTCGGGGAGAGCGCGACTTCGGCATTTCTCTACTTTGGCTCTTCGATGCCGTCCGCCAATTCGGGCCGGAAGCAGCACAGCAAGTGTTTGAGCTGGCCGCCCGCTATCAAGATCGAGCGGTGGCTGGCGTCGGCATTGGCGGCGATGAACTCAAAGCCCCGCCCGAGCTTTTCCGCGATGCCTATGCCTGGGCCGCAACTCGTGGCTTGCGTCTCACGGCCCATGCGGGAGAGAACGGACCTCCGGAATCTATATGGGGCGCTCTAAATCTTCGTGCCGAACGCATCGGTCATGGACTCACTGCGTTCCACGACCCAGATCTGGTGGAAGAACTGGCGCAGCGGCAGGTTCCTGTCGAAATCTGCCTGACCAGCAATCTGCGAACGGGCCTATGTCCCAATCTCAACGAGCACCCGGCCAAAACTTACTTCGATCATGGAGTAATGATCACCCTTAACAGCGACGATCCTGCAATGTTCGGCACGAGCCTGGCGCGCGAATATCAGATCGCACAGCAGACCTTTGGATTCACTGACGAACATCTCCGCGAACTGGCACGCAATTCATTTGAAGCCTCATTCCTGCCCGCCGAAAAGAAACTGGAATTCTTGAACCTGTTCGATGCCGCGGCAGCACGCTAAACACCGATGTAAATTATCAATTCTCTCTGCTCTATTGCAGTCTACAAATGGATCAGCGTAGCCTTTCCGAAGCTGAGAACTGACAACTGTGTTACACATTGGCATAGTCGCGTGCAGCACAGAAGGCGCTGCTCTTTGCTATCGAACCATTTCGCTCGAAGGCGCGCAGTTACTGGGGCGCCATGATCATCCCGAAGTGTCCTTGCATTCTTATCCCCTCGCGAAGTACATGCGATTCGTCTACGCCAACGACTGGGCAGGAGTGGCCGAGCTGATGCTATCTTCGGCGGACAAGCTAGCGCGAGCCGGCGCTGACTTTCTCATCTGTCCCGACAACACGATTCATCAGGCTTTCGATCTGGTCGAGCATCGCTCGCCGCGCCCCTGGCTGCATATCGCGCGGGAAGTTGCAAAAGAGGCGCAGCGCCGGCAGTTCTGGCGCCTTGGCATCCTCGGCACCCGTTATCTGATGGAGGGGCCGGTGTATACCGAAACGCTGAAGGCCGCAGGCATTGAGCATCGCATTCCCGGCGCTGAGCAGCGCGGACAGATTGACCGCATCATCTTCGATGAACTGGTGAACGCTCAGTTTCTGCCCCGCTCACTGGCGTATTACTCGGAAGTAATCCGGTCGCTGAAAGATGAGGGTTGTGACGCGGTTGTGCTCGGCTGCACGGAAATTCCTTTGTTGGTGACGCCTGAATCCTCTTCTCTGCCTTTGCTCGATTCCACACGATTGCTGGCGAAAGCAGCCGTGAGGAAAGCCGTGGAAGGGTAGGAAATGGAGCTAGGGAAATGGCCCAGCGCCGGCGACTGAAGTTCAGGAGGCTTGCTGGTTCCTACGCCATCGTGCGGCTTGCGCCTGATTCGCCTGTTCCCGACTGGGCCATGCAGGGCGATCTTATATCGATCACGCGCACATCGGATGAACTCTCAATCGTCTGCCCGGTCGACAACGTTCCCGCCGAATTGCAGGTTGCACGATGTTGGGCCTGCCTCAAACTAGAGGGTCCGTTTGACCTCCCGGAAACCGGCGTGCTGCTCTCATTCATCGAGCCGTTGTCCGCCAATGACGTGCCAGTTTTTGCGATTTCGACATACGACACGGACTACATTCTGATTCGGCAAGAATCGTCCGATAGAGCACTGATGCTTCTTGCGGAGGCTGGTCATGAAGCTTTGCCCTGAGACCATCAAGACAAAAGATAAGCTCACTCCAATCGCTGTTCACCGTCCAAAAAACACCGTCCGCTGCTCCCGTGCCTGCATTTCTCGTGCCTTCATGGTGTAATAAGAACATTCATAAAATGCCGTCAATCCTCACAACCCTGCGCCGCCGCGCCAAGGCCCTGCAGCGCAATCTCCGTGGCGCCGCAATGGCAGCTCGCGCTTTCGTCTCGACAGATCATCCCTTGCTGGCGCATATCATCCCCATACGCCGCTGCAATCTCGCCTGCACGTATTGCAACGAGTTCGATGATTTCTCGAGGCCCGTGCCGATCCAGGAAATGTACCGCCGCATCGACAAGCTGGGCGCGCTGGGAACTTCGGTCGTCACTATTTCCGGCGGAGAACCGCTGCTGCATCCCGAACTTGACGATGTCATCCGCCGCATCCGCGCCAACAGCATGATCGCGGGATTGATCACGAATGGCTACCTGCTTGTGGCCGAGCGCATTCAACGGCTGAACCGTGCAGGACTGGAATGGCTGCAAATTTCCATCGACAACGTGAATCCCGATGAAGTTTCGAAAAAGAGCCTGAAAGTCCTCGACAAAAAACTGCAACTATTGGCCGAGCATGCCGATTTTCACGTGAACATCAATTCCGTCGTGGGCAGCGGAATCACCCATCCACAGGATGCATTAACGATTGGTAAGCGTGCCGTCGAACTAGGATTCAGCTCGACCATCGGAATAATTCACGACGCCAGCGGCCAGTTGCAGCCGCTCGGCGAAGAAGAACGCAGGATTTATCACGAGATGAAGTCGTTAGAAAAGCGCAGCTTCACGCGTGTGCATTCCTTTCAGGATAACATCGCTCAAGGCCTGCCCAACGACTGGCGCTGCCGCGCTGGCGCCCGTTATCTTTACATCTGCGAAGACGGGCTAGTCCACTACTGTTCGCAGCAGCGCGGATATCCCGGCGTTCCGCTCGAAACCTACACCCGCGATGACATTCGCCGCGAATATCTGACCGAAAAAGGCTGTGCACCGCATTGCACGGTGTCGTGCGTACACCAGGTGTCGATTTTCGATGCCTGGCGCGCCCCGCAGCACCTAGCGCCGGGGGCGCTCGGTGCAGGCGCATCGAACGGACTGGTGCAAGTCAAATAGCCAAGCATTTCGCCTCTGCGCGCATGTAGGGGCGGACGCATTTGTCTGCCCAGCGAGCGCATGGAGCCGCCCGCAAAATTTTCACTCCGGAATTCGCGCTACTTCTTCGGCTGCGCGCTCGGCGGCAGAATTCCGTTCAACCGCAAATACATCGCAGCGGTTGAATAGTGATCACTCCATCCACTAGCCAATATGAGAGCGGCCATAGCGCGCGGTGCCTGCCGTCCGCCAAAGAGTTCAATGGTGTCACCCAGCTTCGAATCGTCCATTTTCCCGAGCGCATCATTGCAGAAATCATAAGAAGCCGTAGCCGCGGCCAGCAGTTTGTCTTTACTGTCCGTCTCTTTCGCTTCCTCGACTCTCGGTTCGGCAACATTGGCTGCCTTCGCGCAGAGCGAGTCGTTAAAACCGACAATGTGCACCACCAAATGCGCAAACGTCATTTGCTCGGCTGTGGGCTTATAACCGAACTTGTCGGCAGGCATGGCGCTGATCGCGCCAAGCGTGTTGTTTCGCGAGCGCCCCAGCAATGTGCGCAGTGAGGATGCCACCGGGTCCTTGACCGGGGTGGATGCCGCCGACGTACTGGCTGTCTGCGCTTGCATTGTGCTGGAAACCATACAAGCGACCGCGAAACATGAGATCAGAAAGATTCTCTTCATTCGAATTCTCCTGGGCAGTGTTTCTTACTCGACCTGAGTCATAAACAACTCTTGGGCTAGATATCTATGAACTTATCGGAATGCCGCCGTGAACGCGACGCCAATGACGACTGAAACGATCCACCAGCCAAATACGATTGCGAAAGACGTGCTGCGTTTTACTTTGCTCACGCAAGTAAATCCAATTGCGGCCAGGACAAGGGTCCAAATCAGAAAAATATCTAGGGACGACGCGAGGCGGTGCAGCACCGGAGAATCCGCAGCGTTTATGAAATAGCCCGGATTCGTGGCCACCGGATTATCTAGGGAAAAGGAGTCTGGGTTAGCCCCCGCCGCCACCGATACGATGGCCAATACAAGCTTTAAAAGCGCCGGCAGGGTGGCATAGTTCACGACGGCGAAGGAGATTTTGAAGTTTACGTCTGCTCCGGCGCCAATCCTGAACGTGGCGAACAGCACTGCAGCAATGAGCAAGTTGAAAATCAAAATTACCAACGGGTAGCCGTACAGAAAATACTCTGTGCCTTTGACCTGCCTTTCCATGGCCTGTTCGCGCTGGTCGGCCGGCAACTGTTCGATCCGCGCCGCAGCTTTTGGCGAGGCTTGGATTTGGTTCTCCGCAACCTTGCGGTAGCCGATCTTCTGGCCCACAACGTAAAAGAACACCAAAGACATGATCGATACCAATAACCATGGACCCCACCAGCTCGCGTTCCGCCTTAGATCGGTAAAGGTCTTAGAAGGCGCAATGAATGTATCGACAATGCGCATACCCTCGGAAAGTGGACGTGGCTCAGGCGTGGGAATCGGTGCCGATGGAGGGGCCATAGGAGATGCGGCCATGATTGACCTCCTTAAAGTAGCCAAAAGATTCTAGCCGGACGCGAGCAGCGAAACAAGCGGTCGGATCTGATCTGATTCACCAGGCGGAGACAATTGTGCAATGTTTCTGTCAAGGGATCGCATCCGCTTCGTCCATGCCCCAGTCTAAGATGAACCCATGCAGAACCTAACGCCAGCGGCAATCGCAGCTTTCGGCCTGGAGCTGGTCGCGGCCGCTTGCTTCGGGTTTGCGGCAGAGCCCGTCACTCGCGCCGTTCATCGCTGGCCGAGCGTGCTCCGAGTGACGTTTCCGGCAGTCTTTGTCGCTCCTTATCTGTTGGTTTCTCTTTCTGAGCATATCTTCCACTGGTCGTGGTTCTTCCTTTATGCCGGACTGCCTGTAGTAATCGCCTGCCTGCTCCTGCGGGCGTCGGGCGACGATCCAGAGCAGCTCGGCAACTGGCGCGACGTTTTGATCTTGCTCGTCGTCGGTCTTGCTGTCGATCTACGCTGGTTCGAAAGCGCGTGGCCAACCGGCCTGCGGGCGCTTAACGAATTGTTTCTTGTGGACGCCGGGCTTTACGGCTTCATGGGGATTCGTCAGTTAAGGGGAACCGGCTTCGACTTTCATCTGCGCTGGAGCGACTGGAAGATTGGTCTCCGCGAACTGATTCTGTTTGCGCCGATTGTGATTCTGCTTGGCCTGGCGCTGGGATTCATTCATCCCCATCGCAATCTGCCGGGAATCGGTCCAGCCGTTCTCCGTTGGATCGCCATATTCTTATTCACTGCTCTCCCGGAGGAACTCTTCTTTCGCGCCTGGGTGCAGAACCTGCTCGAGCGCCGCGTGGGCCGACATGTGGCGCTGGTGATTGCATCGGTTGTGTTCGGACTCTCCCACTTCAACAAGCGCTCCGCTCACTTCAATTGGCAGTATGTCATTCTGGCGACGATTGCTGGCATTTTCTATGGCCGCGCCTGGCGCGAGCAGCGGCGCGTTCCCGCCTCAACCATTACGCACGCCACCGTGGATTGGATGTGGGGACTGTGGTTCTAAGCGCGGGTGCCCCACCTTTCGCCGCTTTTGCGAAAGGTGGGAAACTCCACGGAAAAATTACTTCTTCAGTTTTGAAACCGCCATAGGAAATGACTCAACCAGGTAGTTGCCTTGATCGCTGTCGATCGGTTCCAGCACCAACAACTCAACGCTTCGCGACAGAACGAGTCTTGTGCGGTAGTAATAAATGTTCCCCGCCTCCGCTGTGAAATGCGCAAGTTCCACGCGCGGCGCGACCAGAGAGGACTGCAGATTGACGCACACATGATGTTCTCCCGGATCCACGGAGACTGAGAAATAAGAATTTCCGTGGTTCGCACCTGCCCAGGTTCCATCGACCGCGACCCTCATCGTGGGATATCCGACGATGCTTGCACTCCCGGCATCATGAAAAAAGTAAACTCGCGCCTTTCCGGGATCTGGTTGCGCCAGTGTGTGAGGCGGGTCATCTCGTTTCACGCTGAAGTTGACGCCGTCTGGGCCACAGGCTGCCGTAGGAATGGGCGAGGGCTGAGCCAATACAGGTACGGCCAAAAGCATAGCTAAGACGAAGGTTCTCATGCCATTCCTCCATTTGAGACACGCACCTCTGCGATAACTATAGCTCTCTCCGGAGAGCCTGCATGGTAAAGAAGTGTGACGACTGGCTCACCGCACCGGCTGCACCGCACGATACCGCAGGTACCCCAGTCCCACCCGCAAATGGTGATGCAGAACATCTGGCACGCAGACCGCGAAGCATAGCCCAAGCAGTCCCTGCGCCAGGCCAAGCATCCATAAGTTGCGATAGCGTCTGAAGGCTGCGATCGAAGCGATTCCCCATATCAATGTGGCGCCCGTGAGCACAAGATTGGGCATGTGCGCCGCCGCAAAGAGAACTCCGCTTAAACACATAGCATCCGTTTCAGTCGGAGCCAGATGGACCAAACGCGGCATGAAGTAATCCTGAAGCAGAATCTGCTGATAAATCGTCCACAAAACATAGCCCGCGACATGCGGGAAATCGGCGTGGTAAAGCGGATGCAATGTGCCGAGCTTGGCGGCGGCAAAAATACTAACGATAGCCAGCCCCACAGCTGCCGGCAAAATCCACAGCGACGGAATTAACCCGCGCCAGCCTAGGCCGAGCTCATCGCGGCTGGGCCGCCGCGAAAGAACAATTCCCAGAGTCAGCGCAAGAACAAACGGAGACAGAATCGGCTGCCATCGCTCCGGCGACCAGATGACACCGAGGATCGCGCTGTAGCCGACCAGAAGTTCTATAAAGTCACGCATGCGGCTGCTTCGAGTCTGGGGCATCTCAGAAAAGTATGGCATGGAATCGACGCAAAAATGGTTGCGTCGACCCAGCGCAACCGTTTACAAACCGCACAGGGACTCTACACCGCTATCTCCGGTGTGGCCTGAAGCAAGCTTCGCGTATAGGGATGCTGCGGGCGTTCGGTGATCTGCCCGGTCGATCCAATCTCCACGATCTTGCCCCGATACATCACCGCAATTCGCGTCGAGAGATAGTGCACCACAGGCATCGAGTGAGAGATGAAAAGATAAGTCAATCCATATTCGCGCTGCAATCGCGCGAGCAAGTTCACGATCTGCGCCCCCACGCTGACGTCAAGAGCGGAGACCGGCTCGTCGGCCACGATAAATTTCGGCCGTAGCGCCAAAGCCCGCGCGATGCCGATACGCTGCCGTTGTCCGCCGCTGAACTCATGTGGGTAGCGACGCATGATGGATTCATCGAGTCCAACAGCGCGGAGCAGTTCGATTACCCGCGCCCGCCGCTCTGAACTTGCCTGGGTGCCCCACCTTTCGTCGCCTTTGCGAAAGGTGGGATTCCTGTCCTCATGAATGATCAGCGGCTCCGCGATGATATCTTCCACCCTAAAACGTGGATCAAGCGAAGCAAAGGGATCCTGAAAAATGATCTGCATATCCCGCCGCAGCCGGCGCATTTCTGCGGAACTTGCTACGAGCAGATCGCGTCCCTCAAACCGAATGCTGCCGGAGGTCGGTTCAACCAGGCGCAAAATCAACCGCCCCAGCGTGCTTTTGCCCGACCCCGATTCACCCACCAAACCAAGAGTCTCACCAGCGTGAATGTCTATAGACACATCGTCTACAGCTCGAACTACATTGTGCGAGCGCACACCAAAAGCGGAATCGCCCGACGAATAAATCTTGCTGACGTTTTGGACTTCTACGAGCGCCATCGCTTGAATTTCAATTCCAGAGTTTGAGGTGATCTGCACTATCCTGCCGCGATCATCGGCACCGCCGCCAGTGCCGCTAGTAATCCAATAAGCTTCCACCGCGTGAAATGTTCCTTAAGCACAAATCGGGCCAGCACGACCGTTATCGCCGGGTATAAAGAGGAAATCACCACTGCCTCGTCGAGCCGACCGCTTTGGCTGGCGACTACGAAGAGAAGCGTTCCCAATGAATCGATTCCGCCCGTGACCACGCTGCGCGGCACAAGCGAAGGAGTGATTTCACGAAGTCTGCCCTGCAACAGCACGATTGCGCCAGTGATTAGCAATCCGCCAGTTCGCGTCAACGTTGCGAACCAAAGCGCCGACCCATTACCCGCCTGACGCACACAAATATAAAAACACGCAAAGCCAATTCCGGCGATCACCGCCAATCCAATGCCTTCAGGAGCACCGCCATCTTCGCTGCGCGTGATCAGCCACAATCCGGCGGCCGCAAAGAAGAAACCAGCCAGAGCAATTTTGCTCGGCACTCCTTCCGTGAACATGGAAAAAATCGCCGGAATCGCTGCACCCAGGACCGCGGCAACCGGCGCGATCAGGCCCATGCTCCCCCTCGACAGCGCATGGAAGAAAACTGCGACGCCCGCACTTCCCGCTATCCCGCCGGCGAGCACCCAAAGCACGCTGCGCGCAGGGGGAAAGACCGCATGATTGGCTGCCGATACTGTTCCCACCAAAATCAGCCCACCAAGATTGAACATGGCGGTAAATACAAAAGCATTCACACGGCGGCTGAAATACCCACCAAGAAAATCGCTCGTGCCCCAAGCGATTGCTGCGCAAACACTGTACGCAGCGGTGAGTTGCGGTGCGGCAGACATGAATGTCGAGCGTAACATGCACCAGCAATGCGGATTTGATTGTTCGTTGCCTCTCAGTTAGGCTGTTGCCATCCGGGGGACGATTTCATGAGAACTTTCTTGTTCGCCGCTCTCTGTCTGGTTCTAACCGCACCCTGTTTGGCGCAAACTGCCGACACCGATCCCGCCACTAAAGATGACGTCCTTTTGCTCTTCCGAACGATGCATTCTTTCGACCTGATTCAAAAAATGATGGAGGTGCAGGCGCAATCCACCGAGCAGTTGTTGCACGATCAGATGACACAAGATAAAGACGCTCCGCCGGATGCCGATGCACGCGTGAAGAAGATGATGGACGAGATGATCAAAGGCATGCCCGTGGATGAGATCACTCAGGCCATGGTTCCCGCCTACCAACGGCATTTCACGCATGGCGATATTGCCGCCATGAATGCGTTCTATTCCTCACCGGTGGGACAAAAAGTGCTTCAGGAGTTACCCGTGGTGACCCAAGAGGGAATGCAGGAGATGATGCCCATTCTGAACAAATACCTCGATCAATGGAAACAGCGCATGCAAAAGGAATTCGAGAAGAATTCGAAAGACACGCGGATACAACGCCAGCCAAAAACTAAGACTGAGGAGAACTCCGCCGCGTAGCCTGCCATGAAATGCAGCCTGCTGTTCAATCAGGAGTTTGTACTCGATTCTCGCAACTCGGGCGCGCTTCCACCGTGTTAGAATTTCCACAGTAGTTCCTGGCGATTCCAGGTTCTGAGAGACTGCCTTTGATTGAGCTGGCGCCTTCGATTCTTTCCGCGGACTTCGCCCGTCTAGGCGAGCAAGTGCGTGCCGCCTGCGAGGGTGGGGGAAGCGTCATCCATGTCGATATCATGGATGGACATTTTGTTCCGAACCTGACGATTGGACCGCCTGTAGTGAAATCGCTCCGTAAAGTGACCGAGTTGCCGCTGGACTGCCATCTGATGATCGAAAATCCCGATGAATTCATTCCAGCATTTGCTGAAGCAGGTGCAGATTGGATTTCCGTGCATCAGGAAGTCTGCCGACACCTGAATCGCACGATTTATTTGATTAAGAGCTACGACTGTTTAGCCGGAGTCGTGATCAATCCCGCAACACCGATTGAAACTCTCACTGAAGTGCTCGACATAGTCGACTATGTGTTGGTCATGTCGGTGAACCCGGGCTTCGGCGGGCAGAAGTTTATTCCTTCTACTCTGCACAAAATGCGCCGTTTGGCAGAGATTCGTAACCAGCGCCGGCTGACCTATCGCATCGAAGTGGATGGTGGCGTGGCGCCTGATACCGTCACTGACGTAGTACGCGCCGGCGCAGAAATTCTTGTAGCGGGCAACGCCGTCTTCGGCAAGGGCGATCCAAAGAAGAATGTAGAGGCGCTGCTGAAGGCGGCAACCGAAGCAGCACTGGCGAAGGTCTGAAAAAAATTGCGCACTTCCGATTGCCAAGGCCGAATTAGCCAGAACGCAATGGAAAATCGGCAATCGGAATTGAAAATCGGCAGTTTTCGTTCGAGGTTCTCATGTTCCGTCGAAATTCCTATATCGCGATCGTAGCCATCTTGCTGCTACTCGCTGCCGCTTGCAGCAACAAGAAAGTCAACAATCCGCTGGCCAACGTCGGTTCGAAGCAGCCTGACAAGGTGCTCTTCGACAAAGCCATGGACGCCATGAAACACAATCGCTACGACGTGGCCCGCATGACCCTGCAAACGCTCATCAATACCTATCCCGACTCGGAATACATTGCGCGCGCCAAGCTGGCGGTGGGTGACTCCTGGTATGCCGAAGGCGGAACAGCCTCGCTGGCCCAGGCGGAGCAGGAATACCGCGACTTCGAAACTTTCTTTCCCAACATGCCCGAGGCCGCAGAAGCGCAGTTGAAGATCGCGAACATCCAGTATCAGCAAATGGAAAAGGCCGACCGCGACTTCACCCATGCCAAGCGCGCCGAAGAAGAGTACCGCAATCTGATCATGCAGTATCCCGACAATCCGAAGCTGGTAAAGGAGGGCAAGCTGCGGCTTCTGGAAGTTCAGGAAGTACTGGCCGAGCGTGAGTTTGAAATCGGCCGCTTCTACTATTTGCGAGGGTCGTATGACGCATCGATTGCTCGGCTGCAATCCCTTATCGACAAGTACCCGCTGTACAGCAAGGCCGACGAGGCGCTCTTTCTGCTCGGCCAGGATTACGAAGGGAAGATTGCCCGCGTTCGCAATGCGCCCAAGTGTCAGTCACCGGGCAAGCCCCCCGGTTGCCTGAGCGACAAAGACAAGGAAGCGCTTCTGGCGAAGATCTCCCCGCCGTTGACCAAGAAGGCAGCAGACGCCTATGACCAGATCCTCACCCGCTATCCATTGATGGATCGTGGCGATGACTCCAAGAAGCGCCTGGCGGCGCTGCATCAACCAATCTCCCGTCCCACCAAAGCGGCTGTGGCGCAGAATCGTGCCGAAGAGGAAAGCCGAAAAGAGGCTGCTGGACTTGCTCGCCTCATGGATGTGGTGAAGAAGGGCCCAGACGTGTCGCAGGCGGCAAAAGTTGGCGAACCATCCCTGACTGACCCCACGCCGGTTTCAGCGAAGGACGTGATCACAGATTCGATGCGACAGGCAATGGGTCTGCCCGCCGGCGAAAAGACCCTGACAGTCGAAGCCGTCAAAGAGGAGACTCCGGGAGCTAACGAACCGGCCCCGCGTTCCGACAATCCAGCGCCTGCGGCCAACGCGAATCCCTTCGCAACCCCAAGCGCTGCGGTTGATCTCAATGAGCTCAAGCCCACAACTCCACCAGAATCCGCTGCGCCGAAATCCACCCTAGCAACTGCTGACACGAATGAATTAACGCCCACTCAAAGCCCCACAGCGGCGAGCAACGAAGCCCCGCTGCCGCCGCCAGTGCAGTTGAACGAACTTCAGCAGGATCAGAACGCCCAGGCCAATTCCGCCAACTCAAGCTCGAGCCTCGCCACGGACAAAGACATCTCCACCAGCAAGAAGAAGAAAAAGAAGGGCCTAAAGAAGATTATCGCGTTGTGAGCAAAAGCGTCCTCAGGCTCAATTAGCGGCCCGGGCCTGATTTGTTGGGGAACGGTAAGTCAGATCTAAATCTTTCTCGAGCTGTTCGGCCCGGCCGGAGTTTTCCACTTTCATCGCATGCAGAATCGGCTCCAGGAAACGCGTATATTTCTGCAGACCCTCGAGATCATGGTTCGCCAAAATGTTTGCCACCGCTTGCTCGGTTGCGGGCGTGATCAGTTCTACTCGACCCACGAAAACCCGCACACTCTGCGTAGGAGTCGGGTTGATAGTCAGCGGCAATACCGTTTCCAGGAACCTACGCGGAACAATGTAAAACAGCCGGCTGCCTTCTTCAAACCACGATTCTTTCCAAGTTTCGATCATCGCGTGGGCCTCGTCCGGATACAAACCCACTCCCATTAAGACGGCCTGTAAATCTCGGGTCACGGAATCGAAGGTCGAGTTCATCTCTGGATTCTCGAAGGAGATCTCTTCATGCACCGGCCATACACGCCGGTAACCGATCTTGTCGCCACGACGCTCGAAGCGGATCACAGCCGGGATTTCATCCTGCCAAAGGTTTCTTACCTGCACGCCGCCATTGGCGGCGACTGTTGCCGAGATGGGCACAGAAAACGATGACACACCTCGGTAAAAAAGAAACTTCTCCTGCCTTTCCCCGGATGCAGTCTTCACCACCAGCGGAGCGGCCGCGGTCTCGCGCGCGGCATAGTACTGGCTGCCTCCACGCCCTTGAGGAAAGTTAGGGATGAGATCGGGAGATATCGTGACCGAATCCCATGCAATGCTGCCGTCCTTGCGTTTTGCGTACAGAGCGTCACGGTCCAAAACTGTGTTGGGATCAGGCGTGACACGGCTGGCGCCCGGATACCACTCCGTAATGACTCCCTTCGAGAAGCTCACATTCACTGCGACCGTACTCTGGTGCCGCGAGTAGAAATAGATCACCGGCGTTTCCATCCGGACCGTTCCCCGAAGCCCATTCTTAAAGGTAGGGCCGCTCAAATGCTCCACGAAGTTCGGCAATCGGGTAGAACCTTGCAGCGTGGACCACTTTACGGCACGGCCGTCGATTCCAGCGACGGAAGTGAATGTCCCCCACTCGTGAACGAAGAGATCGGAGTTATCAGGCTGATACTGGGCCTCAGAGGTTACCAGCAGAACGAGGCAAACCAGCCCAGAATACGTGCGGGAGCGAACCCCAGATGCGGACATACCAGGCCCCCCGCGTCCTCGTAATATAAACCACTTACACCAGTTTTCTGCGCTGAAATGTCAAAAAAACGACCCGGAGACCGTGACCTCGGGAGGAGTTCGCCAATAGATGCTGGCCCGTAGTAACCAGGTAACATCCCGTCTGATCATTGACTTACGCCGCCGGGCAGGTTACCTTCGCGATATCTCCCCTCAGCAGAGGAATCACCTTTGGCCCGGAAGATATTGCTCGCCGACGACAGCGTGACCGCCCAGAACATGGGGCGCAAAATCCTTTCCGACGCGGGCTATGAGGTCACCGCCGTCAATAACGGCTCGGCCGCCTTAAAAAAAATCGCAGAAATCAGGCCCGACGTCGTCGTTCTCGACGTTTACATGCCAGGCTACAGCGGTCTCGAGGTCTGCCAGCGCCTGAAGGAATCGCCCGAGACGGCCCGCACTCCCGTTTTGCTGACCGTAGGCAAGCTGGAACCTTTCAAGCCGGAAGAGGCGCAGCGAGTCCGCGCCGAAGCCTTCATCGTCAAGCCCTTCGAAGCCAGTGAACTATTAAGCGCCTTATCCAAACTGGAAGACAAAGTAGTGCCGCGGCCCGAACCATCGAAGCCGGGCCGCTTCGCACGCGCAATTGCCGCGGTTGAAGCCTTCGACCGCGATCGCAGCGAAGAAACCGATTCTAACGGATGGAAGAAACGTATTAATTTTCCCCAACCCAGACCCGCAGTTGACGAAAAGCCCGACAATGATCCCTCTCTCTACAATGCCGTAAACCGAGACCTGCGCACGGTTATCGAAACACCGGCGGAAAAGTCGGCCAGCCATCGTGAAGAAGAACTGCCGGCTCAGCCAGCGCCTGAAACCAGCGTAGACGTGACGGCACTCGCTCCCGAGGGAGTGCCGAAAGATGTCACCCCCGAAGAGGTAGCCGCTATCGCCGCCGCAGCAGCCCAGATTCAGGCAGCGGAAGCGAATATCGGAAGCGACACCAGTTCTCCCGCCGCCCAAACGACAAGTTCTGAAATGCAATCTGCAGTAATCGCGCCACAGGTTTCGAACGGCGAGCCCGAAGTTCATGAAGCCCGGGTGGTTGAGGTTCAGAATCAAATCTCGACTGCCGAGCCAGTGCATTCGGAAGAGGCTTCTTCCTCGCATGATGAGCCGGTCACAATGGCGGCGGCTCCGGAATCCCTACCACCCGCCAGTAGCGTAGGATCACGCTGGACGGCAGTATCAGTCGCTCTCGAGGCCGATGAAGCGGCGCGTTCGCTTGAAGATGAAATGCAGAAAGCTTACGCCGCCTTAGCCGCCGCGGATGCATTCGGCGCCCTGGCGCAAGCCGCTCCCGAGGTACACGGCCTTCCCACCGAGAATTCCCACGCCCATGACACTGTAGAGATTCCCGGCCCACCAATGGCTGAGGCTTCAATCGCCCCGGCCGAGATTGACGTTCACAGTGCTGAGGTTGAAAAGAATATTTCGGCGGCGTCCCAACCCGTTGCAGCGCCACCATCGTCTGCTACGCCCGCGGCCTCAACCACAGATGTCGACTCCGTCGAGCAAACTACATCGCCTGCACTCGTAGATTCCAGCCACCACGAAAGCCTCACGTCGTCGCCTGATTCGGTGCCCACACAACGGGCGGTGCAAGCTGAACCGTCCGAGCCTCCGGTTTCCGAGGGCCATTTCGTTAGTTTCATGGGAACAGATACTGCTCTCGCCGCTGAGACCAAGGCCGAACCGCAGCCCTCGTCCGAAGACAAAGACGAGCCCGGATTTGCCCGGGCAGCGGTTGCGAGTAGCGAAGGCTCATCCTTCACGGTATCGGCGCCCACTCAAGAAAAAGCGACGAATGATGACGCCGTCCACCCCGGCACAGAACGCAATTTCGATGCTGAAACCGGGAGCGCCGCAGCCGCCTGGGCAAGCTGGCGTCAGATTCGCGAGGTCCAGCAAGAGCCCGAGACAGCAGGCACTGCTCAGCCGCCCCAAGATGACTCGACCCAGACCGCCGAAACACAACCATCTACGGACTCCGCCTCCCGCGCCGTAGCTGCTGGAGCCGAGCAGATCGCGCAAGAATCGTCAACGGCCTCGAGCACCGAGACCAAGGATGTGGCGAGCATCGTTGAGAGTGTTCTGGCCGACCTTCGTCCCCGGCTCGTCGAAGAAATTTCCCGCAAGATGGGGAAGAAGAAGTAGCGCAGTTTGTAAAATCTCCTTCCGCCATCCCGAAAATACGGCGGGACAAACCAAATCGGTCACTTTCGCCTGTGCTTTACCCGGTGTACCCCGTGTTTAAAGAATTTCCCGTCGCTGCGGTAATTGCGACAGCGGGCCGCGCTCATTCGCAACTTCGGGCAGACCATTCAGGGCCAGTGTTCTGACCGCTTCCTTGCGCCTGCCCGTGATCGTGCGGTACTTTCAAATTAGACCTGCGCAAAAATTTCTCATGGATTTCCCCTGTTACAAGTGCGGCCACACAATCGCAGAAGGCAGACCTTTCTGCCCGCAATGCGGCGCTCCTCAGATTCGAGTGGCTGTGCCGGAACCCGCAAGCGCATCGTCCGCCACGGCAACTGAAAGCTCTGCTGCGCCGAGTGATGCAAAGCTGGTCTACCCCGCTCTTCCCGCGGCTCCTGCAGGCGGCTTCGCTGCGCAATCCTGCGGTCTCGCCGCCGCAAGCGCAGCCGTGCTCATGTTTCTAGGCCTCACGCCGCTGGTTGCTGCGCTCGCCGCTGGATTTCTGAGCATCGCCTTCCTCCGCCGCCGTCACGAAACCGGCATACGCCTAGGATCTGGCGCGCGCCTGGGCGCGATGAGTGGAATATTTCTTTTCATCATCGCGGGAGTGCTCGAAACGTTGATCATTGTCACCACCCATAAAACCGCTGAGCTCCGCGCCGAGATGCTCGACAAAATTCAACAGGCCGCCGCCCGCTATCCCGGCCCGGACGTGCAGCCCTTCCTCGATTTCGCGAAATCGCCAAATGGATTTACATTCATGCTGGTGGCCTCGCTGATTTTCGGATTTGTGGCCTTCGTGGCCCTTGGCGCCGTTGGCGGCGTACTGGGCGCAACCCTGTTCGGACGCCGAAGCCGGCCGTAAATGGGCTTTTGGGTAGTGCACCTCTGCCGGTTTTTGGCTTCCCATGACGCTTGCCCTTGCCGCCACTCGCGCTGCCGGTTATGATTCCCCGTTTGCATGCTCGCGCCATCAAACAGCCCGGCACGCGGTTCACTATTAGATATCGAGCATCTTGAAGATAAGGAAATCCTCAGCCTGCTGCAGCTGGCGCGGCGAATGAATCCCCTCAAGCCGCGTCCATTGCTCCGCAACAAGCGAATCATTCTGCTGTTCTACGAGCCTTCCACTCGCACGCGTTCTTCCTTCGAAATCGCCGCCAAATCGCTCGGCGCCATCACCACTCTGGTGCAATCTTCGGGATCGAGCATCGAAAAAGGCGAATCACTGCTCGACACCGGCTACACGCTACGCGCCGTAGGAGCCGATGCGATCGTCATTCGTCATCCTTCGGCAGGCGCTCCACACCTAATGGCGAAGCACCTGGATATTCCTGTCATCAATGCAGGCGACGGCATGCACGAGCATCCCTCCCAGGCTTTGCTTGATGCCTTCACCATCCTGGAGCACAAAAAATCGTTGAAGGGATTGCAGGTCGCCATCATCGGCGATATCGTGCACAGCCGCGTTGCGCGCTCCGCCTGCCATCTGCTGACAAGGTTCGGAATAAAAATAACGCTGTGCGGCCCGCAGGAATTTGTCCCAGAAGTTGCCGCCACGCTCGCCCCCGGCCTGCGAATTACGCGTCATCTGGAGGAAGCCGTCCGCGGCGCGGATGTTGTCATGCTGCTGCGCGTACAGAAGGAGCGCCTGGCCGGTCAGAAAATCGCGTTGCAAGACTACATCGCCCATTACCAGATGACCGCAGCCCGGCTGCATCTGGCCAAACGCGACGCGATTGTCATGCACCCCGGCCCAATTATTCGCGGATTAGAACTGACCTCCGAAGTCGCCGACAGCCCGCAATCGGCCATCATGGACGAAGTCAGCAACGGCGTTCCCGTGCGCATGGCCATTTTGGCGCGAGCGCTAGGGAGGGCAAAGTGAGCCGCATTGCGCATCCGAAAAAACAGCCTCGTCATCAACAACAGCCTTGTCATCCTTCGCGAAGCGAAGGACCCATGTATTTTCTGGTCCCACGAAACTGCATAGATCCTTCGCGCAAAGGGCGTGCTCAGGATGGCAAACGTGAGGAAGCGGTTCCATGAGCCGCCAGGACAACAATAGCCTCCTGATCAAAGGTGGCCATCTAATCGATCCCGCGGCCAAGATCAACGCGCCCATGGACATTCTTTTACGCGATGGCCGCGTGGCCGAAATCGCGCCGCCAAAGAAAGTGCGCGGCGGGTGTGACGAAAAATTTGACGCGCGCGGACTGATCGTTTCTCCGGGCTTCATCGACTTGCACGTCCACCTGCGCGAGCCGGGACAAAGCTACAAAGAAACCATTGCCACCGGCACCGCCGCCGCTGCCGCCGGAGGCTTCACCTCGGTTTGCACGATGCCGAACACTGTCCCTGTCGTCGATACCGACGCCTGGGTGACATGGCTGCGCCGTCCCGAACGCGGGGCCGTTGTGAATGTGTTCCCCGTCGCCGCCGCGACGCGCGCCAGCCGTGGCCACTCACTTACTGATTTCGCCGCGTTGCAGCGCGCCGGAGCCGCAGCCGTAACCGACGACGGCAAGCCCATTCTCGACGACGAAATCATGCTCGCGGCCCTGCGCCTCGGCGCGGAATTGAATCTGCCCATCGTGCAGCACGCCGAAGACACCCACCTCACCGAGCACTGCTCGATGCATGGGGGACCGACGAGTTTTCGTCTGGGCCTGCGCGGCATGCCTACCGCCGCCGAAGCCGCCATCGTCGACCGCGACATCAGCTTTGCCCAACAGATTCGCGAGTCGCGCCTGCACGTCGCGCATCTTTCCACCTCCGACGCGCTCAAGGCCGTGCGCCGCGGCAAGCGCGCCCGGGCCCGCGTGACATGCGAGGTCACTCCCCATCATTTCACTCTGCTTGATTCCGACGTGGGCGAATACGACACCAATTGCAAAATGAACCCGCCGCTGCGCTCGGCGTCAGATCGCGAGGCGATTCTGGTAGCCTTGGCCGACGGAACCATCGACGCGATCGCTACCGATCACGCCCCTCACGCCGCACACGAAAAGCAGGTCGAATTCGAGCGCGCTGCCTTCGGCATCACAGGACTCGAAACCGCGCTGGCATTGGCGATTACGAAGCTTCACCATGAGCACAAAATTCCGCTGATGCGACTCGTCGAGCTCCTAACCGCCGGCCCGGCGCGTGTCTTCGACCTCCGTAGCCGCGGATCCCTCCAGCGCGGCAACTTCGCCGACGTGACCATCTTTGATCCCAAAAAGCGCTGGACGTTTGAAGTCTCAAAATCCCGCTCCCTCTCCCGCAACACGCCCTTCGACGGCTGGCAATTCACGGGAAAAGTGGCCGCCACGATTGTCGGCGGTAAAATCGTTTACCGTGCAGATTGATACAGCACCTGTCCACGCTCGCCTCATTTGCAGGCGTGTAGGGTCAGCTGTCCTCAACAAGAGAGCGCGTCCCTCCACACTTTGTGCACAAGCGCCGCTAGTTCAGCATGAACCAAATGATGCCAGTTTTCGCCGTTTATTTTCCTCTTGCTTCAACACGAATTGACAACTTTTCACAGGTTCTCCACAAAAATCAGATGTTCACACATTCCAAGAGTCCTTCATTAATGGCACTCTAGCGAGGTAGTGCTTTATTCTTATGCAAACTCGGCCGAGCAGAACTAGCGAGGAGATAACAGATGCCGCCGAAAGGTAAACCAACCAAAGAAATAAAGCCCGCGCCGCCCTGCCGCTGTGAGTGCTGGGCCTGCGATAAGGGGATTCACTGCGGCAACAGGAAGACAGGATGCGAACATCCACCCTACCGGACTACGCAGGGAAGGCACTCGAAACTTCAGCGCGCGGAGCTCTGGCCGTCTTGCGATTCTGCTCCTTCTCCACCCACTCGACAAATAGCGCCCGAAATTCCTCCTGCGTATAAATTCCCTTGTGAATCAGAAGAGTATTCATCGCATAGACGGTGGCCTTGAAGCCCTCGTCTCGCGATGCCAGAGCCAACGCTTCTTCAAATGACATGCCCACCATTATCCTCCAATGCGGAAGAAAATTCTTGAGGCTCATGAAACCACTTCTCGACGTGTCAGTCAATGCGGCAAGCCGAACTCATCGTGGGTTCTAATAATCGGCGGGTGCCGCACCTCATTGTTAAAATCCCATGAAAACCTCGCCTCTTCAGCCGCAATTCGCCACTAGGTGCTCGCTACTTCCTCCGCTACAATATCCTCGTGAAACCCAGCATCTTTGTCGTAGAAGACGACCCCGATATTTCCCGCCTCGTTCGCCACCATCTCGAGAACGACGGCTTCTCCGTGCGCGTCTATGCCAACGGCGCCAATGTCATCGCCGACGCCGAGCGCCAGCGCCCAGCCCTCTTCATTCTCGACATCATGGTTCCCGGCAAAGACGGCCTCGAGCTCTGCCGCACCGTGCGTCAGACCACCGGCCTTGCCTCCGTGCCCGTCATTTTTCTCACCGCCAAAAACAGCGAAGCTGATCGCGTTCTTGGACTCGAACTCGGCGCCGACGACTACATCCCCAAGCCTTTCAGCCCGCGCGAGCTCGTCGCTCGCGTAAAGGCCGTGCTTCGCCGCTTCGAGCGTCCACTTCCGCCCAGCCCCCTCAAAGTAGGCGACATCGCCATCGATCCCGCCGCCATGATTCTCACCGTCGGCGGACAGACCGTCCCAACCACCGCCACTGAATTCCGCCTGCTCGACTACTTCGCCCGGCATGTGGGCCGCGTATTCTCGCGAGATCATCTTCTCGATTCTGTTTGGCGCGACACTTCTTACGTGACGCCGCGTTCCGTCGACGTTTACGTTCGCCGCATCCGTGAGAAAATCGAACCAGACCCGGAAAATCCGCGCTATCTTAAAACCGTGCGCGGCGCCGGCTACCGCTTCGAAGCCCCAAAGTGAGCACATTACAGAAAAGTTCGCGCCTGAACATTGCTTTGAAAGGGCGCGGCTTTCAGCCGCGCCGTTAAGCCCGCACAATCAACAAGGCTTTGGCCGCCGCGGTAAATGAGCCCAGCGCTTGCTCGGCTTCTTCAAAGTGAGAATGAAGTGAGAAAAGGCATCTTCCTCAAGCTGATGGCGGCATTTGTGGTCGTGATTCTCGCCGCCGCCGTCACCTTCGATGTCACGCTCGGCGCCGCCTGGCAATCCTCCCTGCGCAATGAGATTGAGCGCAACCTCGCGCAAAAGACTCAGTTGCTCGCCCACCGCGTTGAAACCGACCGCAGCAGCTACTCGCTTTCCGACATCGCCGCTCAGGAAGGCAAAGCCGCCGGCGCTCGAGTCACCATCATCGACCCCACTGGCAGGGTTCTGGCCGATTCCGAGGCCGATCCCTCTGCCATGGACAACCATGCTGACCGCCCCGAATTTGCCGCCGCTCTCTCCGGCAGGATCGGCCGCGAGGAACGCCGCAGTGCAACCATCGGCGTTCCATTTCTCTATATTGCGGTGCCCATCTCAGGTGGCGCCGTGCGCCTGGCCTATCCTCTCTCGGACGTCGAAGCCGTCTCAGCGCACGTCCGCTACACCCTAGAGAAGGCGTCCGCTATTGCGTTCGTTTTCGCTCTCATCGTGGCCGCAATTTCCGCCAGCTGGAGTGCGCGCCGTCTCAACCGCATCGTTGACGTCGCCGCCCGCATCGCCGGCGGCGATCTACAGGCCCGCATCAGCGAAACCTCGCACGATGAAATCGGGCGGGTCGCCTCCGCCATCGATGCCACTGCACGCCACGTCGAACAGAGCTTCGCCGCCGTCCGCTCCAGCCAACGCCAGCTCGAAACCCTGCTCAACAGCATGCAGGACGCCGTCATTGCCGTCGGAGCCGGAGGGCTCGTGCAGTGGGCCAATCAGCCGATGAACCGCCTGGTTCCGCAAGGGGCGCGCCTGCATCAGCCTGTCGTCGAGACCGTCCGCGACCCCGATTTTCTCGCCGCTGTCAAAGATGCCACGACCTCACGCGAGGTCAAAACCGTCCGCGCGACTTCCATCGTTCCCGGCCGCGCCTACGATGTCACCGCCGCGCCCCTGCCCGGTGGCGGAGCTGTGGTCGTCCTTCGCGACCTCACCGAAACCGAGCGCGTGGAAAAAACCCGCCGCGACTTCATCGCCAACGTCTCGCACGAGCTGCGCACGCCGCTAACGTCGATTCAGGGCTACGCCGAAACTCTGCTCGATAGCGCGCCCGACGGTGCTACGCCCACCCGCGAATTTCTCGAGATCATCCGCAAAAATGCCGCCCGCATGTCGCGGCTTACGGAAGATCTTCTGACGCTGGCCCGCGTGGAATCGGGCGAAACGCGTTTCGAACCAGAATCCGTCCCTCCCGCCGAGCTTCTTCACGATGCCGAAGAAAGCTTTCGCGAGATCGCCCGCACGCTCGGCGTCGAACTGCAAATCCAGGACGCCTCCCGCGACGGCGATACGCCAATTCAGAACTTACGTTCCGTCCTTGCCGACCGCGAAGCCATCCATCAGGTATTTGCCAACCTGATTGACAACGCCATGAAATATGGGGCTTCCGGCCGCCGCATCGTTCTTGGTGCTCGCCCCATCCCGCACGCCGTAGAGTTTTACGTGCAGGATTTCGGCGCAGGCATCGCCTCCGAGCACCTGCCACGCCTGTTCGAACGCTTCTATCGCGTCGACAAAGCCCGCTCCCGCGAATCCGGAGGCACCGGGCTTGGCCTCGCCATCGCCAAACACATCATGCTGGCCCATGGCGGCACCATCCGCGCCGAAAGCGAGCTGGCTCACGGAAGCACGTTCCTGTTCACACTACCCACGGCATAAGGTTCGTATCAGCGGCATCTTGTGTCGTGATGCGGCGCTGAAGCGACGCTCTTCCACGTTTGCCGGGGAGTTAGGATGACTTAGCTTCTCAAAATCGATGCCGTCAAGAAGCGCCTTCGCGTTTGTGTGTGTCTCCATACTCGTAGACTCCGCGGCCTGACTTCTTTCCCAAGCGCCCTGCCTTGACATATTGCACCAGCAGCGGCGCGGGACGGTATTTTTCCCCCAGCGACCTGTGCAGGTATTCGAGGATGTGCAGGCGCGTGTCGAGTCCCACCAGGTCGACCATTTCGAACGGCCCCATGGGGTGATTCAGCCCCAGCTTGAGCGCCTTGTCGATATCGGCTGCGGAGGCGACGCCTTCCTGCAACATGTAGAACGCCTCGTTGCCAATCATGGCGTTGATGCGGCTGGTGATGAAGCCGGGCGACTCTTTGATCACCACAACTTCTTTGCCCATGCGCTTGCCGACTTCGATCGCAGTAGCCAGCGTGTCGTCGTCGGTTTCGAGCGCGCGCACAATTTCGAGCAGCTTCATTTTATGAACGGGATTAAAAAAGTGCATGCCGATGCATTTTCTGGCGCGGTAAGTAACGCTGGCGATTTCGGTGATGCTTAACGAAGAAGTGTTTGAGGCGAGAATTGTCGTGGGCCGGCAAACTTTGTCGAGCAGAGTGAAAATCTCGATTTTCGACTCCATCTCTTCGGGAACGGCTTCGATGACGAGATCGGCTTCGCGGGCGGCCTCGTCGACTGACCCCGCATACTCGAGGCGCTTGAAAGCAGCATCGGCATCGCGCGTCTGCACCTTGCCAAGCTCGACGGCCTTGTCGAGATTGGCGCGGATTTCGCCTTCGGCCTTGCGCAGCGCGTTGGGAAGCAGGTCTTCGAGAATAGTTCGATATCCGCCGAGGGCGGCGGCGTGAGCGATGCCGCGTCCCATGATGCCGGCGCCGATCACGGCGACGGTGTTCACCGGCGCCATTACTTGTCCGCCTTTTCGAGATCGGCAAGTGCAGCATTCAGCGCATTGCCCGCGGCCCTTAACGATTCGGCCAGCCGCTTGCGCTCTTCGGCGCTCATGCTGGGAATATAAATGCAGATGCGGCGCAGGGTGGCGGTAATATCCTCGACGTAGTTCATGGCGCGAATCAGTTCACCAGTTGCTGGCATGATGGCTCCTCTAGAATTTGTCAGCGGCGCGGCCCAAGCGCACGATTCATTGCACGCATTCCGCGGGCGACCTCTTATTCTGGACGCGCGAGTGAATTTAGTAAAGGCGTGCTCTCAGCGCAAGAGACATTCTCGAGGGAGATTCCTCGCCCCGCTGGTGAAAGCGCGGGGCTTCGGAATGACGGCTCGACGATTTCGTTGCGGCCTTCGCGGTTCTGTGTGAAACTGTCGTCGATAACGGAGCCAAGATGCGACTCTTTAGTATTGCAAGCGGAATCGCGGTGCTGCTGACGACTGCGGCATTCGCCTACCTCCTTTACCATTTTTATTCTCATGCGGGCCAGGATGTGCATAATCCGTTATTCATAACCGGCATAGTTGTGGGAGTTCTTGTCGCGATACTGTCGCTTATGGGAGCGTTGCTGCTGTTGTGGAGCGGGCGCTGAGCGGCGGCAATGTTTCTCTGACGTTAATGGTTTCAGCCTAGTTTGTTACTAGCTCTCGATTTACATCATTGCTATTGGTTCTTTTTATGGGCCATTCGCAGACTGCTCCGAATCTAAGTTCTATGGCAGAGAATGCTTTGA
>JASHOH010000196.1 GCA_030041215.1 Candidatus Sulfotelmatobacter sp. | reverse complement strand
CGACGCCGGGAGCGTGAAACGTGACCTCGCCATTCTCGTCGGCCCCGGCTACATCGAAGGGAGCTGCGAACCAGACGTCAGGCTTGGCGTCGATGGGTGCGCCGGAAGCATCTTTTGCAACGGCGGTGAATTTGGCCTTCTGGCCGACCTGCGCGTCGAGGGTGCTGGGCGTAACTTCAACGCTGGCAGGGGCTACGGAAGGGCCTTCCTGCTTGGGTTCTTCCTGCTTCGCGGTGTCTTTTTGATCTGGTTTGGAGGCATCTTGCTTGGTTGTGTCTTGTTTCTGGGCGGCGTCTTGCGAGCGCAGGGATGGGACGGCCAGCGCCACGATCAGGACTGCCGAGAGCATGGTGCGTCTAGAGATTGTCTGGTTGAACATTCCCCCTCCGGGCAATGAACGGGGCCTAAAGCCTCCGTTGATTTTTCATTAAAGCTGTCGGCGCGGCTGGAAGCCGCGCCCCTTCAAATCTCAGCGGGCCTACTGCTTACTTGCTTCGGTTTTCCAAAAATCAATTCCCGCGGCCTGCGGCGGAGTATCAATTGTGGCGACGGTTCTCATGCTCGCCAAGTCGATCACTTCCACCGTGCCAGGTTCGTCGCCGATGCCTTCGACTGAAATGAAGGCATAGCGGTCGTCGGGCGTGACCACGGCTCCATGCACGACTTTTCTTTTTGTCGGAATGCGGGCCAGTTCTTTGCCGCTGACCGGATCGAAAATCGAGACCGACTGGCTGCGCTTGTTGGTGGCGATCAGGCGGCCGTCATGGGTCATCGCGAGATTATAGACGCCGTTGGCGGCGGGGAAGCGGCGAGCGAGCGTCCAGGTGTCGGTGTTGACGGCGACGATTTTGTTCGATTGATTGCAGGCAACGTAGATGGTTGATCCATCGTTTGAAGGCTGCGCCCAGGTGGGCGTGCATGAGGGCTTGTGATCGGCCATGGAATGTGCGCCGGGCGCGCCCGTCATGCCCATCTCTTTGCCTGGCGCCAGCATGAAGTAGCGGTCGACGGCGAATTTCTTCGTGTCGATTTCGACCAGCATGTCATCCATCATGCAGGCGGAGTAATGTTTGGTTCCGGCGTGATTGATGCGTGATCCGTGGGGCATGGTGCAGGTGGGAATGCGCTTGACCTCGATCATCTGGTCGGTGGCGACGACAGAGATCGAAGAAGGCACCATGTCGCCATGGAAATTGGCGTTGGCGACATAAATAAAGTTGCCATCGGGGGTGATGTCGGTGGTGGCGGGGAAAAGGCCGAGGCTGGTGTACTTGATGACCTGATCGGTACCGGCTTTGTATTTCCAGACTGAGCCGTCAGGGCGGCCATGGCCGACAGAAACATAGAGGTATTGCTTGTCGGGAGAAACGGCGACCCCGTGGGGGCCGTTGATATCCGTGGGCATGAGGCCGATGCGCATCTGGCTCTCGATGCGCGGGCCTGCGGGGCCGAAGCGGATGAGCAGGACGCGATCGGCGGATTCGCAGACGACGTAGACGAGGTAATCCTGGGTGGGAGGCTGCGGTGAAGGTGCAGATGGCTGCGGCGCGGGTGCTGATGCCTGCCCGCTGGCGCCGCCGGGTATCAGCAAGAGCAGCGTGCAGAGTAAGAGGCAAGCGTTCATAAGCCAGCGAGTTTTGGGATGAATGATGGAATTCTCCTGCTGTTTTTGAATGCGCCTGCGATTGGTAGGCGACAGTACGCCCGTAGCTCGACAGCCGAAGAAGTATAGCAAAACCGGCGTAACGGAGAACTCTTAACTCTGTGCAGGGGGGGCGCCGTTGGTTCCGTTTCCGGAGCGAAATTATCCTCCCACGATGGTTCCAGCAATAAATCGCCGGATACCGCGCTGCATCATCGCAATATCCGGGTCTTCCGCGCCGTGCCGCGAGTTCGGCAGAATCATCAGCGTTTTCTGCGCTGCTGGAGTTTGGATTTTCGCATAGATGGTTTGTCCGACCTCTGGCGGCGCAATCAGGTCCCGCGCACCGTAGATCAACAACACCGGGATGGTAACTCTGGGGAGAGTGGTGCTCAGAGTGCGGTCAGTTGCCACCCAGGACCAGAATCTGTCGGTATGGCTCAATCTTCGGTTATTCAAATAGAACTTCCAACCATTCAGGGGACTGAAGATAGATGCCTTGAACGCAGCCCACGCGCGTGCTGGCAGTGGGTATGCGACCCCCATTGCGCGGGTCGCATACTCGTCATGCGCCATGAATTCAGCTGGGTTGCTCAACCTCGTTCTTTGACGGTAAAACTCCACCACCGACTGCCAATAAGTAGCATCTCGGCCATCCTTGATATGCTTTTCCGCGATCTCAACGATCTTCGGCTTCGAGGCTTGGAAGGGCGCATCTGCTTCGTGATTCGCCTTATAGATGATGTAACCGTCGATCTTCGACTGATTGTCCTGCCAGCCATCAATTAAGGTCAGGTAGCTCATGGCCACGGCGTGCCCCCAGCTTGCACCTAGCAGAAACATGTGCCGGACCGGGTAACGAGCGCGCACCGTGCGAACGACCAATGCCAGGTCTTCTCCGAAGTCCGCCATGCTGCTGTCGTTCGGGTCGGCTGTGCCTCCCGACATGCCGGAGTTGCGCTGGTCCCAGTAGACCACGGCGTAATCGGACTCGAGTGCATGCAGCGGCGATTGATGGTTGAACTTTCCGTCGCCCGCAGTACCCTCGAACAGTGCTGTGGCAATGCCGCTGCCGCCAGGACCGCCATGGTTGTGGATCAGAAAAATACCGGAGGAGATATTGCCACGGACCCAGACCGGCATCTTCGCGTTGGCACGCTCGACCCAGAAGAAGTCTTTGGGGTAGATCTTGATGAACGTAGAGGCAAATAAGATAGCCAGCGCGACGAACAGCGAGGCCAAGATTCGCGAGACGATTGGTTTCATCGGGAACGGCCTTTGCCGCAAGTCCTCTGGGAATAGAGGCCCGATTTGATTGGTCGGGGCGATTGGATTTGAACCAACGACCCCCTGCGCCCAAGGCAGGTGCGCTACCAGGCTGCGCTACGCCCCGACTCTGTTAATGCAGTGTTACTCGAACAACAACTCTAACGATTATAAACGAGCGCCACGCGCTATAATTTTTCTCTCCGTATGCCCAGTCCGCGGTACGCCCTCGTCGCCTACATCAACAATCCAGTCGGGGAATTCGTCGAGAACCTGCGGCGGGAGATCCATCCTGACCTGCCTGATCTGGCAGCCCATATCACACTGCTTCCGCCACGATTACTGCACGGAACAGAGCGAGATGCCTTGCAGATGCTAGCGCGAGTCTGCGGCCAGGCTGAACCGTTTGATGTGGTTCTCGGCGACGTGCAGAGTTTTGTTCCGGGCACGCCGACGGTTTATATCCGCGTGGCCTCGGGGGCGGCGCGGCTGCAGGAGTTACACGACCAGCTCAACCGGGAGATACTCTGCTGCTCCGAGGAGTGGACCTACATTCCGCACTTCACCATTGCCAAAATGGCCAGCCAGCAGGCGGCCGAGCACGTTTTGCGCATCTCCCGGGAGCGATGGCGGCATTATTCGGGCCCGCGGCGGATACTGCTGGACCGCCTCACATTCGTGCGCGAGCAAGAGGCAAATAACTGGGTCGATCTGGCGCCGGTGCCCTTGGGCGGAAGCCTAGTTTCACCGTAGTTATTCCCCCCTTGAGTAAAGAAAGGAAACTTGGCAGAAGTGGACTCTGTCTTGGCGAGAAGATGCATCATGTTCCTGTGGAAAAGGTCCTCTGCGACCGAAATTGAGCTCGAACATCTACGGTATGCCACGTTTTGAGTTGGAAGAGCTGAAGCAACACGAACTCGACGTGCGCGCGTTGGCCTCAAATTCCCATCTGACGTGAAAAGCACACAGAGGGTGCACGCCGTGAGTTCTAAGACGGAACGCTGTCGCGTCCACCTGCTGCCTATAAGTCCGTCGGCTCGTTAGAGCAGGGTCGACAAAGCGGTTTCCCTCAGGGGCTAAAGCCCGCGTTTTCTTTGCCCGGCATGACGGCACGGCTGAAGCCGTGCGCTACCTACACCTAGTTACCATTCATTACGTTACTCCCAGCACTGGTGCATGGCCCCTCGTACACTTCCCTCCCGTGCGTTGCACCCGCATTTCCGCAGCTGTAAATAGAAGAGAGGGAAAGGCTTGAGTTGCGCGCCACTTGCCATCTCAGGCGCGGACTTGCCGGAGGGGCAGGGATGCAAATCGGAGTCTACGGTTCGGGTTATCTGGGAACGGTGATTTCGGCTTGCTTAGCAGATTTTGGCACTCCGGTTTCCTGCTGTCATCCAGACCGGGCGCGCATGGTCGAAATCGCCCAGGGCAACATTCCATTCTTCGAAAAAAATCTGAAAGAGATCATTCGGCGTAACGTGCGTGTTGGCCGGCTGGCCTATTCCACCGACATTGAATCGTTCGCCCGCAAGACGCAGGTCATTTTTCTTGCCGAAGACAGCCCCGACAATCTTTTCGACGTGGCGATGCGGGTTGCGCGGATAGCGCCGAAGCCGCCGATACTGGCGGTGGTCACTCCCGTTGCCGTGGGCACGGCGGCGAAACTGGAGAAGTCGCTGAAGGATGCCGGCCTGCATGGAACCATCGTTTCCCAGCCCATGTTCTTTACCGACGGTTGCGCCGTAGAAGATTTCAACTGGCCCGATCGGCTGATTCTGGGATCAAGCTCGAACGAAGCCGTGCATATCTTGAAGCAGATCTTTCATCCTCTGGTGATGCGCGGCGTGCCAGTGATTGTCACCAATCAGGCCACGGCTGAGCTGGTGCGGGAAGCGGCGACCGCATTTGTGGCTACGAAGATTTCCTTCATCAACGAAGTCGCAGCGCTTTGCGAGCGCGTGGGTGCAGATGCGGTGAATCTGGCGCTGGCGCTGGGGCTGGATAAGAAGATTGCTCCTCGCTGCCTGCAACCGGGAGCAGGCATGGGCGGCGTGTTTGCCGAATCCGATATGGATTCACTGGCGCAATTGGCTTTGGCCAACGGCGTTCCGCTGCGCGTGTTGAGCGCTGCACGGGATGTCAACCATTCGCTAGCCGAGCGCCTGGTCGACAAGATCGCTTCCGCTCTGAATTCGGTGGAGAACAAAGAGGTCGGAATTCTCGGTTTAGCTTTCAAGCCCAATACAAACTCGGTTGCGGGATCGTCCGCGGTGCGGTTGGCAGAAACGCTGGTAGCCAAGGGCGCGCGGGTTCGGGCTTACGATCCCGTGGCTACTCCCGAAGCTAAAATGCGCCTGAATGGGTCGGTTCGCTATTGCGAGTCAGCATACGCGGCAGCGGAAGGCGTGGATGCGCTGGTGGTCGGAACGGGCTGGCCGGAATTCCGGGCACTCGATTTCGAACGCATCAAGCGTCTGCTCAAGAAACCCATCATTGTGGATACCAAGAATCTACTCGATTCTACGCGCCTGCGCGCGATGGGATTTGAGTATGTCGGAGTCGGACGAGGATAACCTCAGTAGGCCCTTCCGGTTGCTGGCGGGATGCCGGCGCTACCTCAATTTCGCTTTCTCCCATCCGGTAGCACAGTTGCTATAATCACCTTGGCGGTGGGAATAGCTCAACTGGCAGAGCACCGGACTGTGGCTCCGACGGTTGCGGGTTCGATTCCCGTTTCCCACCCCAGATTTTTCCTTCCGCTACGAGATGGAGCTTTTCTACGCTCTCTGAGCTTTGGACTTCGCCTGAACCGGAATCCGCTGAGAGGTAAACGCTGAGACGCTCTCGTCGCCCGACTTCCCCCGGTCCCGCAGCACATCATCCCAAAACAAACTTTTCTTGTTCAGGATCTCGATTCCGAGATGACCGGCGAGCGGGGTAGCGTCGTCTCCAACCCAAATCACGAGAAAGTCTTCTCGTTTATTCAGGCGCGAAAGGGAAATCCTGCTGCCCGGCGATAGCTTTCTTCGGATACCTGTCAAAAGCGTTCCGCGGTGGCTGATGTTTCCCGTCATAACATCCTGCTCGAAAGATTGTCCCTCGATGTCAGTAGCCAGCAACCGGACGGGGAATTCGCCTTCCATGCGTTCTTCAGAGCGTTCAATCTTGAACTGCGCCATCAGGCCGCTAAGCTCTGCCGCGATCTTGGCCAACTGCTGCGCCGCTTTTTCTGACTCCTGGGCGCGTGCCAGGGTGCCGTCGGCCGCCTGGGCCACGCCATCGATGTTTTGGGAGATATCGGCGGCTCCCGCGGCCGCTTCGCTGGAATTGCGCATCATCTCGCTGGTGGTAGCACTCTGCTCTTCCACCGCAACGGCGATAGTCTCAGAGATCTCGTTGACCTGATTGATTACGCCGCTTATGCTGCCGATCGCCTTGACGGCTGCCTGTGCGTCCACTTGAATCGTTGTGATCTTATGGCTGATGTCCTCCGTCGCCTTCGCTGTCTGCTTGGCGAGTTCCTTTACCTCATTTGCAACGACGGCAAAACCCTTGCCTGCTTCGCCGGCGCGGGCCGCCTCGATCGTCGCATTGAGAGCGAGCAGGTTCGTCTGCTGAGCGATGGAAGTAATCACCTTGATGACGTCGCCGATTTCAGCGCTCGATTGTCCTAGTTTGCCCACGGTAGTGTTGGCTGCCTGCGCCGTGCTGACCGCCGAAGAAGCCACTTTTGCTGCCTCATTGGTATTGTTTGCGATGCTCTGAATCGTCGTAGTCATTTCTCCGGCGCCTGTCGACACACTCTGAAGATTTTGAGTGACCTGTTGCGTAAGCCGGGAAACCGAATTCGCCTGCGCCGCGGTTTGACCGGAGTTGCTGGTAATCTGCTGGCTGGCATGGAGCAGTTGCTGGCTGGCATGGAGCAGTTGCTGGCTGGCTTCCGCCAGTTGGCGAGTGTGAGAGGCGACTCCGCGCAGCAGGTGATGCAATTTGTCCATGAACAGGTTGAACAGGCGGCTGACCTCGGTCAACTCGTCGTCTTTGCCAAGATTTCCGGCTATCTCCAGCCGCTTGGTCACGTCGCCCTCGCCCTGCGCTATGTCTTGCAGCATTACGATTAAGCGGCGAAGGGAGCGGGAAATGGTACGCACCAGTGCAAGATTTCCTAGGCACATCAGAAAAATGGTGAGTCCCACCAAGAAGTAAACAACGAATTGCAGGTGCCGCGTGCGGGCATTCGCTTGTGCAGCCTGGTCGTCCAGGGCTTGGCCCAGCTTGTCCTGATTTTCCGATATCGCGCGCAGGAATTCCTCGAAGGCGGGGTTGGCCTTTTCAATCACTGCCTGATGCGACTCCGCATTGTGGGCGTGCATGAGAAGGTCGGTTACTTCGGCATCGGCCGCGGTGAGCTTGTCGAAAGCGTGAGCGATGCTGGTATCGCCGTGCGTGGTTTCCTCTATTCGCGCCTTAGCCTGTTTCACCAGCGTTTCGTTCTGGTTGATGAGCGCTTCGATGGCATCGGGGTCTCTTTCCTGCACCATTTTTTGAGTAGCGCCCTGGAGCTTTACGGCGAAGTTCAGCAGTTCGAATGAAGTTTGGCTCTGGGAGCGGGCGGTCGATGCCACCTCACCCGACAGCGAGGCTGAAACGTGCAACAGGTACGACAACCCCAGAACAGCTCCAGTTGTGATTACGACCGAGGCAGCCAGCGCGAGCTTCATACGGCGCGCCATACTAAGGTTCATTGCGTTCTCTCGAATAGCAGGCGTTTTAGCGAAGTTTGTCGGTTCGCAATCCGAACACGATCGAACCGATCGGTTTGCCGCGATCGAGCACAGGCAGTCCTACCTGGATCAATTGCAGACCGGTCGAGTCATCTAGTTTTACGGTACCGATCCACGTTTTTCCGGACATGGGGACTTCATGTTTGGGCATACCTTTGTGGGTCCAGTGTTCGGTTTTGGCATCGAATCCCGCTTTGCCGCCGTCGGCGCCAGAAACGAAGATCTTGACGATCACATCGTCGCGTTTTGTTTTCAGATACTCAGAGAGCGGATTCTTGCCTATAGAGCGGACAAAAGGATCGAAAAGCGTGAGCTGGTGCCATTTTTCGTTAGTCATCGATTTAGCTTCGGCAGATGGAGTGGTGGCGTTGTAGGCCTTCACCGCGCCGACGACTTGGGAATCAGTGCCGAAAGGTTCGAGATGTTTAATTTCAGCGCTCAACTTCGCCTGAAGTTCCGGAGGAGCCTGGGCGGGGCTTGCGGCCGAAGCGATTAGAACGAGCACATTTATCCAGTTAAGGACGGTTTTTGTCGTCATCACTATTTCCTGTTGAAAGGGCTGCTCGCCCGAATTCCTTGCGTTTACATCGGCAGAGTGGTTGGAACACATGATGGACAAAGGCAGGAGGGAGGCGTGATTTCGAAGACGCTCGTCGCGCGAAAAGCCGGAATCCTTTTAGAATCAGTTTCTGAATCTACCCAAAAGGAAAGGCGACATCGCTAATCGTGATTACTATCGTTTCGGGCCTGCCGCGCTCAGGCACATCGCTGATGATGCAGATGCTGGCGGCGGGCGGCATGGAGTTGCTGACAGATCATGAGCGCAAGCCGGACGCGGACAATCCTCGTGGGTATTGCGAGTGGGAGCCCGCGAAGCTGCTGCCGCAACAACCGGAGTTGATCGATGCTGCCGAAGGCAAGGCGGTGAAGGTTATTTCGCAGCTTCTTCCGTTTTTGCCTGAAGGTCACAGCTACAAAGTTCTGTTCATGGAGCGGCCAATGGCGGAAGTGCTGGCTTCACAGAAAGAAATGCTGCGCCGGCGAGGGGCTGTTGATCCGGCGAAGGATGATGTCATAGCTGCGCTGTTCACGAAACATCTGAAAGAAATTCGAGATCGAATTGCCGGGCGCATGGCGGTTTTCTTTGTTTCATATCCGAAGTTGGTGAGCGAGCCGATGAGTGTGGCCGAGGCCGTTCGAGATTTTTTAGGCATCAACCTGGATGTTAAGGCGATGGCTGCGCAGGCGGATCCGGGGCTGTATAGGAACCGGAGATAGGGAAAGTTACGGTTGCGTTGGAAATCAGGTTTGATTCGACATTGGCACGACTGGAAGTCGTGCTTTTCCGGCTTGCCTGGGCCCGCGCTTTTGGCGCTTCAGTTTTCGCACGGATTGCGCGCCTTAGATGGCCGAGCCTCCACCTTAAGTTTGCGATGCGCGGGAGGTCCCTTGCTCCGCCTGAAAAGCGGCTCCGCTCGGGATGACGCCGGTGAGGAATCTAGTACGCGGTAGCCTCTTCCCTACAGCGGGATATTCCCGTGTTTTTTTGGCGGGTTCTTGTCGCGCTTGGTTTCGAGCATGGCTAGGGCCTGGATCAGCTTCTGGCGCGTTTCGTGCGGCTGGATGATGGCGTCGACGAAGCCGCGATCGGCGGCGACGTAGGGACTAGCGAAGCGGTCGCGGAATTCTTCGATCTTTTTCTGGCGCAGGGCTTGACGCTCAGTACCGTGGTGCTTTGCGCTATCGCTGTCGCCTTGCTTCTCGCTGTCGCTTCGCTTGTCATCGTGATGGCTCTTGCTTCTTGATGCGCCGTTTCCGGCCGCTTCCAGTTCGCGCTTGAAAACGATATCTACCGCGCCTTCGGGGCCCATGACGGCGATTTCTGCTGTTGGCCAGGCGTAGTTCACATCTGTGCGGATGTGTTTGGAGGCCATGACGCAATAGGCTCCGCCGTAGGCTTTGCGGGTGATGACCGTGACCTTCGGCACCGTAGCTTCGGCGAAGGCGTAGAGCAGCTTGGCTCCGTGCTTGATGATGCCGCCGTATTCCTGGGCGGTGCCGGGGAGGAATCCGGGGACGTCTTCGAAGGTGACGAGCGGAATGTTGAAGCAGTCGCAGAAGCGGACGAAGCGCGCGCCTTTAATCGACGCATTGATGTCGAGCGTGCCGGCGAGCATGGCGGGCTGATTGGCGACGATGCCCACTGAGCGTCCATCTAAGCGCGCGAATCCCACGACGATGTTTTTCGCGTAGTGCTCCTGCACTTCGAAAAAGTAGCCGTCGTCGATGACGGCGTGGATGACGTCTTTCATGTCGTAGGGAAGGTTCGATTGTGCGGGGACGATGCTGTCGAGCGCGGCGTCGGCGCGGGCATCATTGCGAACGATGGGGTCGGTGCAGGGCTTGCGCGGAGGATCGTCGAGATTGTTCGAGGGCATGAAGCTGAGAAGCTCGCGGACCATGGAGAGGCACTCGGCATCGTCCTGGGCGATGAAGTGGGCCACGCCGGAGACTTCGTTGTGGGTCATCGCGCCGCCGAGCTGTTCTTTGGTGACTTCCTCGAGAGTGACGGTTTTGATGACGTCGGGTCCGGTGATGAACATGTAAGAGGTTTTCTGGACCATGAGAACGAAGTCGGTGATGGCGGGCGAATAGACGGCGCCTCCGGCGCACGGGCCCATGATGGCGGAGATTTGCGGGACGACGCCGCTGTAGAGGGTGTTGCGCAGAAAAATGTCGGCATAGCCGGCGAGCGACATCACGCCTTCCTGAATGCGCGCGCCTCCGGAATCGTTGAGGCCGATGACGGGCGCACCCATTTTGGCGGCGAGGTCCATGATCTTGACGATTTTTCCGGCGTTGGTTTCGGAGAGCGAGCCACCGAAGACGGTGAAGTCCTGGGCGAAGACGTAGACGAGGCGGCCTTCGATGCGGCCGTAGCCGGTGACGAATCCGTCGCCGAAGGGCTTTTGCTCGGCCATGCCGAAGTCGGTGCAGCGGTGGGTAACCAGCTTGTCGGTTTCTTCGAAGGTGCCGTCGTCGAGCAGGAACTCGATGCGCTCGCGGGCCGACATTTTGCCTTCTTTGTGCTGGCGCTCGCGGCGGGCTTCGCCTCCGCCGGCTTCGGCGAGCTGGTTGCGGCGTTTCAGTTCGGCGATTTTTTCTTCGATGTTCATGAGTGGTGATTATAGTGCGTGGGCGGGAAGCAGGGTGTGAGGTGGGTCACAGGGAAGAGCTTTAATCGTAGACTTCGCGGCAGTGAGCAACACGCCTTAGGCCTAGGAATTTAGCAGGAGAAAAGCAGGTTCCTCACCCGGCCTTCGGCCGTGTTCGGAATGACAGTTGTTATGAATGAATCGGCCTTACCGGCACGACTGGAAGTCGTGCCCTTCCCGCTTTTTCCGTCCTTTGATTTTGAAGCAGATTATTCGAAATCGGCGCCGACGATCTGGTAGCGGTATTTGCGACCGTCCCAAAAGACGACTGACACGGTCTGTGCGCCTTCGCCTTCCTCTTCCATAAAAATGCCGAGGACGGTGCGCTTGCGGAGAGCCAGTTTCTTCACCGTCAAGGTTCGGAATGGAAGATTGACCATCATGAATTTTGGCTTGGAGCCGGCGGAGCGCCAGGCATCGGGGCCGACGCCATGAACGACCAGTAGCACGATGCCCTTGCGCTCGGGATCCTCACTGTTGAAGGCAGCGGTGATTTTGACGTTGCCGAAACCGAGATAGCTGTCATAAGGATCGATAACGCGGAAGCCGTACTCGCTCTGATCGACCATGGGATTCTTGCAGCGCGCGGCGAGCATGAGGTCGTCAACGCCGTCGCCATCGAGGTCGCCAACAAATTGCGGCGCGCCTGCCAGCAGGGAGCAGTCCTCGCCAAATTCCTTGTGCACGTAGGCGTCGGTGACGACGGGCGATGGAGACTTCGCTGGGGCGGGCGGTGGAGGCGGCTGCTTTTTGCCAGCAGCGAAACCAGCGGGTGCGAGCGCGAGTGCTAACAGCAAGATTTGGGAGATTTGGGATTTCATGGGTTTACTTTAGTCCCCATTTTTCTGCGGAGGGTAGTAACGGAGGTAACGGGCGTTCCGACGTATGCACCTCAGCGGCTCAAGCCGCTCCTCACGCGGATGCAAATCGCAGCGCTCAAGCGCTGCGCCACCCAGAGGCGCAGTTATCTCTTGCGAAAGTGTTCCCAGCCGCGAGGCTGAAACTGGTGACCCACGCCGTCCTGGTTGAACAGGAAAATGTGTTTGATGCGACTGATGTGTCCGATCATCGTGATTGGCACACCGGCGATTTTGGACGGAATGCGCTTGCTGCGAGGCGCCGTAAATAGTAGTTCGTAATCTTCCCCGCCATGCAGGGCAAATTTCACATCGATTTCGTGCCGCGGTTTGCCGATGCTGGCGCGCGGGATGGCGTCAGCTTCGATTTCGGCGCCGACGCCGCTTTCTTCGCAGATGTGAGCGAGGTCGGTGGAAAGGCCGTCGCTGGTGTCGATCATGGCGGAGGCCAGATTCCTCTCGCGCAGAATTCGGCCGAGTTCGATGCGGGGTTCGGGAAAAAAGTGGCGGGCGAAGCCGCTGGGATTCAGCTTGCGCTCAGGGTTTTTGCGTAATTGTGCCAGCGTGGCGGCTGAAGCGCCGAGTTCTCCGCTGACGTAGATGCGGTCGCCCGGGCGGGCTCCGGAGCGCAGAATCGCGCTACCCTTGGGAACAGAGCCGACCACGATAATGTCGGCGAGAATCCCGTCGGGCGACTCTGCGGTGTCGCCGCCAGCGAGAGTGCAACCGTATTTTCTTGCGAGTGCTATTAGCGTGCGCGTGAAGCGTGTAACCCAGTTCTGCGAAAGATTTTTCGCCAGTGCGAGCGAGAGGAAGACGGCGATGGGCTCTCCGCCCATGGCGGCGATGTCGCTTAGTCCGCGTGCGAGGCAGCGATGTGCGATGGATTCGGGCGAGTGCCAGTCGCGGCGGAAGTGAATGTCTTCGAGGGAGAAGTCTGTGGTGACGAGGAGGTCTTTCTCTTTTTTTATGCGGAGGACGGCGCAGTCGTCGCCGATGCCAGTGAGGGCGGCAGGGTTTGAGGCGCGTTTGGCGGCGCGGCGGATTCGAGCGATCAGAGATTTTTCGGGCAGGGGCACGGAAACAATATAAGCGAGGTAAGCGGAATTCGGTCGCTCCAGTTCCCGGAATGAGCGGTGTGCAGGGCTGAAGCCCGGGCAATTAAAAGGGCCTTTTTTGGACCGCTGAAGCCGTACCCTCATACGAAAGCAATACGTCCCTGATTCGAGAAGCGGTGCGATTTCGTAATACGCGGTAACTGTCCAGCCGCCAACTTCGGTTACTGTACCTTCAGTAACTCTTAATGGCCACTCGCGTCATTGACAGGGGGAATCTGGTTTGCTACCTTTTACCAGACATTCACAAACCTTTGGCCGAATGAATTTGCGGTACGCTGAGGGCAAGCTAAGTCCCGCGTCCCATGTGCATTGCGGAGACGAATTTCAGCTTGGTCCTTGGTTCCCGGTAGGGAAACGGGCGCGTTAAGAATTTCCATTCCAAATGGAAGCGTGGCCCGACGAGTCAGGTGATCCGAACAGGCTTCTGCAACCACAGACTTGCCTGGAGTTCCGGCCCTGATCATTAAGATGAAAGAAGGAAGGCATTTGAGGAAGCGCTTTTACATACTCTTCGTGGCTCGCGGAGACGATGGGCAGTTGCGCAAAATCTCCATTCCTGTCCAATACTTATATCTTTTTGTGGTGGGGGCGGCGATTGGATTCCTCAGCCTGACCGGCATCGCCAGCTCTTACGCGCGCATGCTGCTGAAGGTTTCCCGCTACGACCAACTACGGAGCGAAAAGGAACAGCTCAAAGACCGATATTCAAAGCTGGAAGAAGTTGCCAAAGAGCGTGACGTTCAGGTGGCCTCGCTGGGGTCGATTGCCAGCGAAGTTTCCGCTCTCTATGGATTGAAACAGCAGCCACACATGGTGAGTGCCTCGCAGCAGCTCATTCAGGAAGTGGATGTAGCTTCTTCACTGGATCAACTGGGCGCTCTGCGCACTTCCGCTCTCACGGGCGCTGCGACTGTGGGCATCAGCCTCGGGCTTACCCGCAATGCGACAACGGCTGACTGGGCTCGCGCCAATTCTGCTCCAAACTTGTGGCCGGTCGATGGGCGGGTCACGGCCAGCTTTGGCGAGCGTATCGATCCATTCAACGGTGAAGGAGCGTTTCACATGGGTGTGGATATCGGCAGCAGTTATGGCCACCCGGTGATTGCTCCCGCAGATGGAGTAGTGATTGGGGCTGAATTTATGGGTGGGTATGGGAAGGCCATTATTCTGGACCACGGCCACGGCATTTCTACCCGCTACGGACATCTTTCGGGTTTCGCGGTCACTGCGGGGCAGCAGGTCCACCGTGGAGACACCATCGGCTACGTTGGCTCCAGCGGGCGCTCGACCGGGCCGCACCTGCACTATGAAGTTCGCATTAACGACACTCCTGTAAATCCTTACAAATACCTGCGCCTCACCGTCGCTGCCAGCGGCGGGTTCCAGCCGGGCAGCTAGTCAGTACCCAGTTGCCAGTTCTCAGTTCAACAACCGCTTTTTAGATCCCGCGTCTTCCTGCCCTTGCACTCGCATCCCCGCGTAGGCTAGCTTTTACTGACAACTGGCAGCTGGCAATGGTCGGCTTTTTCAAATCCGTGCGAGAAGATATTGCTGCGGTATTCGAGTCGGATCCGGCAGCGCGGTCTTATTTTGAAGTTCTCTTCTGCTATCCGGGGCTTCATGCGGTATGGGCGCATCATCTCACCCATTGGTTGTGGCGACACCGGATGCGGTTTCTGGCTCGATTCACTTCGCAATTGGCGCGTCTCTGCACTGGCATTGAGATTCATCCTGGGGCGCAGATTGGACGGAGGCTGTTTATCGATCACGGCATGGGGGTGGTGATCGGAGAGACGGCGATCGTCGGCGACGATATCACTTTGTATCAGGGCGTGACTCTGGGTGGGACGGGAAAAGAAAAGGGCAAGCGGCATCCCACGCTGGGAAACAACATTTCTATCGGATCAGGAGCGAAACTGCTGGGAAACATCACGATTGGAGATAACTGCCGGATCGGAGCGGGTTCCGTGGTTCTGCGCAATGTGCCGCCGAATTCAACTATTGTGGGTGTGCCCGGGCATGTCGTTTTGCGCGATGGGAAGCGGGTCGTGATTACCGATCCAAAAGACATTCGCGATCCGCTGTCGGACGTAATTATCAAGCTGGCGGCCGAAGTTCATGAACTGCGTGAGAAATTTCAGCAGCACTCGCACGAGGCGCTGGGAGCGGAGCCGGATATTTCGATTGACGAGGAATCGGCTACGCCGAAGATATCGCCGGAGGATTTGTTTTTTGAGGATTATCAGATCTAGTCCCGAGTCGTGAGTCCCGAGTCCTGAGTATCTGGTTGCGAGTACGACCTGTTCCTGATGACCCGCGTACAACGTTCAAATGAGAATTCTGGGGATGGGTAAGATCGCGGGCTTAAGATTTCACTTTAACTCGGGACGCACACTAACGGCTCGCACTCGGGACTCGCGGCCAAGAACTCGTTACTGCCTTAACCCCATCCAGTTTTCCGAAACCACCAGCGAGTTTCCGGGATTGTGCGGGTCGTATTTGACCGAGGTGGGCAGGCCGAGGCGGCAGGAGTGCAGGTTGATCCACTGGCGCAGGTAGGTCACATCCTGCGAGCACTCGTAGGAGACGCCGGCGACATCGTACTTGTAAATGAGCAGAACGGCGGCGTGGTGGCCGTTGTTGGAGGGAATTTCCTGCACGTCGATAACGGTACCGTCGGTGATGCGGCCGATGCCGTCGAGCCAGGTGCGGCGCTCGCGCTCAAGCTCTGCCGGTCCTTTGGGTTTGCGGCGCAAGAGAGCATAGGCACCGAGGGCGATCCCACCCCCGGCAACAGCCAGAGAATACAGTCGAAGTGAATCCATGCTGACGAAGTAGTTGGCCCAGCAGCGCGCCCGATTTCGTTATCAGCATATGACGGAAGCGGCGTTTGCGGAAGTAGGTTTAACGTTACCGAGGTGGGGGGCTGTGGAAAACTCGCGCGTAAACATTAACACCGTCGCGGGCCGGCAACAAGAGATAACAGAATACAAGCTGATTGTAATCGTCTGGAGGCGGTACTAGACTTTTCACCTGACCGCGATTAAGGGAGGTGCGTATGCCCGTTTACATGGTTGACCGCGAGTTGCCGGGAATCCAGATGGAGCAGCTAGCCGCAGCGCAGAAGGCGGCGATTGACCTCAGTCAGAAGATGAGCGCGCAGGGCAAGAAGGTACGATACATCCGCAGCGCATTCGTTCCCCGCGAGGCGCACTGCATGTGCTTTTTCGAAGCTGCGAATCCTGATGTGGTCAAAGAGCTGAACGAAACAGCGAAGATTCCCTTCAAGCGCATCGTCGAGGCGATGGATTTGACCCCGAAATAAACTCGGCGTTTGATCCGTTCTTCCCTGCGCGGTGTCGCCGGACAGCTAAGGCATTAGAGGAGTGTGCTATTTCTGCTTGCAGACAAAATCTTTCGCGAGGTCGGCGAAGCCGCCCTCGGATTGCTCTCCGAACTGGTCGTCGCGTCGGGTCTTCTTGCTGACCACGAGCCTGCCGCTGCGGTCGCGGGAGTAGAGCCATTCCGAGCTGGCAACCACGCTCGGCACTGAGCTGGAACCGCTGCAATTGAAGCGGGCGCGGGCGCGCAGCTCGACGAAAGGGCCGCCCTGTGGCAGCCTGGTCGGCTCTTTATACTCGACGCGTATCCAGGCGCTGCGCAGGCCATTTTTCTGGCGGGAAACCGAGCTGACCAGAACCTGATCTCCGCTGGCAGTAGAGCCTGCCTGATGCCACTCGTTGGCAGCAATGGCAACCAGCCCCATCAGCACGATTGGGGCGAGCACGACTGCGACCAGGACGAATAAAGATTTCTTCACCTGGGATGAAGGGACGGCCATAGGTATGACCAGCCACTTTGTGCCAAAATGCGGGGTTCTGTCAAATGCGCAGGATTCCGAATTTCTCATTTTGATATGCGCAATTCGCAAGGTTCGCCCGTTCGGTCGCTTTCGCTCTCTC
>JASHOH010000195.1 GCA_030041215.1 Candidatus Sulfotelmatobacter sp. | reverse complement strand
TCGCCAAATTGCACGAGGCGACTCGCAGCTTGGAGTCAGGATTGGATCAGCGCCTGAGCCAGATGTCCAGCAACACGGTGCGAGATGCACGCGGTCAGCTTGAAGCTGCCGCCAGCGAAGTTCTCGAGGAGCTGACAACCCAAAGTGCGAAGACGCTCGCCGATCAGCAAGACAGTGCCAGCGAGAACATGAGGATTGTCCAGAAGGGAGTCGTAAGCTCAGCCTCCGATTCGCTGAAAGCGGTAGCCGCGACTGCTCTGCAGGCCTTCGAACGCTCCATGGAGGAAATGGCCAAACTCTCAGCAGAGCGCTGGCAACTCAAGCTGGCAAAAGGCTTGAACGCTCTGGCAAAGGGACTTAGTGAACAATTGCAGATGCAAGCCAATTCCGACGCCGCCGCCCCGCACGCCCGGCAGAAATAAATCGTTGCACTGAAAGATAACCGGCGTCGACTGCTCGACACTAGCGCCTGGTGGCCAGCCGTGAATGGATTTCATTTCGTCGCCCCTGATTTCGTGCGCGCGGAACAGGTCGAAAACCCCGTCCAAAACGACCCAGTAAATAGCCGGAAATCTGCATCTTTAGGCCCTCCGCGGGGATAATAAGTGAAATCGCCTTCCATGAGAAGGCCGGTCGGAGTCAAGTCAGATCTTCTTTTTGCTGGATAAGGTTTTCTCTCCTGCCGAGTGTGCCACTGTCGCCATCCTTCCATCCGCACTCTTCATGAGCGATCTTTTCGCTCGGTGCAAGTTTGGCGTTCTCGTTGCAGCCGGTGCTGCCACCTGATTGTCGACCTGCAGTTCGGGCGGGTTCACCTGGCGAACGCGGCACATCGATCACTGTCAGTTCTTATTTGTTCAGTGGCAAGGCTAAACTTGAATGTTCGAACTGAACACCTCAGGGAGTACTCAATGATCAAAAATGACAGCGCCCTCTCGAGGGTGAGGATTCCTTATGGCGCCTGGGGAAGCAGCTATTTTCCTGCATGGCAGGCATCACCATTGGCGGAAGTGAATATCGGCCAATTCGCTGCCGAGGCGATGGCGCGAATCCTGGGCAAACGGAAGGTTCCCACGAGTAACCTTGATTACCTTGTCTCCGGGTCAACGATTCCATGGCATTGGAAGTTCTGGAACAGCCCCCTTCTGTCCACTTGCCTTGGCGAGCGCACACCGGGATACCATGTTGAGCAGGCTTGCGCCACGGGTCTCCAGGCAATTGCCGTTGCCGCGTCCGAGGTGCAGTGTAGCTGCTATGACGCGGTTGGTGTGCTGACGTTTGATCGAACGAGCGATTCGAGCGTTGGCGTGTTCCCGGAGCGCCGCACCAACCAGCGCACCGCTGTAATTAGCGACGTCTGGGATAACTTCGGCTTCGACCCCGCAACGGCAGGCTCGATGCTCGTAACCGCTGGCCTCGCGGCCCGAAAGTACAAACTCGATCGAAAGGAGATCGACGAGATCACGTACTGCCGCTACCAGCAGTACTTTGCAGCGAAGGACGCTGGCTTCCTGAAGCGGTTCATCGTACCGCTTGAGGTCCTTAATGCCCAGGGCAAAGTCGTCGGATGTCTTGACAGCGATGCTGGCGTAAGACAAGTGACCCTAGAAAGTCTGCGGTCCATGAATGAAATGGATACCTGTGTCACAAGCGGCGCACAGACTCATCCCTCGGATGGAATGGCAACACTTCTTGTGACGTCTGTGGACAAAGCGGCTGAACTCAGCTCAAAACCGGAGATAGAAATTCGGCTCATGGCGAAAGTCGATGTCCGGACCTCCCCTGGCTTGATGCCGGAAGCTCCGACGATGGCGGTCCAGAAATTACTCAGTCAGGCGGGCCTCACCCTGAACGATATCGCTGTGGTGAAGAGCCATAATCCGTTCTCCGTCAACGACGCGGTGTTCTCAAAGATCATGGACTACGACTGGATCAAGATGAATCGAACCGGCTGCTCGCTGGTTTGGGGACATCCCCAAGGACCAACCCTGACGCGCATTGTCATTGAAGCACTTGAGGAAGCGGTGGAACTTGGCGGGGGATACGTTGTTGTTATGGGCTGTGCTGCTGGTGATGTCGGAATAGCAGCGCTGTTTGAGGTCGCATAAGGAGCAAAGGCATGGAAAAGGCTTTGAGAAGACCATCTCTGGAAACGCTTGGATTGGGATCAGTCCTCGGCATCTTCAAGCGCGGCGTTCTTCCCGCCGAAACCTCAGACCTCGTCGATCGCGTATTTGGCGCCGGCGGTGATCGTGGATGCCTGGTGATCTCCGGCGCAAACGGCATTGTCGGAGCCGGGAAGACGATGCAACTCGCCTCCCGCCTCATTCCTTATGGCATTACGATCGCCGCGCTCGATTTTCCGGGGGCGCCAGCCGGACTCTCGAAGCAGTTCTCCGGTTTAGCTCGGAGCTTCGGCAAAGAGCAGGCAGCGCAAATCATAAGCAATGTAGTTCAGTTCACTTATGACGGAAGTCATCTTCCGAAACAACTCGCAGCTCTAAAGCCCCGCTTCCTGCTAGAGGCAGTGCCCGAGATTCTGGAGATCAAGAAATCTCACTATCAGATGTTTCACGCCGCCTTTCCAGAAATTGAGATCCGGTCGGTCACTTCCGGTTTTCCGGCACGCGAGCTGGGAGTTGGTGTTGCACATCCGGCGTTCCCGCATGAGATCAACAAAGTGTTCGAAGTGGTTGAGCCAAAGCCATCCCCGATTACCCAACTCCTCTGGTCGTTAGGTCTCATCCCGGTGATGGTTAGTGATGACTGGTCGTTTGTGCTCGATGTGCTGTTCTGCGGCGTGATGCTGGCCTCTTGTCGGTACAACGCAGCCACGAACATGCCCGCCTGGAAGATAGACAAGTACGTCCGAGAGCTGGTCGGCCCCGGCCCTTTCCGCGCACATGATGCAATCGGCGCAAAAGGGGCAAATTTCCTGACTTGGTCCTGTCTCGATCACCTGGCCCAGAAGTACGGCGAGTTGTTCACTCCAACGAAATCACTCGTCGACCACAAACAGAGCGGACAAGATTGGTATCCTCCGAATCACCTCCGCCCGATGGTGAATTGGACGCTGGATGATATCGAGAAGCAAGAGTTTCGGACGTGGATCCTCGGCCCGCTATTCCAGATGACGAGCCTGCTATTGCACGAGAAACGCTCAGAGCTTTCACAGATGAATGCGATCGGCGAGATGTGTGCCCAATTTCGGCAAGGCGTCATCGCGCTCGCGCGCTGGTACGGGTCGGAGAAGGTAACGAGAACTGTAGAAGCCTATCATCAGCTTCATCCGGCGGCAGCAAACAGCCCCTGGTATCCAGAGGAATTTACGAAGATGGATTCGGCCGAATGGCAACAGCTCTACGTTAATGCGGAACACGACGGCACAGTAGGCGTTATCACCTTCGCGCGTGAGAGCTATAACCAGGATGTCGATATCGAGCTGAACCAGGCCATCGATTGGCTCAAGGGGGAAGGAATCGAGCGCGTCATTGTTACGAGTGACTTCCATCTTGCAACTCAGTTGGTGGGGGCCGACACGTCGGACTTCTTCCCGGCTCTGGAAGATCAAGCGAAGGGTGTTGCTCTCAGCCAGAAGTGGTCCCAGACAGCTCGCCGCTTGCACGATGAATTCGCAACCTCGGTCGGATTTGTCAACGGAAAGCGGTGCCTGGGCGGCTTCCTCGAACTGCTGCAACATTGTCATTACGTCGTTGCAGTTGAATCAGCCGATCTGGGGATGCCGGAGGTCACGCTACCCGTGGTCCCTGGAATGGAAGGGTGCCATTGGATGTTCCGGAAATCATCTCCTGAATCGTGGCCGAAGGTGCTCAGTCTGTTGCTCGAGGGCCGTTCGGTGAAGGCCACGACTGCCCTCGGATGGCTTGTCGACTATTCCGGTCCGTTGACCGAATGCGTCAGGACCTGCTGGTCAATCGCAAGAGGGGAGAGCGCTTTACAGCGACGTGCGGTTAACGCCAATCGTCTCACGGGAGTTTTCACTGAACCCAAAGGTATTGCGCCAGTGACCGGACCCGGCTTGCAAGCGGCGCGCCAAGCCATTCTGGAATCCATCCGCAATTCATGCAGTGCTCCCCTTTCTGAAGCGATCACAATTCAGGCGAGACACTCAGGCGCATTCATGTCTTCTACTGCGTGTCGGACTGGAGCGGTCGGTTTGGCCTTCGCGAAGACAGCCTCGGTATAAAGGCCCGATCCGGCCCAATTGCGTGCCTTGGTACGGCGAGCCAGAGAGCAAAGATACGCTACAGACCCGCCGAGATGAAATAGCAGGCGCCACTGGGGGAATCGACTCGCTGAAGCCCCGAGCCAGGCCCCAAGAAACTTCTCGGCGTTGTTTGAAGTAGCCTGCTTTTTCCACAAAGGTGCACGGCTGTTCATGAAATTTGTGACGTACGTTTTGCGGCTCAGAGGCTGACGGATTTCGGTTTGCCTGGGAATGGATCTTCATACGCAAGCATCGGAAATAAACCAAGGAAACCGCCGTACGCCACATGCCCAAACAGCGACGCAGCAACGGCTCTCATGCCACCGGCGTGCGAACTAAGCAAACCCGCGCCCATGATCGGCATCACGATCAGTTGCGAGGTCAACCACAGCAAAGTTCCGAAAGCCATTCCTTTCGCGGCTGGCGAGCCCGGGAGGAAGCGATAGAACAAGAACGCGAAAACTAAGGGGAAAATGATCACGCCGTTGAGGATGTGGATTAACATACCCATCCTCCAGCCCAGCATTTCTCCCAGCATCGCGACGATGTCCACTCTTACGCCCACTAATGGCGCAACCACATACATCGCCACTGACATCGCCGGCGTCCCTATCAGAGCTCCTAAGAAAACCATACTGAAGTTTGGCTTCATTTTCCGTTCCTCCTTGATTACATTCCGCTCCAGGATTTGCCAGGTCCTGCAAGGCTCTTCGCTGTGGACAATGGATAAATCCCTATCGCCAGGGCCGATGCCATGTCTGAACATTACGAGCCGGCCTTTGACTTGAATACAAATTCTGCTGCAGCACCGCCGATTCCGAGGGCACGTCAAAGGTGCGGTCCCCCAGACCATCGGACACATACACCACCACGTTCTGCAAATCGCCGCTCTTGTCGGCCACGATATCCTCACTCACGGCCGCGGTGCCGTGCAGCCGCGCGCAGGCCACGTCGGACGACATGTTGATGCGCGTGGGCGTGGGTATCGCACC
>JASHOH010000194.1 GCA_030041215.1 Candidatus Sulfotelmatobacter sp. | reverse complement strand
ACTCCCGCCGCCTCCACCATTGTCAAACGTCCGAGACCCCTGAGTCCTGCTCAGGATTGGCTCGGTTTCTTGCTTAGATCTCTTATGCGTTCGCGTGGCTCCGCGCTACGCATGTACTCCGCCAGTAACCAAGATTGCCATCGACAATCGCAGGGCAGAGAGCGAAAACAGGAGGCATGAGGAAGTGGTGTCTGGTGCTGTGTCTGCTTCTGGCTGGCTGCGCGGCAAAGAAGCAGCCGACGGCGGCGACTGCGCCACCAGTGCGCAGTCAAGTGCCACCGGCGAGCGCCGAGGTGATCGAGCATTGTGTTGTCACCACGCAAGAAAATGCCAATACCGTAACCTGCAGCTGCGTTCCCGCTAGGACAGTGATCGATTCGAAAACCGGGCACACCAAGCTGGTCTGCAAGAAGATGAAAGAGGAAAACTGAATGGCAAGCAGTAACTTTGGGACGATTCGTCGCCTCCAGCGACTTGGGACGATCTCCCCAATTTCCGGACCCTGCTTCTCAGTCTAAGCGTTGGGCGCCGATCACCTTCTCCAGATCAGCGCCCTCACAATTCACGAGCCGATCGAAATTGCTAGTCGGTGTCTGGTGGATCAACCTCCGCGGTGCTGCTTTGGATGAAGAAGCTCGCCGCCAGCGGAGCCGGAATGGTCTTGTAGACCGCTGGAGTCTGGTTAAAGTTGAAGAAATCGTGGAGATCATTCTTGGCGCGTGCATCGGCAAAGCCGAGATTGCCCAGACCAAAAATGCCCTCGATCGCCTTTAGAATGCTGCCGAAATCGTATTCCAGGTTGCTGATGTACCCCGGCTTTGTCGAGTAAGCTGAGACAACGATCAGCGGCACACGAAAACCGAGTTGATAATCGTTCTGGTTGGCTCCAGTCTGGAACACTGGCCGCACGTGGTCGTACCATCCTCCCCAGTCATCCCAGGTGATAAAGATGACAGTGTCTTTCCAATAGCCCTCTCCGTCGTCGCAATTTGTGTTATTGCCGACGGCGTTCACAATGGCCGCTACCCAAGACGGGCCCTGACCGCTGTTTATTGGATGGTCTGAATACTGTCCGGCCGGGGTTATCCAGCTTACTTGAGAGAGATTGCAGCTGTTGATATCGTTCAGCACGTCAGGCGGTGCTGTATCGATGTAGCCATTCGACTCTCCCTTAACCCAGTCCGGACCAGTGCATATTCCTGAGCTAGGAATGCAAATGTTCGTTAACGAATTCGGAGCCACCCAAAGACTGCTCTGCCCCTCGGCATAATAGGTCCAGGTGATTTTGGGGCTGGGTTGGTTGAAAAGGTAATCCATGGCATTGCGGGTGAAACATTGCGCGACATCATCGCCTGGGGTTTCTGTACCGAAGGGCGGCGCTGAATTTCCATTCGGCCTGATCAGTTGCGCCGAATTTCCCGAACCGCAGCCGTAAAGCGAGCTTCCGTTGGCCCCATTTTCCGAAACAAATATGCCGGCTGCATCATCAGGCGCGGTGGGCGCTGAAGTCGCTCCGAAAATGAACTGATGCGCTGGATAACTCGGCCCCTGGTTGGTTTGAAACATGCGGTTGGCCCATCCGTAAGTTGTCGCCAAAGTGATATAGGGATCGATCAGGCCGCCTTTGCTGCCATTCGTATTAGTCACCGGCGTGTTGTAGACGTACATGAATTGGGAATAGTTGTTGGCCGGAACCACACAGCCAAAAACGTTAGCTCCGCAGCCGGTCGGAACATTCGCCCCCGGCCTGCCAGCGATTCCCTGATTTTCGTATTCAAAGTCCCATCCGCTGATGGTGCCGTTGAGCTTTGGACCGCCGTGGCTGTGGTCCAGGTCAAAATTAGCCGCTAGGCCGACCGGCGTTAGCGACACCGTTTGACCATCTGAATTCACGTAAGTTGACGAAATATCGTACGTTCCTTTTGTGACCGTAGTGCTGCAACCGGGCACGCCGTTGTTTGCTGTGCATAATCCTTGAAACAAATTGTCCGGCGTGCGATTTTCCTGAAAGATCACGATGACATGCTTGATTGGCGTGCTCCCATACTGAGCGTGAGCGGCAGTCGCTGCCAGAGCGATGGCCAGGAAAACAAACATAGTGGAGGGGGACTTCATAGGGATCTCCTTATCGGCCAGATTTGGTGACCGAATCAACGGAACACGTACTCACTCAACACGCACATTCGCGCAATGTTTCGGCATTCAATGCAGGCGACCAAGGAAAAAATAAGAATTCACAGATTTGAAATGAACACTCTTTGCATGGAAGATGCAACGACCTGCAACGTGCGGGGCTTATTGAGCTCAAAGCGGGTGAATGAGCAAGCAACAATCCCGTATCCTCGCAGCTGTTGCTGTATTCGCGATGACATCGTTGAACAGAAATTCACCAAGCGATGCAATCATTTGTAGTACCCTCATCCTTGAGAACCGACCCATGGACCGCATCGCCGCGCTCAACGACATTCTTACGCAGAATCCAAATGATACCTTCGCCCGTTACGGGTTAGCCCTGGAGTATTCCAAGCAAGGCGATCTTGACCGGTCGCTGGCGGAGTTCTCGATTCTGCTGAAGGCGAATCCCGATTACACTCCCGGCTATTTCATGGCCGCGCAAACCCTCACGCGCGCTGACAGGATCGAAGAAGCCAAAGCGATGCTCACCGACGGAATCGCCTCCGCCCGGCGAACCGGCAATCTGCACGCGCAGTCAGAGATGGAGACGATGCTGGCCGAGTTAGGATAGCTCTCTTCCGCTAATGACAACAGTTCCCTCTCGGGCGTATCGTTTGTTGCGCGAGTGGAACACGGAAATCGGCTCAGATTGATATCCTGAACTTAAGTTATCGAGTAGGCTGAAAGGTCTCAGTGCAAGCTCTCCGCTGCACCCGCTGTGGTTCTGATTTGCCGTCGACGGCGAGCTATTGTCCCAAGTGCGGCGCGGCCGCCGAGTTGCCTCCGACCATGGATTGGAACGGGAGCACGCTTGATGCTCCCACGCCCCAACACAAGAGTCTCTACGAATCTCCGGCGCTTGATGAAGGCCGTTTCGTTCCCGGACAGATTCTGGCCGAGCGCTACCGCATCGTGGCTCTGCTCGGCAAGGGTGGCATGGGCGAAGTGTATCGTGCCGATGATCTGCGCCTAAGCCAACCGGTCGCAATGAAGTTCCTGCCGTGGGCTTTGACCCAGGATGGCGTTGCCCTGGCACGATTTCATCGCGAAGTGCGACTGGAAAGGCAAGTCTCTCACCCAAATGTCTGCCGGGTTTTCGATATCGGCGAAGCCGCGGGCGTTTCATTCCTCACCATGGAGTACGTCGATGGCGAGGATCTGGCATCGTTGCTGAAGCGGATTGGCAGACTGCCGCAGGATAAAGCCATCGAAATTTCACGCCAGTTGTGCGCCGGACTTGCGGCCGCGCACGATGCCGGAGTGCTGCACTGCGATCTGAAGCCTTCGAACGTCATGCTCGACCGGCGGGGAAAGGTTCGGATTACAGACTTTGGATTGGCGGGACTGGCAACCGGTGAAGACGAAATTCGCGCCGGAACTCCGGCCTACATGGCCCCGGAGCAGCTCGCGGGCAATGCGGCCACGGCCAGCAGCGATATTTATGCGCTTGGTCTCGTTCTGTACGAAATCTTCACGGGCAAGCGCGTATTCGAAGCTTCGACGCTCGCGGAGTTGATTCGACAACACGAGAAGACAACTCCGACGAGTCCGAGTCAGCTGGTGGAAGGTCTCGATCCGGTGGTCGAGCGCGTGATCCTGCGCTGTCTGGAGAATGATCCCCACAAACGTCCACATTCAGCGCTGCAAGTGGCGGCTGCTTTGCCGGGAGGCGATCCGCTGGCGGCGGCTCTTGCTGCGGGCGAAACGCCATCGCCGGAAATGGTGGCTGCGGCCGGGGGAGAAAGCGTTCTGCAGCCAAAAGTCGCCTGGAGTCTTCTGTTGGGCGCCGTGCTCGTTGTATCTGCGATTATCGCCCTAGCACCTTACTCAACCGATCTAGGTACAGCACCGCCACCGAAGCCTCCAGGAGCCTTAGAGGTACGTGCGCAAGAAATCATTGAGAAGGCAGGCTACACAGACCCTCCCACGGACAGCGCTTCCTGGTTCGAGCGTAATTACGATTACATGATTTATGCCGCCGAGCAGTTACCCACTCCCATTGCCAGGAAAAATCTCAAACACGGAGCGCTGGGTGTTTTGAGTTTCGATTATCGACAAAGCCCGCTCGCATTGACGCCGACGAACCAAAACCTGCGGGTCACATTCCTCGACCCTCCGTACGAAGTTTCAGGAATGAGGCTTGTGGCACTCGATGCCAGCGGGAGATTGTTCGGATTTCTTGCAGTCCCGCCGCAGCTGGAGAAACAAAATTCGGGAGTGGCTCCGGAACCGAATTGGAATCAGATGCTGGCCGACAGCGGGCTCGATCTTGCGACTTTGAAAACAGCAGATCCCACTTGGCTGCCTCCCCAGCCCTTCGATCGAAGATTTGGCTGGCGGGGTTTTTATCCCGAAGATCCGAAGACAGAAATTCAGGTCAGCGCGGCGAGTTACCGCGGCAAGCCAATTTATTTTCACGTGATCGGGCCGTGGTCGGTTGCCTGGCGCATGCAGACGCGGCCACTGACGCGGTCAAGTATAGTGCGCGAAACCACAATGGTGACCAGCGGATTTGCCTGCCTTGTTGTGGCCGGGTTATTCGCGCGGCGCAACGTCCGACTGGGACGCGGCGACCGTCGAGGCGCGATTCGCATCTCGGTTTTTGCCTTCTGCGCAGTGCTCGCCGCTGTTCTGCTTACCGCTCATCATGTTCTTGACCTGGGAGCGGAGTGGCAAACATTCACGCGCGCGGCGGGCGGGGCGTTCTTCGTTGCGGCGTTCCTGTGGCTCCTGTACCTGGCTCTGGAACCCTTTGTGCGCCGACAATGGCCGCAACTGCTGATTACCTGGAATCGTTTGCTTGCCGGCAATTTTCGCGATCCTTTGATTGGCCGCGATGTGCTGGCCGGGGTGCTAAGCGGCAGCATCGCCGCCCTTGGGGTTCACGTCGCGAACGCCCTTCCCGCATGGGTTAATCTTCCGGGGGAAACCACGATTCCTTCGTCGATGTTGGCCCTGGGCTCGATACAGGAATTGCTGGGATATCTCTTGGGCGCGGTTGCAACCGTACTGCTCCCCGCATTCGCCACCATTTTTACACTCTTTCTAACCAGAAGCTTGCTGCGGAACTATTGGTTGAGCGTGACGGCGACTGGACTTCTTGTGCTTCTGGTAAACCTGGGCGGAGAAAACTTCGCGGTAGAATTGCCGTTCGTTCTTCTCATCACTGTGGCCGTCATGGTGATGGCACTTCGGTTCGGCATCGTCGCTGTGGCAGTCACAGTTTTCACGATGGAATTGCTGGATTCCTTTCCCATCACCCTCGACCTGTCAAAGTGGTACGCGTCCCACTCGCTGTTCATGCTCGCAGTTCTGCTGGCCATGCTGATCTATGGATTCCGTGTGGCCACAGGAAACAAACCGCTTCTCATTGAGTAACCTGCCGATTATTGGGCCATTCTCTGCATCGTCCACTCCACCAGTCCGGGAAAGTGCTGATAGATCTTCACAGGTATCCACATAGTCCACGGCACAATTACTTCTCTTTTCTGTTTCAAATATCCGCGCAGCGTTGCTCGGGCCACGCGTTCGGCGCTGACACCCCGCACGGTTTCCGGACGAACCCTCTTGCGCTGGCTACCGAGCACTGCATTCTGACTGAACTGAGTCCGCACATAGCCGGGACAGACCGTCAGGACGTGAATTTGGTCTTTCTTTAATTCACTTCGCGCCGCGTTGCCGATTGCATTCAGAGCAAACTTGGTCGCGCTGTACGCCGCGCTAAACGGCAGCGGAATGTGTCCGGCCACACTCGAAATATTGATGATTGTCCCACCGCCTTGCTGCCGCATTACGGGAATCACAGCTTGCATCGCTGCTACCGCTCCGAAACAATTCGTATCGAACATCTCGCGGCACGCCGCCATATCCATCTGCGCGACTGAATCAAGCAGTCCGTGCCCTGCGTTGTTCACCCAGACATCGATTCTCTTGAAATGATGCACCGTCAATCCGATTGCACGATCAATATCCTCGCGATGGCGAACGTCACAGGCCATCGCGACTGTTCGCTCGCTATGCCCCACGCGCGCGCGTGCGGCCTCGACGCGTCCGGCATCGCGCGAGAGCATGACCACGGCTGTGCCCTGATCGGCAAAAATTTTTGCGATGGCTTCCCCGATTCCCATGGAGGCTCCGGTAATCACAATCGTCTTTCCTGAAAGATCCATAGAGGGCTTTTATTCTGTCTGGCCATGTAAGTCAAACGTGATTGTAGGCGCCCGATTTCGGACCACCGGCCACCCCGGCTGCCGAACTGCCGCTCGGCGTACAATCGAGAAAACGCGCTGGAGACCGCCTTGGACGCCCTGATCCCACTTTTCCCGCTCGATGTCGTACTGTTCCCCGGCATTCCTTTGCCTTTGCATATTTTCGAGCCGCGCTACAAAGAAATGATCGGCGAATGCCTGGCGCAGCATCGGCCGTTCGGCGTTGTGCGGGCGGTGGAGCAAAGCCTGGCGGAAGTCGGATGCACGGCAGAGATTATCACGGTCGTTAAAGAGTATCCCGATGGCCGCCTGGATCTGATCAGCGAAGGGCGCAGCCGCTTCGAGGTCGTGCGAGTCAATGAGGAACGTTCGTTTCTGCGCGCCGAGGTTCTGATGATCGATGATGAACCGGGAACGCCGCCAGGCGAAGACCGGACGCGCGCCATTCAGTTACACTCCGAACTTTTGGCGATTGCCGGGGCGAAGCAGGACCTTTCCGCGGCCGATCCGTCGTTGCTTTCTTTCTATCTGGCCGGTTCCCTACCCCTCGATCTCGATTTCAAACAGAAGCTGCTTGGCTTGCGCTCCGAGCCACAACGGCTGTCGCAACTCATCGGTTATTTCGAAACCATTCTTCCCAACATCCGCCGCGCGGCCCAGGCGCGGCAGAAAGCCGGCGGTAACGGGCATGTGTATTAGTCGGCTTCGGGCTTCTGCTCTTCGGCTTCGGGGCTTCGGCTTCGCCTGATTGTGCACAACTATAAGGACACTGGCGAAGCCGGAAAGCTGAAGCCGGAGATCCTCTCTTCCGCGTATAATCCAGAAAGCGTTTCTTCAGTGGGGTTTTGCCCATGAGCAGTTTCCCGCGCACACTTGGCGAATTGCGCCGCAGTTCTTTTTCCGAGCAACGCTTACGTCACCGCCGCGTCAAGGACGAGCTTCGCGAAAATCTGATTGCCCACCTGCGGCAAAACGCCGCCATTTTTCCCGGCATCGTTGGATATGAAGATACCGTTGTCCCTCAGATTGTGAACGCCATTCTTTCGCGCCACAACTTCATTCTGCTCGGGCTGCGCGGCCAGGCGAAAAGCCGCATCCTGCGAGCTTTGACGACGTTGCTCGACGGGCAGATGCCATACGTCACGGGCTGCGAGATTCGCGACAATCCCTACGCCCCTATCTGCCGCCGCTGCCGGGAAGAGATTGCGCGCCTCGGCAACGAGACGCCGATTTCCTATCTCACCCCCGACGAGCGCTACGTGGAAAAGCTCGCCACGCCAGACGTCACGATCGCCGATCTGATTGGCGATGTCGATCCCATCAAGGCCGCGCGCGGCGGTCATGAGCTTTCGAGTGAATATACAGTTCATTATGGCCTGCTGCCCCGCGCCAATCGCGGCATCTTCGCCATCAACGAACTTCCCGATCTTGCGGGGAAAATTCAGGTCGGTCTGTTCAACATCATGCAGGAAGGCGACGTGCAGATTAAAGGATATCCCGTGCGCCTGCCGCTCGATGTCGCCATTGTTTTCAGCGCGAACCCGGAGGACTACACGGCTCGCGGAAAAATTATCACTCCGTTGAAAGACCGCATAGGCTCTGAGATTCGCACGCATTATCCAGCAACGGTTGATGAAGGCATCGCCATCACCGCGCAGGAAGCCTGGACCAGCCGCAACAGCCACGCCCTGCACCTGCCGACATACATTCAGCAAGTGATCGAGCGTATCGCCTTCGCCGCCCGTGAAGACAAGAAGATCGACAAGCGTTCAGGCGTTAGCCAGCGCCTGCCGATTTCTGCGATGGAAAACGTGGTTTCCAATGCCGAACGGCGCGCCATTAGCAACGATGAAAAAATTGTTGTCCCGCGCATCAGCGACGTTTACGCGGCGCTAACTGCCATCACCGGCAAACTTGAGCTGGAATATGAAGGCGAGATGAAGGGCGCAGATCACGTTGGGCGTGAACTGATTCGCACCGCCATCGCCAAGACTTATGACGAATATTTCACCGGAGCGAACATGCAGCAGATCGTGCAGTGGTTCGACCTGGGCGGCGAGGTACAGTTGTCCGATTCAGTTCCCGCCGCCGAAGCTCTGGAAAATCTAAAAGAAATTCAGGGGCTGCTGGACAAACTGACTCCGCTCGGAGTTTCGCAGAAGGAAAGCGCCGAGCGCCAGGTTTCGGCAGCCGAATTTATTCTCGAAGGCCTGCACGCGCACAAGCGTATCGGCCGCAGCGAGGAGCGCGTGTTCAAAGCGGGCGAGAAAAAGCCGGAGCCTGTGCGAGAGAAGTCGTTCGAAGCGGACGACCGGCCATATAGGCAGAGAAGGCAGTTTAATTGAAGCTTTCAGCTGTCAGCCGTTAGCTCTCAGCAGCACGATTTTGGCTGAAAGCTGATGGCTGAGAGCTGATAGCTGATTTATGAAGCGCATCCGCTACTCCAAATACGTCCCCGACCCCGCCGGCGAAATGAGCATGGAGGACCTGCTCAGCGCGCTCTCCGACTACCTGTTGCAGAGCGGGTTCCAGAGCGATATGTGGTACGAGCTGCCCGATCGCGAGCAAGCGCTCGACGATTTGAAACGCGCGATTGAGCAAGCGCTCCTCGACAGCGATCAGTTCAGCGAAGAAATGCGCGAGCGCATGCTCGAAATGGCGATGAACGGCCAGATGGATGAGTTGATCGAGAAACTCATCGAGCGCATGCAGCAGGATGACTATATTACCGTCGATCAGCCACACGATCCCGCGCGTCAATCGTCCGTCGGCGGCCAGATTGGCCCGAACGCGCCGCAAGCCAAATTCGAAATCACCGATAAGAGCCTCGACTTCCTCGGCTTCAAAGCTCTGCGCAACCTGCTCGGCTCGCTCGGCAAATCGAGCTTTGGACGCCACGACACGCGCGATCTCGCCACCGGCATCGAAGCCAGCGGCGCTTCACGAACCTATGAGTTTGGCGACACTCTGAATCTCGACATCACGGCGACACTTTCAAACGCCATTCAGCGCGAAGGGCTGACTCTGCCGCTGAACATCGAATATTCCGATTTGCAGGTTCATCAGTGCGAATATCAGTCCTCGTGCGCAACGGTGCTCATGCTCGACTGCTCGCATTCGATGATTCTTTACGGCGAGGACCGGTTTACTCCGGCGAAAAAAGTTGCCATGGCTCTCTCGCACTTGATTCGCACACAATACCCGGGCGATTCGCTCTCGCTGGTGCTGTTTCATGATTCGGCGGAAGAGGTTCCGCTCTCCCAGCTAGCTCGCGTCAAAGTCGGCCCTTACTACACAAACACGCGAGAAGGCCTGCGCATGGCGCAGCGTATTTTGCAACGGCAGAGAAAAGACATGAAGCAGATCGTCATGATCACGGATGGCAAGCCATCGGCCCTGACCCTCGAGGATGGAAGAATTTACAAGAATGCATTCGGCCTCGATCCGCTGGTCGTGAGCCAGACTCTGGAAGAAGTTTCGAAGTGCAAGCGCGCTGGCGTGCTGATCAACACGTTCATGCTGGCGTCAGATTATGGGCTGGTGCAATTCGTACAAAAAGTCACGGAGATGTGCCGCGGCAAAGCCTACTTCACGACCCCGTATACGCTGGGCCAATATTTGCTGATGGATTACATGTCGCGGAAGACGAAGACAATTCACTGAGAAGTGCTCGCGCGCCATTTTCGACAGTCGCCCTCGGCTGTCCAGGTGAGCGAAGCTATTCGGACCTTTCTGATACTCTCTTAATATCCCATGGCCAATTGCATCCGTTGCGGACGTCAACTTCCCGGCTTCACCTTCGGCAGGAAGATCTGCCAGTGGTGCATGCAGCACGAAGCGCACCAGCGTGGTGAGCTCTCCGACGACGCCCCCCAGCCCGTTATCCGCCAACCGTGGGTTCGGAGCCACGAATCCAGTATTACTGTCACGCACGTAATCTTCGGCATCAATGCGGCAGTTTTTCTGGGCATGGCCCTGGGCAGCGGCAGCGTCATGGAATTTCCCATGTGGGAACTGATCCGCTGGGGAGCAAATTTCGGCCCGCTCACACTCACTGGCGAATGGTGGCGCCTGCTCACAAACACCTTCCTCCACGGCGGCCTCTTCCACATTGCTTTCAACATGTGGTGCCTGTGGGACCTGGGCGCGCTGTGCGAATCGCTCTATGGCCCGTCGACTTTTGCCGCAATTTATCTGACCTGCGGCGTGGCAGGTAGTCTGGCGAGTGTGGCCTGGCATCCCGGCGGGGTTGCCGTGGGCGCTTCTGGAGCCATCTTCGGGCTGGCCGGCGCGCTTCTCGCCGGGCTCAAGCTAGGAGAGTTCTCCGTGCCGCGATCTGCACTGACCCCTATCATGCGCAGTCTGGGGGCATTCGTGGTCTACAACCTTATTTTCGGATTTCTGCTTCCCGGCATTGACAATGCTGCCCACCTTGGTGGACTCATCTGTGGTGTGATCGTGGGAGCGATCATCGCGGTGGCCGCTCCTCAACAGGAACAGGCAGGGCGGCGTCTCGCCGTGTTTGCCGTCGTACTTTTTGTTCTTGCCCTGGGAGCGACCCAGCTCGCTCGCTATCACGGTCTCCCGCTGCGATTGGGAAGATCGCCGTTTGCACCACGGGCGGAGTTGAGGAAAAACGACGCAACAGTGGTGGATCGCTGATGTGAGTCGATCGTCGTCGGTCATTAGGTTTATCGCCCGCAGGCATGTTGCAAAATGGGATCAGGCCTGGCCTTCAGCCTTCTTCACCGCGAGCTCCGCGCCTTGGAATCCGATGCGGCTGTGCGTGCCGTCGCAAAACGGCTTGTTGACGGAGCCTCCGCAGCGGCAGAGCGAAAACGCGGTTTTTCCGGTGAGGTCGTACCGAGTCCCGTTTGCGTCGACAAGTTCCACCGCTCCCTCGGGCGCCTCCACGCGCAAAGGCCCATTGGGACGCACGGTGATCTTTACTTGTGCCATGATTTCCTCCAACCTTTCGAGTTTCTAGTAAGGGGGAAGGATATCATCGCGGAGACGATTGCGGCATTGAGCCTGCCGGTCACTCACGGCTCAATTCAACGGAGGAGGCATTCTCTTCGGATTCGCCGTTGCAGGTGCCGGCACAGGAGCATTCAACTGAGGAACCGTGTCACCGCTGATTCCCGGTAGTTGCTTGTTCGGGACCTTCTCGTCATCTGATGTTAGTGCGGCGGTTGTCTGCGGCGGAATTCCCTTGGCCTTCAGAATCGACCAGCGCCATTCCTGGTCGGGAAACAGCGCAAAGTTCAGCGCGGTGCGAAACATCACCGTAGCCGAGGGAGCTGCCATCCCCTTCAAATGCAGCAGAATGGTCGCGTCGGGTTGCTTCAGCGATGCATCCTGCGGTTGGGATGCGTCCGCGATCGCGGGAAGCAAGTGCGGTCGCCCGATGGATAAGCTTGCATCGTCGCGGCTTCTGACAATCGTGAGGCCTATCACGAGTTCGCGCAGTTCCCATGTGGTTCCGTTGTGCGTGGAAACCTGCAAAGTATCTCCATCGATGCTTGCCGGTCCTTGCAACTTGCTTAACTCCTCGCGCGGCAGGTCTTCCAGCAGCAACGGATCGCTTGCCTGCGAGCTGTCCTTCCCTGTGTACGACAAACTGCACATCACGTCGGGCCCTGAAATCTGCACGCCCTTGACCGCAGGCGAGAGCGAGAACACCGACGCCCACCCGGCCGCGCGGCGGCTCTCGGCCTCATCCACGACTTTGTTCAAATTGTCGTTATCGATAACGGTCTCAGAGACAGCTGGTTTCTTGCGCAGGCTGCGCGCGATGTCTCCCAGCGAGGGTTCGGTGTCCTGAGCAAAGAGCGTTTGCAAGAAGATCACCAGCAGCGCCGCCGAAATCAGCAGCGTGCACAAATAGCGGATTGGCTTGAACACTAACACAGGGGATGCGGAACCAATGGGCGCTTCTCTCAAAAAATTGTACCGAGGCAGGGTAACAAAGCAGAGGTAACGCAGGTAACCGCAACGTCACAGAAGTAGGGGAGAAACGGAAGGGGGCGCGCGCCGACGAAGTGAAGAGCGCAACGGGGCGCGCGCCCAAACTACTCGACTTTTACAGCAGACCTGACGAACGCAATCTCGAAACCGGATCGACTATGGGCCGACGCTTGAATATCCAGCGGGCCACCGCAAAGCCCAGAGCCGCATAACACAGATGCATGAACCTCATAAACGCCCCCGAACATCCGATTCAGTCATCACCACAGGGGAGGATCAGCATCACTATGGGCAAAATAGCAGTCGCAAAGAAGCGGTACAAGGCCCGTTGGTGCCATTACGCTGGCACGGAGGTAATAGGAAGTGACGTTCTCATTCCCCGTTCGCAGCTGGTCGTTCGGAACTTACGGGTTTCGCAATCCGGGAGCGTAATCACAAGGCATCCGAGCGAGCAGCCCTTCCGTTACAATCATCTCTTCTTATGAAAACCTTCGAGCAAATCGTCGATCTGGAACGCCGCTATCTGCTGAATACTTACAATCGCTATCCCGTTGTGCTGACTCGAGGCAAGGGAGTCTTTCTTTACGACCTTGAGGGCCGGCGCTATCTTGACTTTGTTTCTGGGCTGGGGGTGAATGCGCTGGGGCAGGCGCATCCGCGGATTGTGAAGACGATTCGCGAGCAAGCAGCGAAGCTGATTCATGTCTCCAATTTGTATTACAACGAATATCAAGGCGCGCTGGCGGAAAAGCTGTGTACACTGGCGGGCGGCTCGGCCGGCGGCACATCGATGGGAATATGTCGCGCGTTTTTTTCGAACAGCGGCACCGAAGCCATTGAGGGATCGATCAAGCTGGCGCGGCTCGCGGGACATCGCGCTGGAGGCGAGGCCAAGTGCCGGCTGGTAGCGCTCCAAGGGTCGTATCACGGGCGCACGTTTGGGGCGCTCTCGCTCACCGGACAAGACAAGCATCGCAAAGGCTTCGAGCCGATGCTCGAAGGCGTGACGTTCGTCGCGCAGAATGATGTCGAAGGCCTGCGCGCGGCGGTGGACGACAACACATGTGCGATCGTGCTCGAACCGATTTTCGGCGAGGGCGGCATTCACCAATGTTCGGTGGAGTTCTTGCAACAATGCCGTGCGCTCGCCGATTGTCACAAAGCAGCTCTGATTTTTGACGAAATTCAGTGCGGGCTGGGGCGCACGGGAACGATGTTTGCATTCCAGACGTTCGGTGTAGCTCCTGATATCGTGGCGATTGCCAAGCCGCTTGCCGCAGGGCTGCCCCTGGGAGCCTTCATCGCCAAGGAAGAATTCGCTAATGCGATTTCTCCGGGGCAACATGGAACGACGTTTGGGGGCGGTCCGCTCGCTTGCCGTGTGGCGCTGGAATTTCTGGCGATCGTGGAGGAAGAGAACCTTTTGGAGAACGTGAATAAGGTTGGGGCGTATCTGAAACAGCAGCTGCAAGCGGTCGTCGAGAAGAGCCCAGTTGCGAAGGAAGCGCGTGGGCGAGGTTTTATTCAGGGGATCAATCTGGAGATTCCTGCGCGGCCCATCGTGGATGAGGCTTTAGGCGAGGGTTTGCTGTTTAATTCCACGCAAGATACAGTTGTTCGCTTCTTGCCCCCCTTCTTGCTGGAGGAAAAGCACGTCGACAAAGGTATGCGGGTGCTGAAGAAGTTGCTCCGAAAGAAGAGGAAGGAAGCGGCCTGATCTTCCCAGCGGCCAAAAAAGGGGAGCCGAAGCTCCCCAAGTGAAGCGAACAGAGGCGATGTTCACTTACATAGAAGCCGGCGACAAGGCCAAGGGTTGTCCTGTAAAAACAAATTGTTAATCGCTCATTGTTGATCGCTGATTGAAAGACCTCTGGAGATCGCCGTTTTGGCAACCAACAATCGGAAGTCGACACATATACAAACGAAGTAAACATTCGTCAGCAATACCACCAGCTTAGAACCCATCTCATAAACCGGTTTTGAAGGGGCGGGGCTTCCAGCCGCGCCGCTCGCGCCCTCAAGAAATGCGGGCTTTAGCCCCTGAGGGAAAGCGAATCTTACGTTCTTGTTTCATTATGAGATAGCTTCTAGAGTTTTTCTTAAGTTCCAGCAGCCCTTAAATTACAGGAGCTAAGATGACTGCGATGATTCACTACACCTTGATGGTTGTTCTCCTCACCTCGCCCTTGTTTGCTGCGCCTCCCCCTGCCGATGCGGAGAAGTTATGGTCGTTGGAAAAGTCATACTGGCAATATGTACAGGCGAACGATCTCCAAAAAATATCGCACCCTGTGGCACACAGATTTTCTCGGCTGGCCATCCGTTAGCCCGGAGCCTTTGCGCAAAGACCACATTACGGATTGGATCACGGCGCATACGAGCAAGGGAGAGTCTCTCCAATCTTACGATCTGGAGCGTCTCACCACTCAGGTAACCGGCGATGTTGCCACCACGACGTATCGCGTTCGCCAGAAATGGGTCGATCAAGCTGGAGTGGGGCGGCCCTCAACTATCCGAATTATCCACACGTGGATTCGCAGCCCTAGTGGCAGCTGGCAAATCATCTCGGGGATGTCGGCACCCACGAATGCTGAAGGCCACTAGAGAAGGCCACTCTACTGCCTTCTCTCGGAAGTTCGCTTTCGCAGGTACGTAAGCGGCGTGTGGTTTCCTTGGATATTCGAACAAAATGCAGTTGGGCGGCGCGGATTGCTCCGCGCCCGCAAACAATGTATCAATCCTTGAGTGTCTTTTCCGTCGGATTTTCGTTCAGTGTTGGCCCCAGCCGCAGTCGTTGAAGAATGCTGGATGGAGATGGACGGCGCGCGCATGCGCTACCTGCGCGCCGGCGCCGGGCCGCCGCTCATTCTGCTGCATGGCTTGCTGGGATATTCGTTCTCCTGGCGCTACACCATGCCCGCGCTTGCGCCTCACGCCACGGTTTACGCGCCTGACATGATGGGCGCTGGCTTTTCCGATCGCCCACCAGGGCTCGATCATTCCCTGCGCGGAAATGCTCAGCGGGTCCTGCGCTTTATTCGAAATCTTGGCATCAGCTCATTTGATCTGGTGGGCACTTCGCATGGCGGTGCCATTGCGATGATGATGGCCGCAGAATGCCTGCAACCCAATACCGGCCTTACCCTGGGAAGCCTCGTCCTGGTCGCACCGGTGAATCCCTTCTCGGCGCATGGACGGCGGCTCGCACCTTTTATTGGCAGCCGCTTGGGGTCTGCCATGTTCCGCACATTGATTCCTCACATGAAGAGGATGCATTCCCATTGGCACGCGCGCATGTACGGCGACCGCCGCCGTATTCTGTCGGGAACCCTCGAAGGCTACACGGCGCCGTTGTCCAAGCCGGGCCTCTTCGATCATGCGTTGAGCATCGTCAGGATATGGACACGCGATTTGCGCGATCTCCACGAGACCTTGCCGAAGCTGGCGCCTGTGCGAACTCTACTGATGTGGGGCAGCAAAGACGGTGCAGTCTACGCCTCGTCGGCTGCGAAACTGGCGAAATACTTCCCGAACTCCAAGACCATTATCTTCCCGGGCATCGGACATCTGCCCTATGAGGAATGTCCGGATGAGTTCAACCGAGCACTGATTGAGTTCCTGACAGGCGAGCGCGAATCTTGCAGCCCCATAAAATTTTCCTAGGAGGTAACCATAAACTCCATCACCGAAGGATGTTCCAATTGCGGATGCTAAAATCTCCGGGAATTTGGTAAGATATCCTTGTTTCCTTTATTCCTTATGCTTGCCAAGATGACGGTCAAAAACCAAATCACCCTGCCGAAGAAGGTAGTCACCCGATTCAGTGGGGTGGAGTATTTCGACGTGAGCACCGACGGTGAATCCATCGTCCTGCGTCCGCTACACAAAAGCCGGGCTGACGAAGTGCGCGCGCGGCTGGCACAGCTCGGCATCACTGAGCAGGAGGTTGCCGGCGCCATTTCCTGGGCGCGCAAGAAGCGGTGAGGCAGCGAGTAGTCTTTGACACAACAACGGTCGTGTCAGCGCTTTTGTTCTCCAGCGGCCGCCTGGCATGGCTACGGCAGCACTGGAGCAAAGGCGGATGCGTGCCCCTGATTTCTCGCGCCACAGTTGAAGAGCTGATGCGCGTCTTCCGCTATCCTAAATTCGGGCTACATCCTGATGACGTGCACGAATTGCTGGCTGACTGTCTTCCTCACTGCGAAGTGATCGACCCGGTACAACGCTGTCCCGTGAAGTGTCGCGACCGCAGCGACCAGCCGTTTCTCGACCTGGCCCATACCGGCAAAGCTGACTCGCTGGTAAGCGGCGATCGGGACCTGTTAGTCCTTTCCGGGCGAACCAGGTTTCTGATCGAAAGCCCCGAAGCTTACCGCCTCAGGGTGTCAGGTGCGGAGTAACTAACTTGCGCAGCACGGACTCGCGCACTCGCGCTTGCCTTATCCTCTCTTAAGAAACAGGGCCGACAGTGGCGGCAGGGTCAGTTTCAGCGAATACGGCCGCCCGTGGATCGGTAACTGTTCAGCGTTAACTCCGCCTAGGTTGCCCATGCCCGTGCCGCCGTATTCTCGTGCGTCGCTATTCAACAGCTCCCGCCAGTAACCGCCTGCGGGCACGCCCACCAGGTATCCCAGCCGCGGCACTGGAGTGAAATTGCAGACCACAAGCACCGTATCGGCGGGATTTTCTGTCTTGCGCAGCAGCGAAATCGTACTGGTCAGATTGTCGTTGCAATCGACCCACTCGAACCCTGCCGGATTCGCATCGAGCATGTGCAAAGCCGTCTCGTTGCGATAGAGACGGTTTAGTTCTCCAACCCAATTCTGCAAACCGCTGTGAACCGGATACCGAAGAACGTCCCACTCCAGGCTCGTGTCGTGCGCCCACTCGCGGACCTGTCCGAATTCGTCGCCCATGAAAAGCAGCTTCTTCCCGGGCTGAGCGAACATGTAGCCATAAAGCAGGCGCAAATTGGCGAATCGCTGCCACTCGTCTCCCGGCATCTTTCCGACGAGCGATCCTTTGCCATGAACCACTTCATCGTGCGACAGCGGCAGAATGAAATTTTCGTGCCAGGAATAGAGCATTCGGAACGTCAACTTCTCGTGGTGATATTTGCGATGAATGGGATCTTGCTGGAAGTATTGCAGCGTGTCGTGCATCCAGCCCATGTCCCATTTCATGCCGAAGCCGAGTCCGCCGAGATAAACCGGCCGCGACACCATGGGCCACGCAGTTGATTCTTCTGCGACTGTCTGGATGTCGGGATGTTCTTTGTAGGCTTCCTGATTGAAATGGCGCAGAAATTCGATGGCCTCGATGTTCTCGCGTCCGCCGTATTTGTTGGGAATCCACTCTCCATGCTTGCGTGAATAGTCGAGATAGAGCATGGAGGCGACCGCGTCCACGCGCAGGCCGTCGACGTGGTACTTGTCGAGCCAGAACATGGCACTCGACATCAGAAAGCTGCGAACTTCGGTACGACCGTAGTTGAAGATGTGCGTTTTCCAGTCGGGATGAAATCCTTGGCGCGAATCGGCGTGCTCGTAAAGATGCGTGCCGTCAAAGTAGGCGAGTCCGTGAGCGTCGGAAGGAAAATGCGACGGCACCCAGTCAAGAATCACGCCAATGCTGTGCTGATGCAGATAGTCGACCAGATACATGAAATCCTGCGGCGTGCCATAGCGCGAAGTCGGAGCGAAATAGCCCGTAGTCTGATATCCCCAGGAGCCGTAGAAGGGATGCTCCATCACCGGCAGAAATTCTACGTGCGTGAAACCGACGTGGCCGACGTGTTCGGCCAGACGCGGGGCCATTTCGCGATAAGTGAGCGGACGGTTGTGCTCTTCCGGCACGCGCATCCACGACCCGAGGTGGACCTCGTAGATGGAAATGGGCGCCCGCAGGGAATTTCGGGCAGCGCGCCTTTGCATCCATTCGGCATCGCCCCATTCATAATTCAGGTCCCATACGACTGAAGCAGTGCGCGGCGGCTTCTCATGCCAGAAGCCGATGGGATCGGCTTTGTCAACGCGATAACCGTGGCGTCGCGACTCAATATGAAATTTGTAGAGCGTGCCTTTGGTTACGCCAGGGATGAAGCCTTCCCAAATGCCGGAGGAACCACGCGGAGAAAGTACATTCGCGCCGAAACTCCAGTTGTTGAAATTGCCGATCACCGAAATTTGCCGGGCATTCGGCGCCCACACGCTGAAAACAGCGCCCTCGACGCCGTTGCGCGAAACCAGATGCGCGCCCATGGTCTCGTAGAGGCGGTAGTTTGTTCCTTCGTTGAAGAGATAGAGATCCTGCTCGGAAAGCAGGGTGGGGGCATCGGTCACGAAGGTCGAAGAGTCGGGCATCTTTTTTGCATTCTTAGTGTACCGAAAGATCTTGCGCTGTGACATCGGCATAGATCCGCATATGGGGCTGCGAAAACCTGATCGGTGCTGCGGCGCGCGGGCGATGTCCAGCATGCTATTCTGATTTTTTCCCATGCCCGCCCTCCGCTTGATCTTTCTTTGGCATCAGCATCAGCCTTTCTACAAAGATCTGGTGACCGGCGAATACCGCCTGCCCTGGGTGCGCCTGCACGCGCTCAAAGACTATTACGGCATGGTGAAACTGCTGGACGAGTTTCCCAAAGTTCATCAGAATTTCAATCTTGTCCCTTCGTTGATCACGCAGATTCAGGATTACGTCGCGGGTACTGCCCAGGACCCGTTTCTGAATGTCGCCGCTAAGCCCGCCAACGAGTTGACTCAGAAAGAACGGCTTTTTGCATTGCAATATCTTTTTCAGGCGAACGTGACCAATGTGATTGGCAGGTATCCCCGCTACCGCGAGCTGTACGAGCGGTTCCGCGAACAGGGATATTCTCCCGAAAAAGCGGAGCGCTACTTTCAGCGGGGCGACTTCACCGACTTGCAGGTGCTGTCGCAGATCGCATGGTTCGATGAATTTTTTCTTGAAGATAAAGATGTTGCGGCGTTGATCAAGAAGGAGCGTAATTATTCCCTGGATGATCAGAAATTTGTCATTGCCCGCGAACGCGAGCTTCTGGCGAAGGTTTTACCTGCGTATACCGACGCCGCCAAGAAGGGATCAATCGAGATCTCGGCGACACCGTTTTATCACCCGATTCTGCCACTGGTGTGCGATACCAACGTAGGTTCGGTTTCCTCTCCCGGCTTGCCGCTGCCGCAAAATCGTTTTCGCCATCCCGAAGATGCCCGCGAACAACTCGTGCGCGCGCTCGATTTGCATGAGCGCGTATTTGGCGTGCGCCCGCAAGGAGTGTGGCCTTCCGAGGGCAGCGTCTCCGACGAAGCGTTGGCGATAGCCCACACCTTGGGCGTGAAATGGATGGCTACTGACGAAGGCGTTCTCGGCCGCAGCACGGGCGTGTTCTTCGCGCGGGATGGCAACGGCCGTTTGCCGGCTGATCTTGCCCAGCGTCTCTATAGCATTTATCGCTACGAGAATGCTGCGACATCCATGCATCTTGTCTTTCGCGATCACACCATTTCCGATCTGATTGGCTTCGTTTATTCGGGCATGGATCCGGCTACCGCCGCCGGACATCTGCTGCGCAGTATCAAGGAGGCGGCCCAGCCTGTGCTGGCGCAGGGGCGCGATGCGGTAGTCTCCATCATTCTCGATGGAGAGAATGCCTGGGAATACTACCCGAAGTCGGGCAGGGAATTCTTGCGGCGATTTTATGACGCGGTGCAGCGCGAAGCCGGATTGGAATCCGTCACGATCTCCGAGGCCATCGCCCGCGACCGCAACATTTTGCCCTTGCGGTCGTTGGTTCCAGGCTCCTGGATCAATGCGAACTTCAACGTCTGGATTGGCGCTCCTGAAGACAATCGCGCATGGGATTACCTGCATGATGCCCGCGAATTTTATGCGCAGAATGCGGCCCGCGCCCGCGAGGCGCAGCGCAAACTCGCTTTTGAAGAAATTCTGATTGCCGAAGGCAGCGACTGGAACTGGTGGTATGGCCCTGAGCACCATTCGGTGAACGACCGTGATTTTGATGAGCTCTATCGCAAGCATCTTTCCAACGTCTACCAGGCACTTGGAGCCATGCCCCCGGACTATCTGGCCCAGCCCATCGCCGCTGCCGAAGCGCGGCCGGAATTCGCGCCGCAGACGGAGTACATTCACCCGCGCATTACCGGCGACAAGATCCGTTATTTCGAATGGATGGGTGCGGCGATGTTTTGCGCCGATCATCGAGCCGGTGCGATGCACGGAAAACAATTTCTGCTCGACGCCATGTATGCCGGAATCGACAACACCTATCTCTACGGGCGGCTCGACTTCGCCGGGCCAGTGCCTGAGATGGAATTTGAGATTGTAGTGAACCTGGAATCCTGGGCCGCGGGTGAAGTTCGTCCCCGCCGCGCTTTGCGCCTCGATGCCAAAGTGCGCGATGGCAAGCTGATAGACTGGAAGGTTGAGGGAAGAGAAGGAACCGGAGCTGCCTCGACTAATAGCCAGGAAGAAAGCGCGCTGGTAGCTTTGCTCCGCAGCTTTGAATTTCGTCTGCCGCTGAGTTGGCTGCTCGCCACACCATCGGTTAGCTCGCCGAATAATCCAAAGTCTTCAGTGGCGGCGATTGCACCGACCAGCGTGGTGAAATTGCGGATGAGCCTCTGGCAAAATCGGCTTCCCGTCGATGCCTTGCCGGTGGAAGGATGGATGGAGTTGAAATTACTCAGCGAAGCGGAAATGGGCGCGGGAATGTAAGGTGGCGTTAAGGTTTACGGAAACTTGATATCTCGTAGATTTTTTCGTTATCCAAATTAAGTGTGCCTGGACGTTTTGATTCTATGATGGGGAGCTTTATGGCGCGTGCGCCTCTTTTCGGGATGCAAAAAGCTCTCAACTCCATCCACGACGACGGCCCTCACCGTGGTTCTATCTCGCTTGGTTCTCCAACTTAGCTCGTCGTGGACAGCATTCGGAATATGAATTTGCTTCATGCTGCATTGTTCTACCCCACGATGCATCAGCAAAGAAAAAGCCGGAAGCTTGCACCTCCGGCTCAGAAAAACTTAATGCACTACTGTGCCGCGCTCGCCACCGAACTCGTCATCTGAAGCGGACGATTCAGTTCCAGCGTCAACACGGTTCCTGCCGGCAAGGTCGCTGAGCGGTGCTTAGCCAGCCAGTGAACCCCGGTTGCGCCGGCGCCAATTAATCCCCCAACCAACACTCCCGCCGGGCCGCCGCCAAGACCGCCGATCAGCATTCCGCCTGCCGCTCCGCCACCGGTTTCCAGTTGGTCGCGGCGATCATGGCCTGATCCTTTGAATTGGCCTTCCTGGTTAATATCGGTGCCACTGCCCAAATTTGTATCCACCAGCCGGGCATCGAGAAAGAGCCGCTCGCCGCTAGGAAGAATCAGCGCTTCGGGCAGAATCCCAATCGTCGGCTTGCCAGCAATGCGGCGTGGTTCCGAAATTTTTGTCACGCGGCCTTCGACAATCGCTCCAGCCGGAATGATCATATTGCCGTTGAGCATCACCGCTTGCGTCACGCTGCCACGGAACGGATCTCCAGGCCGGTTGCTGAAAGTTGCCAGCGTGGTTTCGAGCTTCACCATCAGAGCGGTACCAGCCGGAACCGGCGACACGCTTTGCGCCGCGGCTATAGCCGCCAGCAGGAGCGTGCAAGGCAGAATCATCCACTTCTTCATACATCCTCCTCGGGTCTTTCAATCAATCCTAAGAACCCGGAACTATTGCCTTTGACTCTAGACCAGCCGATGCGGTGGAACAATATTGGGCCCACGCCGGGAACCAGCGAAGGTAACGATGCGAACCGGGGCGAGGAGATTTCTCTGCCCAGTGGGCTTGTTTTTGAACTTTCGTGTCCCTAGTGGTAAGTATTCTGACGGATGAACACCGAAAAGTACTTTGTGAGCACAATCACAATGGCCTCATCCCCATTCCGCTATAATCGTGCGTTTCGAGCCACTACCCTAGCAACGACGGAGTTCTTAATATGACAAATATCTCTGCCATCATTGCCCGCGAAGTGCTCGATTCGCGCGGCAATCCTACGGTCGAAGCAGAAGTGCAACTGATCAGCGGTACAGTCGGCCGTGCCATCGTTCCCAGCGGAGCCTCCACCGGCGAGCACGAGGCCGTCGAACTGCGCGATGGCGACAACGCTCGATTTCAAGGCAAAGGAGTTCTGAAAGCCGTCGATAACGTGAACGGCGAGATTGCCGAAGCCCTGGCCAACTGGGACGCCGCGGACCAGCGCGGTCTCGACCGGAAGATGATCGAACTCGATGGCACCGCGAATAAAGGACGCCTGGGTGCGAACGCGATTCTTTCCGTGTCGATGGCGGCAGCGCGCGCAGCCGCAGCCGAGTATGGCCTGCCGCTTTATCGTTATCTCGGTGGCGCTGGAGCGAACGTGTTGCCCGTGCCCATGATGAATATTCTCAACGGTGGCGCCCACGCTGATAACAATGTCGATTTCCAGGAATTCATGGTGATGCCCGTCGGCGCGCCTTCATTCTCAGAAGCGTTACGCTGGGGCGTCGAAGTTTTCCATACGCTCAAAGGCGTGCTTAAAAAACGCGGCTACAACACGGGCGTGGGTGATGAAGGCGGCTTCGCTCCTTCGTTGAAGTCGAACGTCGAAGCGATCGAGCTTGTGCTCGAAGCGATCAAGCAGGCCGGATACAAGCCCGGGGAAGAAATTGCTATTGCGCTCGATCCCGCAGCCAGCGAGTTTTACCAGGACGGCAAGTATGTGTTCAAGAAGTCGGACAAATCGACCAAGAGCTCCGATGACATGATCAAGTTCTGGGAGAAGTGGGTAAATGATTATCCGATCGTTTCGCTGGAAGATGGATTATCCGAGGACGACTGGGATGGCTGGCAGAAGCTGACACGAGAAATCGGAAACAAAATTCAACTCGTGGGCGATGATCTGTTTGTGACGAATGTGCGATTCCTCCAAGAAGGAATCGACAAAGGCGTGGCGAATTCAATTCTAATCAAAGTGAACCAGATTGGCACGGTCAGTGAAACTTTAGACGCCATCGATCTCGCGCGGCGTAATGGCTACACATCGGTGATCTCGCATCGTTCGGGCGAGACAGAAGATACGTTCATTGCTGACTTGGCAGTAGCGACCGGGGCGGGACAGATTAAGACCGGCTCCGCCTCGCGCACCGATCGCATCGCCAAGTACAACCAGTTGCTTCGCATTGAAAGCGAGTTGGGAGGTTCGGCTAGGTTCTTGGGGTTGAAGGCTCTGAATTATCACGGATAAAATTGTGAAGCATTTACAAATCCTTTGGCTCTTGGTCGTGGTTCTCTCTTGTACCACGTGGGGAAGCGAGAGCCGTCTTGCCGCCGGCGTCAAAGCCGATAAGATTCTAATAATCAAATCTGCCCATACAATGACGTTGCTGAACGGCGCGTCCGTCTTGAAGACCTACAAAGTAGCGATCGGTCGCGGCCCCGTTGGGCCGAAAACCCAGCGAGGTGATCACAAAACCCCCGAAGGAAATTACGTCATCGACGCGAAGAAGAGTGTGAGCCGATTTCATCGCGCGCTGCATGTTTCATATCCCAGCCCGGCGGATCGTCGGAGGGCACAACAAGACGGCGTAGATCCGGGCGGCGATATCGAAATTCACGGTTCCCAGAACGGTCTTGGCTGGACCGGATCGCTACACCAAACCATCGATTGGACCAACGGGTGCATCGCCGAGACAGATAACGAAATCGACGAGATTTGGAGAGTCGTTTCGGTCGGAACGCCCGTTGAAATTAGACCATAGTCCAAGATCCGAAGGTCTAAAACCCCATCCTGTCATCTGCGCTCGGCCCGTATGTCGCCGGCAGCGGCTTGTCATTCATCCGCAGATAAACTCCCAACTGCGCGCGATGATGCACCAGATGATTCAAGAACATCTGCCGATAGGCCAGGAATCGCTTTCCGCTAAAGATCGACTTGCCCTGAAAGCTCAATTTCCAATTGTCATTCCATGCACTGTCGGGCAGGGCCGCGAGCGCGGCGCGCGTTTTAGCGGCGCCCTCATCGAAGAACTTCAGCAGCCCAGCCGGCTCGAAAGGCGGCCGCGGGCGGCTTGGCCCGGCGCTGAAGTCGAGTTCGGGGGTCGTCAGGACCGTCAACCCGAAGCCGGGCAGCTCGGCCACATGTGGCGCCAGCTTTTCCATGGTCATCGATTTCGCATGCGGCGCAAAATCTTTCTTGTCGTAGGGTACGCGTTCCAGCATGGTGCGCGTGGTTTTCATCTCGGCGTCGAATTCAGGCAGCAGAAGGTCGCTGATGGGCATGGTTCCTCCGGGCAGACAGTATAAACGCTCCTAAGGATGACGTTGTCAGCTCGGGTTTCTCCCGGCCGCGATTTAGCTCCCGAGAGCGTCGAGTTCGATACCGCATCTACTCGACGGTGGGATTAACCCCCTCAGCTTTGTTCACAACTTCTCCATGGCTCAAGCACTCGCTGCCGTTACCATTGGCCTGAGAGCGCACACTTCCCGATTCGTCGGCGCAAAAAGCCTTCATGCCCTCCTCAGCGTCAATCGGCGTAGCTATGATCTGAAAGCGCGTCGCAGGGTTTCCATCGCAGCCGGAAAGCTCGTAATGGTATCCCGCTGATTCGCTGGCGCCGATATTCGCAGCGTACGCGTACCCTGTAAACTCCTCTGCCGGTGCATTAGGATACAAATCAGACAAGTTGCACGTGTATCCTCGGCCGGGATGCGATGCCGCATATTTGGTCTCGAAAGCTGCGAGCATCGTAATGCGGGCCGATGCCTGAATCTCATTATTTTCGTTCACCTTTTTGCGCACACCCTTCAAATATTCCGCATCGGTCAGGGGAACCTGCGCTGTGATCGTCAGGTCGCTTAACTTCCAGACTTCGTTTTCCTGAAGGAAGGAAAAAGTCAAACGAGGGACCACATACAAAAATTCCTCTTTTCCATCGCGATAGAAATTGACCGACAACTCGATTTCATCGCTGTCTCCTGAAAAGCTGTCATGCTCAACCATCGCTTCAAATCGGGTCTTCTCTTTGCCCACATTGTTTTCTGCAACCAGTAGCATCGGCCCTTCGTCGAATGTTTCAACGTGCTCGCTAGCGCCCAGTTGGCGGCCAACCATCGAAATCCGCAGCATTACGGAATCCTCTGGAGTTTCACCTTTGCTCACCAGCGCCTGGGCGGCCGCTTTGGGTAGGTGCTTGGCGAAATCGTCAGGGTTCTTTCCCAGAAACATCTCGATCAGCGCCTGCCGCGCGGTCTGGGGCTGCTTTGCTGGAGCCAACGACGGTTCCGCTGAAGACGACTGTGCTGCTGCTGAAACAGAAAGTGCGATCCATAGAAAAATGCAAATCCGTCGCATAGCATCCTCCGGCGGACACCTGGGCACTTCTATTCTGTAGACTCCGACCGCTTTGTGGAAGTTCCTTCTCTTGCACCGATCCGCGATTTGAAACCCTCAGCGAAACCGGCTTGTCTGCTGCTCGGTTTCCAGCGCTTCGGCCGTGCTAAAGTTCTCTCAATACACTTTTCTGCGCTAGAAGCTCATGGAACCGCGGCTGATTTTAGTCAATCTGCTGATCAAGCTGGGCGTGGCGGCCGCCGTGTCGAGCAGCCTGGTGCGCTCGCTCGAGTTCAAGTCGCTCTTGTTCCGCGAAGAGCGCTCGCTGCGGCAAAAAATTTATCTGGTGCTCTGGTTCGCCCTGCCTATTACTCTTGGCGTCTGGATACGCTTTTCATCGCAGAGCTTTATCGCCGGCGATCTCAGCTTTGAAACCGCCTTGTTGCTGGGTGTCATCGGGGGCCGCTGGGCCGGCGTTCTGGGCGGTATGTTGATGGCGCTACCCGCGGTCCTGCACGGCGAGTGGGCCACGATGCCTTTCAACGCCCTCTGCGGCCTAATCGCCGGACAACTGCGTACCATGGCCCTCGACAAAGATGACATCTGGTCGTTTTCTCCTTTTATCGATCTCAGTATTTACCGGCTGATCCGCCGTAACCTGCCCACGCCACGATTGTTCGACTGGCAGATCATGTTTTTCTTCACTATCATCGGGCTCCGCTTTGTGCAGGAGCAGTTGGCGCGCTATTTTCCGAATTCCATTCACAGTCTGAACAGCAGCAACTGGTGGGTGGAGGCGGCAATTTATGCGGCTTCGGCGATGGCGATCGGGATCGAGCTGAAGGTTTTCAACAGCGTGCGCATCCAGATCAAGCTGGAAGAGCAGGAGCGTCTTCTACTGCACGCGCGCATGGAGGCGCTGCAAAACCAGATCAATCCCCATTTTCTCTTCAATACGCTGAACTCCATTTCGTCCTTGGTGCGCTTCGATCCTGATAAGGCCCGCGATGTGATTTCCAAGCTGGCGACAATTTTGCGCCGCCTGCTGAGCAGCACGGATTCGTTTGTGCCTTTGCGCGATGAAGTCGAGTTCATCGACAACTATCTCCACATCGAAGTTGTGCGCTTCGGACCCGATAAGCTGCGCGTCGTCAAAGATCTGGATCCCAGTTCGCTCGACATAATGGTGCCCAGCATGATCTTGCAGCCACTGGTGGAAAATTCCATCAAGCACGGACTTTCCTCAATGGTTGAAGGCGGCAGCATTATCCTGCGCAGTCGTTTGGCCGATTCGGCGCTGGTAATCGAGGTGGAAGATGATGGCGTTGGCATGGAAGCCGCGCAACTGGCGCAGGCGCGTGGCAGCGGCATCGGAATGGCGAACATCTCGGAACGCCTTGAAGTTTTGTATGGAGACGCCGCGCGCATGACCATCGACAGCCACGAAGGCAAAGGAACGATGGTCCGCCTGCGCCTGCCCCGCTTGCATACCACGGGAGCGGTTCCGGAAGCTTTCTACGAAGAGCGCTCGAGCACCCGCCGATAGAAATTCTCGTACTGAGGAACAATCTTGCTTGAGCAGAACCGCTCGGTCGCGACCGCACGCGCCGCCTTTGCCATGGTCCGAAGCTTGGACTCGTCATTGAGCAGGTCGATCGCGTAGCGTGCCATTGTGTTTACGTCGCCCACGTCGGCCAGAAATCCACTTACACCGTGCTCAATCACTTCGGGTACCCCGCCCGTGCGCGTCGCAATGGGTACGACTTCGCACGCCATGCCTTCGAGCGCAGCCAAACCAAAGGATTCCAGTTCGCTCGGCATCAGCAGAATGTCTGAAATTCCCAACTTGTCTTGCACCTGGTCCTGCTTGCCGAGAAAAAGCACGTCTTCGTGGATGCCCTTCTGCACTGCCAGCCACTCCGCCACCGAACGATCTGGCCCATCGCCGATCAGCAACAGTCTCGAGGGAATCTGTTTGTGCACGCGGTCGAAGATTTCGATTACATCGGTAAGGCGCTTCACCGGACGAAAATTGGAAAGGTGCACCAACAGCCGCTCGCCCTTGGGAGCGTATTCTGCGCGCAATTCGCCGGAGTTATTGCACCGGCAATAAACATCGCAGTTCACCGAGTTATAGATAACTTCAATTTCCTTCTTCACGTCGAAGACGCGCAGCGTCCGGTCGCGCAAGTAGTTCGAGATGGCCGTAACGCCGTCGCTCTGGTTGATGGAATACCGCGTGATAGGAAGATACGAGCGGTCGAGGCCGACCAGTGTGATGTCGGTTCCGTGCAGTGTGGTGACAAAAGGCAGCCGCCGTCCGCGCGGGCCATCAGCCATCATCTGGCGGGCGAGCAACGCACTGACCGAGTGCGGAATCGCATAGTGAACGTGCAGCAGATCGAGATCGTAAAGCTGCGCCACTTCCGCCATGCGCGTCGCCAGCGCCAAATCGTAAGGAGGATAGTCGAACAACGGATAACGCGAAACTTCCACCTCGTGATAGTGAATGTTCGGTTCCTGGCCCCGAAGGCGTATGGGTTGGGCGTAAGAAATGAAATGAATCTCGTGACCACGTTGCGCCAGTTCCAGGCCGAGCTCGGTGGCGACCACGCCGCTGCCGCCGTACGTCGGATAACCGGTGATTCCAATTTTCATGCGCTCGAACGCCTCGACTCAGTCTGTAATTCGATGGCCGGAAAGAATAGAGGATGCAGATTGTACAGGCGGTGAGCCTTCATGGGCAAAGGATTCAGGTGGAAGTCGTGTGGCGCGGACATGCTCGTCAGCGACTTTTCTTCTTCCGGAGAGCGAGAGGTAGGGAGTGACAATATGATGTCATTCCGAACCGGTCCGAAAGGACCCGTGAGGAACCTGCTTCTCCATGACCCTGCTGGGTACTATTCGGGAGGCTTTTCCGCAGGCCTGGTCATTCCAGGGTCGAGTTTTTCGAGATGAGCCTGGAAGCGGATCTTGGTTTCATCGGGAAGGCCCGTGAACTCAACTCCCATGCCCACTCCGGGGTCACGCGTGCGCACGGTGGCGGATGCGGTGATGTGCTCCTGGTCAATCCAGAAATCGACCCGCAGCACGGTGGAAACAGCCAGCGGCATTGTGGTCTCAACATAACAGCCATTACCGCTGATGTCTGTTGCGTTGACCCGCATCGGAGTGTTCACGCGCTCATCGCGAAATTCCAGTGGGAACGAGATCTTGTGCCGCTGAAATCGCCGGCGATTGTCGGTCTTTGGGACCGGAACGTTCGATCGGATTTCTACTGGAAGCTGCGAAAGCCAGGGACACTCCTGATCGGCCACCAACTGAACGCCGACCTGAACTTTTTTGACGCCCCCCGCGTCCATCACCCAGACAACTTTGCAGCGCGCTTTTCTGTTCTCAAATTGCACGCCAACGACGTCGCCGACCTTTAGCTCGTGTTCCAGTCCACTGATACAAGCGCCGGTGGCGCTCACATTCTGCGCGGTTGCATTCTGATTAAAGGGGCGGTCGTTGGCGCCCATGCCCCACACACGAATGCGCAGGTCCAAGGTCGCACGCGGCGCTGCCCCAGCGGCAGACATGAGAACTTCCCCCAGGCGAAATCTTCTAAACTATTTCTAACAGATGATAATCCTGCCCCGTCGCTTTGCTTAGGTTACGAAAGTGACTCCAAGCAGCCGCGCCTTCCGGGGCCAACATTCTATATGGCGTCCCCTGGCGGCTGGCAAGAAAACCGGGTTTGGATAATGTCCTTCGGATACTACTCGGGTCCTAGTGGCCCATCGCTTCCAGCGAGTGCGTCAGAAAGGACTATCGAATTCCGGCAGGATTTCTTTTCGCACCTTGCGGTTCCTAGCGAGCTTTGCGGTTTCAGATTTTCGCTTTGACTTTTCGTCAGTCTGCTCCGACCAAATTCCGATAAGAAATTAGCTGAATGTCATTTCGAGCTAAAAGTTCCCGCGCCGCGGGCATTGTCAACACCCGCAACTCGGTTTCACGCGATTCCAGCAGGCGTGTGTTCGCCGCTTTCAGGTCATTATCGTTATAGCCGGGATGGCATACGAACTCCCACGTGCCTACGGGAATAATCTCAGCGATCGCACGAAAAAGAGTTTCGTCGAGCGCTCCTGTGACGACAATCCCGAGCGTGCCGTCAGCTGTTATGAACCCTTCGCGCTTTGCCGCGGTGCTGAATTGCGAAGCGAGTGCGCGCAGAACTTTCACCTCGGCATATCGCGTCCAGAGATTCGGGCGCGCCAGCAACTCGGCCGACAGCAACGGTTTGCTCGGGCCGAATGGATTGCGCATAGCTTTGACCCCGCACTCGCGCGCAGCCCGCAGCAACGGCTTCAACACAGCCGGGAAAATGTGCGTGTGCTTGTGTGTATCGACATGCGTAACGCTGATCCCCGCCGCTTGCAGCTTGCGAATCTGTGCCGTGGCTTCCGCTTCGATTTGCCCGGAGTCGATCCGACCAGCCAGCGAGCGGATCGCAAAAGATTTAAGGCCGTCGCGAAAGCGTGTGTTTCCGGATTGCGTTGAGGTGATAGAAGGCAACTTCCGCGCATCCAGAACCGGCTCGCCATCGATGAGCACGATATGGCAACCGACTCCCAGACGAGGCGTGTTCTTCGCCACGTGAACGGCATCGTCGAAGGCGCGCCCGCTAGCCATCATTGTGGAAGAAGTTACGATGCCGTTCGTGTGAGCTTCGACGATCGCACGATTCACGCCGGCGGTTAACCCGAAGTCGTCGGCATTGACAATCAGACGCCGCACCGACTCAGTCTAACAGCGATACACTCTGAGGTTGGATTTTGAAATCTGCTCGAGATTGGAACGAAAGCACAAGGCAGGCTGAGAGTCCTGCCGCGATAAGGACGCTGGCCTCCATGCGCAACATCTTTTCAGGGTTGGCGAGCACAGTCTTGACTATCCACGCACTCTTTATCCTGTGGGTAATTTTCGGCGCCGTGTTCGTGCGCTCTCGTGCCAAACTGCGCTGGTTTCACATTGCATGTTTAGTCTGGGGAATCCTCCTGGAACTGCTCCCGTGGCCCTGCCCACTCACACTGTTGGAGAACTGGCTGGAGGCGAAAGCCGGCGTCGCTCCTTACAGCGGCGGCTTCCTTCTGCATTATCTGGACGCGCTGGTCTATCCCGATATCTCGCCTCTGTGGCTGACCATCGCAGGAGTCACGGTCTGCGGTTTGAATTTGGTCCTTTACGCCCGCGACTGGCTGCGGCGGCGCTTGTGAAGGCAGTACGCTATTATGGAGATCTGGAATTGCAAATTGTGGGCGGTTAGCTCAGCTGGTTAGAGCGCCTGCCTTACAAGCAGGAGGTCGCAGGTTCGAGTCCTGCACTGCCCACCAAAGCCAGTTCACTTCCCCAGCCACAGCAGTGGCACCACCCCGGCCACTGCCAGCCCCGCTAATAGCGCCAGCGCCTGCCTGCCCGTTTTTCGGTCCGCCAGGCTGTATGCATAAATCCCCTTTATCAAGTTGTTGCTTGAGGCCGCGATCAGAATCGCACCAGCCGCCGTTTTCAGCGGCGTGAGCGTGCCCGCGGCCTGCGTCATCCCCATAATGAACGGATCGACGTCGGTAACGCCCATAATGGCCGCCAGCGTATTCAGGCCGGGTTTGCCCAGATAAGTTACCGCCATCTGGGTGGCGATCAGCATCGCGACAAACAGCGCGGCGAATA
>JASHOH010000193.1 GCA_030041215.1 Candidatus Sulfotelmatobacter sp. | reverse complement strand
TCGCCATCGACATCGAGCTGCAATATCTTCACGGCCAGCGTGTCGCCGGGCTCGGCGCCCTCCACGTAAAACGGTCCGGTCAGCGGGTTGTCTCCTTTCACCATGCTCAGCGTATCGCCGGGCTTGCGCAACACGTTGCCGAAGCAGTCGAGCGTGTTGGTGTCGATAATGTCGCCGGATTTCAATCGCGCCACCGGCTCGGCTGTGGCGAACAGATATTTTACGTTTGCGTTCGTAGCTGTGTAGTGAACTATGTCTTGGGCGAGTGCTGGAATGGTTAGCAAGAAAGCGGCAAGAATGCGAGGAATCAAAGCAAACCTCCTTATGGAGCTAAGCCGTCAAAAAGTTGAGGCGGAACAGCGGAGTATGACTGTACATTCGCCTCAGAAGCGCCACACCAGTCCCGTCGATCCGCGGAAGTCGTTCTGGTTCGCGCTCAGCAAATGGCTGTGTATGTAGTCGAACTGGAAGCGCCAGGAGAAATGTTTGAACGGAAGTTTGCGATCGACCCCCGCGCCCCCGTCAACAATCACCGGATGAAATTCCTGACCGCTTGACTTGGTCTGCTGGATGCCGCCCATCACGTCCGCAAAAATACGCCATTTGCCGTAATTTTTTGACACCCGAGGGCCGAGGACCAGGTTGTACTGATTTACGCCCTTGCGGTAGATGCCGCTGCCGTCAAGCACCGCTCCGAACCACGGGTGACGATGAAGAGGCAAGTCTTCAAAGGAAGCGTTCCAACCTTTGAACGTGAGACGGTTCACAACGTCGACAGAATCTGCGTATGCCGCGCCAGCATAAACGTTGCCACCCGGCAGCAATTGTGCTTTCGAAATGACCGGGGAAAAAATCACGATCACGAACGCCAATACGGCTGTGATTTTTGACACGAAGACGAGCCCTCCAGGCAATGATGCCAGCAGCAAATTCTACCTGATTGCACGAAATCCGTTAGATGCGCAACAACTTACCTTCAAGATGCCCCGCGCAACACGAAATTGTGAGTGTACAAGAGAGTTCTTCGTGTACAAAACTGGAACGCGACCATAAAAAATTACCTGCTTTTCATGATTCCGGAAGTCTTCCTCAGGCGTCTATTTAGTAGGATGCAAATGGAAGATGCAAACTCCAAACAACAACTGGGAAACCTGCCGGCAGCCGCAAGGCAGGGCTGCTTTTGCAAACGAGACGAAGGAGTCGCAATTGAAACTCAGTATCGAAACGCAAAATCAGGGAGACATCATTATTGTCCACTGCCAGGGGCGCATCGTCTATCGCGACGAAGCCGCCGCCCTTTCTCGGCTGGTCAGTGAACTTATGACCGAAAACGGCAGGGTGATTCTCGATCTCAGCGGTGTGAAATCCATCGACAGCGCTGGCATCGGCGAACTTGCCTTCTTGCAATCTCTGGCGCAGTCGCACCATGCGGAATTGAAGTGTGCAGGCGTGACTGGGGTCGTTCGCGAATTGCTCGATCTTACGAATCTCAATTCCGTTCTTGAGATTCATCCCAGCGTGTGCGAGGCGCTGGCCGCTTTCCATTCCGGAGCAGTCTTTGTCGACTGCTGACGGATTTTGTAACTCATTAACAGCTTCACAAAAACGAACTTCAAAAAACTGCGCGCAGAGATGCAACTGGGGAATCTCTGCGCGTTTAGCTTTCTTTCTGGAAACGATAACGTCCGCCGCGCTGAGTTGCGACCATCTCGGCCACTTTCAGGAAGGCCTGCGCTGCGTGGGAGAGTCCAGCCTCTTTGCGGTATACCACACGCAGTTTGCGCTGCACGTGCAACTCTCGCACTGGAATGCGCACAAGCTCGCCACGCGCCACTTCGTTTTCCACGCTGATCTCCGGCATCAATGCCACGCCGTTTCCCATGGCCACGAAGCGTTTGATCGCTTGCAGCGTCGGCAGCTCCACATCCATGTGCAGCGGAGTTTTGTGTTTCTGAAATGTTTGTAGAACTTTTTCGCGATAGGGCGAGGAAACGATATGCGCTACGAACGATTCGGCGCCGAGCTGGCGAATGCTCACCTCATGTGCCGACGCGAGCGGATGCTGTGGAGGCACGACCAATACCAGCTCATCGAGATAGGTGACAATCGAATGCAGCCGCGTTTCTTGCGGCCGGTACGAGAGCACGCCGAATTCGGCGGTGTGCTGCAATACGTCATCGGGAATATGGCTGCCCAGGCCGCGCTGCACCGTAATCTTAATCATGGGATGCAACTGCCGGTACTCAGCCAGAACTGGTAACAAGTACAAAGCGGTAAACTCATTCGCGGCAATGACGAGTTTCCCTTTCTGCAGCGCGCGTAAGTCGGCCAGGGATTCTTCCGCATCCTCGCGGAGGTTGATCAACTTCTCGGCATATTCGTAGAGCACGTGGCCGGCATCGGTGAGCACGCCTTCCCGCGATGAGCGGTCGAACAGAGGCTCACCCAATTCACCTTCTAATTTGCGGATGGTCTGGCTGACTGCGGATTGCGTGCGGTGAAGCTTTTCTGCCGCACGGGAGAAGCGGCGCTCGCGGGCTACCGCCAGGAAGACTTCCAATTGAGAAAGTTCCATGTGTTTGCCTTGCTTATAAGTCCTGACCCCTTGATAAGCAGCACTAATTGTAGTAGGTCTGCTAATGATACTTCAATAATTATTAGTTTTGCTTCAAGTGGTCTGCTCGTTAGGATTGATGAAATATATCCGTGATCCAAAGGAACCGCATGGCAAGCGAGCACATACGCATAACGGTTTTCGACACGACGCTCCGCGACGGAGAACAATCTCCTGGTTGCAGCATGAATCGTGAGGAAAAACTGCGCCTCGCGCATCAACTCGACCGCCTGGGCGCGGATGTAATCGAAGCCGGGTTCCCGATTGCTTCGGACGGCGATTTTGAGAGCGTAAAAGCTATTGCTGCGGGCTTGCGGCGTCCAATCATCGCGGCGCTGGCCCGTGCCTGCAAACCCGACATTGAGCGCGCCTGGGAAGCCTTGAAGGGTGCAGCGCATCCGCGCATCCACGTTTTTCTTGCCACCTCCGATATTCATCTGCAGTACAAGCTGCGCATCACGCGAGAAGAATGCGTGGCGCAAGCTCGTGAAGCGGTTGCATTTGCCAAGTCGTTTTGCGCGGACGTTGAATTTTCTCCGGAAGACGCCACCCGCTCCGATCCCGAATTTCTTTGCCAGATGCTGGAAGCGGTGATTGAAGCAGGCGCCACTACCCTCAATATTCCCGACACGGTCGGCTACACCGTACCTGCTGAGTTCGGAGAACTGATCGCAACCATTCGCCGCCGCACCAAGGGAATCGAGAAGGTCACGATCTCGGCGCACTGCCACAACGATCTCGGCATGGCGGTCGCCAACACCATGGCGGCCATTTCGGCCGGGGCGCGGCAGGTCGAGTGCACCATCAATGGCATCGGCGAGCGCGCCGGCAATGCGTCGCTGGAAGAAATCGTCATGGCGACGCGCGTGCGGAAAGACCGCTATCCCTACACGACCGGCATTGTCTCGAACCAGCTATTTCCCGCAAGCCAGTTGTTGAGCGAGATCACCGGCGTGCCAGTGCAGCCCAACAAGGCCATCATCGGACGCAATGCGTTTGCGCACGAAGCCGGCATTCACCAGGATGGCGTGCTCAAGAACCCGCTGACCTATGAGATCATGACGCCGCAGTCCGTTGGCGTTCCTGATTCCAAGCTGGTGCTGGGCAAGCACTCCGGGCGCCACGCGCTGGCGATTCGCTGTGAACAGCTTGGCTATCAGTTCGACCGACGCGCGCTGGACGACATTTATCGCCGCTTTGTCCGGCTGGCCGACAAGATCAAGCGGGTCGAAGATCATCATCTGCTCGAGTTAATCCGCGAGACCCACAAGCCGGCTGCTTCGGCCACGCCGCTGTTTGAGCCGTTGCCGACTGCATATGCAGCGGCAGCAAGCGCGGTCGCGGCCCCGGCCGCGGCTCCTCCCGAACCGCATCGGCCATTTCCCATGGCGCAGCAACCCAACGCCTTTGGCCTGCCCTTCCCGGTTGATCACCACGATCAGGAAGACTATCTCTGGGGCGTATAGCGTCTTGTGGTATATAGTTCGGGTCGGTCACCATGGCAGATTCCGGGCAGGGACGCGTGCGCTTTGAAAACAGCCAGCCGATCTTGCGCGTGGAAGATATAGCGAGGGCCGTCCATTTCTACGTTGATCAGTTGGGCTTCAAGAACGCCGCCTGGGGTAATAACGAATTTACAAGCGTGAATCGTGACCGAGCCGGCATTTACTTGTGCCGCCGCGGCCAGGGCGCAGGCCAGGCGTGGATTTGGATTGGCGTGGAAGATGTTGAGCGGCTGCTGGAAGAGTACACGTCTCGCGGAGTAAAAATTCGCATGCCGCCGACGAATTTTTCCTGGGCGCTGGAGATGCACGTTGAGGACCCGGATGGCAACGTGATTCGATTCGGATCCGAGCCGAAATGAACTCGCGCGGAAACACGTAGCCCGCGGACGCATTCCTTCGGGGCGGCGCCAAGCGAAATGGTTTAGCAGTAAGCAAGGCATTGAGCGGGTATTAAGAGTGCTGCGCTCACTTCGCTCGTTGGGCGGACGAATGCGTCTGCCCCTGCATGATTACTTCCCATGCTCCTCAAACTCACGATTCTTCCGGGTGATGGCATCGGTGCCGAAGTGACCGAACAGGCTGTGCTGGTGCTACAGGCAGTTGCTGAGGCGTTCGGGCATCAACTTCAGCTTGAGCGCAAGCTGATCGGCGGCGCGGCCGTTGCTGCGGCCAACGATCCCCTGCCTGCCGAAACCATTCAGGCTTGCCTGTCGTCCTCCGCGGTGCTTCTGGGGGCGGTGGGTAGTCCTGCTTTCGATGATTATCCGAGGCACCTGCGTCCCGAGGCCGGACTGCTGCGCCTGCGCCGCGAACTCGGCGCATATGCCAACTTGCGGCCTGCTGTTTGTTTCCCCGCGCTTGTAGATAGCTCTCCGTTGCGGGCTGAGGTGGTTCGTGGCACCGACATCCTGATCGTGCGCGAACTGCTGGGCGGACTCTATTTCGGCGAGCCCCGTTCTATTGCAGGTGAGGCAGGCTCTCGCGTCGCCGTTAACACGATGGCCTACGATGAGCCTTCAATTGAGCGCATCGCGCGAGTGGCTTTCGATCTCGCCATGAAGCGCCGCCGCAAGGTGCTTTCTGTCGACAAAGCCAACGTGCTTGAATGCTCGCGCCTGTGGCGAGAGGTCGTTACGCGCTGTTCGAAGGATTATTCGGGCGTGCAACTGTCGCATATGTATGTTGATTCGGCGGCGATGTCGCTTGTGCAGCATCCAGGGGATTTCGATGTCGTGCTAACGGAAAATATGTTTGGCGATATTCTCTCCGACCAGGCGGGCGGAGTCGTAGGCTCGCTCGGACTGCTGGCATCAGCCAGCGTAGGTGGCCGAGTTGGACTTTACGAACCGGTGCACGGGTCGGCACCGGACATCGCGGGGAAAGGAATTGCCAACCCGCTGGGTGCGATACTTTCGGTTGCTATGCTTCTGCGACATTCCTTCCAACTGGGAAATGAAGCGGCCTGCATCGAAAATGCGGTGAACGAAACGCTCAATCAGGGATTTCGCACGGCAGATCTGGCTAGAGGTGATGAGAAACCGGTTTCGACGTCAGCCATGGGGTATCAAGTGGTTGAAGCCATAGTGAGGTCTGGTGCACTGAAGGCTCGCGAGTCGATATAGTCCTGGAGCCTTTGCATGTCAGGTTTTAATACTCATGAAATGTGATTGTTATTTCCGGTGAAGCCACGCTCCTGCGAGCACGAGCCTGCAAAGACGGTTAACGAAAGCGGGCGTCAAGTCAGCGTGGCGTATGAGAAATCTCATATAAATAGGGCCATAGAGAGAATCAAGCAACAGATCCATGTCAACATTCTTCGGCAGTTCGCCACGGGAAATTCCGCGGCGCAAGGTAGCGTAGGCTTCTCGGCGGCGCGGCCAGAGGAAGCGGTCGCGAAAGGCTTTAATCAGTTCTTTGTCGCTTTGGCCGCCGGCGAGAATGGCGGCAACGATGCGTCCGCGGCGGCTGGTAAAAATCTTGATCACCTGCCGCATCTGCTGGCTCATATCACTACGCAGTGAGCCAGTATCGGGAAAATGCAGTTGCCGGGTTGTGTCGCTGGCGAACGCATCGGCGATGAGAGCAGCCTTATTTGGCCACCAGCGATATACGGTTGCCTTCCCCACCCGGGCATCAGCAGCAACATCTTCGATTGTAAGATCGGAGAAGCCATTGGCCCCCAGCAGTTTTAATGTGCTGCGCAGAATGCCCTGCCGCGCCTGTTCGCTGCGCGGGCGCCCGGGACCGCGCTTCCGCCGGCGTTTACCGTCCTTGCTCTCCGCCGCAGCCCTCCGCCGCATGCTTCAACCTTACCATATATAATTAAGAAGTTCGTGGAATCCAATACGCTGAGTATCGAATCTAAAAATCACCTGCAGGGTTCGATTCGCCTCTGTATAACGCAACTCCCCGTGGCTGAACTCTGCGGTGGTGCCTAGCCCATGTGGATTGTTGCGTTAGCTCTCCGGCGTCCTTACACGTTCGTCGTCATGGCGATCGTGATCTTTATTCTTTTCTTCGTCACGGTATTCAGGACCCCGGTCGACATCTTCCCCAACATCAACATTCCTGTGGTTTCAGTGGTCTGGTTTTATACCGGCATGTCGCCGCAAGACATGGCCGACCGCATTGTGACCAACTCCGAGCGCGGAATCACCACCACCGTTAACGATATCGAGCACATGGAATCCCAGTCCGTCTATGGGTTGGGCATTATAAAAGTTTTCTTCCGCCCCGGCACCAACCTGCAAGGAGCGATTGCCCAGATCACCGCCATCTGTCAGACGACTGTTCGCAGCCTTCCTCCTGGCACTACGCCGCCGCTCGTCATTTCTTACAGCGCCTCGACCACGCCGATCATCCAGCTCGGACTGAGCAGCAAGACCCTTCCCGAACAGCAGCTTTTTGATCTGGGCCAGAACTTTCTGCGCACGTTTCTGGCCACGGTTCAGGGAGCGGCTACGCCTTATCCCTACGGTGGAAAGATTCGGCAGATTCAGGTCGATCTGGACCTGACCAAGCTGCAGGAGTACGGCCTCAGTCCTAACGACATCGTCAATGCCGTAAACGCGCAAAACATAATTCTGCCCACCGGCACGATCAAGCTGGGGTCGTTGGAATACGACGTCGAGATGAATGGCACTCCGCAGACGATTGCGGAGTTGAACGATTTGCCGGTCAGAACCATCAGCGGATCCACGCTATACATGCGCGACGTCGCTCATATACGCGATGGGTTTGCGCCTCAGACCAACATCGTGCGCCAGGATGGCAACCGTGGCGCGCTGATGTCGATGTACAAGAACGGCAACGCCTCGACCCTCGACATCGTGAAGAGCATCAAGAACATCGTCGCCCTGGCCGCGCAAAGCCTCCCGCCGGAACTGACGATCAAAGCTCTGTTTGATCAATCTCTGTTCGTGCGCGCGTCGATCAATGGAGTGATACGCGAGGCGGTGATTGCTGCGGCCCTGACAGCCGTCATGATCCTGATTTTTCTGGGCGACTGGCGGCCCACGATCGTGATCTCCATTTCGATTCCGCTTTCGATTTTCGTTTCGATCATTGTGCTGGGCGCGATCGGCGAAACCATCAACATCATGACGCTCGGCGGCCTGGCGCTGGCAGTCGGCATTCTCGTCGATGATGCGACGGTGGAAATCGAAAACATCGAGCGCAACCTCGCCATGGGCAAGGAGATGAAACAGGCCATTCTTGATGGCGCGGCACAGATTGCCGTGCCGGCCTTCGTTTCCACGCTCAGCATCTGCATCGTCTTCGTGCCCATGTTCTTTTTGTCGGGGGTGGCAAAGTTCTTGTTCGTGCCCCTTGCCGAAGCGGTCAGCTTTGCCATGCTGGCAAGCTATCTGCTCTCGCGAACTCTCATTCCAACGCTGGTGATGTTCATCATGCGCGGCCATGAGCATCGTGCCGCCGGGGCAAAAACTTTTCTTGGGCGTTTTCAGCGTGGCTTTGAAAGCAAGTTCGAAGACTTCCGCCGCGGTTACGAGCGACTGCTTGAAACCACGCTCGCGCATCGAGGCGTTTTCGTCGCGGCCTTTCTTGGATTCTGCGTGCTCTCCCTCGGCTGGTTCCTGTTTCTCGGCCAGGATTTCTTCCCACTGGTGGATGCCGGCTTGTTGCGGCTGCACGTGCGTGCCCGTCCTGGCCTGCGCGTTGAAGAAACGGCCAGGCTCTGCGATCAAATCGAGGCTTTCCTGCATCAGGAGATTCCCGGCCAGGAATTGCAGACGATCCTCGATAACATCGGTCTGCCAAACTCCGGCATCAACCAATCCTACAGCTCGAGCGGCACGATCGGCACCAGCGATGCCGAGATTTTGATCGCCCTCGATCCCGAGCACCACAAGCCGACTGCCGATCACATTCGGCATCTGCGCGAGGTGCTGCCGCAGCGCTTTCCCGGCGTGGAGTTTTTCTTCCAGCCTGCCGATATCGTGACTCAGATTCTGAACTTCGGCCTGCCCGCGCCAATTGATGTGCAGGTCGTTGGCAACGACCTGGCAAGCAATTATCTGATTGCACAACAGATTGCCAACAAGATGCGGCACATCCCCGGCGCGGCGGATGTTCACGTTCAACAATTGCTCTCTGAGCCCACGCTATATCTGGACATTGATCGCACGCGCGTGACCCAAGTCGGACTGACCGCGCGTGATGTGGCGCAGAGCGTTCTGGTGTCTTTGAGCGGCAGCTTTCAGACTGCGCCTAACTTCTGGCTCAATCCAAGGAACGAAGTCACCTATCAGGTGGCGGTTCAGTCGCCTCAGTACCGCATGACCAATTTGCAGGACCTGATGCGCATCCCCGTAAGCTCACAGCAAGGAGATCAATTACTCAGCAATCTGGTGCAACTCCAGCCGGTTGTGCGCCCTGCCACGGTGACCCACTATAACGTCCAACCAGTGATTGATGTTTATGCCGGCACGCAGGACCGCGATCTTGGCGCCATCGCCGCCGATACTAACGAAGTTTTGAAAACGTTCGATGGCAAACTGCCGCGCGGCGCTCGCATCATTGTGCGCGGGCAGGTGAGCACCATGCGTTCTTCTTTTGTTGGGTTGGGACTCGGCCTGATCGGGGCCATTGTGCTTGTGTACCTGCTGATCGTCATCAATTTTCAATCCTGGCTCGATCCTTTCATCATTATCACTGCGCTTCCTGGAGCGCTCGCGGGAATCTGCTGGTTTCTGCTATTGACCCGAACAACGATAAACGTGCCTTCGCTCACTGGCGCGGTGATGTGTATGGGCGTGGCCACAGCCAATTCGATTTTGCTGGTCAGTTTCGCGCGCGAGCAAATGGATGAGGGCGTTCCTGCCGTTCGCGCCGCTGTTGCGGCAGGCTACACTCGTATTCGTCCGGTGCTGATGACTGCGCTCGCCATGATCATCGGAATGGTGCCCATGGCACTGGGCTTTGGCGAAGGCGGCGAGCAGAATGCTCCTTTGGGACGCGCCGTAATCGGGGGGTTGTTGTTTGCTACGGTTGCAACACTGTTTTTTGTCCCCAGCGTCTTCGCTATTTTCCACAGCCGCCGCGAAAGGCGCCGCGCCCAAGGACAGGCCTAGAATGGAGGGATTGGGGCGAAGGAACCAGAGTCACGCATGAGCACAGAGAACGAATATAAAAAGACATCGGCAGTGGAAACCCCCGCGCAGCCGCAAAAGGAATACCATGCGCACAGCACTAAGGCGCAGCGCGATGAAGAAATCGAAGAAATTCAGCGGCGCTCAAAGCATCAACCGCCGACCATTCAGAGGCCACCTGACCTGCCGCCTGCGCCCCCGCGCAAGGCATTGATGATCGTCGGCGTGTTCCTGCTGATATTGCTGCTGGCCGGGGGCCTGACTTTGCTCCTGCGCGTGAGCCACGAACGCGCACTTGCAAAGGAAACCGAGCGTGAAACTATACCAACCGTCGCAGTGGTCCATCCCATCGCGGAAAAACCGGACGAAGAATTGATTCTGCCCGGTTCTTTGCTGGCTTTTGTCGAGTCGCCGATCTACGCGCGAACCAACGGCTATCTGATTCGCTGGTATAAGGACATCGGCAGTCGTGTAAAACAGGGCGAACTGCTGGCGACGATCGACACCCCTGAAGTCGATCAGGAACTGAATCAGGCCCGCGCCACACGCCAGCAGGTTCTTGCTCAGATGGAAATAGCCAGGATCACGGCCGACCGATGGGATAATCTGCGCCAAACAGACTCTGTTTCAGCGCAGGAAGCCGACCAGTACACCAGTGGATATCAGCAGGCCAAAGCGAATCTCGCCGCGGCCGAAGCCAACGTCCGCCGGCTCGAACAGCTTGAGGGCTTTAAGAATGTCTACGCGCCGTTCAGCGGGGTGCTTACCCGCCGCAACGTCGATCCTGGGGCGCTCATCAATGCCGGCGCTCAGGCCCCCGGCAGGGAACTTTTCGATATTGCGCGAATCGATACGCTGCGCGTCTTCACCAACGTTCCTCAGGCTTATGCCCCGTTTATCAAAGTGGGAGCGAAGACCAATATCACAGTGCAGGAGATTCCCGGTGAGAAATTTCCTGCCGGCATCGCACGCACCGCGGATGCCATCGATCCATCCACACGCACCCTGCTGACTGAAGTTGACGTTCCCAATCCAGATGGGCGACTACTACCCGGTTCACTGGGAGAAGTGCATTTCGCCGTGGGCGTTAACGTCGATAAGGTCACGGTGCCAGTGAATGCCATGCTCTTTCGCGCCCAGGGCCCACAGGTTGCGGTTGTCGGCCCGGACAACAAAATTCAGTTACGTCACCTCAACATCGGGCGTGACTATGGCACCACGCTTGAAGTACTTGGCGGCCTTTCAACCAGCGATCAGGTCGTGATTAACCCGCCGGACTCCCTGGAAGACGGGCAGCAGGTGAACGTAGCTGCGACGCCGCAAAATCAACCTGCGGCTGACCAGCAGCAACCGGGGCAAAATCAGAATGGTGGTCCGAACCGGAATCAGCAAAAGGGCGGAGGGTCGTGATGCGCGCCGCCATTCTTTTCATGCTGATTACGGTCTCGACGGCATGCACCGTCGGTCCGCGCTACAGCCGTCCCTCTGCGCCTACGCCGGCTCCGGATGCATGGAAAACGCAACCGCCGTGGCAGCAGGCCGCGCCTAAAGATGCAATTCCTAAGGGTGCATGGTGGCAGGTATACAACGATCCCGCGCTCAATGACTACGAAGTGCAATTGCTCAAGGCGAATCAGTCATTGGAAGTTGCGCGCGACCGGCTGAAAGAGGCGCGCTCGCTAGCGCGAGTGGCGACCGCGGATTTCTTCCCTCAGCTTTCTGCTGATCCCAGTGCGCTGCGGGAACGAGGCAGTGGCAATCGGCCGCTCAATGGGCAGGCGCCGACCATCATCAACGGTGTCCGACAGCCGGTTCTGCCTTACACGCAGAGCGTTTACACGATTCCCTTCAATCTGAGCTACGAAGTCGATCTCTTCGGAGGTGTTCGGCGGAATGTGGAGGCAGCCAATGCGTCATTGCAGTCCACAGCAGCCGATTTGCAAAACGCGCTATTGGTGCTGACGGCCGAGCTTGCCGCCGACTACTTTACCCTGCGCGAGCTCGATGCCGAATACCAGGTCGTACAGAAATCGGTGGAAACTCAGCGCAAGGGTCTTGATCTGGTAAACAGTCGCCATCAGGGAGGAATCGCCAGCGGCCTGGAAGTGGCGCAGCAGGCCACGCTGCTCGATGCGACAATTTCTCAGCTTGCGTTGGTGCAGGAATCGCGTGCGCAATACGAGCATGCAATCGCTGTGTTGATCGGTCGGCCGGCCCCGAGCGTTAACGTGTTCGTTGCTCCGTTGAACGCTACGCCGCCTCCCGTGCCGCTTGGAGTTCCATCCGAAATCCTCGAGCGCCGTCCTGATATTGCCAGTGCCGAGCGCCAAATGGCGTACGAGAACGCGCAGGTCGGCATCGCGAGGACGGCTTTTTATCCTCATATAACGTTGAGCGGCTCCGGAGGCTGGCAAAGCACATCCATTTCATCGCTTCTCAACGCACCCAGCCTTTTCTGGTCGCTGGGAGCAGACGCTCTGGAGCCTATTGTGCAAGGCGGACGCAATCGCGCCAATCTTGCTGCCGCGCGCGCCGCCTACAACCAGTCCGTGGCCAACTATCGTCAATCGGTGCTGACCGCATTTCAGGAAGTCGAAGATGGAATCAGCAATCTGAGCACGTTGGCCACGGCCCTCGCAACTCAAACGGCGGCCGTTGATGATGCTCGCAAGGCTTTAGCCATCGCCAATAATCGCTACGTCGGTGGGGCCACCAGCTATCTCGACGTCATCACTGCGCAGACCACGCTGCTCTCGAACGAGCGCCTGCAAACGCAGTTGCTCGGCCAGCAGATGGTCAGTTCTGTCTATCTCGTGAAAGCATTGGGCGGCGGCTGGGACGCGAGCGCGATCCAGGGCCAAACGGTCCATCCGGAGGCCGGGCAGATTCTCCAGCCCTGACGCCGACGGCCTGCCGCCTTACAGTTCAAATCATTCAAACGGCAAATATCACGGAAACTCCAGTGTCACAAATTTAGCCCGCTGCTTGCCGGTGTTGGTAATGCTGTGCGAGTAGCCTTCGGGCAGCCATTTCGATTCACCACTTTTGAAATGTCTCGGCATCGGACCCTGCGCTTCAACGTCGCTGCGGATATCAAGATCGCTGACCGCGACCAGCAGATGCGGCCCGATATGGTGATGCATGGGGACAACGCCGCCCGGTTGCAGTTCAAACTCGGTCATGCGCACGCCATCTTTCACAAAGACGATCTGCTTCGTCCCGCCTTGCAGAATGTCCATGCCGCGGTCTTCATCCCACTTGGCGGTTGAGTTGCGCAGGGTTTCATCCTCAAGGAGCTCGATGGTGACATTGCGAAAGGGCTGGTCGCCAGCGTTTTTGGCGATGTGGGCAAACGTCGCAGAGGAGAAGTGGGTTTCGCCATCCTGCAGCTTGACATCGACGGGAGCTTTGTCTTTCACGGAGTTGACGATCTCGGCCGGCCCAAGGCTGATTGCAAAATAATCATGCCGGTGCCAGTGCATCAGCGTCTCGCCATGCGGCGGGACCTCGACATAATAGACGCGAACTGATTTGTTCTCCAGCGTGAGGTGGTGGTGCGGTTCAGCCGAGACTTCAACTTCGGGAGCGGCTGTTTGTGCCAGCAGGACGGTTGCGAGCGCACAGAAAACTGGACCATGTTTCATGCCGCAGAATTGTAGCACCTGGCCCGGACGCTACAGCGTGAAATAGGTTGTGCGATGCAGCAGGAGGCACTTTCCAGCTAAGTGCCAAAGAAAATCCGCTCTCATATTGGAACAGAAGTCCCTGCGGTCGGAATGAGAAGATTAGGCGACGGCTACACGGCGCGGCGGAAGCGCGCCCTTCAAAGCTGCGTGCTCAGATATCCAGGTTCTTCACATCCAGCGCGTTCTCTTCGATGAATTTGCGGCGGGATTCGACGTCTTCGCCCATGAGCGTCGTGAAGATGGCTTCGCATTCGGCAATATCTTCGAGCTTGACCGAGAGCAGCGTACGGCGCTCGGGGTCCATGGTGGTTTCCCAGAGCTGCGGAGCGGTCATTTCCCCGAGTCCTTTGTAGCGCTGAATGTCGTAGCCGCGGCTGCCTTCTTTTTTCACGTACTCGAACAGCTCGCGGGCCGTAGTTTTCTCAACCGGCTCGGGCAAAGCGCGCGGCTTGGCCCCGGACTTTGCGCCGTCGGATTTTGCGGAAACATCCTTCGCGGCTTTCGAAGATTTCTTTGTTGCGTCTCCATCAGAAGAAGAGGCTTCCTCTTCTTCTGATTCGTCTCCGTTTGCGCTCGCCCCGCCTTTCGGCAAGGCTTCGACCACGAATGGCGGCTCAAGATACGGTTCAATCTGCTTGAATTTGGCGATCAACTGGCGGCACTCCGCACTCGAGGCCAACTCCCAGTTGATGACGTGCTCGGAGCCTTGCGAGCTGACAAACTTCACCTCCCACAAATTGTGTTCCTCGTCGAAACGGCTCTCGACTTCTTTAAACTTGCGGTCTTTTTGCAGACGCTTCAGTTCGCGCTCCAGCTTCTCGATTTTCTTCGGCGGAGTTTTCTTGTCGCCTTCGAAATCGGCATGTTTGGATAGATCGAGACGTGGCAGAAGCTCGGTGACGGCCTCGTCGCGCAGGCGCTTATCGACTTTGTCGAAGAAGTTGAGATAGTCCTTGAGCACGCTCATGAAGCGCGTGAGGTTCGCGCCTTCGAGTTTGGCTGCGCCTTCGCCGTAGCGGACGACCAGTCCGTCGGCGGCGCGCTTGAGCAGCATTTTGTCGAAAGCCTCGTCGTCTTTCACGTACTGAATCGACTTGCCTTTCTTGATCGAGTAGAGCGGCGGCTGGGCAATAAAGACGTGGTTGCGCTTGATCAGCTCCTGCATGTGGCGGAAGAAAAACGTCAGCAGCAGGGTACGGATGTGCGAACCGTCGACATCGGCGTCGGTCATGAGAATGATTTTGCCGTAGCGGACTTTCGACGGATCGAAATCGTCTTTGGCGATGCCGGTGCCGAGCGCCGTGATCATGGCACGAATTTCTTCGTGCGCCAGCATTTTGTCGTAGCGGGCTTTCTCGACGTTGAGAATTTTTCCTTTCAGAGGAAGGATCGCCTGGAAGCGGCGGTCGCGGCCCTGTTTGGCCGTCCCTCCGGCAGATTCGCCCTCGACCAGGAACAGTTCGCATCGGTTCGGATCTCGTTCGGAGCAATCCGCGAGTTTGCCGGGAAGGCCTCCAGAATCCAAAGCTCCCTTGCGGCGCGTGAGATCGCGCGCTTTACGGGCAGCTTCGCGGGCGCGGGCGGCGTCGATGGCCTTGTTGATGATTTTGCGGGCGACAGTGGAGTTCTGCTCGAAGAAGGCGCCAAGGCGCTCGTTGACGAACGCCTGAACAATGCCAGCGATATCGGAATTTAGCTTGCCTTTCGTCTGGCCTTCAAACTGCGGCTGCGGCAGCTTGACGCTGATCACTGCGACTAGTCCTTCACGAACATCGTCGCCGGTGAGATTCTCTTTTACGTCTTTGAACAGGCCTAACTGCTGGCCGGCGTAGTTGATGGTACGGGTAAGGGCCATGCGGAAGCCGGAGAGATGCGTGCCTCCGTCGACGGTGTTGATGTTGTTGGCAAAGCTAAAGATGGTTTCGGAGTATCCATCGTTGTATTGCAGCCCGATCTCCATATTGACGCCGCTGCGCTCGGCTTCCATGTAGATGGGCTTGTCGTGCAGCACCTGCTTGCCGCGGTTCAGGTGCTTGATGAATTCGGCGATGCCGCCGTTGTATTTGAACTGGGTTTGCTTGGCTTGTCCGGTTTTGGGGTCGGTGACGCGCTCGTCGGTGAGCGTGATGAGCAGGCCTTTGTTCAGAAACGCGAGTTCGCGCAGGCGCTGGGCGAGCGTGTCGTAGTTGTATTCGGTAGTGGTGAAGATGGTTTTGTCGGGAGTGAAGTGGACTTTCGTGCCC
>JASHOH010000192.1 GCA_030041215.1 Candidatus Sulfotelmatobacter sp. | reverse complement strand
GAACTGGCGGCTGGAAAGCGGCGACGGAACTGTGACTCTTGAGGTTCCGGAGGGCTTGGCGGCCGACGTGGACTTGCACACCGGCGACGGACACATCGATCTGGACGTGCCGATCACCACGGAAGGGAAGTTCCGCTCAAACGATTTGCACGGCAAGCTTAACGGCGGCGGAAATCTGCTAACGATTCACACCGGCGATGGATCAATACGGTTAAGGAAGAGCTGAGACGCCAAGACCCAGCCGCGGCCATGTGGGGACAGCCGCCCTCGGCTGTCCGGCCTTTGGGCTAGGAAGCCACAGTTTTATTCCAAATCCTCTTTCGACGGGTTGTAGTAGAAGCGGAAGCGCAGGGCCAGATACTGTCCGCCGTACTCGCTGGGCAGAGGAGGAAACGGGTCTGAGCCGGTGATGCCGGCCCAAGCGGCGCGATCAAGGGGCGTATCGCCTGAACTGGCAATCAGCCGCATGCCCGCGACGCTTCCATCTTTCATGATGGCAAACTCGATGGCGAGTTTGCCTTTTTTCATCTGCGCGGACTCTGGAATAGCCGCATACCAGTTCTCGCGCACATCATGAAGAATGCGCTGCAAGTAGGGCCCAAAATCGACGCCCATCGTGTCGCTGAGAATCTCAAGGTTGCCGTACTGGCGACCGTGAGCGGCTGTTCCCAATCCAAAATCGCCGCCGTCACCTGGCGATCTGCCGCGCCCCTCGGCAACTGCGCGTCCGGCCTCGGCGATCTGCGAACCAGCAGATTCCGGCGCGGCGTATTTCTTGAACACATTCGCCGCGTTCGGTCGCGGCGGAATTTGCAGTTTCGCAATCTCTTGATTCTGGTCAGGCTGTATTTTGGGTTGCGGAGCCTGCTGCTGAGCTTGCGCCTGTACTCCCGGCGACTGGGGCTGCGGAGCAGCTTGAGGCGTGTTCAAGCCGGGAGATCCGGGCGGCGGACTGGGCAGAATTTTTCGCAGTTCCTTGAGATCAAGTTCTGGTCTGCGTGTCGTCGCGATGCGGTCTTTATCACCGATGATGTTTGTCCTCGGCTTTTGTGTGACCTTCTGCGCATCGGGCGGCAGCGCGAGGAAGGTTACCGACTTGCCTTCCAGAGGATTCGTCCGGACCGCCACCGCAATCGAATGCATCCAGGGAAAGTGCTTTTCCAGCGCTTCGAACTTGACGATGAAGATGATCAGCACCAGATGGAAGATGATGGAAATCCACGCGGCCTCGCGGCGGCGCGAGCGGGCGAGATCATCCTGCAACTGGATGAGCAGGTGCGGAACGCGTGCGTCATCATCGAGTGCGCGGTAAGCGGTTTCCCATCCCTGGCGATCATAAAGCCCTAGCTGTTCTGGCTGCGGCTTCTCTGGAGCAGCGACCGGATCCTGGAATGGAATCTGCGTAATAGACATGAAGCGAACTTGTCCGTTTAGACACACATCCCCGGCACTGCGTTGCATGTGGCCTCGAGCCGAAAAAACCCCAGCAAACGCAACCGGACGAGCTGCTTTTATTGTCGCATCTTTTGAGTGATTTGGCTCTTCACAAATGGCATGGGAGGCGGGTTCGTAAACATTTGTAAATCAGCTTCAGCGGTTAGTTATCAGCTTCCAGTCCGCCAGACAAAACGCATTTTATTTTGCGGATATTAGATGCTCCGAGCCATCGTGGCGAGGCCTACTTTATCCCCGTGTTCGCGGATGGCAGCGAGAATGTCGAGGGCGAGCGCCAGGGCACGGCGGCCGTCTTCAAGGGGAACCACAGGTTTTGAGCGGTCGCGAACGGCATGAAGGAACGATTTCAGCTCAGCATGCAGTGGTTCTTCGGAGGCAACTGGCGGCTTCGCGACCTGAATCTGCGGATTCACGCTAGGAGATCCGGCCGTTTTTCCTTCGGCGCCGACGGTGAAGACGAGAACCTCCTGGCGTCCGTAATCGATGGAAAGATACTGGTGCGGCTGAAAGAACCGCAGTTTGCGCACGCGTTCAGTGGAGACGCGGCTGGCGGTGAAGTTGGCCACGCATCCGGAGTCGAATTCGAGTCGCACGTTAGCGATGTCGACTTTGCTGGAAAGAATAGGAAGACCGACTGCGCGCACTTCTTTTACTGGGGAATCCACAAACGACAAAACGATGTCCAGATCGTGGATCATGAGGTCGAGCACAACATCAACATCGAGCGAGCGCGGCGTGAATACGCTCAGGCGGTGAACTTCGAAGAACATTGGCTGAGAAAGCAGCGGAATTGTGGCGCGAACGGCAGGATTGAAGCGCTCGAGATGTCCGACTTGCACGATGCATTTGTTCCGCGACGCGATCTGGACCAGTTCGTCGGCTTCCGCCAGGGAAGCCGCGAGCGGCTTTTCAATCAGGACGTCGATGCCGGCTTCCATGAGAGCGCGGGCAACGGAGAGATGATGCACCGTAGGCGCGGCGACGGATGCGGCTCCGATTTCGCTGTGCGTGGTGAGCATCTGCTCGACCGAGCCGAAGGCCCTGCAGCCGAACTCGCGTGCAACCGCATCTGCTCGATCGAGCTTGGGATCGACCACCCCCACCAGCCTCACCGGCTCACCCTGCTGTTCGAGTTCTTTGTAAACGCGGGCGTGGTTGCGCCCAAAAACACCCACGCCAACTACCGCAACGGAGATCGGGTTGTCGGTTTGCAGGAGGGCTTCTTAGTTGGCCAGTTGCCAGAGGAAACAGGAAATTGTAAACGCAAAATGCCAAAAGGGCATCTGGGAGCAAATTGAGGTAATTTGGTAATTACGTAATTTAGCAATTTGAGCGCCCGCCCCAGCATGCCGGCGAGCTACTGTTCATTCCGATTGCGAAAGGAAAAATCTCGTTCGACGCGAACTATCGTTCTGAAATTCCACAAATTACAAAATTACCCGATTACCGGATTACTCAATTCTCCCAGCTTTCTTCAGGATCGCAATCTGCCCGGCATGGTAGAGCTCATGTTGCACGACTCCGTGCAGCATGAAGTAAAAATCGTATCGCTTGCCAGGAACACGTTCGCCAAGCTTCGATTCCGGCAGGGTAGCAACCCTCTTGATTAGCTGGTCGTGCGTGCGTGTGGCATGGGCAATGGCCTTGCGCCAGGCGGCTTCTGTCGGTCTGGGCACAGGCGGGAAGTCCGCTTGACCGGTCGGCTGCCATTTCTGGCCCGACAAGCGGCGGATGGCGGCATCATCCCACGCAGCGATGTGCAGCAACAGTTCCCATATGCTGTGAATATTGGGCAACTGCTTGGTGGCGGCTGTGGCGGCGTCGACATCTTGCAATAGCTCGAGCAGCGCCGGTCCGTGCCAGGTATCGCCCTCGAAGGCGCGGCGAAGCTGGTCGGCGAGAAATTTGGGTTCGGATCTGGAACGTTTCATAGCACACCTTCAACAGATGTGTTCAATCCCAAAAAGAGTTTCCAACACAGAGGTGCACCGGGTAAATCGGACGCATCATGCCGGATCTGCTACAACCGCCACGTTTGCCGCATCGGCTGCATTGATAACACGAGCGCCATCCACCAGCAGGCACTTGCCGGCATCCAGGGCGAGGCAGGTTGCGCCCGCGGCGTGCATGACTTCAATGGTTTTGACTCCGACGACCGGGACATCGAACCGCATGTCCTGATTTGGCTTGGCAATCTTGACCACCGTAAGGGCCCGATCCAGCGTTGAAGCTTCTCCATGCAGTGAGCACATGATCTGTCCGGCTCGCTCGATGGTAGCATCAGTGCCTTCCATGGCTTCGACCGCAACGCAGGCCGATTCGGCGATGACGACGGTCTGGCCAATATCATGCTGCGCGAGCTGGCGTGCGACGGTGCGGCCATAGTCGATGTTCTTGCGTTCCTGCTCGGAGGGAGCGCGGCGGGTGAGCACTCCCGGCTTGGCCAGCAGCGGTGCGAGAAAAGCCGTCGAGCTTTCCAGCGTGATTCCTTCCTCTGCTAGCACTTTTGTTACGGCACCGAGCAGGCTGTCAGTATTGCGTGTGGTGAGCGAAAGCAAAAGCTTGGCCATGCGCCAGTCGGGACGAATCGCGGAGAAAATCTGCTTGTGCTTTACCTGCCCTGCCATGATGGCGCGCGTTATACCTTCCCGCTGAAGGATATTGATTAGTTTCGACAGTTCGCCCAGAGACAGCCAATAAACCGCGGCGCCATGATTTTCAATCTCGGGGAAAGTTTCTTCTTTAATCGCGATAACGACAACGGCGTTTCCTTGGGCGCGCGCGGCGTCGAGCACAAGGAAAGGAAACTTGCCATTTCCGGCGATGAGGCCGAGCTTTTGGTTATCGGAAACCATGAACTAAACACGAATGGACGAAGAGTCAGTCTAGCACTTGGACTGCACAAGGATAGGAAGTGAAATCGCTACTGCGACTCGTTGAACTCCATGTTCTCGTCAACGGACAACTGCGCGGGCATGCCGGAACCATCGTCGGTGGAACGGGTCGCGACGACACGGAAGCCGCCGCTGCTGGTCTCAACTTCATAGGTGTAAGGAGGGCGCTGGCGGCTGATGGTGATGGAGTGAGACGAGACCAGTTCGTCGAGCGAGGCGTATTTGCCTTCAGTCGCGAAGTGGCGTCGCTCGGCTTGCGCAATCGCCATCAGGTCGGTGCGCACGCCCGTGATGTTTACGGCAGCCTTGGGATTGTTTGCGCCAGCAGTGGCGGACGTGCTCTGAATTTGTTTGGAATAAATGTACATGCCGACGGCCAGTGCCGCCACCAGCCCAACGAAGCCGAAAAGTCGTCCCATAAGTCTTCCTGCAGAAATTGCACTCTGGAATCTGGCTGCCTGCAAGTAACCGGAGTGTAGGGACGTGGGGGCAGGCAGGTTGGCGCGATGGAATTGGACAGGATGAGCGTTATCGCTTGATTACGTCAGCGATGCTTTTGCGCCTGTGTTGTTTCGCCAACAAGAAAAGGCCCACCGGTGTTGGTGGGCCCTGGAATCCTTCCCGAAAGTCAGGAAGATGAATAGGCAGTTGCGCAGTTACGGTGTACACCCCCCCGGAGCTGTTGTCTTACTTGATAATCCCGCGCTCGGAGGCCTCAATGAAGCGAATCAACATCTCGACATCTTGGCTGCGCTCCGGTTCGGACTTTAGCTTGGCCAGCGCTTGTGTCGTGTTCAGCTTCGAGGCCAGCAGAATTTTGTAAGCATGGTGGATTTCGGCAATACGCTCTTTGGAAAATCCCCGGCGTTCGAGGCCCACTTTGTTCATGCCATAAGCGTGGGTGTCGCGAGCGGCTGAGGTCATGGAAAAAGGCAGAACATCCTGCGTAATTGTTGTGCCTCCGCCGATATAAGAATGCGCGCCGATCCGGACGTATTGGTGCACGGGACAGAGCGCACCGACCACGGCCCATTCCTCCACCGTGACGTGGCCTGCCAGTGTCGCTCCATTAATCAACATGCAGTGGTCGCCAATGACGCTATCGTGGCCGATGTGCGTGTACGCCATGATCAGCGTATGGCTGCCGACCCTGGTGACTCCGCCACCTTTGATCGTGCCCCGGCTGATGGTCACGCACTCGCGAATTTCATTGTGATCACCAATTTCGAGACGGGTCGGCTCGTTTTTGTAGGCGACATCCTGGGGCGCCATGCCGATGGCGCAAAAAGGGAAAAAAGAATTGGCCGCGCCGATTTTTGCGGGTCCCTCAACGGCGACATGGGATACAAGCCGGCAATCTTCGCCCAGCTCAACATCCGCTCCGATCACACAATACGGGCCGACGACACACGACGCGGGGACCTTTGCCCGGGAATCAATGATGGCCGTGGGGTGAACGTTCATGGGCGGCTCATCGTGGAACGCACATACCGCGAGTGTGAATGCGTTTCATTCCTAGGATGAGGCCTCGGTGGCGTCCGATACGTCGTTGCGGCCGCGGGAACTATCAATGAGCTGGCATGAAACCGTCGCTTCAGCTACGCGTTTTCCATCTACGGTGGCGACGCCGTGCATCTTCGCGGCAATGAACCGTGGGACGGCGCGCCAGCCAGCGAGTTCAACTTCGATTCGCAACTGGTCGCCAGGTCCCACGGGACGGCGAAACTTCGCTCGCTCAATTCCGGTGAAGACCATGATCTTGTGGTTGCGATCTTCGACTTCGGTAAGCAAAAGCGCGCCCCCGGCCTGGGCGATGGCTTCGACAATCAGCACGCCCGGCATGATGGGCAGCCCCGGAAAATGGCCAACGAAAAATGGCTCGTTAATCGTCACGTTCTTGATGGCAACAATGCGCTCTTTACGCTTCAGCTCGAGCACGCGGTCAATGAGCAGCAGCGGATAGCGGTGCGGAAGGATCTTGAGAATGTCGTGAATGTTAAGCGCGGACAGAGGCTCCGCGACGGTCACGGTCGGGGTGGTATCACTCATCTCAGTTGGTTCGTCCCAAGCAGCGTCAAGATTATACTGTACCGCGTTGCTTCGAGTACGCAGCTATCGAAGTTGATCGAGCGACTGGCATACGTCGCAATTAGCGAGGATCCTGCTATTAAAAAGACGAGACAATCGTTGCGCGTTTCTGCTGATGGGCTGTGGGCAGATCGTCTTCGCTATTTTGAAGAACGCCTGGAAACCATGGTCCAGACCATACAAGAGCTGGTCGAGATCGAATCGCCCAGCGATAACAAGCAGGCGGTCAACCGCATCGGTGCGTTCCTCGCGGCTAAATTCGAAGCCCTGGGAGGCCGGACGCTATTTCATCGCAGCCAGGACTTCGGCGATAGTTTGCAGGTTGATTTTACTGCGTCATCAGATGCGGGCGCCGAACCGAAACCAGTGCTGCTGCTGGGGCATTACGATACGGTGTATCCGTTGGGAACGCTGGCGAAGATGCGGTGCACGCTCGCAGACGACCGGCTGCATGGGCCGGGCGTGCTCGATATGAAGTCGGGCATTGCACTGATGCTCTATGCCATCGGAGCATTGCAGACCTGGCATGGCGGTTTGCCGCGGCCCGTCATTGTTTTTTTGGTGTCGGACGAAGAGGTCGGCAGCTATTCTTCGCGGAAGATCACAGAATCGCTGGCAAAGAAATCCGCCGGAGTACTGGTGTTGGAGCCCGCCGCTGGTCTTCGCGGCGCGGTGAAAACAGCGCGCAAGGGAGTTGGCGAATATACGTTGAGCGTGACAGGCGTGGCTGCTCATGCAGGGCTCGATCCGGGCGAAGGACACAGCGCGATTGTGGAACTCGCACGGCAAATTGGAGTTGTCGCGCGAATGAACAATTTGCGCGAAGGCGTCTCGGCGAATCCGGGAATAATCAGCGGAGGTACCCGCACGAACGTAGTTGCAGCCGAGGCGTCGGTCAGGATTGATGTTCGTATAAAAAGCGCGAAGCAGGCGAAGACCATTGATCGGAGTTTGCGATTCCTGAGGCCGTTCGACAAACACTGCAAGATCGAAATAGAAGGCGGCATCAACCGCATGCCGATGGAGCGCACTGCGGGCGTTGCGGCTCTGTATAAGAAGGCCCGCGAGATCGCCGGTCAGATTGGATGGAAATTAGAGGAAGCGGCCGTGGGCGGAGGCTCCGACGGAAATTTCACCGCCGGTATGGGCATTCCAACACTCGACGGCCTGGGCGGAGTGGGCGATGGCGCGCACGCCCTGCACGAGTTTATTGTGATTTCCGAACTGCCGCGAAGGGCGCTGCTGCTGGCAGGAATGATAGAGAACGCCTAGTCCGCTCTTTGACTCTGGTCTGTACCTGGCCTAGACTTTCCTGTAGAGAAGGTTGATTTCCCTGTCCGTGGCGGCAACGCTGGAATGGAGGGGTATGGGAGAGTTTTCAATCTGGCACTGGTTGTTAGTTCTGGCAATCTTCCTCTTACTCTTCGGAACCAGTAAGCTTGCCGACGTTGGCAAGGGGTTGGGTGAGGGCATTCGCAACTTCAAAGCGGCGATGAAGGAGCCAGAAGAGAAAAAGAAAGAAAAAGAAGAAGAGAAAAAAGCCTAGTTTGGATTGCTGATACCTTCAGATTACCTTTGCCTCACGCAGCATTCTGTACACCAGCGCAACCGGCAGTCCCACTACATTACTGTAGTCGCCCTCGATGCGTGGAATCCAGCGGGAAGCGATTCCCTGGATGGCGTAGGCACCGGCTTTGTCCATAGGCTCGCCGGTGGCGATATAGGCGCGGATCTCGGCATCGGACAATTCGCACATGGTCACGCGAGTTCTTTCAGATTCAGTTCTCAATGAGTCGCCAGCAAATGGCGACTGGACGCCCGAGGCGGGTTTCACGAGGCAGATGCCTGTGATCACTTCGTGTGTGCGGCCGGAAAGCAGGCGTAACATTCGCGCTGCATCGTTGGGATCCTGTGGCTTGTTCAGGATTTCTCCATCAAGCACGACGATCGTGTCGGCGCCGAGCACGTAATCTTCTGGCCCGGTTCGGGCGACGACGAGCGCTTTTTCCCGCGCGAGCCGTTCAGCGCATGCTCGGGGAGACTCGCCAGCTCGGGGTGTTTCATCGATCTCGGCCGGTTGTACGGTGAACGGAATGCAAGCGTTCCCCAAGAGTTCCTGGCGGCGGGGCGAGGCAGAGGCGAGAACGAGCATGCTCTCCAAATTGTAGCCGAGCCAGAACTAAGACAGATTCTCAGCCTGCTAAAATCGAACTATAGCCTGCATTCTCATGGACGCCTCCCACATCCGCAATTTCGCCATCATCGCCCATATCGACCACGGCAAGTCGACGCTGGCCGACCGCCTGCTCGAACTGACCGGGGCGCTCACTGCGCGCGAAATGCAGGCGCAGGTACTTGATTCAATGGATCTGGAGCGCGAGCGCGGCATCACGATTAAAGCTCATGCGGTGCGCATGATGTATACGGCACACGATGGCGATACTTATCAGCTGAATCTGATCGACACCCCGGGCCACGTCGATTTTTCCTATGAAGTTTCGCGCTCGCTGGCCTCGTGCGAAGGGGCGCTCCTGGTAGTCGATGCTTCTCAAGGCGTCGAGGCGCAAACGCTCGCCAACGCGTACCTCGCCATCAATAACGGATTGGAAATTATTCCGGTCATCAACAAGATCGATCTGCAAAGCGCGGACATTCCGCGAACCAAAGAGATGATCGAAAGCGCCGTGGGGCTAGACGCTTCCGATGCGATTCTGATCAGCGCAAAAACCGGCCAGGGCGTGCCTGATGTGCTGGAAGCGATCGTGAAGCGCGTGCCGCCGCCGAAAGGCAACCCCGAAAACCGGCTCCAGGCGCTGATTTTCGACTCCTGGTTCGACGCTTACCGCGGCGTAATTGTGCTCACGCGCGTATTTCAGGGGACGCTGCGCAAAGGGCAGAGGATCCGGCTGTGGTCGAATAATGCGACCTTTGACGTTGAAACCCTCGGCGTGCTTACCCCCAAGCCCGTCGAAGTTGATGAACTGAAAGCGGGCGAAGTCGGGTTCTTGATTGCCAATATTAAGAACGTCGCCGACACAAAGATCGGCGACACCATCACCGACGATGCGAATCCTGCGATCGAGCCGCTTCCCGGATTCGAAGAAATCAAGCCGATGGTTTTCGCCGGACTTTACACCGTCGATGCGCATGAGCACACGCGCCTGCGCGAAGCTCTGGAAAAATTGCGGCTCAACGATTCATCGTTCTTCTTCGAGCCGGAAAGCTCGGCCGCCTTGGGCTTCGGCTTCCGTTGCGGATTTCTTGGCTTGCTGCACATGGAGATTATTCAGGAGCGGCTGGAGCGTGAATTTGCTCTCGATCTGATCACCACTGCGCCCGGCGTGCGCTACAAGATCACCAAGACCGACGGAACTTTGATCGAGGTCGATAATCCCTCGCGTTGGCCCGATCCGAGCGAAATCGACAAAGTGGAGGAGCCGGTCATCCTCGCGACGATTCTCAGCAATGAAGAATACGTCGGTGGAATTCTGAAGCTGGTCGAAGAAAAACGTGGCAAGCAGAAGACCTTCGAATATGTCAGCTCGTCGCGCGTGATGTTGCATTATGAGTTACCGCTGAATGAAATCGTTCTGGATTTCTACGATCGACTGAAAACGGTTTCCCGCGGGTATGCGTCACTCGACTATCACCTGGCGGGCTACTGGGAGTCGCCGATGGTGAAGCTCGACATTCTGGTCGCGGGCGATCCGGTGGACGCGCTTTCGATCATCGTGCACCGCGATTTCGCCTACGAGCGGGGGAAGGCTCTGGTGACCAAGATGCGCCAGCTCATTCCCCGGCAAATGTTCGAGGTTCCTATTCAGGCCTCGATTGGGGCAAAGATCATCGCCCGGGAAACCGTTTCGGCTATGCGCAAGAACGTTCTGGCCAAGTGTTACGGCGGCGATATTACCCGAAAACGCAAGCTGCTGGAAAAGCAGAAAGAAGGCAAAAAACGAATGAAGCGCATCGGCCGGGTCGATATCCCGCAGGAGGCTTTTCTGGCGGTTCTCAAGGTTGGCGAGGAGAGCAACTGAAGTCCGGGGCACAACTCGAATGTGCAAAACTCCAAGATAGGAATGGGTTGCCGATGTGCTTGGTGAGTGGATGTTAATGCCGAGTGAATTGTATAACTGGTTACTATTCAGAGCCTTAGAGGCAGAAAAAGCTATGCCTTCTGAAGCATTGGCTAGCTTTTCGCCGGCGGCAATTTCCGCGATGTCGGCTATTCCACAATCTTTTCCACAGCATTGTGGAATGATGCAAGTCTCAACACCTAAGGCATTTACCAAACAAAACTACAGTAGTCCCTGGACCCCAAAGCTCTTATTCTTCGGGGCTGAAGCCGCCCTCCACCATTGTCTCGAATCTGGTGCAGTTCTTGAGGAATGCCAACTGGACTTTTCCGGTCGGCCCGTTGCGCTGTTTGGCAATAATGATCTCGGCTTTGCCCATCAGATCGGGGTCATCCTGCTTATAAACCTCTTCGCGGAAGATGAACATGACCAGATCGGCGTCCTGCTCGATCGAGCCCGATTCGCGCAGATCGGCGAGCTGCGGGCGATGATCGCCGCCGCGGCTCTCAGGAGCGCGGCTTAACTGCGATAACGCGACCACAGGCACCGCGAGCTCTTTCGCCAGGGCTTTCAGGCCGCGGGAAATTGCCGAAACTTCCTGGGTGCGATTTTCATAACGCTTGCTCCCGCCCGACATGAGCTGAAGATAGTCAACGATGATCAAGTCAAGCCGTCCTTGCGACTGCTTCAATCGCCGTGCCTTGGCCCGCATTTCGCTGAGCGTAATGCCGGGTGTATCGTCGATGTATATCGGCGCTTCGGCCAATTGCTCCATGGCCCGCTTGATCTTGCGTGTATCATCCTGGAAAAAAGTTCCGGTTTGTATTTTGCGAGAGTCAACGCGCGAAGTGGAAGAGAGAAGACGCAATAGTAAGGCTTCGCGCGACATCTCCAGAGAAAACACTCCCACAACTTGCTGATCGGCGAGCGCAGCATTTTCGGCGATGTTGATTGCGAACGCCGTTTTGCCCATCGATGGCCGGGCGGCGATGATGACCAGGTCGGAGCGCTGCAAACCGCTGGTCATTTCATCGAGATGCTCGTAATGCGTCGCCAGTCCAGTGATACGCTGGCCGCGTTCGAGCAGGGCGTCGATCGATCCGAACTTTTCCTGAACGATCTCGCGAATCCCCATGAAGCCGCGGCCGATGCGCTTCTCCGAGAGCTGGAAGATTGCGGCTTCGGTATCGGTGAGGACTTCTTCAGCGGCGTCAGATTGATCGGAGGCGCGCGCGATGGCCGTATTGGCGGCGTGAATCAGTCCGCGCAGCAGAGCCTTGTCGCGGACAATCTTGACGTAGTGTTCAATGCTGGGCCGCTCAGGAACTCCGTAGGTGAGACTCGAGACGTATCCCACATCGCCGACGGCTTGCAAATCTTTGTGCCGCTCGAGTTCCTCGACGAGCGTTATTAAATCGATCGGACGCGAATTCTCCGCCAGATCGACCATTCGACCGTAAATTCGCCGGTGCGAGTCGAGCGAAAAATCTTCCACGCGCAGATGTTCGGCAGCCTGGTTATAAGCAAAGTTGTCGAGCAGGATGGCTCCCAGAATCGAGCGCTCAGCTTCTACGTTCGCGGGAAGCGTGCTGATGTGGTAGTCGGTTGTGGCCATGGCGCCAAAACAATGTCGCGCAGATTGTGGATCCAGCATAAGCGAATGTAAGGCGAAACGGCAAATGATTTTGTGAAGAAGCTGTGAAGGGAGAAGATATTTTGTGGAACGCGCGAGAAAACGCGGGGGGATATGCGAATCTATACGTTACTGCGGCCCGGTAAAACTGAGCCGCCGGACAGCCGAGGGCGGCTGTCCTTAACATCTTACTTGCTAGACCCTTCTCGCCGGTGACGCTCCGCGTGAAATCAGCGGCCAAGAAACTTACCCCAAAAACAAATATGGCCCGGGCCAGCCACCCGGGCCATATCGTTACATGGGTCTCAAGCATCGCCAGCCCGCTGCCAGGAGCAGCGAGCCGATGGCACCAGCCCGACAGCGCTCACGATGAGTGCCACTTTTGCCAGCGCTGACTGCGGCCGTGCGGTTCGGAGAAACGCATAACCCCAGCCATTGCGGTAGCCAGCGGCCCAACCTGCTCCGAGAGCAGGCTTTGGAGGAGGCCGCAATGCCCGGGCAACCGGTATGCGCTCACGCGCGGTTCCAATTTCCCCCGGCAATTCACCCTCGAGAATTGCCGGCTGCCACCAGCGTCACCGCAAACATCGTTGGGCAATCACTTGAGAATTGCCACGTATTCGCTGGACCCACTCTGAGGCAAGTCGCTTTTGAGAGCAACAGAAAAACTTTCCACAATTGTGCAGAAGCTGTGGAGAGGAAAACTTCGTTGTGGAAGGCTGAGGAAAAGAATGAGGAAATTTTGGGGAGCAACTTGCCCTGACGAGATTTCAATCACTTAGACACTGAAGAGAACAAATGCCTAACCTGCTTTCGTGTGAAAAACAAAAGCCCCGGTCAGCTCGGGGCTTTTGAGATACTGAGCGACGTTTGACAGACACTTCTATACTGAACCGCTCTGTTCTTCTGGTTAAGAGCCTCTAGTCCCGTACTCCATCCATAAACGCTCTCAACTTCCGCGAACGCGATGGATGTCGCAGCTTGCGCAGCGCTTTGGCTTCGATCTGCCGGATGCGTTCGCGCGTGACTGCGAACGATTGTCCAACTTCTTCCAAAGTGTGCTCGCTACCATCTTCAAGACCAAACCGCATCTTGATGACTTTTTCTTCGCGCGGAGTCAGCGTGCGCAAGACCTGTCCAGTCTGGTCCTTCAGGTTCACATTGATCACCGCCTCGGCCGGTGAAACGACTGCGCGGTCTTCGATAAAGTCGCCAAGGTGCGAATCTTCTTCTTCGCCGATCGGCGTCTCCAAAGAAATAGGCTCCTGGGCGATCTTCAGCACCTTGCGCACTTTCGCCACAGGAATATCCATGCGCTTGGCAATTTCTTCCGACGTTGGCTCGCGTCCCAGTTCCTGCACAAGCTGCCGCGAGGTGCGAATCAGCTTGTTGATCGTCTCGATCATGTGTACCGGGATGCGAATCGTACGCGCCTGGTCGGCAATGGCACGGGTAATCGCTTGCCGAATCCACCATGTGGCATAAGTCGAAAACTTGTATCCGCGGCGGTATTCGAACTTGTCGACCGCCTTCATCAGGCCGATGTTGCCTTCCTGAATCAGGTCGAGGAATTGCAATCCGCGATTGGTGTACTTCTTCGCAATCGAAACCACCAGGCGCAGGTTGGCCTCAATCAGCTCGCGCTTGGCCTGCTCGGCGTCCATGTCGCCCTGGATGATCTCGCGCTGCGTGCGCTTGATCTCCGAGAACAACAGGCCGGCCTCTTGTTCGAGCTTTTCGATTTCACTGCGGACCGCGCGCGCCTGCCGGCGATACTCTTTCTTTACGTCTTCACTGCGCGTGGCTTCTGCCTTGCGCTCTAGGTTTTGCGCCTGGCGGTCGAGAGAACGCATGGCATCGACCGTCTTGTTTACACGGTCGATCAACCGCTTGCGTTCAGTGTTGGTAAAGCCGAGCGTTCGCACGGCTCGAGAAACGTAGACGATCGCACGGGCCAGCTTGCGGCGGGCACGGCGATGGTCCTTGGGACGCTTCTTTTCCGAAACCTGCGTGTATTTTTCCTGCAGCACACCCACCCGCTTATACAGCTTGGCCATGTGGTCGATCTTGCCGGTGAACTCGTTCAGCCGGTTTTGCAGGATCTCGTCGGTGATTTCTTCCTCGTCGAAGGTGACGACCTCTTTGATGGAGCGCACACCTTTCTTGAGGTCTTCGCCCATGGCGAGCAGGTCGTGAATCACAATGGGCGAGCGCGAGAGCGCCTTGAGCACGCGCAACTGGCCGCGCTCGATGCGCTTGGCGATTTCCACTTCGCCTTCGCGCGTGAGCAGTGGAACGGTTCCCATCTCGCGCAGATACATGCGGACGGGGTCATTGGTTTTTTCCAGCGCACCCGGGGTCAGGTCGAGTTCAACGTCCTCGCCTTCTTCCAGGTCTTCGAATTTTCGGTCGAGCGCTGCAGAAGGCGGTTTGGGGCCTTCCAGCACGTCGATGCCTTGCGTACCAATCGTAGTCAGCAGGTCGTCCAGGTCTTCGGGACTGTGCACATCGTGCGGGATAAGGTCATTGACCTGATCATAGGTAAGGTATCCCTTCTCTTTCCCGGCATCGACCAGCTTTTTTATGTCATCGAACTTGTCTTCAAGAGCCAAGAGTTGTCCTCAAAATTGTTCTGTTTGCTCCGCGTGCAGAGCGTTGATGCTGTTTGAAAGGTGGGCCTGGGATAGCGCGGAGTTCTGCCGCCAGCGCAAACTTACAGAGTTTAGCACGTTTACGCCAGTCTGGTCTATTGTCCCCGTTGTGATGTTCCGCGCGTCCGCCGCTATCTCCAACTTTCTTAAATATTTAGATGCTTTCGAAACGATTTTGGCTCCATCCCCTTTTCGGACACCGTGCCTGCAGGCATTCCGATGCACGGAAATAGCTAAGCGCCCGGCCTCGGCCCATCCGCCAAACCGGGATCCCGCAGGGCGCGGCTCAGTTTCTCCAGTTCCTGCAACAATTCCAGCATCCTCTCTCGGTCGCCACTGATGCCGGGCTTTTTTAGTTCACTCTGCACCTGTTCCTGCCGGCGGCGGTAGTGAATTCGCCGTAATGCCCGCAGCGCATTATCCAGACTCTCAGCCGTAAGTTCCTCGTCACCTTTCAGCAGTATCGACGCCAGCATTGCGTGGTCGCCTTCTGAAGCGAGGACTTGCATTACATCGGCAGTTTCCGGGCTGGCATTCAGCAGTGCATCAACTAAAGACTCGGTGGCCAGCCCACGGTGTAGGCCTTCATGCTGAAAGGCATACTGGGCTTGCCGGGCCGGGTCAAATTCATCGTCGACGCCGTCGCGGGTGGAGATGTACGCATCGCCTGCCTGCATTTGCCGTGAAGAGGCCAGGGCACGAATCAGAATGCGCTCGGCGTCAGTAACGTATGCCTCCGCGACGGATTTTACGCTGGAAGCCGAGCGCTGTGCCGCCACATGCCGCAGTTCCTGCCGCAAAACAGCCGAATCGATGCCAAGCTTCTGGGCAATCTCCTGCGCCAGTTCATCGCGTACGATGCGATTCGGCACGCGCTGAATGTGCGGCAGGAGATAGTTCACCGCTTTTACTTTGCCCTCAGCGCTGCGCACAGGAAATTGCTTGCGGGCCCGGTCGATCAGGTAATCGAAATACTTCTGCGAGTGGCGCAGCGCCTGCCCGTAGGCGTCCGCTCCCTTGCGGCGAATGTAAAGATCGGGATCGAACCCTTGCTCCAGCGTAAGCACTTTGATCTGAAATTCTTCCTCCACCAGCAGGCCCAACGTGCGCTCTGTAGCGCGCGTGCCCGCCGTATCGGGATCAAAATTCACTACCACATTCTTGCTGAACCGCCCAAGCAGCTTTGCCTGCATTTCAGTGAACGCCGTGCCGGAGCTGGCGATGACATTGTGAAATCCGGCAGCATAGAGGGAGATGCAGTCCATCTGGCCTTCGACCAGAATGGCATAGTCGAGCTTGCGAGTGGCTTCTTTGGCTTTGTCGAGGTTGAAAAGAGCTTTGCTTTTCGAATAGATCGGCGTTTCAGGAGAATTCAAGTACTTCGGCCCGGCTTTTTCGTCGGTCGATAGCGTGCGGCCGGTGAAGGCAATGATTTTGCCGGCATCGTTGGTGATGGGAAACATCACCCGATTGCGGAACTTGGAGTACATCGCGAGCCGCGAGTCCTGAGTCCTGAGTCCCGAATTGCGAGTCTCCAGGCCGTCATCGTTCACACTTCCTTTGTCATCCTGAACGGAGCGAAGGATCTCTGCATTTGCCTGATCGCTTCGGCTGGCTCCCCCATCCACATCTCGGGCAGCATCCCGATTACTCGGGACTCGGGACTCGGGACTCGCGACTGGCGACTCATTCGCCGCTTCCTTCCACGAAAACAACCCGCTCTCGCGCAGCACTTCCTCGCTGAACTCGCCCGCCAGCCGATCACGCAGCAGAAATCCGGAATCAGGGGCGTAGCCGACGCGGAATTGAGCGATTGTCTTTTCGTCCAGCCCGCGGCCTTTCAGGTACTCGCGCGCCCGCGCTCCCTCAGAACGCCTCAGGCACTCCTGAAAAAATGCAGCAGCGCGCTCGTGAATCTCGAGCAACTGCGCGCGCACACGCGCTTCCTTCGCTTCCTGCGGGCTGGAGTAGGAAGCTTTTGGCAGTGGAATGCCGAGCTTCTGCGCAACGAGCCGCACAGCCTCGGGAAAAGTAATGTCTTCGATCTTCTGTACGAAGCTGAAAACATCACCCGAAACGCCGCAGCCGAAGCAGTGATAGAACTGATGCGTCGCATGCACGGAGAACGACGGCGTCTTTTCGCCATGAAACGGACACAACCCGGCAAAATTCTGTGCCCCGGCTTTTTTCAGCTTGACGTACTCGCCGATAATGCGGACGATATCCGCCTGCTGCTTGACGGTGTGCGCGAAATCGCCGGGGTTAGCCATGGATCAATAATTTTCGGGCAAAAGACGATTATGTTGAATATAGCGGATGTGGAATGTTGTGGAGAAGTTGTGGGAAACGGAGGCTAGCGGTTGATGAGGATGGAAAACGCGACACGACACACAATGGGGAGCTGGGATGTTGTTGCAGTTAACTGACCGGGACTCGAACGTAACGGTCTGACCTGCCCCCATCTTTCGCGCACGCGATCATACGACAGTTTCCACCTTCGGGTTTGCGGCTGAGGACGGCGCAGCCAGCAAAGCGGAGCCGGCCTCAGCCGCCCTCAGCGATGTAGCAAACTCCTTTGGTGTCCGATATCCCAGACTGCTGTGCGGTCGTTCTTCGTTGTACTCCTTCTGCCACGCCGCGATCTTTCGCCGCGCGTCGAACAAATTCTGAAACCAACTTATCGCCAAACACTCTTCCCGCAAGCGGCCGTGAAAGCTCTCGACATGCGGATTTTGCGTCGGCTTTCCCGGCTGAATGTGTACTAACTCAATCTGCCGCTCCACACACCACGCCAGAAAATGC
>JASHOH010000191.1 GCA_030041215.1 Candidatus Sulfotelmatobacter sp. | reverse complement strand
TTGCCTGATCCCCACTGACGTAGGAAAGGTTCTTATGAAGCGGCATCCTTCTGTGATTCTCGTTTGCAGTCTGCTCATCGTCTTCTCAGGCCAATGCTTGGCCGGCGAGTTGAAGGTCCTCACCAATCATCTGGGATATGAAGTTGACGGTCCCAAGCATGCGGTGATTCAGGGCAAGGCCGGCGACAGCATCTCTAACTGCGCGCTAAAGGATTACGCGACCGACCAGCAGGTCCTGTCAGTGCCAGCGAAAGCAGCCGGCCCCGTCCAAAAATGGCGGGACTGGTATTTCTGGACGCTCGATCTCGACTCGTTCACGACTGAAGGGAAATACTACCTAGAGTGCAGTTCGGGGGCGGCGAGTGTGCGCTCATTTCCGTTTCTCGTCCAACGTGATTTGCTCGAACGCAACACGATGCAGGACGTCATCTTCTATTTCAAGGACGAGCGCAGCGCCGGCGAGTACGACAAGGCCGACAGCCATCTAGAGTTTGAAGGCACGAAGAAGGGCACGGTCGATGCACACGGCGGGTGGTGGGACGCGACCGGCGATTACGGCAAGCATTTTTCGCACCTGTCGTTCTCGACCTACTTCAATCCACAGCAGATTCCGCTCGCCGTCTACGGCCTGCTCAAAAGCTACGAGCAGACGAAGCTGCGGGGAAATCCGAACTTTGCACGGTATCAGCCGCACCTGCTGGCGGAAGCCATGTTCGGAGCGGACTACCTCGTTCGCATGAGAGTGCCGGGCGGATCGTTTTATCGATCGGTCTCGACGGGCGGAGTCGATCAGACTCCTCAGGGCCGGAAGATCGCCGGTGAGATGAAGCGCTTTGGCATCGAGGCGGCTCCAGGGCAAGGAGCGAAAGACATGGTCGAATCGGCGAACAGCGATCTTGAGTACGAAGTCAGCTACCGCTCCGGCGGCGGAATCGCCGTTGCCGCGCTGGCCATGGCAAGCACCTATCCGGTCTCGGGAGAGTTCTCCAGCGCGGCTTACCTGAAAGCTGCCGAGGATGCCTTCGACTATCTGGAGAAAAACAGCTTCAAGCTCATCAACGACGGCAAGGAAAACATTGTAGACGATTATTGCGCGCTGGCTGCGGCCACGGAACTGTATCGCGCCACGAAAAACGACAAGTACAAGCTGGCCGCCGATCGCCGGGCGAAGAGCCTCATGAGCCGCCAGATCAGTGCAGGAGGCTACAAGAATTATTGGCGAGCCGATGATCGCGAGCGCCCGTTCTTTCATGCCTCCGACGGCGGATTCCCCGTCGTGAGCCTGCTGTATTATTCCGAAATTGCCGATGCGGCGACGAAGCAGCAAGTACTTGATGTGGTGAAGAAATCCTTGGAGTTCGAGCTGGCGCTCACGGCGGAGGTCACGAATCCCTTCGGCTACAGTCGCGAATATGTGCAGGATAAAACCGGCGCCCGGCATAGCAGCTTTTTCTTCCCACATAACAGCGACGCGGCTCCGTGGTGGCAGGGGGAGAATGCACGGTTGGCCTCGGTGGCGACTGCAGCGCGGCTGGCCGAGCGTGCGTTTCCGAGCGATGGGGCATTCCGCGCTCAACTCGGAGCCTTTGCCACGAATCAGCTGAACTGGATTCTCGGCGAGAATCCCTTCGATTCCTGCATGCTGAACGGTGTCGGCCGGAACAATCCTCCGTATATGTACTTCGATTCGTGGGAGTTCACCAACACGCCGGGCGGAATCTCGAACGGAATCACCAGCGGATTCAAAGACGAAAGCGACATCGATTACTTGATACCATACCGCGTGACCGGCGCCGACAACGACTGGCGCTGGGGCGAACAGTGGCTGCCGCACTCATCGTGGTATCTGCTGGCAGTGGCCAGCCGAGGGCCAGAGTCTTCAGCACGGTGAAGGCGCGAGCGGCTTAAGACGCGGTCCAAACCGATTTCGCGCCGATTGTCGTGAACACATACAGCTTCGAGCGGTGAGTGGGAGGCGGCTGAATTCGTTTCATTGGTTCTGAAATGGGATAACGAGAACGAAGTTCGAGAGATCACACAATACCCCAGCGTTGAGAAACCTTTAAATGTCATTAAAATCTGGCATACCGATAATCGTGTTGAGATTTGTTGCTTCGGAGACTTATCTCGCGCACGTCAGGCGCGTTTTTTTGAGAAGGGTATTAAGGAATACGAATTCGACATTCAGATCAATTATGCTGATCGCGTTAGCGACATCACGCCAGCTTCAGCTTGTTTGCATGTCGAGTTAACAGACGACCCATCAAAACCCAATTGCCATCTGAGGGACACGGCAGAATGATTTGCCACTATTGTTCTCTTCGGCCCAGATGAGCCAATCAATGACTTCGGGATCGCTTTAGGCGGACTCTGTGCGTTTCCTGCTCCTGCTCGACCCTCATAGCATACTCCGTGGGAGCCGTCTGCTATGATCGCCAGCCGAGCCTGTTTCAGAGACGACCATGACCGACGAAATCGTGCTACATCACGAAACCACGATGGTGCGCCGTCTGCGGCTTGCTCCCGGTGAGGCTATGCCGTGGCATCGCGACCCGTTCCATCGAGTCGCGGCGGTGCTGAGCGGCGATATTCTGTCAATCGAATACCGCGACGGAGGCGAGAGCCAGCGTATCCAGATCACAGCGGGTCAGGTCGAGTGGGAAGAGCCGAGTGCCCGCGTGCATCGGGCGGTGAATGTCGGCAAGCAGCCCTACGAGCAGGTTACTGTTTTCCTGCTTGACCGAGCAGACGCTGTGCCACAGCTGACCGAGGAATAGATTCGGAGCCTTAATAATCCTCGCCCTGCGATATGATCCCAGCGTGATCGCTGCTTCCTACAAGCCGAAGAAGAAGTTTATGCAGTTGGCAATCGCGGAGGCCAAGCGTGCCCGTGACCGAGGGGATTATCCCATCGGCGCGGTCATCACCCGCGTAACGGACGGGCGCGAAGTAGTCATTGCCAGCGCGGGAAACCGCGTAAAGACTTCAGGGTCAAGCATCAAGCATGTGGAGCTAGAAACGCTTAAATACGTATCGAGCGGTTATGGCCGCTACCTGACCGAGTTCGTGCTCTACACCACGCACGAACCCTGCGCCATGTGTGCAGGTGCCTGCGTATGGGCAAGAATCGGTGCCGTCGTATACGGAGTCTCGCAGGAAGACATCGCCGCTTATGGACGAAAGCGCGGGACGGAAGAATACAAGTGGCGAGCCTGCCTCATTCCCTGCCGATTCGTTTTCGAGAAGGGCAATCACTCTATACCCGTCATCGGCGGTTTTCTACGTGACGAATGTAAGAAACTATTCGGTTACAGGGCTCGATAGGATCGCAGGCTAAGATAAGCCCTGATGACTCAAAACAGGGCGGCAGCGGTAGCTCCGCTGCTGCCCACGCAAGCTTTGCTATTTGCCGACCGCGTAGCACCTTACGGCTCAGCCTTAAAGACGGCCGTTGCCTTCCCTCTCAGAACGGTGATGGACGCCTTCGGCAGCGTGAACACAGTTTGCGGGCTGGTGGCTATAGTCCTCGCGACCGGAGGATGATCCGGATCGGCGTGGCTGTTCGGACCATCGTCAACCCAGACATACTGTTCACTACCAAAAGTAATGAGAGTGACAGCTCCGGAAAACGCCTCCGCACGCTTTCTCGTTGCGTCCTCGAATTGCACCTTCACAGAGTGCGGGCTGTTTTCGTCGCGGTTGACCAGCATCAGCGACCAGTTTCCATCGGGCCTATAGACCGCATAGGAGGTAACCATGATGTCTCCTTCCGCGTCCTTGATGTCTGCGTAAGAAGGCACCATGTGATGCACGCCAGAGTGATGCTGCACCCATTCCTGATTGATCATGTGAGCGGCAAAGTAAGGCGACGTGTAACCCTTGATCTCGTACGTTTCGTCAGAGACGAAATTCGACCATGACGACCAGCCGAGACAAGTCTTCTGCATGCCCTGCGGCTGGATCGGTGAGTGATAAAAGGCCGCGCCGCCACCCTCGAAGAAAGAACCCACGTTGTCGGCCAGCCAGAGCGCCGCGAAAATTGTGGTCATTGGCCCGGTCAGCACCCAGGAAAGATGGTTTTCCGTCACCATGAGTGGTACGTCTTTGGGAACGCCGTCGTTTCGCCACACCTCGAGGATGTGTTTCATCAAGCGCGGTTCGGTGTACAGGGTTTTCCATGTGATGTTACACGGCTCGAACGGATAATGTTCGAAGGACACGAACGCAAGATCGGAGATTCGGCCATGCGTTTTCAGGTAATCGACGAAGCGGCCCATCCATGAGGTACGGCCTTGCGCGTCCTGCCAAACACGTATGTCTTCATTCACGCCTTCGAAGACCGGTCCGCCCAGCTTGAGGGCCGGGTCCACCTTGTGAATGGCTGCGGCCCACTGAAGGTACAACGCAGCGTAATCTTCCGGCATGGCATGCTTGCCGTCGGGCTCTTCGCCCAATTCAACATATCCGATGCGGTATCCGCGCTTCTCAATGTAGGCAATCTGCGCGGCCGCGTCATCGGGCGTGCCGTAGAGCATCGTGACCGGAATCATCGCGGGTAGATTATTGGCGATGCCGCTGGTAAAGAAAAGATCGAAGCCAGTGTGCTGATATCTGCCGGTGGCATTCACGTCGGCCACGGAGTGCCACGGGTCAATCGATGACGAGATGTAGGTGGTGGGGTTTTCGTTGAACGTTTTCTCGACTTCGGCAAAGGCGCCGCTGGAATCGATCGCGCCGAGGCGGATGCTCTGGATCGCGTAGCCGACGCAGTTCCGGACATCACCGGATCCGTGCAGATCACAAGTGTTGGACGATTCTGTCATCAGGACGCGCACATACTGCGTGGAAATCGGCGCGTCGGCGAGCTTCAAAGTAACGGTTCCGCCCTGGGCACTCTTGATTGCGCCGGCGGGAAACGTCTTCCACTCGCCTTGCGGGCCCAGGTCAAAGTCGAGAGCCAGCTTTCCGACCCAATACTCCATCTGATACGTCACCGCGTACGGACTGGCCCACACGATTCGTATCGCATCAACTGGTTTCTCCGACTGCAGATCGACCACCACCCATTGCGGATGGAGCGCGTCGCCCTCCCCGGTGAATTTGCTTGTCAGATACGGATTGCTTTTCCAATACGTGAGATTGGGACCTTGCAGGGGACGATCTCCGCTGGTGGAAAACCCGCGGTGGGGAAGCGCGTAAGAAAGAATGTAGCGGATCGGCTCCTTGAGTTCGGTGCTACCGGTAAAGTAGCCGCTCGTGTTCGCGCCATCGCTCCAGGTTCCGTTCTCGGTCCAGTGCCAGGCTGCCATGCGCAATTCGGAATTGTTGCGATAGGTAATCGGCCCCCAGCCCGCCGAGAGCGACTCCTGAATAATGTGCGGCGTGTAAACCTTGTCGATATCGTCGTGCGACAGCACATCAATCGAGCTGCCGAGCGCGCTATCGGGATCGAAGGAGTTGATGACATGGCCGGGAGTGACATCGACGTGAACGGTTCCGACAGTTGAGGGTGACGCGGATTGCGCAATCGCGCCGGCGCCGAGCACAAAAAGTGAAAGCAA
>JASHOH010000190.1 GCA_030041215.1 Candidatus Sulfotelmatobacter sp. | reverse complement strand
CCCCCCCTCCCAGATCTTCCGGGGGTTGCTATTGCACATCGAAGCTCAATGAGAATTTCAGCACCGCTCCCAGGCGGCCACATTCCAGTGTCACATCACGAAAAAATATCTCCCAAGGAGCAATGCCTATGAATCGTAGTCGATTCAACACTCCCATACCCCTGATCGCCGGCCTGATAGCTCTGCTGGCGATTCTGGCAGTTCCACTTATTTCCCAACCAGCGGACTCGCACACAGAGACAGCAGTTCCCGGATATGACAGGGCGCACGAAATTACCGTCACCGGGACGATTCAGGAAGTCGTCGCCGCGCCGGAAGCGGGTAGCCCAGCCGGTCTACACCTCCTCGTAAATGGACCAGAGGGAGCGTTCGACGCCGCTCTTGGCCCGTACATGACAAAGGAAATCCGGGCGGCCCTTCGTGCCGGCGCTGCCGTGCAGATCGTCGGGGCGATAGAAAAAGCTCACGGGAGGGAATACCTGCTCGTCCGGCAGGTGAGCTTTGACGGTCGGACGGTTACGGTGCGCAATTTAAACGGAGCGCTGCTATTGGTGCAATCGCCGCGCGGTCCCCGTCGCGACACCGCCTACGTCCGCCAAGGGGAAGTTAACGGAGGTGCGCGATGAAATTGTACAAAGCGATTCTTCTATTCCTCGGACTGGCCATGATTGCGGCCCTGGTCGCATGCAGCAGCAGTAGCAGTTCGTCCAGCACCCCGCCGCCGCCGCCGACCATAGCGATTTCTGCGACCGCGGGAACACCACAGAGCGCGACAATCGGTACTGCATTCGCAACGCAGCTGCAAGTGACAGTGACCTCCAATGGATCGCCGGATAGCGGCGCGACGGTTACGTTCACGGCTCCCTCATCGGGTGCAAGTTGTACGTTGGCGAGCACCACGGCTACGACCAACTCCAGCGGCGTCGCAACCACCACGTGCACGGCAAACTCGACGACGGGATCGTATAACGTAACGGCCACGACCAGCGGCGCCACTACGCCGGCGACGTTCGCACTGACCAACACGGCCGTCACTTCCTTAGCGGCAGGCAACTACGTGTTCTTTGTGTCGGGGACCGACTCTGGCGCTGCGGGGAACGGCCCCAGCCCGTATCTTCTCGCGGGGGCTTTTGCCCTCAACAGCGCGGGGCAAATCACCGGCGGGCAGCAGGACTTCTCCGACTACAACTACAACGCCGCAGCCGAGGCGATTACCGGAGGCAGTGTGGCCGCGAGCACAACGCAGGGCGACACCAATATAACGATTACCATCAACACGGGCGACACGAACATCGGTCCCGGCGCGGGCACGCTAGGCGACGGCAGCGGCACCATTGTTCTCGACGTTTCGATGGCATCCACCACCAAGGGATTGGCCATCGAGTACGACACATGGGCCAGCGGCAAAGGCGAGCTCGACTTCCAGACCAGCACCGGTCCCCTCTGCCCATCGGCCTCGTCAACTACACCGTGCAGTTACGCGTTTGGCCTCGGCGGCGTGGATCCCTACGAGCTCGCCATCGGAGCCGGAGGAGTAATAGAGGTCGACAGTGTCGGTGGAATCTCGGGCAACGGGAGCGTCTTCGACATTAACGACTTCTGCGGCAACTATGACAGCGAGACCCAGACCTGCAGCGGGGCCAGTTTCCCTGAGAATGCCTTCACTGTCAGCACTGTTGTGAGTCCAACTTCAAACCCATACGGTTTCGTGACTTTCACACTGAACTCCAGCCTGTTCACATCCAGCCCGGGGATTGTGCTGGATGGCTACATCATTGATGCCAATCACATCCGCCTGGTCGAGAATTGGTTGAACCCCACCACCGAGGCCTGTAACGACGCTCTCTGTTCCACCACGGGCGGCCTTGCGCTCGCCCAGACCGGGACGGGCACCTTTGGGGGCGGCTCGATTTCCGGATCCAACTACGTCGTAGGCTTGTCTGGTGAGGACGTTAACGGGGCCCTCCAGGCTGCCGCGGTACTTGACTTCAACTCGAGCAGTAGCAGCGTAGCCGGCCAGCTCAGCTTCAACGACATCACCTCGCAAAACGCTCAGGGTGGTGAGGCCATAACCGGCGGAACCTATGCTATTGACGCCCCTGGCACGGGCGATACCGATAGTGGCACGGGCCGGGTAACGGTGACCGGCGTGACCGATACAGCTGCAGACTTCTTGTATAACCTCCAGTTGTATCTCACTGGGGATGGCCACGCCCTGGTCATCTCTATGGACGCGGGCAACACCACCAGCATCCCCGACGTAACCGGGGGCCCAGGCTGGCAGCAGACGACTGGGCTCACCGTAGGTTCGCTCAGCGGCAACTACGCATACGCTGACGACACGTTCGAGCCTACGAGCACCGGTGAATTTGAGGTAAACGACGTGGGCGTCATCACATCAAACGGCTCGAATGCCATTACCGGGTTCATCGACGAGAACGCAACCATTGCCGGTGGTACGCTTACGCCGGGTGGTTCGCTATCGGCGAGCTACGCCGCTACTTCGACCAACGGCGTATTCAACGTCACCGGGAACGGCAAGAACCAGACCCCGTTCACGGCGTATCTCGTAGACGGCACAAAAGGGGTGGTCATCGAGAATGATGATGTCCAGCTCACGCTCGGCTACTTCGCTAATCAATAGCGATAGCCGGCCTACAATTCGCATCGTCACTCAGTGGCGCGCTTCGGCGCGCCACTTTTTTATGTACTGAGGTGAGGGTGCACGAACGAGGTGGCCTGAGTGATCGAAATTGCACTGAAAACAAATGACTTACGCGATTTCCACAGCCTGCAAAGATGTATTTTCTGCGCGAAATCGCAGCGAAAATCCTCGCTTTCGCGCCAAAAACAGCCGAAATCGCGCAATCAGCTTCCCAGCTTGCGCCGAGCCAGCGCCTCAACTTGCTCGAGCACCTCG
>JASHOH010000189.1 GCA_030041215.1 Candidatus Sulfotelmatobacter sp. | reverse complement strand
GCGTGGGTATCGCACCCTCCACCTTCACGCTGCCTTTCACGGCGGCGGTATCGGTTGCGCTGTTCGCGGGCGTCGGAGAACCCGCGCCCATCGTCGCTACTGCTACGGCCAATGCCATTACCCCAAGGAGATAGTTCCGTTTCATAATCACACCAGCCTTTTCTGCACGCCGTAACCAGCGCGTGCCACCTAGTTTCACCTGAGCGATTCTGGGCTAAAACCTGCGCCGGGCTGGTTGGCCCGGCTCTCCTGCTTCATCACCTTCGGGGTACGACCTGGTTCCGAGGCCCCCATTCTTTCCCTTTCTCGCCTACCTCGCTTTCACTTTTGTGCAAGCTGAGCGGGCGGCAGCTTCCAGTTGAATTGCGGTCGCGTCGCAGTCTGAAGATCCAAGCCCCGTCGCCTTGCGAATTACTTAAAGGCAATTCGTCTGCCAATACTCCTCCGGCACCACCCGAACAATTCTGTCTTATGTAAGCGGTATCTGGATCTACGGGTTAGCTTCCGAGGGGACGGAGCAATCGGCGCGCATTGCTTTGTTCACTTCGTGGCGAGTGGGACAGCAACGTCCCACCTAGGAATATGCGAGTTAGGTGTAGTTTGCTGCGGTTTACTCTTGCAGAGGGACTTATGCGGCGGGGAGCGAGACTGGGACACTAGAGTCACACTCTCGTGCTTCAAATGTCTCAGCCGTTAGGATCTGAAGCGGTGTGGACGAGTTGCGTATGCCAGGAAGATGCGTTGCGGCCCGCCATCGAGGCTTGAGTTAGCGAGGGCGGGCGCACGAGAACACGATCGCATGAAGCGAGAATTATCGTTTGGATGTTTGGATGACTAGGCCTTCTGCAGGATGGCTTCCCCGGCCGCTTTCAGCAGCTTCTCGGCATTAGTCTTCGGGTCACCCTGACCGAAGACTGCGTTGCCCGCGACTAGAATTTCAGCGCCGGCTCGCACTATTTCCGCCACCGTGTCGAGGCTAACTCCGCCGTCGATTTCAATCCGATATTTGAGCTTACGCTGCGCGCGAATTTCCACCAATCGCCGAATCTTGTGAAGTGCCCCGGGGATGAATTTCTGACCGCCGAATCCCGGGTTCACTGACATCACTAATACGTAGTCCACGATGTCGAGCACTTCACTGAGGCTCTCCACCGGAGTGGCGGGATTAATGACCACGCCCGCCAGCGCGTCGTGGCTGCGGATCAGGTGCAACGTCCGGTCCAGGTGCCGGCAAGCCTCCTGATGCACCGAGATCCAGTCCGCTCCAGCCTGCGCAAAGTCCGCAATGTACTGGTCAGGATTCTCAATCATCAGGTGGCAATCCAGGGGCAGATCAGTCGCCTTGCGCAGCGACTTGACGACCGGCGGACCGATGGTGATATTGGGGACGAAATGCCCGTCCATTACATCCACGTGGATGACGGTGCCGCCGCCATCGGATGCGGCGCGAACCTGGTCCGCAAGATGCGCGAAGTCAGCCGACAAAATCGAAGGTGCCAGCTCAATCAATTCGGGCTCCTTGTTCGGGAACCTTCCGAAGTTCTGAACATTGGGGTTGGACGGCGACATGTGACTTCTCCTTTAACTTGACTAAGCAACAACACCGGAAGAGTTGAATTCTCTGTTTTCGTCTTACGGCCAAGTCCTTCGGAAAGTCTCGTCGCTGTTGTGCGTGCGCTTAGGAGAACCGTACCTTCACATTCGGGCCTTTCTCCACGTGAATGCTATCGACGAAGCGGACTTTGCCGGTGCTCAGGGTCATGATGACCGATGAAGTTCGCGTCCCCTCTCCGAAGAAGCGCACACCTTTCAGCAGCGCGCCGTCGGTCACGCCGGTGGCTGCAAAGATCAGCCGCTTCCCGGGAGCGAGATCTTCCGCTTCGTAAATTTTGTTCTTGTCTTTGATCCCCATGCAGGCGATGCGCTCTTCCAGTTCAGGCTTGTCGATCACCAATCGACCGAGCATGTAGCCATTCAGACATCGAATTGCGGCCGCAGTAATCACGCCTTCCGGAGCACCACCCGAGCCCATAACCGCATGCACGCCCGTGCCGAGAACGGCAGCAGCAATGCCGGCGGAGAGATCGCCATCGCTGATCAGCCGGATGCGCGACCCGGCTGCGCGAATTTCCGCGATGAGCTTTTGGTGACGCGGGCGGTCGAGCACGATGACTACGAGATCCTCAACGTCGCGCTCCAGCCGCTTGGCGATGTTTTTCAAATTGTCGGCGACGGGAGCGTCGAGTTCGACAGCATTCTTGCATGAGGGGCCGACCACAATCTTTTCCATGTAGCAATCCGGCGCGTTGAGCAATCCGTCTCGTTCGGATGCAGCCAGCACAGTGATGGAGCCGGGAGCGCCGGTGGCGCAGAGATTCGTGCCTTCCAATGGATCCACGGCGATATCGACTTCGGGGACTTCGCTTCCGTCGGGAAGCTCGGCGCCGACTTTTTCGCCGATGTAGAGCATCGGAGCTTCATCGCGTTCGCCTTCGCCAATGACGATCCTTCCACGCATCGGGATGCCGTCCATGGTCTGGCGCATGGCTTCGGTTGCAACTTGGTCGGACAAGTGGCGGTCGTCCCGGCCCATGGTGTGGGCCGAGGCAATGGCCGCGTTCTCCACCACGCTCAGAAACTGCGCCGCCAGATCACTCTCCAAGTTCTGGGCAAAACTCCTGGCTCTGATTTCGGGTAACGTTTGAGTTGCCATCAGTACCTCCCTTTGAACCACCCCTTGTCTGCTTCCTTCCATACCGCTTCTAACAAGACGCGGCACCCGAGTAAGTCTCTCCTGCCGTGACTAGTCGCGGTGGAGTTCGTCATTGGTCTCAATAACGACAAACGGCATTCTAGAGTGACTTAACCGATCTGCCAGTGCTCGCCCCATGTGCCCGTATCCACAGATGATGAAGTGATCCTGCAACTTTTCGTTGTTGACCATTATTGATCATAGACTTCCTCCTCCACTCCTCAAGCTTGGCGCGCCTCGGTTTGCCGAGGAGTTCTTGACAAAGCCAATCCCAAGTCGTCGAACCCTTACGAGCCGGCCTTTGACTTGAATACAAATTGCACCGTCTTGGTTTCGTTGCTCCCCACCGTGACCTTCTGGCTGACCGTGCCCAGCTTTTCTTGCCAGGCCGATATCGTGTACGTCCCCGGCGGCAGTTTGCTCAAATCGAAGCTGCCGTCCTTGCCGGTCACCGCAAAATACGGATGTTTGAAGACCGCCAGATAGCTGCGCATCCAGGGATGCACGTTGCACTTCAGCGGAATCCCAACCTCCTCGCGGGCAAAGGTGACTTCCAGCGTGGAACCCGGAGTCTGCGCCTTGTTCCACTCCCGATTGTTGGCCGGCGTGGGATGAATATTGTGCATGCAGGTATCGCCGTTGAGCACCTGCAACTTTTGATTGGCGCGCAAAGCCAGCACATGCGGCTCATACATGCAGCCTTTCTGCTGCAGCACCGCCGATTCCGAGGGCACGTCAAAGGTGCGGTCCCCCAGACCATCGGACACATACACCACCACGTTCTGCAAATCGCCGCTCTTGTCGGCCACGATATCCTCACTCACGGCCGCGGTGCCGTGCAGCCGCGCGCAGGCCACGTCGGACGACATGTTGATGCGCGTGGGCGTGGGTATCGCACC
>JASHOH010000188.1 GCA_030041215.1 Candidatus Sulfotelmatobacter sp. | reverse complement strand
GCTGGGATGGTGCAGCAACCCTTTGGCTAATTCGATGCGGCGCTGCATGCCGCCGGAGAAGGTCTCGACCAGCTCTTTTGCGCGATCGGCAAGGCCGACGCGCGAGAGGATTTCATGAATTCGACTTTTTAACCCCGAGCCGTGCAGGCCGTACAGGTGGCCTTCGTGCCAGAGATTTTCGTAGGCCGTAAGCTTGACGTCGATGCTTTGCGCCTGGAAGACAACGCCGATCTGATGGCGCACGCGAGCCGGCTCTTTGGCCACGTCGTAGCCATGTATGACGGCGCGGCCGGCAGTGGGTAGCATGAGGGTTGAAAGAATTCTGAACAATGTCGTTTTGCCGCTGCCGTTGGGACCGAGCAGGCCGAAAAGTTCGGCGGGGCGGACGTCGAAGGAGACACCATTTAGCGCGGTGCGGCTTTCATAGCGATGGACGATGTTCTCGACCGAAATAATGGGCGCGGAAGCGCCCGGGGCGTCGGAGGCGATATCGGTGATAGTGGAGACGTTGGAGGCCAAGAGGTTCGAGAGCAAAACAATATCAGTTTACAAGAAAGTGGGGGTGGGTTGCGGCAGCTTATGTACGATGAAAAATTAAGGCCGAGCACCTCAATGGCTAAAGCTCTAACAGGAAAAAGAACTTTAGTTGAATACCTACCGCACAAGTTCGCTTTTTCATCTAAATCCTTAACTTCCTTTGGCCGAGTGGGTCTTTTCCGTCTCCCCACGCGATGAAGGGTCCAGGACAATAGCTGCGGAGCAGCGACGAGCTCTTAGGCGTCGTCAGCGTCGGCCAGTGGCACCGGCTGATGCGCACCTTCCGGACTCGACCGCGGCCCAGCGCGCTTCATCCACGCCCTTGATCAATAGCCACAGCATCAGTACCAGCTCGGCCAAAAAACCGAGCGGAAAAATGACAACCCTCGCGTGCAGCGCCACCACCGGAATCAGGAATGCGAGCCATCCCACTCCAGCGACGATCAGCGGCCAACCCAGCCAGCGAGGCAAAAATTCCGACCGCAGGATCAGCAGGCCTAGCAGCACGCAAAATGGTCCGAAGAAGAGCAGCGGACTGAGCCCCGCAGGAGATCGATTGGTTTGGCCCAGGATATCGGTCGCACAGCCGAACAGGCTGAACACCGCGGCCACCAGCGCCAGCATTCCATTCACGGGCCGGAACAGCCGATAGAACAACAGGCTTGTTACCGCATACAGCACATCCGCCAGGCAGGCCACGGCCAAACCAGCGTTCATCTTCCAATCGGCCAGCACCGATCCGAAGATGGCGGCGGCAAAATACCCGAGATAGACCACACCCGCCGCCCGCGCAAACGATCGCGGCTCTGTTCCCGTCATCGTGCTGATTCCCTAATCTTTATCTTTATCTTTATCGCAGCGCTGAAGCGCCTGCGCGACCCAAAAACAAAATCGACTATGCGACTGAGGCGTTGCGTTGCGCTTGGGAGACCCGCTCTTCGAACGCCACTGGCACGTGCCGCCAGACCTCGATTGCAAGCACGACTGTCGTGGCCAGCAGTAAAGCTCCAACCGCGACGTGGGCAACAGTCGAGGCAACCATGGGCAATTCGGGCTGCACAGCACTTCGTCCCCAGGCCACGCGGGTAAGGAACGCGGTAAAGCCCAGGCAAAGCTGAGCGATGAGCAGCGAAAGCATCAAAATCGCGGGACGACGCACGGCTCCAATATTTGAGTAAACAGAAATAGCGCGGATAGCGGTCCAGGCGAGCACAAAGGCAACGATCACGGCGTTCAGCACGTGCGGCCACCAGCTCATGCCGTGGTGGCGGAACATGCCGCCCAAAATCAACTGCACGTAGAGAACGAAAATGGAAAACAGGCTGAGTGTGATCAAGCTTGGACGGCGAGAGTCGAATTCTACGCGCGGCTGCTCTTCAACGAATTTTCGTCCAGTGAAGAGCGCAATGCAGACGGCGATACAGAAAAATGTTTGCGCGACGGTGGCGTGGGCGGTTGAGACCCAGGGTGGTTGAAGCAGGAGCACAGTCAATCCGCCGAGGATGGCTTGCGCAATCACCGTGCAAAACGCGGCAACCGCGAGCCAGCGGAGCCAGCGGCGACGCTCGACGAAATAAGTCCAGCAGGCGATAGCGAGAGTCAGGGTGACAAGTGTTCCGGCCAACATGCGGTGACTCCACTCGTAACGGATGCCGCCGACGAAATGCGGAACCTTGACGAGATAGCCGAACGAAGTGGGCCAGTCAGGGACGGATAGGCCGGCGTCATTGCTGGTGACAAGCGCGCCTGCGGCGATGACGACGAAAGCCGCGCAGGCGGTGAATACGGCGAAGATGTGATGGGCGCGATGGTATGGGGCGGAAATAGATTTCATTGCCGTCGAAGAGCGGCGTTGCACTGGCGCTGCTGCGCGCACATGCACAGGCCGCACCATCAGTACAGCATTCTATCAGAGTGAAGAGGAAATCCTGTCGGACGGTGGCTCAATTTGAAATCACGGATAAATGAGGCGTCATTCCGAGGCCCAGCGCCTTCACCAGTAGGGCGAGGAATCTCGGCGCCCAGTGGCCCGTGAGCAGGGAGATCTTTCGCTCCGCCTGAAAAACGGCTGCGCTCAGGATAACGCCAGGTGGGAGAAGACTTGCGCTCAAGTTCAAACCGGCCACTGCCCCGACAGGATCGCTGCGGCGCTCGTCGCGCCACTGGACTTGCTCAGCGCAGGAAAAGATCAGCGGCGATGAAAATGGCAAAGACAACGGAGATGACGCCGTTCATGGTGAAGAAAGCGGCGTTGAGGCGGGAGAGATCGTTCGATTTGACGAGCGAGTGTTCGTAAAGCAGAAGGAGCGCGACCGCGGCGATGCCGGCCCAAGCCAGCTTGCCAAGAGCAAAAGCTCGAACCAGCGCAATCAGCAAGAACAACATAAACAGATGAAATAAACGGGCAATCCAAAGAGCGCGTGGGATGCCGGTGTAACAGGGAATGGAATGCAAACCAGCGCTGCGGTCGAAATCTAAGTCCTGGCATGCATAGAGGACATCGAAGCCTGCAACCCAGAAAGTCACCGCGGCGGTGAGAAGCAAAATGCGAAGATCGAGGGAGCCGCGCACTGCAATCCACGCGGCAGCGGGCGCAATGCCGAGAGCAAAACCGAGTGCGACGTGCGACCAGCGCGTGAATCGCTTCGTGTATGAATACAAAAGCAGAACGGCGAGTGCCGCTGGCGACAGCAAGAAAGCTAAGCGATTGAGTTCTGCCGCCGCAACTATAAAAATACCGCAGGCCACAACCACAAACGTAGCCACGAATGCCGGAGAAAGCTGTCCAGCGGGAAGAGCGCGTGTGCGAGTGCGCGGATTGGCGGCGTCAAGGGCGGCGTCGGCGAGGCGATTGAAGGCCATGGCGGCAGAGCGCGCGGCGATCATGGCGACCACAATCCACAGCAGTTGATGTGTGCTGGGAAGGCCCGAGGCGGCAAGCATCGCTCCGCACAGCGCAAACGGGAGCGCGAAAATCGAGTGCTCCCATTTGATCATCTCCAGTGTAACGCGCAAATTGTGAACAACACCCACGAAAGAGATTGTAGAATGTTTTTCTTTGCGTTGCGCTGAAGGTGCTGGCTGAAATGGTTGTTAAGACCGTACTGCGCCGAAATGCGAATTGACAAGCCATGCTGCCTGGAGCATTATGTGTGCGGTGGATCGCGGCTTGTTTCAAGACTGCGAAAACAGCAGCAGGATTGGAGGGGGAAATGTTGAAGTTTGTCCATAAGCTCTGGTCAGATGATTCGGGCCAGGACATTGCCGAGTACGCCGTGATGTTGGCCGTAATCCTGGTGCTGGTGGTCGGAACCATACGCCTAATCGGCACGAATGCGCAAAACACATTCTCTTCAGTAGCCAGCTCGATCACCCCCTAATAGGGAGCATCGTTGGCCACCGGATACAGTCGGGAAAATCGCAAGGCGGAGCCAATGCGGTTTGCTCGTTCCTGAATTCTGCCTTCCTGATACGCATCCCTTCTGAGTTTTCCACGCTCATCTAGTGAGTGGAGTTCGCGTGAAAAGCGGACTTCATTGCCATGGCGGGATCGCCGAGCAGGTTAGACGTCTGCCGCAAGCCGATATCGCTGTCGATCTGGCCTGGGAAATGGCGTCTCCCAGCGCTGGGAAGGTGAGTGTAGCGCGTTCTGCAGGATTCGCTTGTCGAGATTAGTTTGAGGCGTAGGCTGGTTTAATCCGCTGGAAGCCAGAACGCAACCGCGCCTCCATTTGGAGCCAGCGTCAGCGCGACCGCCAATGGATGCTCGTAAACATCCTGTCACCACGAACTCGTTTATTGGAGCCCGGCCTGCGTTAGTTTGACTGCGCAGTATGCGGCATTGGTTCCGCAAATAGTGGTTGACGTCGCCAGCGTGCCGAAGTAGATGCTCGACGCCTGGCCAGCGGTGGAGTCGTTGTCCACGATTATGGCGCTTGTCCCGCCGGCGGCATCGGTGGTGTTTGTCACACCGGAAGGCGCGTCGCCTGAGGCAACGAGAAGCGAGCTGGGCAAAAGGAAGGTATACACTGCGCTTGGATTTTCATTTACTCCTACGAATAGATAGTCTGGTCCACCCGTAGCGGTTGCGCCGCTGACCCCGCAGCTGCCAGTAGTCGCGGTGGGTATCGTAGCGTCGAACGTAAACTGCGTTGCGGTCGCTGTAGCAACGGTCTGTATTCCGCCATTGATGGCACTGAGGTCGGCGGCGCTGCAATTAGCGTTGGCAGTTACGCCCGAGAGGGTGACCAGGTCATTGGCGGCGAGTGTATTGGCTGCCGTGACCGTGACAACAGTTGTAGTTGCCGTAACCCCCGTCACGGTGAATACCTGACTGTTGAAGAACTCGGTGAGCGGGGACATGGGCGAAGCGTTGGTGCCCATTTGAGGCTTGTCGTTGTTTTGCGGCGTGGTCTGCAGGGTCGAACTGATGAACTGCAATTCTTTGAGCTGTTGCCCGCCGGTGCCGGAGGTAGCACCGATTATCTCCCCGTTGTTGGCCGCCGTGGCACTACTGATGCCCAAAGCATAGTAGCGTTCGTCTGGGGTGGGAGCGTAGTTTGGAAAGCCTGCGGTCGTGCAGCTTTGGTTTGCGCCGGTGTCGAGACCCGCGTATACAGCTGCGGTCAGGCTGTTGCTGGTGAATGTGAACTGGACAAGGCCGGTGTTGCCCTTTGTTCCCGTGTCCTGCTCGCCGGTGGTGTTGGGGTTGCACGCCGTTACGACGTACCCGACGCCGTTCGTCGAGTCAACGATGGCGCCGTCTCGAATGCCACCATTGATGGCGCCGAAGTTCGTGGTCCCGTTTACGCCGAGAGCAAGAGCCGTGGCCGCGGTAGCTCCGGCTGACGTCAATGCGTAGAAGTTGGAGCTGCTATCGCCGACAAAAATATTGCCGGTATCGCCTACATCGACCACCGGGGACGAGAGGTAGTTGGATCCGGGAATGACGGTTGCGCCTGTCACTGTGCATCCCGTGCCAGTAGTCGCAGTAGGTATCGTAGCGTTGAATTCAAACTGCGTTCCGCTTAACCCCCCAGCAATAACGGTTTGCGTTCCATTAATGGCAGCGGCGTCAGCCGCGCTGCAGTGGGTGCCGTTGGCGGTTACGCCCGCGATGGTGACCAACTCTCCGATACTCAGCGAGTTGGTCACGGCGACCGTCACTGTGGTCGTGGTCGCCGTCACCTCCGTCGGGCTCAGTGTGGCAGGGCTGGCGCTTACCTGCACCGGAAAATTCCCTCCCGCATAGGCCGGCGTCCCGTTAAACGTAGGGGTGATGGCATACAAGTAGCCGTTGTTATCGCCGACGTAAGTGGTGTCATTTTCATAGTCGGTGAACGGGGACGAGAAGCTATCCGCCGCTCCTGCCACTCCTGTAGTGGCGTTGGCGGCAACCAAACCCAGAGGAAGCATGAAATCCCCGGCGGTGCTTCCCGAAGTGCTTCCGGGGATCACCGGGTTGGTGGCGCAAGTTGGCAACGTAGTCCCGCCGTTGTTGTTGCTGGCGCAGCTGGCGCTGGTTCCGTACTCCGTGCTGCCCGTGGCGAACGTCAGCACGTGCAGAATTGCGCCGATGTTCGGGTCATTCTCCACATAGGAGATTTCTGTGCCACCGAGCGAGAGGCCTGGCGAGGTGGCGACTGGTCCGACGCCGGAGGCATAGGAAAAGATGAATTCCGGATTCGAGAGATTACATAGCGACGTCCCTGACCCGCTGTAGAGATTATTGAAGGCGACGATGTTGGCCTGGGAACCATTCGTCCCTGCAGTCACGGTGCCCCAGCTGAAATTGGTCAGCGTGTTCGCAACGGTCAGCGTGACGCCGGTTCCTGGCGTGAGAGCGTATACAGTGACCGTATTGGCCGATGCAACCGCCACGACACGGTCGCGAGCGGTACTACTGAGATTACGATTGATCGCCGCAGCCAGGTTGGCCGCATCAGTGGCAGTCGTGCTTGATCTTTCAAAGTTTAGTCCCGTGTTCGAGGTCGCCGATGAGGTCAAAGTGAGAGTGACCCCGCTCCCACCGCTCGGAGTTATGGTGATGGACGTGGTATTGCCAGCTGCCGGTTCGGCAGTAAAGGTGCCAATAACATTGGCGCGAGTGTTGCCGGTCGAGGCGTTGATGGGGAATACTGCGAAATCAGAACTGCAGCTCGGCGTCGCATTCACGTTGAAGGAGTATTTGGCAGGCGACATTCCTTGAGCGACGCCGCCAGCGCCCAGCGAAATGGCCCAGTCCTTTTTCACTCTGCCCCTTGAGAGCCTTCGCGGTCTCGACGGCCGGCGCACCAGGCCCGAATCTGGCGGGGCATTCCCATGCGTGAGCCACTCTGCATACGCTCGTGGTTCGTTCCACATTTTCGCCGCTTGCTCAGGCGTGAAGCCGGCGGTGAAGACAACATGCTTTGAGCTCCAGTCCCTCGGTATGGGAATGGAACCATCCGGCCTCGCGAAGCCCTGTCCGAACGCCGATGTGGTGAAGCTAGCCGCAAGCAACAGCGCGGCACACTTTGCTAAAGAAACCACACTCCACCTCCGCAGGTTCTAAACCATTCATTGTCACGACGCTCTCTCGCCCGATTTAAGATCATCCTTAATTTTCGCTGACATTTTGGGAATCTGGGAGTAACTATCGTAACTTTGCCCAGTCAACTGAGGTTCCTTTTGGTTGGTGACGTGCCGGGCAGTTGGTTGTCACGATGCATGCAGATTTGCGACTCCCATATTTCGGAGTAATTCATGGAAGTCAAATGGCACCACCATTTGCAGCCCTTTCCTGTCGCAGACAAGCTATGGGGAGGCTGTTGTTTACAGCAAAGTCGCAGAACTGAGGTGAGTTGGCGAAGGGTTGATTTGAATTAACGCATCAGCTGACCTGGTCCGACCCCGCGCCAGCATGTTTGCGGAGGGAATACCGGTTCTCTGAAACGACTTCTCGCAATCTGCGGAGGAGGGCCCATGCATGTTCCCCTCCATGTAAGCTAAGCCGGGGCATCGAGTGCATGTTCCCACGTGGGCGCAAGTCGAGCAGGTCGTGAGATCTTTGGCGCGGATCGAGCGGACCTGTTTGAGCTGGGCGGAATGACGCCAAATGTCGAGAAACTTTTGGCGACGCACATTCCCGCTCGGGAGAGGAAATTGCACGCAGGGAAACACATCTCCATAGGGAGAAATGTAACAGGCGGTGTGTCCGGCGCTGCACGGGAACCCCTGCATTATGTCCTCGCCTGGTGGTGGTGGAGCGGCGCAGAATTCCTCCACATTGCCCACCAGTTCCGGGTTATGGAAGATCTGTTTGAGTTCAGCTCCCGGAAGTCTGAGGGCAAGGATCGATGTGTCACCATCCAGTTTTGGAGTTATGGTCGGATCGAGGGCGTATTCGGCTCCCAGTTCCCTGGCCAGCATCATGACACCGCGTTGATCCGCGAAATTGGCATTAATGACGACGTTGGAGAGACTGACCTTCAGCCCCTGCGATTTCAGGAAGCGAACGGCCCGGATAGTTCGCGCGAGCGATCCCGGCAGCTTTGTGATGGCATCGTGAACTTCCGGGCGATGCGAATAGACGCTAATCTGAACCTGCTCGACGCCGAGTTGGCGAAGCCGCGCGGCCTCCACCTCGCGGATCATGACGCCATTCGTCTTCACTTTCACATTGAACAACAGCTGGCGGGCTTTCTCGAGGATTTCAAAGAAGTCGCGGCGCATGAAGACTTCGCCGCCACTGAGAGAAAGAAAGAACACGCCAGCATCGGCGAGTTGAACCAGCAGATTTGTGATTTCTGCTGTTGTCATCTCGCCGTGATCGTCGTGGTCGAGGTAGCAGTGCACACATCTCTCATTGCAGCGATAGGTGAGATCGAGATGCACGCTCAGAGGCACGCCCAAATCGAGGGCTCTTTGATTCATCTCAGAAAGAAGGCTCATCGACTCTCCAGCAATGTGGAGGAGTTGATCAAGGGATGTTCTGATACCAGCACAATGCCGTGCCGAGAGAGTTCGTCGACAAAGCGGTCCGCTCCACGTTGCGCGCACTCCTGATCGACGTCGAATTCCTGGCAAATCTTATTCGCGACAATTTCTGACAAGGGCGTGCGGCCGTCGGCTGCCTGCCAGATCACGGTGGCGACCTCATTGAGCGTGAAAAAAGTCGAGTCTGTCGTGGACATCACCATCATCTCGCCCCCCAGCATGCGGGCGGCGATTGCCGAGCTGCGCGCGATGTATTTTTCGGCCATTACAATTCTCCAGTGTTATCGAACCAAATCCCAGACCCGTTGGTCGGGGAAAAATACCAAGCGCTGGATCGGAACCGAACCGGCAAAATCGCACGCTGACTGAAAAACCAGCTCCACCAGAGCGGGATCGTCGGCGAAAAACAAAATGTTCCTCAGCAGGCGCTGTATGCCCTCAGCAGGGTTTACCGGTTCGATGCTGTTCTCCAGACCTTTCTCAAGCAGGAAGAATCCACCAATGGGAGCGGAGCGGTTTTCGCCGACTTTTGCCAGTTCCCCCGCAAATGGCGTTCCGAAGGCGAGATATTGGTCGCCCTCGCGGCGGACATAAGAAATTTCGTCAGTCAGCAGGGTCGTATCGGGAGGGGCAAGTCGGGAGATCGTCGTTTTGCCTGCGCCGGAAACCCCGGAAAAGATGAAAGCCTTGCCACCACGAATTGCGCTGGCGGCATGAACCAGAAACCCTCCTTGCTTTGCAAGAATGAGAGTGTGAACGATACGCAGCAGCGAGTCACAGGCATAGGGATTATTCGCTTGGCGGATATAACCGCGCCGTATGTTGGGATTCCAGCGTGCCCGAAAGTCGCCGCGCTGCAACTGCCAGCCGCCTTCTTTGAACTTTACCTTCAGACCATTGTCGGTCGGGGGAGGCTCCGATGGCTCGTACAAATCGACATCAAACTCGAGGTGCGCAAATCGCATATTTCCGAGGAAGCCCGCGTATCGACCCGCGATTTGCTGACGAAACGAGGGGTCATGCGTGCGTAGAGCAATCGTCATCCCGCCGATCTCGATGGGGACGGCTTCGCTAGCGAGTTCGGCGGCAGTGGCTGTTGTCATGTCTGACGAGATACAGAAATGCCGGGCGTCCCACGAACCGTGCCAAGTGAGTCAGAAAAACCGCGACCAGCACGCCGCCAGCCTTGCAGATGCGCCGCATGCAAGCGCAAGGCAAGACCTCGAAAAAGATCCGAGCGACAAAGCATCCAGGCAACCGCGGAGCGGACAAGCGAGACTCGCCGACTGGGAACGAAGCTGCGATTGCCCCGGTGAACGTCGATTACGCGGCCCAGCAATTCGGCCGCGGCTACCGGAGGATCGTTATCAGGCATGGCATCGCCACGGGTGATGAAGCAAATGCAATTCTCACCTGGCTGCTTCTGGACTAGTCGATGAATGAAGCAGTGCTTGTTGCGCAGGACCAGGACGAAGTCTCCGGGAATCACATCACTCTGCGTTGTGCTTTGAATGGCCAGCAGATCACCCGGCCATAGCGAAGGCAGCATGCTCGCTCCCCACGCCCTCAAGCGAACCATACCGCAGCAGCGAAGGGCCTCAACGGCGAGACCAAGCTTGAGGTCTTCGTGCTCCTTCGCCGTCAATGGAATTGATGAAGACATGCTACGAACTGTGCCGGTTGAATCTGCACTGGAGATTTGTCGGTCCAACTTTGCCGCAGGCCAAAGCCATCGTCTCGAAAACCTGCTCGAATCGGAATGCGGGATCCTGATAACGCCGTTTAGCAGGAAGATGGTTCTCGTTTGTCTTTTCCTGGATCGTCTTTTCTACACGTTCGGCCATAAGATCCATTCTCTTCGTGCTATTTCGGTCCCTTAATGCGGCTCCTCCAAGAATCGAAAACCTATTGCACGTAGTTTCAACTTGAGATTACGGCAGACTTTCGGGCCCAGCAATCACGTATGTGGCGGAGGTATTTGGTTGGTTATCACTTCGGATGATTCCCGAAATACCTAGGGCAGAACGGCTTAGAGACCCTCGCTGGCAAAATGACGCCCGCAAAGAGGAGCGCGACTCGAGACAGGCAGGACCGCTTGCGAATCTGAAGAGCCAAGTTTCCAGCTAGACAGAACGAAACTAAACGATATAAAAAGAAATGCGAAACAAAACTATTGCCGCGCTCGGTTCGAGGGTACAGAAAGTGAATCTCACGTGCTGAACGAAGAACGCCGCCGCGCCATTCTGGATCTACTGAACCGTCAGGGGCGGGTGCTGGTCACAGAGCTGGCGCGGCACTTTCACACTTCACAGGTCACGATTCGGAAAGATCTCGAGGCCTTGCATGCGCACGGGCAGGTACACCGCACTCACGGCGGGGCGCTACCGGCAAGGGAAAGCGTGCTGGAAGATCCCACACTGCGAGAGAAGGAAAAACTTCATCGTCAGGAAAAGCTGCGCATCGCCGAAGCGGCGGCCGGCAAGGTCGTCGAGGGCCAGGTTGTGATTCTCGACTCGGGAACTACGACGACCGCGATTGCACGGGCCTTACGCGAATTTCGCAATCTGATTGTCATTACCAATGCGGTGAACATCGCTGCGGAGTTGAGCGGCACTGCGGTGGAAGTGATTCTCACGGGCGGTACGCTGCGCAAGAATTCCTTTTCGCTGGTGGGGCCAATCGCCGAAGAAACTCTGCGGCGATTAAGTGCCGATCTGCTGTTTTTGGGAGTGGACGGCTTCGACGTGCATTATGGATTGAGCACGCCCAATCTGCTGGAGGCGAAGGTGAATCGGGTGATGGTGGAGATTGCGAAGCGAACGATTGCGGTTTGCGACTCGAGCAAGTTCGGGCGGCGCAGCCTGTCGTTGATCGCGCCACCATCGGCAGTGCACGAAATGATTACGGATCGCGGAATTCCCAAGTCTGACTTGCGGGTGATGCGGCAGGCGGGGATGGAGATCACCATTGTGTAATGCCGGCGTGTCCTTGGCGTAGACCAAGATCGCCGCCCGCAATAACGTTCCGCAAAAATAAGGGCCGCCGAGACCCTTCGGCTTCGCTCAGGGCGGGCGACTGGCGCTACCGTATGCGACGTTTTGATATAACGATTGCCGGCGAACTGAACGTAGATTTGATTCTCTCCGGGCTTCCCGACGAACTTCCACCTGAGCGCGAGTTCCTGGCCGACCGCATGATGCTGACTTTGGGAGGATCGTCGGGGATTCTGGCCCACAATCTGGCGGCGCTGGGCAGCCGGGTTGGATTTCAATCGCGCATTGGCGACGACGATCTGGGCAAAAGCATTTTGCAAATCTTGCAGCAGAGCGGCGCGGACACTTCCCGCATTCGCCGTGTGCCGGGCGCGGTGAAGACCGGTATCACCGTCGTCTTGCAGCGTGCAGCCTGGCGCAACATGGTGACCTATGCGGGAACAATTGCAGATTTGAGCTGGGACGATCTCGATCTCGGCTATTTGGCGGACTCTCGTCACTTTCACATTTCGTCCTTCTACCTGCAACAGGCGCTTCGGCCGTGCGTGCCTGAACTATTCCGCAGGATGAAAGAAGCAGGACTCACGACCTCGCTCGATACCAACGATGATCCCGCCGATCAATGGGAGGGCGGATTGCATGAAGCTCTGCGGTACGTTGACGTGTTTCTGCCGAATGAGCGAGAAGCGCAAAAGGCGGCAGGAGCGGCCGATCTGGAGACGGCAGTGACCAGGCTGGCGAAGCTGGTGCCACTGGTCGTTGTCAAGCTGGGACGGAATGGCGCTCTGGCACAACAAGGAGCAAAACGTTACGAATCGCCGGCGATAGTGGTCGAAGCCGTTGATGCTGTGGGAGCAGGCGACAGCTTCGACGCCGGTTTTCTTCACCGCTATGTACAGGGCGCAGACTTGAATGAGTGCCTTCGAGCGGGAAATCTGGCCGGCGCACTTTCGACTACTCGCGCAGGCGGCGTGGAAGCATTTCGAGATCGGGCGCACCGAGAACGATTCTTAAATCAGCAGAAGTAACAGCTCCACGAAGGCTGGCGAGCTTCGTCCAGCCGGACAGTCCCATTCGACTCCCCCTCTCTTCGTTCGGGGTCGCTCAGGGCAGGTTGGGGGCGGCTGTCCCTACATAGATTCAGGCGGCGCGGGCTGTCCCTACATGAAAAGCGATCTCAGTAAAATCCGAAATAGCACTTTCCCAAAATAATCTCGCAATACCCCCTCGTTTACTGTAGTTACCAACGCCTCTCTCTGACGTTGCAATATGATCGAGACAGGTGTGGCGATGAAGAAGTTGAAGTTTGTGCTTTCTCTTACCAACGACGACAACGACTACCAGCAGGAGCAGGCGTCGGCGGCGGAACGAGCTGCGCGGCGGCTGGGAGTGGATCTGATCATCGTCCATGCCAACAATGATGCGGTAACCCAGAGTCAGCAGTTACTACAATTCGTCCAAAGCTCGACCGGGGCGCGTCCCGATGCCATCGTATTTGAGCCTGCCGGCGGTACTGCATTTCCCCAGGTGGCGCGGGCAGCCACGGCGGCGAACATCGGGTGGGTAGTGTTGAACCATGATGCCGACTATCTGCAAAAGCTGCGGGAGGGCGCCCGCGTACCGGTTTTTTCCATCAGCTCCGATCATTTGGAGGTCGGGAGAGTTCAGGGACGGCAACTGGCAGCGCTGCTGCCCGAAGGTGGGTCGGTTCTCCACATCGAAGGACCGCCAGGCAGTTCTGCCGCGAAGCTGCGAACCGAGGGCATGAATCAGACGAAGCCGTCTGCTGTTCAGGTGAAAACTCTACGCGGGCAGTGGACCGAGGAGAGCGCGCATCGTGCAGTCAGCTCGTGGTTGCGACTGCGAACCTCGCAAGAAATGCACTTCAATGCGGTTGCCGCTCAGGACGACAGCATGGCAGCAGGAGCGAGAAAAGCCTTCGGTGAAGCTGTTGGAACTGAGCGTGATCGCTGGCTGCACATTCCATTTATCGGCTGCGATGGAATGCCAAAGACCGGCCAGTCCTGGGTACGGAGTGGAATCCTGACGGCCACAATCTACATTCGCCCCAACGCCGACCTTGCCCTGGAAATGCTGACAGATACCCTGCGTGGCGGAACTCATCCGCAGGAGCGCACCCTGACCCTGCCTGAATCGTTTCCAGCCATTGAAGAACTCACGGCCAAGGCAGAGAAGGACAAAGGCGCTAGGCACCGATCTGCCAACGTCTGATTGACCCTGCACAGATCGTTTTATTGACGGATGTTTTACGGCGGAGGGTAGAAAAGGGCTGAAGGAAGGGGAAGAATTGTCTGGTGAGCGCGGCAGGAATCGAACCTGCGACCCATGCCTTAAAAGGGCATTGCTCTACCAACTGAGCTACGCGCCCAACCCTCTCTCATAGTAGCAAAGATAACGGCATAAGCGGAGTTGCCGCAGCACAGCTGATCGTAGCAGATCGGTCAGCAAGGCTCCTGCCCTGCCGGGGTATTGGAAGCACGTAATTTCTGAGCTCCACAGCCGGTGGCTGGAATAGAATACGCTGCGTAGTCGGCTATGGACGCCGTGGCTCAACTTAGCACTCAGTGGCAAGGGCGTGTCGTCGAAGGAAAATTCCCGCTCCTACGGGAATTGGGAAAATCGAATCATAGCATTGTCTTCCTGACCGAGTACGGCGAGAAAGAACCGCGGAAGGCGGCTATCAAACTGGTCCCGGTCGAGGCTGAACGCGCCCGCGGGAATGAAGAGGCGCAACTCGCGCGTTGGAAAGAAGCCGCCGGCCTCGCACATCCTCATCTGGTAAAGCTGCT
>JASHOH010000187.1 GCA_030041215.1 Candidatus Sulfotelmatobacter sp. | reverse complement strand
GGAGTGAATCCCATCAACCCGAACTGGGAATCGGCACCTGACACCATTGGTTATCTGAATGCCAATGCGTTTGCGCAACCGGCTTACGGCACATTTGGCGACCTTGGCCGGAATGCAATTTATGGCCCGGATTTCTGGCAACTGGATTTTGCCGTGCTGAAGGAAACGCCGCTCACCGAGCGGGTGAATCTGCAGTTGCGGGGAGAGTTTTTCAATATTTTCAATCACCCGAATTTTGCATTGCCCAATTGGTTTGTAACTCCCGGCACACCGCCTACGGGATTGATCACGCAGACTCCCGACCAGGCGCAGACGAATCCTGGATTAGGCGGCGGAGGACCGCGGGTGATTCAGTTAGCGGCGAAGTTTAGGTTTTGAAACCCGAATTACACACAGACTGGCCACAGAGGAACACAGGGTAGGCGGGGTTCCTCTTTAATCGAGGTTGACTTTCGACCTTCAGCGCTTTAAGTTTTTTCAATCGGTTGTCCCGTTCTTTGAAATGTGCTTTTAAATGTACTTCGGTTGGCGCGTCTTCGCCGCTCGGTGAAGACAGGGAAGCGGGTGTGAATCCCGCGCTGCCGCGCAACTGTAAGCGAGGAAAGTGCAGACGGCCACTGGGAAGTCCGGGAAGGCCGCCTGCAAGAGCCGGATGTTGAGCTAGCCGTCCGCCGCACACAGGCCAAAAGCCAACGGCGAAGTGCTCTTTTCATCCTTACTCGCGAAGCCAGGAGACCGGCGCAAATCGTCCACCTCAACCCCTTTCGCGTGAAAAGGAGGATGGTATGCGCGTATGCGCTTTGTGGTTGCTGTTTCTTTCTGTTGCGGCGGCACAGGCTGCCGATCTCAAAGTTAAAGTCATCGATCCGCAATCGGCTGCTGTTTCCGGGGCACAAGTCTCCCTGATCGTGCGGGAAATCTCGGTGCAGCCCGGCGCCGTGGAGGGAACATACGAGGGAACCTCGTACCGATCGCCGGTCAGAACTGCCACCACTTCCGCCGAGGGAATCGCCACTTTCACAGGAGTCTCCCCGAATTCTCAACTGCAGATTAAAGTCCTGGCTCCAGGTTTCGCTCCTGCCACCCAGTCGGTCCCCTTCAAAGATCACATCGATATCCAGCTTCATCTCGCCCCCACATCGGAGACAGTTGTCGTCACAGCCACGAAAACCCCCACTCTCGCCGACGAAACCGGCGCAAGCATTTCGACTTTGGAGAGCGGCCAGCTTGAGGCGATGCAACCAATCGCTGCCGATGACGTCGTGCGTTTTCTTCCGGGTGCAGTGGTGAACACTGCGGGTCAGCAGGGAGGGATCTCTTCACTGTTTGTGCGCGGCGGTGAATCGACCTACAACAAAGTGATTGTCGATGGCGTGGCCGTGGACAATCCGGGCGAAACTTTTGACTTTGGTACGCTGCCGCTGACGCAGGCAGACCGCGTGGAGTTTCTGCGCGGCGCGCAGAGCACCCTATATGGATCCGATGCCATGACCAGCGTGGTGCAGGTGTGGACGCGAACTGGAAGCACGCCGGTTCCGGAACTACACTTCGGCGCCGATGGAGGGAATTTTTCGACGGCGAGCGGATACGCGTCGCTTTCAGGGGCACGAGGAAGATTCGATTACAACCTGTTCGGTGATCAGTTCAATACGAACGGGTTCGGGATCAACGATGCTTACTCAGATTCGCTGGAGGGGGCAAATGTGGGCGCGGCTCTGAACGATCGCGTTTCGCTGCGCGTACGAGTGAGGCACTCAAACAGTCACACGGGCGTGCCGGGAGAGTGGAATTTCAACGGCGACCCACTGCTGGCGCCCGATCCCAGCGAGACGGCGCACCTGAACAATCTGCTTGGCAGCGTCGAGCTTACCGTGGCATCTCCTTCCGGATGGCAGCATCGGCTGACTGCGTTTGATTCCCTCTACCGATATCAGGACATCAACCTGAACAGCAATCCGGCCAGCTACGATTATTTCCCCGGCCACACCTACAACGACATCAACCGAGTTGGATTTGAATATCAGGGAGATTATTCCGAGCGCAGTTGGACCCATTCCACATTCGGTTACCGGCTGGAAAATGAAGTGGGGTTTGTAGGCGAGGTAGGCTCACAAACTTTCGGCCAGCGGCTGGAGCAGGATGCTTATTTTCAGCAACAGGCAACGTGGCAGAGGTTGTCGGCGGTCGCCGGAGGGCGATTTGTTCATAATAGCCTTTTTGGCAACACTGGCGTGCCCCGAGTGGCTTTGACTTTTCTGGCGCTGCGAGGCGGGGAATTTTTCTCTGGAACCCGGTTGCGATTTTCTTATGCGCAAGGATACATGGAGCCGGCGCTGTATCAGACTTTTGCCAACCTTCCGTTCTATGTGGCCAATCCGGGGCTGTTGCCGGAGCGTACACGCGCATATGAAGCGGGATTCGAGCAGAAGTTGCTGGAAGGAAAATGGGCGTTTAGCGCGATCTATTTCCACAATATATTTCACGATCAGATCGAATACGGAACCAATCAGCAGACGTATCAGGGATTTCCGCCCGGCAGCCTGGGCGAATTCTTCAATGTGCAGGAATCGCTGGCGCATGGGGCGGAAGTTGAGCTGCAAGGGAAAATCGGGAAGAGGCTTTTAGTCGACACTGCCTACACCAATTTGTCCACGCAATATCTGGAAGCACCGCTGTGCACCTCGGCCAATTTCTGTGATCCGATTTTTCAGGCGGGAAATCCTTTGCTGCGCCGGCCGAAGCATTCGGCGACAACATTACTCAGTTACCTGGGAGCGAAATGGAGCGCGAACCTGGCAGGTAGTTTTGTTGGAGCGCGCCCTGATTCAGATTTCGATGGCCTCGGCATCAATCATGCGGCGGGCTATGTGCGGGTCGATCTCGGGGGGTGGTATGCGGTTAATTCGCGTGTGACCGTATACGCGAACGTGCAGAATGTATTGGACCGCAGATACAACGAGGTCGTGGGGTATCCGGCCCTGCCGGTGAATTTCAGGGCTGGATTCAGGTTTCGGATCGGAGCGGAGTGAGACGGGCATTTCGAAGCGGCTGTAAACCGGCGCGCCGCTGACAGCCGAGGGCAGCTATCCCTCCGTGGCTGCCTCGCTGCGCTCGGCGGACGCCGCTTCGACTTCGCTCAGCGCAGGCTACTGCGTCCGTCCCTGCATGGTCAGTTTTAACTTGCTTTTTCGGGCGGGCGTGTCATCAGGACTGGCATTAATGAGGTGGCCATTTTTCCGAAATACTTGGTTCGGGCCGATATCAGCTTTTCAATTTCGTCTCCGGACAAAGGCTGCTGCTTGCCGAGAAGATGGGTGACGAGCGCGACCTGGGCGAAGTGTTCCACAGTTTCCATTTTCATGTAGGCATGCTCGATCGTGTCTCCATAGGTGACTACGCCGTGATTCGACATGAGGATGGCATCGTAATCGGGGATATAAGGCTCAAGCGTCTGCCCCACCTCGGAAGTGCCGGGAGTGCCGTAGCGGGCAAGGGGAATGCACCCAAGGCCCATGACGACTTCACACACCAGCGGTTCAGTGAGGGCCATGCCGGCGGCAGCAAAACCCGTCGCTGTGGGTGGATGCGCATGTACGATGGCGCGCACGTCGGGACGCATCCGGTAAATGAGAAGATGCATGCCGATTTCGCTGGTGACGTTGCGGCGTCCCGAGATGCGCTTCCCTTGCTGATCGACGATCACCATGTCTGACGAACGCATGCGGCCTTTGCTCACGCAGGTGGGGGTCACCAGGAGGCGTTTTTCGTCCAGCCGCACGGAGAGGTTGCCGTCCATCGCAGCAACGAAGCCGCGCTCGTGCAGCATCCGACCGTAGCGGACGATTTCATCCCTGTATGTACGTTCACCGGACATGAAACTCTCAGGTAGGAGCGACGATCAAGCGCAAGAAGCGGATGAAATGGCCCTGCACCCGCATACTACCGCACACTGGGCGAACAGACAAACAAAATTACAGACAGCGGCGTCAAAACCCTTGAACCGCAAGGTTCGGCCGTTCGGTCGCTTTCGCTCTCTCAGGGCAGGGCTCCGAGAGGCCGCAAAGGACGCGAAAGAAGTCTTGCCTGAATCTGATGAGTTGCATTTTCCGCCGAGGGGTGCCGCTCAACTTTGCAAAAATGAGCACAGACTGGCGTTGCGCTATATTCTGACCTCGTGCTGGTTTCGGATTTCGACTATTACCTGCCCAGTGAACTGATCGCGCAAGAGCCGCTCGCGGCCCGTGACGCTTCCCGCATGTTGCACTTGCAGCGAGCTGGAGGCCAGTTTCTTGATCGGCGCTTTGCCGATTTTCCCGAACTGCTGCGGCCTGACGATCTGCTGGTTTTCAACAATACGCGCGTGTTTCCGGCGCGACTTTATGGGCGGCGCGGAGGCGCCCGGGCGCAACCAGTCAGCCGCCGCAATCCGGCGGCACGGGACTTTTTACGAGGGCGGATTGAAGTGCTGCTTACGCGGCAGATCTCGGCTGACCCCAATGACTGGGAGTGCCTGGTTCGGCCCGGGCGCAAGATCGGAGTCGGAGAGCGGCTTTTTTTCGGTGAGCATGATGAACTGCAAGCAGAAGTTCTGGCGCGCGGGGAATTTGGGGAGCGGCGCATCCGATTTCAGCTGTTGGAGCACGAAGGACATGATTCACAATGCCAGGGAAACACGAACGAGCAAGGACTTTTTTTCAGCGTTCTTGAGCGGATTGGGCATGTACCGCTGCCGCCGTACATCTCACGGGCGGACTCTGCAAGCGACCGCGAGCGTTACCAGACGGTTTATGCCCGTCAGACAGGATCTGTAGCGGCTCCGACAGCAGGGCTGCATTTTACGCCGGAGATTCTGCAACGCATTGGCGGGCGGGTGATTAAAACCGCCGAGATCACGCTCCACGTCGGGCTGGGAACGTTTCAGCCGGTGCGGGTGGAAAACGTGGAAAATCACAAGCTCCACTCGGAGGAATATTTTGTTTCTGCTGATGCTGCGGCAAGTATCAATCGGGCTCTCAGCGGATCTCGCCGCATTGTTGCCGTCGGCACAACTACGGTTCGCACGCTCGAGCATGCAGTGCGGCAGGGCGCGGGGATGGTCCCTGCGGGTCCGGGTTCGGCGGACATATTTATTTATCCGGGACATGAATTCAAGGCGGTAGGCGCGATGTTGACGAATTTTCATCTCCCACAATCGACGTTGCTGATGCTGGTTTGCGCCTTTGCGGGTCGGGAGAATGTTCTGCGGGCATACGAACATGCGGTGGCGGAGCGCTACCGGTTTTACTCTTATGGAGACTGCATGTTCATCGAATGATTTGCCGACTGGTAAGTTTAGAAGCTGAGAACGCGTAACACAGAGGGCACAGGGGTGCACTGCGCAAGTCTGACTGTGCAAGCAAACGGGGTTATACTCTTGCGGGAGCAATCATGAATACTGCAATTAGGCCGATCTCGATTCAGGATTTTGTCGCACGGCTTCGCAAGTTTCCACAATCTGCCTTTGATAAGACGGAACAGATTCGGAGATTTTTACAGGAAAATCCGGTAAATTCTGAGTCGCTGGCGCCGTATCTGTGCTGGGACCGTCACCATTACACGCGCAACCTGATCGACAAAACTCCGCTCTATGAATTGCTGGCCATTTGCTGGGAAGTGGGACAGGTGAGTTCAGTGCACAACCACCGCGATCAGAATTGTTGGATGGCGGTCCCCATCGGTCGTTTGCAGGTGGAAAATTTTCATGTTGTACATCAGGATCTCGCTCTTGGAAAATGCTCGATCAAAGCTACGGAGATCGTCGAGATGAAGGTGACGCAGCCGTGCGCGGTCGATCCGCTGGAACCAGTGCACCGGGTGATGAATCCGCGCGAGTTCAATGAGCGAGCGGTGAGCCTGCACGTATATTCACGTCCGTTCAATACTTGCGTGGTTTACTCTGCTGAGCAGGGTACTTGCGGAGAAATTCAGTTGCATTACACTTCTGTCTACGGAAAGCCCGTTCAAGTATGAGTCGTAAGTTACGCGCCCACATCCTAGTTGTTGTCCTTGCGATTGTTCTTCCGATCACTGCATGCCAGAAAAAGAAGGCAGCGGAAGAAACGTCTCCTGTTGATCGCGTCGGACCTTCGCCACTCGGGACCAGCCGGGTGGTGTTGCACCAGGTTTTTACGGTCCGAACACCCGTGTCTTTTCCTTTCGAGATTCCCGCGCAGGCTGCCATGCCTCGTCTGCACGGCAACTACAAGGCTTATACAGGGAAGAGCGGAATTCAATCTGGCGAAGACGCGGCCAACGTCGACTTCCTCGTGCTAACGGAAGAGCAGTACTCCGATTTTGTAAGCGGCGGGCAACCCTCTGCTTTATTTACTGCCGATGCGTCGCATGAACAGACTGTGGATGTGGGTCTTCCGCCGTCCCTGAGTCAGCCTAAAAAGTACTATCTACTCTTCCGCAACCCTGGCGGCGGGAATACTAAGACGGTCGTGCAAGCCGATCTGTCCGTAGATTTCTGATGCACCCAGTTGTGCTCAGTTGAACCATAAGATCGGTGCCTACCATCTCATCCTCTCGCGTCACCTACGCTGCTAAACTATTTCTTGCCCCCGCGAACAAAATCCTTGCTAGCTAAGGTTGCGCCTGCGGAAGCTCGACCAGCGCCCGCGGCGCCATCTTTCGATCCGCGCCGCATCTTTCTCATTGATGCGATGTCGTTCATCTTTCGTGCTTATCATGCGATGGCACGGCAGCGGTCGATGTCTACTAAGGCGGGACTTCCGACGGCGGCCATTTACGTTTTTGTAAACATGCTTCGCAAACTACGCGACGATTTTTCGCCTGCGTATCTGGCTGCGGTATTCGATGTGGCTGCACCAACTTTTCGTGACGCGCAGGCCGAAGCGATCACGAAAGTTCGCAAGTTCGACATCAAAACGCAGACCTTCACCGAGATCGAATACAAGGGCTACAAAGCCAATCGCGCTGCGATGCCCGAGGATCTGGCACAGCAGATTCCCTACATTCGTCGCGCTCTTGAGGCGTATCGCATTCCGATTCTCGAACTCGCCGGATTTGAAGCAGATGATGTGATTGGCACGCTAGCGCGGAAAGCGGCGGAAGCGAAACATCCAGTCTATGTCGTTTCGAGCGACAAAGACATGATGCAGCTCGTGAATGACATGGTATGCGTTCTCAATCCGCCTAAGGACAATCTGGTCTGCGATGCGGCCAAGGTGGAAGAGATTTTAGGCGTGCCGCCGGAGCGCGTGGTCGATGTGATGGCACTGCGTGGAGACTCGATCGACAACATTCCCGGCGCCCCAGGCATTGGCGATAAGGGATCGGTGGAGATCATCCGCCGCTTTGGCAGCGTGGAGCAGGCGCTGGAGCGGGCTGCGGAAGTCGAGCGCAAGACGTATCGCGAGTCGTTGCAGAACAATCGCGAGACGATACTTTTCAGCAAAAGCATGGCGACGATCGACACGAATGTGCCGGTCGAGCTGAATATTGAAGCCATGCGTGCGGGTGAACCGGATATCGACCTGCTGCGGCAGCTTTTTGCGGAGCTGGAATTTACTTCTCTGCTAAAAGAATTGTTACCTGAAGTTCAGATCACGGAAGTGTACTACAGCGAGGCGAAGTCAGCAGCGGACGTGGAGAGTGTGATAAAGGCTCTCGCTCCGGGAGCCGCGCTGGCTGTCGCGGTCGAACATGGAGAAACTTTAGAACCGACTGACGAGGAAGAAACCGCCGACGAACAACCGCGCGAGGCAATGCTGCCGCTGACCGGTGGCCCGCCTATGGGAACTTCTGCGCAGGAAGCGGCTACTTGCCGGATTGCGATTTCGTCAGCCGCGGGCATGGCGACTGCCGTAAAAGTGGATTCGGCTCCGGCCGGGAGCAAGCTTCGTTCGATTCTCACGTCGGCCTCGATTCCGAAATCCATTCATGATTACAAGGCGACGATTCATGGGTTGGAGCCGCTGGGAATTCATTTGCAGGGAGTGCAGCATGATCCCATGCTGTATTCGTATCTTCTGGATCCAACCTATTCGTCGCATCGTTTGAGCGACGTTGCGTTGCGGCGGTTCAATCTGAAGCTCACGGGGGAACTGGCGGAATCGGCCGACATTACCGGCAGGCTGGCTTCTGCTCTGCGAGCCGAAGTCGAGCAGGCAAATCTACTCAAGCTTTATGAAGAGATCGATTTGCCGCTCGTTTCGGTACTGGCGCGCATGGAACAAGCCGGAGTGAAGATCGATACGGTGGCGCTAGCCACAATGTCGATTGAACTTGAGCGTGAGAGCGCGGCCAAAACGAAGGAGATTTATGACGCGGCGGGGATGGAATTCAACATCAGCTCGCCGAAGCAGCTTGGCGACGTGCTGTTCAACAAGCTAAATCTTCCCAAGCCGGTGAAGTACGGGAAGGGAAGAGTGGCTTCGACGGCGGTCGATGTTCTTGAAGATTTGGCCGAAAACCATCCCATCGCGCGCATGGTGCTCGATTACCGGCAGCTCACCAAGCTGAAATCGACTTACGTTGATACGTTGCCAGGGCTGATCAATCCTGCGACTGGGCGTGTGCACACCACGTTCGGGCAGACGGGGACGGCAACAGGGCGGCTCTCTTCGGCGAATCCGAATCTGCAAAATATTCCCATTCGAACCGAACTGGGACGAGGCATTCGCGCAGCATTCATCGCCGAGCCGGGGCATGTTCTGCTCACCGCAGACTATTCTCAGATTGAGTTGCGGCTGCTGGCGCATTTTTCGCGCGATCCGCTGCTGGTGGAGGCGTTTCGGCGCGGGGAAGACATTCACACGCTGACGGCGTCACAGGTGTTTGGGGTGGCTCCGCTGGAGGTGACGCCGGACCATCGGCGTCAAGCAAAGGTGGTGAACTTCGGCATTGTGTATGGCCTTTCGCCGTTTGGGCTGTCGCAGAATCTTGGGATCGAGACTTCTGAGGCGAAGCAGTTCATTGACAACTATTTCGAAACTTACAAGGGAGTGCGGGCGTTCATTGATAAAACACTCGATGAAGCGCGCCGCGATCTTAAGGTCAGCACCCTGTTCGGCCGCATTCGACCTATTCCCGACATCAACAGCAAGAATTTCACCCAGCGCGGGTTTGCTGAGCGAACGGCGGTGAATACGCCGTTGCAAGGTACAGCTGCGGATTTGATCAAGATTGCGATGATTCGAATTGACGCTGCGCTGCGTGAGCGTAGCCTGAAATCAAAGATGACTCTGCAAGTACACGATGAACTCGTCTTCGAGGTTCCAGAGAACGAACTAGACGTGATGAAGTCGCTGGTACGCGAGCAGATGGAGCAGGTGCATGAGCTGGCAGTACCGCTGCTAGTGGAGATTGGTGTCGGCCCCAACTGGAGAGATTTGCAGTGATTTTTAGTACCGTCAGGCAGTGCGTCGGCTTTTTTGGCCAATCGCTTGCGCAACAACTTTCAGGTCTTGAACAAATGCCTCCATTTGCGAGTGGCGCGATTCGTCGTCCTGGGCGCGCAGAATCGATGAGGGGTGCACGGTTGCGATCACTTGCGGGGCCAGGGAAGATGGAATCAATTTTCCGCGGTCGCGGGTGACGCGAAAATCTTTTCCCAGCAGCGCCTGAGCGGCGCTAGCGCCCAGGCAAACCAGAACTCGAGGCTTCACTACTTTCAGTTCTGCTTCAAGCCAGGGACGGCAGGCTTCAATTTCGGAGTGGCTGGGTTTCTTGTGGATGCGGCGTTTGCCGCGCTCTGCGGGGGTCCATCTGAAGTGCTTGACGATGTTGGTTACATAAGCTTGGGTGCGCTCGATGCCGGCTTGTTGCATCGCCTGATCGAGAACGCGGCCTGCGGGGCCCACGAAGGGATGGCCCTGCCGATCCTCTTGATCTCCCGGTTCTTCGCCGACGAACATGACCTTCGCGTTGGGCGATCCTTCGCCGAAGACGGTTTGGGTTGCGTTTTTCCAGAGGTCACAGGCTTCGCAGGTTTTGGCCGCGCGTTGCAGGGTAGAAAGCGTCAGATTGGTTGGGAGTTTCAGGACGGGGTGGACGGTGTCGCTCGATGTTTTGACGAGGCGTGATTTCGAGTTGGTTGCGGCGGGCATTGACCCCTCCCGTTAATGCAATCTTAGTACGATTCGGTTTTAGGCGCATTCAAGCCCTCGCGACAGCCAGCGGGAGCTGAGCGTGAACTTTGAAATTGGAGCGCAACAAGCAGGAATATGAAGAGTTCTTTGTGGGGACGGAGCAGGAGTATCGAAGTCAGATCGGGGAACCACAGAGGTGAAGAATGGCTTGCAGCAAAAAGCTTAAACACGGGTGACACGGGCGGCGCACAGGATAACCTCTAAGAACAGGGAGAACGGCACCGTGACGGCAAATGCGAGATCGGTTTCTGCTCCGAAGCCCCGCCCGAAGGACGTTCGCGAGGCCCATTTCTTGCGCATGCCGCGATTTGCCGCGCGTTTGTACGACTGGTTCTTGTCGATGAAACCCACGGAGACACAGACGCGCGAGGTTGCGCGCGATCTTGCCGCCAGAATCGGCCAGGGCCGGCTGCTGGACATTGGGACAGGGCCTGGAAGACTGCTCGCCGAGCTCCACCGTCTCAACCCGCGCCTTGAGCTCTTCGGTCTCGATATCTCCCCCGCCATGATCGCTGTGGCGAAGAGAAACCTGAAGGGGATTCCCGTCGATCTTCGCCAAGGCAGGGCCGAGCAAACCGACTTCGCCGCCGACTTCTTCGATCTGGTTACCTGTACGGGCAGCCTCTACCTTTGGGACTACCCTGAACAGGGCCTCGAGGAGATTTCCCGAATTCTCAAGCCGGGCTGCTCGGCATACCTGTTTGAGGTCTATAAGGACGTGGACCGGGAAGCGTTCCGAACCGCCTTGCGGAATAATCTTCGTGAATTGGACATGTTTCGCCGATTGGTCGGGCCGTTTGCGTTGAGAAAGGCCCTCGGCATCGCGGCGCGCACCGAGGAATACGTCGCAATGGTCAAGAATACAAGTTTTGCCGAGAACTTCATGGTCGATAAAGTGGAACTTGGGTCCATCCCGATGTGGTTGCGCATCACGGTAACGAAGTGCGGTTAGCGTGCCACCAATGATTACGCGCTGGCCTTGTCGATCAGCGGCAGCGGCTTTTCTTCAGGGGTGGATGGAGAGTCCAGTTTTAGCCGCTCCTGCCCGCTGAGCGCAGACACCTTCGCGCGATACGTCTTGAGATGACGCTGCGCCGTCTCGAAGGCCTCGCTCATTTCAAGGGAGATCACGCCGCCGAAGCCGCCTACCATCGCGAAGAACTGCTCTAAGTGGCTATGCCGCCTCCCAGTCCGACCTGCCGTCCTTTCTTCTGTCATTCAGAACGCAGCGATTCGGTCACGTTATTCGCATGAAAATATCGGGGCGCTGTTGGGCCTACAAATGAGTATTCGTTGTACTGGTAATAGTTCCAGCCACTATTCCAGGCCAGCTTGTGACCCAAATCCACACTGAGCAGGGCGACCGGCTGATAGTACCTGTATTGCAATGAGCCGAGGGGTTGGAGAACGTTGAACTGCGGCTCGCTACCATCGACATTCGTAATGCTGCCACCCGCGCTTACGGTGGTGCGCTTGTCAAAGCGGAAGCGCAGGGTCGCCATGCCGAACTGCGTGTGGTTGTTGTAATAGGAATAGTTCAGCAAGGGGTTTGAGGGGGGAAGCGGAGCCGGCCCAGGGCAAGCCGTGGCTGCGGTTACGAAGGGAAGAGTTACACCAGTAGGTGGAGTATCAGCAAAGCAGACCCAGGCATTCTGCATCACGTCGTTGAAGTTGTATGCCAGGTCGAGGCCGAAGAGCGGACGCGGCGTAAGCGCAGCGGTAAAGCCATAGTTCCGGCTGTGGCCGATGTAATTGGTCAGCGAGTAAGCGTTGGCGTCTTCCAGGATGTTGAGTGATGCGCCCAGAACCGCCCACTGGCGCGGATTGTAGTTCGCCTGAGCGCGATAGCGCGACTCCTTGGGCGGGGCCATGGCGACTATCACGTTGTCATAGTTCGTATGCTCAGCGTCGAAATTAAGGCGCAGGTTGTGCAGGGGACGCGCCCAGACGCCGGCCAGCCCGGTCTGCTCGTGAACCGTGATGCTGGTTTCGGTGCTGGGAGTGTAGGTGGGGAATTGATCAAACACTTGGTCCCCATAACGATATCCGATGCGTGCGCCAAACTTGGCTGAGAGGTCCCACGCCAATTCGGTCTGGTTCCGCTTCCAGTTTTGGTTGAACGACGAAAGCGTCAACGTGGGTGTAGTAGTGACCGCAGTGGCGCTCAGGGGCGTCAGAAGAGTGCAGGCTTTGGTATTCGTGCAATCGCTGTCGGCTTCGCTGAAATTGCCGTCCTGCGGAATGCGAAAAGCCCAGAAATAGAATTTTTCAATGACGCGCAAATGTTTCGTGATGCGAATGGTTGCGCCAAGATCGAGATTGTCGGAGATACGGCTGGCGGAGGCTGTGCCTGTCCCAAGGAAGGCGAGAGTACTGGTGCGGGTGATCAGCCCGCTGAAAGATTCGGTTAAAGGAGTGGTCATTTCAGCGTCGCTGTAGGAATAAGCTCCGACCAGATCAAGCCACGAGAAATAGCCGCTGCGGAAGCTGAAGCGCTCGACGGGACCGGAAGTACGAATGCGCTGGTCGCGTACATAGCTCGTGTATGCGCTGCAGTCCGGATTGGTCAGCACTCCATTGGAAATCAAGGTGGTTGTGCCCTTCGCTAAACCGCAAGGCTCTTTGTTCACCGTGTCCCATGAAAGGCCCAGTTCGACCGGCGTACCACTCGACAACGCGGCCGGCTGGAAAGGAGCGAGATATGTGTCTGTATCTCCTTTGAAGTAATTCAGAAACTGGTCATAGCTAAGCACCGTGCGTGGCGCAATCTTCCAATCCACTGCCATACGATAGGCATTCAGCGTGGTGTTCCACGGCTGCAGCAGATACGCCTCGGTGCCTTCGTGGATGCTGCTGTAAACCGGCCCGGTCATGTTGTTATGCGAATAGCCCAGGCGGATGGTCACGCGGGATTGGGGAAACAGCGCGAGGTCGACATCGGTCATGCGGCGCGTGGTGTCGAAGGCGTGGGGAGAAGTTTCCACCGGAACCGAAGGGGTCGAAGTGGAGGGATTCAGAGGATTGGCCAGCAGATCGTAGTCAAAAAAATTCTGGTCGCGGCGGAAGCTGCCCTGGAAGTTGTACCACTTGTCTTTGTCGGCGTGCAGGCGGAGAGCATTGTTGGGATCGCCACCCCAGCCAAAGCTATTGAGATTGAGATTGTCGAACAGAATGCCCTGATGATCGAGCGACTGCATGGAGAGCGTTTCGTCCAGAAAGCGCGGACCGGTTTGAAGGTTGACCAATGTGTCGTACATGGCAGTGCTGCCCGTGAGGTCCGACGAACGATATCCAAACTCGACCGAAGAGTGAATGACGTAGCCGGCCCCGCTGAGACCTTCCGGTTCGGCGGGAGGATTCTGCCCGGCGCTGGATTGAGCAGACAATATCGGCGAGGTGGATACCATCAAACCGGCAAGCATCAAGCCGGAAAAGAGGGCTGCCAGAATTTGGGAACACCTGCTGCAATCCTTATTCCAAACTTAGGCCGGAATTTATGAGCTGGAGCATCGACGTTTCCTCATTAAAAGAGCTGCGTTTTCTCACTTAAAAAAAACGTCACTGAAATTGGAGCCGTGAATCTGCGAATGGCACATGGTGCAGGCCTGATATTTGGCCGATTGATTGTGCACCGGGCCGGCGGGGCTGAGCCCCGGGAAGGTGTGACATTGCAGACAGAGCATGTTGACCAGGCTTACTTTCAGCAGGCGGGGATTGGTGGAACCATGCGGTGTGTGGCAGCTGCTGCAACCCTCGGTCTTGACCGGCACATGCTCGTAAACAAACGGGCCTTGCTTATCGGCGTGGCATTTGTAGCAGACGGCATCGCCGCTGGCGAGCGTATTCAGTTGACGCACAGTTCCGGTGCCGTGCGGGTTATGACAGTCGTTGCACTGCACCAGGCCTTCGTTGACCCGATGATGATAAGGCTTGGCGAAATCGGCCTTGGCGCTGGTATGGCACCCATAGCAAAGCTGCGGCTGGCTTTGTACGAGCAGATGCTGCTTTTCTTCGGCATGATGCGGAGAATGGCAGTCGAGACAACCAACCGCGGAACTGGCGTGGCTGGATTCGGCAAAATGCGACTGCATTTGCTTTTCGCCGTGGCAAGTTAAACAGCGGGCGCTGGTTTCTTCGCGGGAGTGATCCTTGAATATGTAGATTTTGCTCTTGTCGCCGCCGCCAGCGACGTGATCAGCGCCGGGCCCGTGGCAGCTTTCGCAGCCGGAGTGGGCAACGCCTGCGCCCTCTTTCATGTACGTCATCTTCCAGTGGGGTGTCTTCGCCCATGCCGTATAGATTTCCTCGTGACATGTCTTGCACGTGTCAGATCCAACATACTTGGAAGCCTCCGCCGACGCCGGAGCGCCCACTGCCTGAGCGCTTTTGCCGCCGGCCTGCTGCGCGAGCCCCACGGCAGCGCTCAAACAAAACAGGGACGACAGAAGAACTGGAATAGTCCGAGGATGTGATGGCATTGGCACGCTCCGGCGACCGCTTTTCAGCGTTCGCGAATCTGCATTGAATTTCGGGCAAGATACGCCAAGACACAAGGCGAAATTAGGCAATACAGACCTAATTCCAGGTGAAAATTTCCCGTTTTTAATTTTGGGAATGCAGTCGTGCGCCTGCCAAGCCAGACGTGAAGAAACGGCAAGCTGCCATGAGGACTGTAGCGGGGCTGTCTGGAAGGCGGGGGGCCAGAGCCCCTGCGATATTTTCTGGCGGGATTTTTCTGGCGCACCTGAGGGACGCGTCAGCGCCATTCTGCACGAACATGCGCATTCAACCGTGAACCGGGACATAGCTACGTCCGCACTAGGATCTAACCCGCTTTGGCTCTGTGGAGAGATGTTTCTGAACGTCGGAAGACTGGTGTGATGGGGATCACCTGCTGTTGTGCCAGTCATCATGGCTGTTTTCCAGGCAGAGCGCGAGAATCAAAACTGAAGAAGTCCGAACCACGGTTCGCGCCGCCATAAGTGAGGCGAGCGGCGCGAGACGGGACCTCGGGCCGGTCCACTACTACTGTGGCCAAAGGGGGGACGAAGGGCCATGAAAGGGACAATCGAAATTCGAGAGCCGGAAGTCAAAGGGACTCCGGAAGCTCATCCGCCCACGCCGAGTGCTGAAGAATTGCAGCGGTTGCTGCAAAGCAGTGCGCCGGCGCGCCCAATGTTTTCCGACAGCCTGCTGCGATATCAGGGTCAAAGACGCCGCCAGACATTGGCTACGACCTTGTCTTTTATATTTCAGTGCCTGATGCTGGGTTTGCTGTTGCTGCTGCCGCTATGTTTCACACAGGAATTGCCGAAGTCGCAATTGTTGACTTTCCTGGTGGCGCCGCCACCACCTCCACCCCCACCCCCACCTGCCGCGGCACAGGCGGTTAAGGTCATGAAGCAGGTTCAAAGCGATCTGTTGTCGAGCGGACAACTGCGAACACCAAGCAGGATTCCGCAAAAGGTCGAAATGATCAAGGAGGAGGAAGCACCGCCGCCAATGCCCTCAGCAGGAGGCGTGATTGGTGGAGTTCCCGGCGGGATTCCGGGCGGGCAACTGGGAGGCGTGATCGGGGGCATCGTAAATTCCACGTCAAGTACGTACATTCCCAAGTTGCAACCGGTGATTCCGCAACGCGTGCGGGTTTCACAAGGAGTAACGACTGGCCTTCTGATTCACAAAGTGCAGCCGGTGTATCCGCCAATCGCCAAGGCGGCAAGGGTTCAGGGAGAAGTTCAATTAAAGGCGATCATCAGCAAGGAGGGCACAATCGAGGATCTGCAATTAGTTAGTGGGCACCCCATGCTGGTGCCGCCGGCGATCGAGGCGGTCAAACAGTGGCGTTACCGGCCATACCTGCTGAATGGGCAGCCGGTCGAGGTGGAGACAACGATAACCGTGATTTTCACGTTGAATGGTTAGACAAAAAGGGGGCGATCATGATGCTTTCCTACAGGTTGGTACGGCTGATTGAGACGCACGCCGAGACTCTGGCGGATGGCCTAGAGAGGAAGGTGATGGCTTCGCCGTCGCTAAAAGACTTCCGTGCTCTTCCCACCCATGAATTGCGCGAACGAGTCTACGAGATCTATCGCCATCTGGGCGATTGGCTGCTGGGGGAGAGCGAGACGCACGTCGAGCAGCGGTATCGCGAGATCGGGGCGCGGCGCGCATCGCAGAAGGTGCCTTTGGCTGAGGTTGTTTTGGTGATTGCGCTTACCAAAGAAAATCTTTGGGAGTTTCTTGAGAGCGACGCCGTGGTAGATCGCGCTGTTGAAATCATGGGTGAACTGGAGTTATTGCAGATGCTGGACCGGTTTTTCGACCACGCCATTTACTACGCGGCCGTTGGTTATCAGGAACAGTTGGACAGAATGAGACAAGAGGAGCGCGAGCGCGAGACAGCAACATTCTGAGAAGAAAGTGAGCAATGTGGAGTTTCGCCTCGCGGAGGCGTCACATGGCAGTCCTCGAACGTAAGCAAGACACAACCGAAATCAGAAAGAGGCCTTTTGTTTCGATAAAGAACGTTCTTGTTGCCACTGACTTTTCCGCCACTTCAGAAGCGACGCTTCCTTATGTGAGCGCCATTGCTCACCGCTTCCGCAGCACGGTTCATATTGTGCATGTGCTTTCTGATACGAGCCTGGCGATGATGAGCGGCGGGGTAGATTACGTCTCAATGGAAACACTTTATGACGATGCACACGCCGAAGCGCAGGCAAAAGCTCATCAAGTTGCATCGTGGCTGGGAAATATTCCCTGCCGCACGTATGTCCGTCATGGGCTCGTGTGGCCGAACCTGAGCGAAATAGTCGCGGAGAATGCTGTTGACCTGATTGTTGTCGGAACCCACGGGCGCACCGGACTGGGGAAGCTGGTGCTCGGTTCGGTAGCCGAAGATATTCTGCGGCACGCGCCTTGTCCGGTGCTCACCGTGGGACCAAAGGTGCGGGGCCGGGCCAGGCTGCCAGAATTTGGTGGTTCGAAGCGGGAAATCGCACCGGTTGAGCTGGAATTGCAGCACATTGTCTGCGCCACGAACTTAGCGCCTGCATCTATAAGAGTTGTGCCCGTGGCGGTTGCGCTCTCCGAAGAATTTGAAGCGCAACTGACGCTGATGCACGTCGTCGAAGAATACTCCAGGCTGGAGGATCGTTCGGGGCCAATTGAGAACGACGTTCGCCGGTTGCAGGCGCTGGTTCCCCACGACGCCAGGCTGGCGTACTCCCCCGAAGCTGTAGTGCAATTTGGCGCGGCGTGGGAGTGCATCGTGAAGACTGCCGATGAAAGAGAGGCTGACCTGATTGTGCTGGGAGCCCATCCGAGCGACGGAACGTCGCACGTTCCGTGGTCAACGGTGCACAGGGTTGTGGCGCATGCGAACTGTCCGGTATTGACCGTGCGAGGATAGCGTCCGGATCGGCGCGGCAGCGCACTTGCAAAGCATCTTCGCCGTCACTATGAGGACAGAATGAGGCGCGCTTGCGTCTTTTCCGGCGACAGCAGTCTTACATCGCTGTCACCGTCGCCATTTATGCCACTGTGCCGTCCTCCATCGAGGGGAGTGACAATCTTGTCCTCAATGTGGAAAGTGTCAGTTTGCCTGCCGAAACGGTACCGGAAGTAACGCACTTGCTCACACCGGCTTGTGACCTCGATCACTGCCGCCCGCCCAGGGCCTCCGACAGAATCGAAATCGGTTCTGTCCTGTGCCACCTGGAGAGCGTCTGTGTTCAAAATCATCAAAGCAGAATTCATCGCCCCCGGCATAAAGCGATTCGTTCTCGAAGCCCCGCGCATTGCCCGCAAGCAGAAACCCGGGCAGTTTGTAATTCTCCGCATTTACGAGGAGGGCGAGCGCATTCCCGTGACCATCGAAAGTTCCGATCCGGCACGCGGAACGATCAGCATTGTGGTGCAGTCGGTGGGAAAAACTACACAAATGCTGAACTCTTTCAACAGCGGCGACTGCATCAGCGATGTGGTCGGCCCTCTCGGCAAGCCTTCTGAGATCGAAAAATTCGGCACGGTTGTTGTAGTTGGGGGCGGCGTGGGAACCGCCATGGCCTATCCATCGGCTGTGGCCTTCAAGAAAATCGGCAATCGCGTGATCTCAATCGTCGGCGCGCGCAATAAAGAGCTCATTATTTTCGAGCAGGAAATGCGCGCCGTCAGCGACGAACTGCTCATCACGACCGATGATGGTAGCTACGCCAAGAAAGGCTTCGTCACCGACGAGCTTCGCCAGCTCATCGAAAGCGGCAGGCAGATCGATCTGGTGCTGGCCGTGGGGCCAATCGTCATGATGAAGGCCGTCGCCGAGCTGACCCGCAAATACAACATTCACACCGTGGTCAGCCTGAATCCGATCATGATCGACGGCACGGGAATGTGCGGTGGCTGCCGGGTGCTCATCGACGGCAAAAGCCAATTCGCCTGCGTAGACGGCCCGGAATTCGATGCGCATAAAGTGAACTTCGAAGTCCTCGTGCAGCGCAACGCCATGTATCGTGAACAGGAGCAGAGGTCGTTGGCGGAATATCAGCGCTCGAAGGCCGCTCCTTCCAGCGTTAATGCGGAACACGAAGCATGCGCTGGTGCGCCAGGAGGAACAAGGTGAGCCCGACTGCCAGCAAATCACTCAACCCGCTTTCCCCGAAAGAGCGCATCAAAATCCCCCGACAACCGATGCCGGAGCAGCCCCCGGACGTGCGCAACAAGAATTTCAATGAAGTGAATCTGGGATACAGTGAGGAGTTGGCGCGGCAGGAAGCCCGGCGCTGCCTGGAATGTGCGAAACCGACATGCACGGAGAATTGCCCGGTCGGCGTAGACGTGACAGCTTTCGTGGAACTGATCGTCGCAGGCGATTTCTTGGGGGCAGCAGCGAAAATTCGCGAGGCCAACGTTCTGCCTGCGATCACCGGCAGGGTATGTCCGCAGGAAGATCACTGCGAGGGCAAGTGCCTGTTGGCAAAAAAAGTGAAGCCTCTCGGCATCGGCTATCTCGAGCGCTTTGTCGCCGATTACGAGCAGCGCAGGGGCACGCATGTGCTGCCGAAAGTTCCGCCGACGGGAAAGAAAGTGGCTGTCGTCGGCAGCGGGCCTTCGGGCCTGACGGTGGCCGGCGACCTAATTCAAAAGGGACATAAGGTTCGGGTATTCGAAGCGCTGCATGAACTGGGTGGAGTGCTTGTCTACGGCATTCCGGAGTTCCGCCTGCCCAAGCAGATCATTCGCGAGCAGCTCGATTACATGCGCGAAATGGGAGTCGAGTTCGAAACCGACGTCGTAGTGGGCCGCACCGTCACGATCGACGAGCTGATGAATGAAGAAGCATACGACGCGGTTTATATCGGCACAGGGGCCGGACTGCCGCAATTCATGGGCATTCCGGGCGAGCACCTGAACGGCGTCTATTCGGCCAATGAATTTCTCACGCGCATCAATCTGATGAAGGCATACAGATTTCCCGAGTACGACGAGCCGATGCTCGATCTGCACGGCAAAGATGTGGCCGTGATCGGCGGCGGCAATACGGCGCTGGATGCCATTCGCTCGGCGCTGCGGCTGGGCGCGAAAAAAGCTTACGTTATTTATCGGCGCAGCGATGCCGAGATGCCTGCCCGTGCGGAAGAAGTTCATCACGCGAAAGAGGAAGGGATCGATTTTCAGATGCTGACTGCGCCGGTGGAATTTCTCTCGAACGGCAAAGGCTGGCTTACTGGAGCGCGCTGCGTGCGCATGGAGTTGGGTGAGCCGGATGCTTCAGGACGACGCCGTCCGGTGCCAATCAAAGGTTCGGAGTTCGACCTGCCCCTATCAGTCGCAGTCATGGCGATTGGAACGATGGCGAATCCCATCGTGCAAAGCACGACTCCCGGTCTGGGCACCGACAAACGGGGCTACATTATGGCGGATTCCGAAAAGCAGCGCACGACCCGCAAGGGTGTTTTCGCCGGCGGCGACATTGTGACGGGAGCGGCGACAGTGATTCTCGCCATGGGCGCCGGCCGCCGCGCGGCGGCTTCGATTCATGAATATCTGACGACCGGGGTGTGGTAGGTTCTTTATCGCATTTTTCCCCGTGTCCTCCGCGGCGTTTCTTCACGCCTTTTGCGATCAAAAGGCTTTAACCGCAAAGTGCGCAAAGAACTGCCATAAAGAACGCAAACGAACCGACCCCGCAATATTCAAAATTTCTCTTCTCACTGCTTCTGGCGTGACGCTGGTCACGTGCTCACGCGACGTTTATCACTGCCTGTTCGCTCCCGGGGCTGTGTAATTAGAACTGGGAGCGTGCGGGGGAAGCCCGGTAGTGAGCAATTCCTTCCCAGAGGGGCGGTTATGACGAATGACGATGTGGTGAAATGTCCGCTGTGCGGTGGGTTCACGCACGTGGGAAAACCGGAACTATTGGAAGCGTTGCGGGATCCGAAGATCCGGCAACAAGTCGGGGATTACGTGACTCAATTGTTGCAGTCTTCTCGAGGCGAACTCGCAGGCGTCGGGGCAGGACAATCGCAGAGCCGTGATTTCCATAAGGACGTTCACAAGTGGAATCCGAATGTGCCAGTATGGCGGCGCAGCCCAAAGGAATAAACCCGGAGAAGGCTTTGACCATTAAAGGGATTACTGGCATCGTCGCCAAACTGGTTTGGGGCAACTGGCCGCACAGTACTGGAAACTAGGTACTTGGCAACTGGTTCTCAGCAGTCACTTTAGCAGGTGACTGAAATCACTGCCGGAATCGTGTGCCGGGCATATACAAGGAGGAGAGCTTCAAATTGGCGTCTCCGTTAGCAGACGCGAGGAGGTACGCCATGCCTGCCGTTCTGCCCATTTCTCGAATATCTCTCAAAAACATCCTGGTCACGACGGATTTTTCACCTGCTTCGAATTCTGCGCTGCCCTTCGCGCTCGCCTTCGCCCGTCTTTATGAAGCCAAGCTGACTGTCGCTCATGTGCTCGCTCCTGAGGCGCGTCTTGACATTACTACCGACCATGTGCCCGAGGAAGATAACTGGCAATTTGAGCAGGCGCGCCGCAAGCTCTTCGAATTTGTTCGTCCGCAGCAAGCCGGTGTAGCGTATGCGCTGCTGGTCGAGCAGGGCGACCTGGCAGACGTCATTTCCGAAATCATTCGGGAAAATGAAATCGATCTTGTGGTGTTGGGGACACATGGCCGGCGGGGCTTGACGAAGCTCGTTCTCGGCTCCCATGCGGAAACGATCTACCGCCACGCTGCCTGTCCGGTGTTGACTGTCGGTCCCAAGGCTCGGGTGCAGCTCCAGCCCTGGAAAATCAAGCGCATCCTGTTTCCCGTCGATCTGGAAAGCAAGACCGTGAATGCCCTGCCGTACGCTCTGTCACTGGCGGAAGAGAACGAATCCGAGGTGGTTTTGGTGAATGCTGCCCCGCTTGTTCCCTGGCAGCACCAGCTCGCGACTGAGCAGCGGCTGCGCGCCGACATACTATCGCTGATCTCGCCCGAGGCGAGGGACTGGTGCAAGCCCGAAGTCTTGGTCCGCTGGAACTCTCCCAGCGAAGCCATCCTCGCAGCCGCCTCTGAGCGAGACACGGATTTAATCGTTATGGGCGTAAGCAAGGCGCGCATAGCTTCAACTTCACACCGGCCGTGGCCCATCGCCTCAGAGGTGATGGGACTGGCACATTGCCCTGTGTTGACCGTGCTCACCTGAGCCGCATGCCGGGGCGCGATTTTTGAAAGGATTTTATAGGAGGAAGCAATGATCATTACCAAGCAGCAAGCTTTGGATTACCACAGCAGTCCGCCACCGGGAAAAATTGAAATTACTCCCACCAAACCCTGCCGTACCCAGCGTGACCTCAGCATGGCGTACACGCCTGGCGTGGCCCAGCCCTGTCTCGAAATCGAGAAGAATCCGCACGACGCGTTCAAATATACTGGGCGCGGCAATCTGGTCGCCGTGGTTACGAACGGTACCGCGGTCCTCGGTCTTGGCGATATCGGCGCGATCGCCGGCAAGCCGGTGATGGAAGGCAAAGCCGTATTGTTCAAGCGCTTCGCCGACGTGAACGTGTTCGATATCGAAGTCAACTCGCACAATCCCGAAGATGTCATCAGAGTATGCCAGCTCCTCGAACCTACTTTCGGCGGCATCAATCTCGAAGACATTAAAGCGCCTGACTGCTTCTACATCGAGGAAACCCTGCGCAAAACCATGAAGATTCCCGTCTTCCACGACGACCAGCACGGCACGGCCATCATCACGGGAGCCGCACTGCTGAACGCGCTCGAACTCGTCGGTAAAGACATTTCCAAAGTTCGGGTGGTGTTCAATGGCGCGGGCGCGGCTGGAATCGCCACTGCCGAGCACTATGAGCGGCTGGGGGTGAAGCACGAGAACATGATGTTCTGCGACACCAAAGGTGTTGTCTACAAGGGCCGCACTGAAGGCATGAACAAATATAAAGAGCGTTTCGCGGTCGACACCAACTGCCGCACGCTGGCTGATGCCATGAAAGGGGCCGACATTTTTGTGGGATTGTCAGTGGGGGGCGCAGTCAGCCAGGATATGGTCCAATCCATGGCGGCCGACCCGATCGTTTTCGCCATGGCAAACCCCGATCCCGAAATCACCTACGAAGATGCCAAGGCCTGCCGCAGCGACATTATTATGGCGACCGGACGCTCCGACTATCCCAATCAGATCAACAACGTCCTCGGCTTCCCGTTCATTTTCCGCGGCGCTCTGGACGTTCGTGCCACGGGGATCAACGAAGAAATGAAGCTGGCGGCCACGCGCGCGCTGGCTGCGCTGGCCAAGGAAGATGTTCCTGATTCCGTTTGCCGCGCCTATGGAGTCGAGCGTCTCAGCTTTGGCCGCGAGTATCTGATTCCGACGCCATTCGATCCGCGCGTACTGGTGTGGGAAGCGTCGGCCGTCGCAGAAGCTGCCATGCGTACGGGGGTAGCGCGAGAGAGCGTCGATATCGCCGCTTATCGCGAGCAGCTCGAGCGCCGTCTCGGCAAAGCGCACGAGGTTTCACGCACGATGATTCACAAAGCGCAGGTGCAGCCGAAGCAGGTGGTTTTCCCCGAAGGCGAGAACGAAAAAATTCTGCGCGCCAGCCATGCTCTGATCGAAGAAAAAATTGCCAAACCAATTCTGCTGGGCGACGAAGGAATCATCCGTTCCACAGCAGAGGAATTGGCCCTGAATTTGCAAGGAGTCAAAATCGTGAATCCGGCGACGTCCAGCCTGCGCGAAAACTACATCCAGGAGTTGTTCCGCTTGCGGCAGCGCAAAGGAGTGACTCTGGCCGCGGCGCGCAGCCTCATCAACGACGCGAACATTTTCGGTTCGATGATGGTGCACATGGGCGACGCCGACGCGCTGGTTTCGGGCGTGAGCCAGGCGTTCCCCGATACCATCCGGCCGGCTTTGCAGATCGTTCGCATGCGTGAAGGTCTGCATCGCGTCTCTGGCTGCTACGTGATCATCACGCGCAAAGGCGATGTTTATTTCCTGGCCGATACCAGCGTAAACATCGAACCCACAGCCGAAGACCTGGTAGAGATCGCGCTCTGCACGGCGCAGATGGCACGGCGATTCAACATTACACCACGGGTGGCGATGCTGTCGTTCTCCAGCTTCGGCAACGTCGATCATCCCATTTGCAGCAAAGTGCGTAAGGCCGTTCAGTTGCTGCACTACGCCGATCCCACGCTGATTGTGGATGGCGAAATCACTGCCGATGATGCTTTGTCGCCGGATGTGATCGAACAGTCCTATCCGTTCAGCACGTTGAAAGGCGGCGCGAACGTTCTGATCTTCCCTGATCTGGCATCTGCCAACACCGCTTACAAGCTGCTGGTGAAGATCGGAGGAGCAGAGACCATCGGTCCCATCCTGATGGGCATGAGTCGCCCGGTGCACGTGCTGCTGAGGAATGCGCAGGTGGAGGAC
>JASHOH010000186.1 GCA_030041215.1 Candidatus Sulfotelmatobacter sp. | reverse complement strand
GCTCCCGCCTACAGGGTTCTTTACGACGGTCAGTGCGAGATTTGTCAGGCTTGTGTGGCGTGGCTGAAAACCCTCGACCACGAGAATAAGACTGTTCCGCTTCCAATCAGTGCGGAGGTCTTACCCGCAGTCGATTCTCGACTCAAATTGGACGAATGCCTCCGGCAGTTGCACGTCGTCACTCCTAAGGGCGAAGTCCTCCTCGGCTGGGAAGCCGTCGCGAGTCTCTGGGAGTCCTATGAGCAGCGGAGGGCGGAAAGAGCGGCATAGAATATGAATTCAGAGGCGAAGTGTATTGGAATTTTCTTGTCATTGTTGATGCTATCAATTACGTCCTTTGGACAGGCTTCACACGCAACGATGCAGACAGCACCATACATCGCTATGGGTTCAACCACAATCTCGCTCGGCGAGTCTGCAAACTACGTAGTCGCCTCACTTTCTCATGAATACACGGTTACTGTTGTTGATAGCAAGACATCGAAGACGGAAGAATGGCTCGTCTCGGAGATGGGAAGTAAATTGAAAATTCCAATCGCAACCCTCTACGCTCAAGCTGGGAAGGTCACTGGGTTCGACCTCACGAGCGAAATATCCGACGAAGCGTCGGCCCACAATACGTTTAACTACTTTTTTTCTCTTGTAGACCAGCTAACCAAAGAGAGCCGCAATCGCTGTACGCTCACTAGCGAAACCAGCTACTTCAATGGGTCAGTCCCAATAAATAAGGCATCCGTCGATTTCGTCTGCGGCCCCTACAATTTCTACATTTTGCAAAACGAATTCCACAATAAGGATGGTCAAGTAGTAAAGGGGTACTTGATGGTTGAGAAAATCGGTGAAACGGATTAACCGAAAAACTGGAATTCAAAGTAGCCCACTACCACCCTTCGTTCGGTTGTGAACTGGAAAGCGTGACGTGGTATTCTCAGTGTGAGCTGTCGGCACGCAACGTCATCCCCTGTCGCTTTGCGTGCCGATAGTCCTGTGAGACGGGAGTTCCTGATGCCGTTTAGGGTTGGAGAAACGAGCCGAATGCACGAACGGCGAAATCGGCATGTCACTCCGAGAATATGTGACAACTAGGTGACACTCGATTCTCCTGATTCTCGCTAAGATGTTGAAGCTAAACCAAATGCCGACGTAGCTCAGTTGGTAGAGCAGTCGATTCGTAATCGACAGGTCATCGGTTCAAGTCCGATCGTCGGCTCCATCCTTTTGCCCTCGGCGCCGGTTCTTCCGCTTCCCGCTCGTTCGGACCCGCAATTCGCAACTCGATTGTGTGCCGATCCTTATCTTTCTTCCGGCAAATGTTTCCGATACATATTGCCGAGCCAATCCATCATGGCCTGGCCATGGAAGACCGTTTTTGCTTTCGTACTGCTTGCTACTTCTACGAGGACGGTAGGCGTCTGAACCAAACACGCTCCGTTGGCGAGGGCAGCAAATACTCCTATATCCGATTCATCCGATTGCCAGCGCCACAGTTCTTTTCCGCTGATGAGGCTAAACGCGATAAGCAGGTTTCCACGCGTGGCAAAGGCAACATTGTCCTCGCCGATTACCATGTCGTCTTTTCGCGCTCCGGAATATTTCGGTAGAGGAAATTTGTAGACGAGCTCTCCGTTTTGGCGAACACGATAGACAAATTCATCTGCAGCTTCAGCGCCGCTATCGGAAATCTTGCGCTGAGAAGCCTGCACCGAGATCAACGTCCCGTTCATGTTATCAGTGATGATGGCGCCAGTGGGCGCAAGGACGTTGGCTGCCGCAGCGAGCGGCTGTTTTGTCTTGTTCGTTTCCACAACTATCGGGTGCAATGCGCCGTCCGGTTCGATCTTCCACAGCACCAATTGATCATTCCGGGCAACGGTTACGTTCTTGGGGTCAACCTCATGACCTGGGGTGCATTCGCTGGTTGTGAGCACCCACTCCCTTTGGGAAAAAGCGACGTAGGCGTTTCCATCCATATTGACCATGATCTTGCTCGCCATCGCAGGCAGCGCTTTAGAAAATGAGCCGCGCAAACACGAGATTTTTGTCCCGTCTCTTTTTAGATTGACGTCTTTTTCATAGGAGATGGGCACGGAAAGTTCGAACGACAGCGTTCCTAGTTTTTCGTCGATGCCAATGACCGTCACGGTGCTCCCGTCGACAGACTGATTTACAACATGGATGAGGTGGTCAGTGCTGTCTGCAAGGCCTTTGCGAACACCGTTCATCGTGCGCTGCCAGCGCAATTCTCCGTCTTTTCCGACCGCGTACAAAGTGTAGGATTCCTCATGGTTCGCGCTGAGTAAAACCCCACCAATCCAGTCCGTGCAAATTAACTCGACCTTTTGAGTTTTCTCGGGAAGGAGGTACGCCCAGGCCTGAATGCCATTTTCTAGAATGGCGCGCACGTAGATGCTTCCGTTTGGGAGTTCATCCACGGAATACATGTTTGGTCCGTCCTCGGTCGGAACAGCCGGAATATCGCCAATGTCGCGGCCTCCGAAATCGTGAGTTGACCACCTGTTGGTGCCGATTGGAAGGGGTGCCACGGGAGACCAAATTTTAATTTGCCGGGTTCGGGTTTCTCCGTGCCAGAAGGCACTCACGACGACGGTGCCCACCTTGGCTGCGTGCAAAACTTGACGCCCTCCTTCTTCTTGGATTGTGGCCAACTCTGGATTGTCGACCGACCATGTTGCATCGTTCAGTTCCTGCAAGGAATCGTCCAACAATTGCAAGGGACGATCGTCTCCTACTTGAATGTTGATTTTTTCCGGCTCAATTCGCCAACCGGAGTCTTCTTTTTCTTCTGTTTGCCCCCAAAGTGACAAAGAAGGAGCGATTACAAGAGAAAGGATCAGCACTGCAGATCGCCATAGCCGGAGCATCGGAATCCCCCGGAACGAGGCTATGGATTATTAAACCGCGCAGCAAGTTACCCGCGTAATTCAGAGGCGCGATTTCGACTGACCTAGGCGGCGGCGCTTTCTCCCGCTTCCCACTCCCGCTCCCTTTCTGGTACTGTTTTGGGTTTGCCTCATGCCGTTTTGCCCGCCATGATGCGTGCTGCAATGGCACAATGTATCGGAGGACAACTGCTTGATTGTTGGTGTTCCCAAAGAAAGCTATCCCGGTGAGCGCAGGGTTGCGCTGGTGCCAGCAGTTATTCCCGCGCTCGCCAAGGCTGGACTGGAAGTAGTTGTGCAGTCGGGGGCGGGCGTGGAAGCCGGGTATCCCGATTCGGCTTACGTCGAGAAGGGAGCCAAGATTCTTCCCGACCGTGCCGCGGTTTTTTCCAGCGCCGACATTATCGTGCAAGTGTTGTGTTACGGCTCGAATGACATCACCGGCAAGGATGACCTTCCTCTTTTTCGGCGCGGCCAGTTGCTGATTGGATTCCTGCGCCCGTTGGGCTCGGCCGAGGTAGTGCAGCAGATCGCAGATAAGGGCGTGACCGCTTTTTCTGTGGAAATGATGCCGCGCACTACCCGCGCGCAAAGCATGGACGCGCTTTCTTCCATGGCAACAATCTGTGGGTACAAAGCTGTGTTGATCGCTGCGGACACGGCAATCAGGCTTTTCCCCATGATGACCACTGCCGCCGGCACGATCACTCCTGCACGTGTGTTCGTGATTGGCGCGGGAGTGGCGGGCCTTCAGGCAATTTCAACTGCGCGCCGCTTAGGCGCCGTAGCGTCGGCGTACGATATGCGTCCCGCGGCCAAGGAACAGGTACAGAGCCTTGGGGGCCGTTTTGTCGAACTACCAATCGAGGCCAAGGACGCGCAGGACGCGCGGGGCTATGGCACTGCCCAGGATGAAAGCTTCTATGCCCGGCAGCGTGAGTTGCTGACTCGGGTGGTGGCAGAGAGCGATGTGGCCATTACCGCGGCCGTGATTCCGGGGAAAAAATCGCCAGTGTTGATTACCGCCGACATGGTGAAGGGGATGGCGCCGGGTTCGGTCATTGTGGATCTTGCGGCCGAGCGGGGCGGCAACTGCGAGCTGACGCAGATGGGGAAGACGGTAGTTGAGTACGGAGTCTCGATTGTCGGCGCCATCAATCTGGCCAGCACCGTGCCGTATCACGCCAGCCAGATGTATGCCCGGAACATCACGACATTCCTGACTTACATGGTGAAAGAAGGCAAGCCGCAGTTGAACATGCAGGATGAAATTATTCGCGAGACCATGATTACCCGCGGCGGGGAAATCGTAAATGCGCGGGTGCGCGAGTTTTACAAGATGCCGGCGCTGGCGCCGGCGGCAGGCTGAGTAACACCCTCTAGCGTTTCCAAATATCAGCCTGCATCAACGAGAAGCGAGAACCGAGGCTTTTATGGGATCCCACTTAATCGACCTGCTGTTCATTTTCATGCTGGCCTGCTTCATCGGCTTTGAAGTCATCCGGCATGTTTCGCCACTGCTGCACACGCCATTGATGTCGCTGACCAACGCCCTCGATGCCATCGCCGTCGTAGGCGCGATTGTTCTAGTGGGCGAGCGCAAAAGTGAGTACGCGACCATCCTCGGCACGATTGCCATTGTTGCCGCGACCAGTAACGTAGTGGGCGGATTCCTTATCACCGACCGCATGTTGAAGATGTTCAAGAGCAGCCGTCCAGACAAATAGCACCGGCCTCTGGCCGGCTGTCCCGCGGGCGTCACGCCCGCGGAGGCAACGCAGATCGCTTAGTTGATTGAACTGATCCTATTGACCATGACCGAGATTGCCGCAAGCCAGTACGCCATCGAACTTATCTATCTGATCGCCAGCGCGCTGTTCATTCTGTCGCTGAAGTGGATGAGTTCGCCTTCGACAGCTCGGCACGGCATTCTGGCGGGCGAGATCGGAATGGTGCTGGCGATCGGCGGCACGCTGCTGCACCACGGCATCGTCGATTACAAATGGATCGCCGTTGGTCTCGTGCTCGGCAGCGGGATTGGCGTCCCGCTCGGCATGGTGCAGATGACTGCGGTGCCCCAGCGAACCGCACTCAGCCATGCCTTCGGCGCGCTCTGCGTCACGCTGGTTGGCACCGCAGAGTTTTATCTGGGGACGCAGAGCGGTTCGAAATTCGGCATGTCGGTACTGTCGATGGAAGTCATTCTCGGCGGACTGACTTTCACCGGAAGTTTGATGGCGGCGGGCAAATTGCAGGAAATTCTGCCGCAACGGCCCATTACGTATAAGGGCCAGAACTTCGTCAATTTCATTCTGTTCGGCTGTGCCGTTGGCAGCGCCGTCTATCTGGTGCTTCATCCGGAAGCGAAATTTTTGTTTCCGATCATCGTAGGCATCTCAGTGATCTTTGGCGTGCTGCTCATAATACCGATCGGCGGCGCCGACATGCCCACGGTCATTTCTTTGCTGAATTCCTACGCCGGATTATCGGCCGCAGCCATGGGCTTTGTACTCGACAACAAATTACTCATCATCGCCGGGGCGCTCGACGGATCTTCCGGTTTCATCCTTTCCGTGATCATGTCGAAGGCGATGAACCGGTCGTTTACGAATGTGTTATTTGGCGCCTTTGGACAGGTTCAGCCTTCAGCCGCTGCTGGCGCCGAAGCAAAACCGGTTAAGAGCGCTACTCCTGAAGAAGCCGCCGCAATTCTTTCTGCAGCAAATAAAGTTGTGATCGTTCCCGGTTACGGCATGGCGGTTGCGCAGGCGCAGCACAAAGTCCGCGAGCTGTACGACGCGCTCACGAAAAAAGGAGTCGATGTCCGCTTCGCCATTCACCCCGTCGCCGGACGCATGCCCGGCCATATGAATGTGCTGCTAGCGGAAGCCGACATTCCGTACGACCGCCTGATCGAAATGGACGAAATCAACGGCGACTTCCCGCAAACCGACGTCGCGCTTGTCATCGGCGCCAACGATGTGACTAACCCGGCCGCGCGTACCGACCAATCCAGTCCTATCTTCGGCATGCCCATTCTCGATGTCGATAAGGCCCACACCGTCATGGTGATCAAGCGCAGCATGAACCCCGGCTTCGCTGGCATCGACAACCCGCTCTACTATCTGGACAACACGCTTATGCTGTTTGGCGATGCCAAGCAGTTTGTGGGCGCGATTGTGAGGGAGTTGACCGGGGGACACTAACGGCTTGCTCTGTCCGCTATTTCGGGAATTGTTCTTTCGCATTGCGCGATCCTGGCAGCGCGGAATGTTCGCGACTTCGAGGACATTTTAGCCGCGGTCGTTAATCCTTGGACCGCCCGTGTCTGACGCGGTTTTCTTCAGCCTGCCCTCCACTGCACCATTTCTGCTGCATGTAGATTATTCAGGTTACTCCCTCGATTTCCACACACTTCCTCTGTTGCGTTTATCCGTGCAAGTTGCGGATAATGACGCGTAACACTCTTGCCTGTCGAGTGCGAGAGGTTACAGCAGCCGTGTACAGTCGAGCCGATTTACTTCGCATTCTTCATCTCACGCCGCGCCAGTTAGGCAATTGGGAGCGAGCTGGGCTGATCGCCGCTTCAACCGGGTATTCTTTCGCAGACCTGCTGAAGGTCAAGAAAGTGCGTGACCTGTGCGCCATGCGCGTGCGCCCGGCAGTAATCCGCCAGTCGTTGGAAGCGATGCAGCAGCAGGCCGCGGGCATGACTAATCCTCTGCTTGATGCCGGCGTTTTTTCGACCAACAAGCACCGCATCGCGTTTCGCCACGAAGGTAAGCTGCTCGAGCCGATTGCCGGCCAATTTGTGATGGATTTCGCACCCGGCGAGAAAGTCGTGACCAGTACGCCGATTCCCACGCCGGAAGCTGCTCCGCAAACGAATGAAGCTGCGGTATGGTTTGCCCGCGGAATCGCTTTAGAAGAAAATCCGGCTACGCAGACCGCGGCGCTGGCGGCGTATCAGAAGGTTCTTGAGTGCGATCCGAAGCACGCTGCGGCACACATCAATCTGGGGACGCTTTACTACAATCGCCAGGATTTCAACCTCGCCGAGAAACATTATCGGGCCGCTCTTGAAGCCGATCCCCGATATGCACTCGCGTATTTCGATCTTGGCAATGTGCTCGACGAAACCGGGCGCGTGCAGGAAGCCATTCGGACCTACAAGACGGCGATTCAACTCGCCCCCACCTACGCCGACGCGCACTATAATCTCGCCCTCGCCTACGAGAAAACCCGAGAGCCGCGCAAGGCGCTGAAACACTGGCAAGCGTACGTGAAGCTCGACACGACCGGACCGTGGTCGGTGCATGCGCGAAATCAGATTCAGCGCATTCTGCAAGCGGACGGCCTGAAGCTGGTGCACTCGCGGGCTAAGCACTAGTCATTCTTGCCACGCAATTAAAAGACCCAAGACGGCAGCATCGCGGGTAGTGGCCAGTTTGAAATTGTCATCTGAGCAAGCCACTTTTGCGGAGCGAAGGATCTGAGCCGAGCCGCGCGAAGCGCCGCGTTCTTTGCGGCGCAGCAGTCGCGCGTTTGGCCCGCCTCCTTTTCAATTTCAAACTGGCCACTACCCAGCGTCGCTCCTCGGTGATTCTCCTGGGGAAATTATGGTAGATATGGATGGTGCGCAAAGCCCTTCTTCACCTCAAGAAATCTGATCCTACCCTGCGCGCAATTATTGAGCGCATCGGTCCGTTCCGAATGAGCTACAGTCCTCCTGAATTTCACGGCCTGGCCGAGGCCATTATTTATCAACAACTGAACGGCAAGGCCGCGGAGACGATCTTCAACCGCTTCGCGGCGCTCGCGGGCGATCCGCTCACGGCAGAGGGCATTTTGAAGCTGACAGATGATCAAATGCGCGCTGCCGGTCTATCTAGGCAGAAATCCGCATATCTAAAGGACCTGGCGGCAAAAACAGCTAGTGGGGCGCTCGATTTCGCCAGCCTTGCAAACCTGCCAGATGACGAAGTCATCGGGCACCTGACTCAGGTGAAGGGCATTGGCGTGTGGACCGCGCAGATGTTCCTAATGTTTTCGCTCAGGCGCGAGAACGTGCTGCCCACGGGCGATTTTGGCGTGCGCATGGCGATGCACCGGCACTATCTCGATTCCGAGCGAGCGAAGGCAGCGAAATCCATGGCTTCAAGAAATGGACGCAAGCGAAGGATCAAGCTGCCGACTCCAGCCCAAATGGAGAAGATCGCCAAGTCATGGGTGCCTTATCGCAGTGTGGCTTGCTGGTATTTGTGGAGAAGTCTGGATATGAAGACGATGTGAGTTTTCAAGCTCCAGGTTTCAAGGTTTCAAAGTGTCATGGGGTTCAGGATTTGGGACTTCAAGGTTTCAGGGGCAGCCGCTCTCCAGAATTTGTCATACCGGCCATCAGCTTTGAAATCCTGAAGCTTTGAAGCCTTGAAACCTCTAAAACCCGGCCGTTTTGTGCTTAAATAAGGGCGATGGCGAACGCCCCCAAAATACGCGTGCTTGTGGCCAAGCCCGGGCTTGATGGCCACGACCGCGGCGCCAAGGTGATTGCCCGCGCACTGCGCGATGCCGGCATGGAAGTTATCTATACGGGGCTGCGGCAGACGCCGGAGATGATCGTCAGTGCGGCGCTCCAGGAGGACGTTCAGGTCATCGGGCTGTCGATTCTCTCGGGCGCGCACAATGCCATCGTGCCCCGCGTTATGGACCTGCTCAAGCAGAACAGAATGGACGACGTCCTCGTGCTTGTCGGCGGCATCATTCCCGATCAGGACATTGAGGCGTTGAAAAAATGCGGGGTCGCTGCAATCTTTCAGCCGGGCACGGCCATGGACGACATCGTCCAATTTATCCGCAAAAATGTGAAGGGTGCCGGCGTATCGGCCTGAGATCACGGATGCGCCTGTGTCGGGACAGGCGCGGTCATCGGGTCAAGACATGTTTACCTTGCCATGCCAGGGAGCGCCGAGAGCCTCCTAAGTAGCGGTTGCGTACAACCTGCTGCAAATCGGCCCCTCCTGCGACCGTGGATGGCGACCGCATCGAACAGGTTTCCGCCGTTGGTCGGCCAACATTCTAAGAGCGTGTTCTCCTGCCCGCGGGGGAAGGGAATCTGCATGGTCAACAACAACTAATAGGTGGAAGCGGTCACTGGCCCCATTGCCTTTGGCTTCGCATTTCGGTTCCTGCGGCCGAAGATTTATGCATTGAACGTTGGATTATGGGCTAAACTCGCAGTCCTGGGCGGGTTAAGGGTTACGTGTGGCCGAATGCAGGCTGGATCCGTCTATTGAACCAGCAGGTTCTTTCGCACGCCGCTCGGTTGCCGGCCCAATCCTTTTCACCTGATTGGAATTTACTGGGGCGACGGAACCTCATGAACGAGAGGGAACTATGGCATCGTCAGTCTGGTCGGGCTACTTAACTTTCGGACTCATTTCTATCCCCGTCCGCTTGTTTTCGGGGGCGCGGTCAAGCGGAATCTCTTTCAACATGCTGCATCGTCCCGACAAATCACGCCTCAAACAGCAATATGTTTGCCAGGCGGAGGGGGTCGTCGTAGACCGCAGCGAAATCGTGAAGGGCTACGAATTCCGCAAGGACGAATACATCGTGATCGAGCCGGAAGAGATCAAAAAGATCGAGCCGCAGACGGCGAAGACCATGGAGATTCTGGAGTTTGTAAAGGGGAGCGATGTCGACCCGGTGTACTTCGAATCTTCCTATTACATGATTCCGGAAGAGGCTGGGCGGCGTCCGTACGCGCTGCTGACCAAGGCGCTTGAAGAAAGCGACTACGTAGCGATTGCAAAGATCACCATGCACAACCGCGAATACACGGTTTTCTTGCGGCCACATGAAGGCGGGTTGATGCTCCATACGATGTATTACGAGGAGGAAGTCCGCAAGGTTGAGGGATTTGGAGCGCCCGATGTCGAGTTGAAAGAAGCGGAAGTGAAAGTGGCGCACCAGTTGATCGAAGCGCTGGCAGATGAGTGGGACCCCAAGAAGTACAAGGATACCTTCCAGGAGAATTTGAAGAACCTGATCGAGGCCAAACTTGAAGGCGGCGAGGTCGCGGCGGTGGAGAAGCCGAAGAAATTGGCCCCGGTGGTCGATCTGATGGCGGCACTCAAACAGAGCTTGGCGCAGATGGAAGGCAAGAAGAAGCCTGCGGGAACCGCGACGGAAGAGGCACCGGCAAAGGTCGCCGGCGCGAGATCGCGAAAACGGTAGAGCAGGCTTCGGACTTTCAGCTTTCGGGTTTTGATTTTCGGGGCCTTTCACTTCGCAGCTCCTGAACTTTCAACTACCTCCTTATATCTGCGCGCCCGGCCATGTCACCTCATCCAACTATCCCAGCTCACTGCGCATCCCAGAACATTGCACAGCGCCACAACTCGAGCGGAGGGTCGCGGTTCAGTTTGAATTTGAGCGCAGTCTCCTCTTGCAAGGCGTCATCCTGAGCGGAGCTTGAGGCGTTTGCGCGGCGTCCGAGCCGCGCGCCGAAATCCCGAGCAGAGCGAGGGACCTCAGGCGCAGCGAAGGATCTCCCAGCACAAAGGCCATTTCTGCGGGAGATTCCTCGCCCCGCTGGTAAAAACGCGGGGCTTCGGAATGACGCCGCAGTTGTGTGAGGTCAAACTAACCCGCACCAGATGAAGCCGCTCTGGCGCAGATTGTTGTCCAGCCGTTAGAATGTTGAATTCCAATCGGGTGAAATCAGAGTTTCGGGGTGCCGATGAGTTTTCGACGCGTAAGTGGAGTCGCGGCAGTGGCGCTGGCCACCATGATGTGGGGGGCCTGCGGACAGGTCTACCGTCCCGTAGTGATTCCTTGCACGGGAAATAGCGGAGTGCCGGGCTGTCCGGTTGAACCGCTTCCGACTTCGGCAAATTTCCACGCGGTCTATGCATTGTATGCGAACGCTCCGAACGGCATCAGCGCCAGCACGCCAAATTATCCCGGCGGAGCGATGCAGATTGATGTTTCCGGCGATTCCATTATTGCTGAGACTCCCTCCAACGACAGTAAATTTGGCAACAATCCCACGCATGCGGCGATTCTTCCGAACAATGGCCGGGTGTTTGTGGCGAGCGCGGGGAGCGTATTCACAGGCGGGCTCGACGTGGTTTCGTCTTTCACGACTGCTCCACAGCTCGGCAGCACAAGCGGATTTGGCCCGGTGAATACAATTGCGCTGCCAACCGGTTCGCTACCTGTTTTCGTAAATACCACCCAGAACAGTGCGGTGTATGTAGCTAACTTTGGAACGAATTCCGTCAGCTCGATTAATGTGGCCAACAACGTGGTAAGTAACACGGCGACCGTAGGCACAAATCCTGTGGCCCTGGCTGAAACTCCTAACGGCCAAAAGCTCTACGTCGCGAACCAGGGCAGCAACAGTATCAGCACCTTGAACACAGTTACGCTTGCTCCGAATACTTCGACGGGATTCGTATCGGGATTTACTGGGCTCACTCCCGTGTGGACGGTCGCGCGGAATGATAGCCAGAAGGTGTACGTGGTGACGCAGGGCGATGGGCAGCTTTGGACCATCGACACCGTATTAGATTCCGTTGTGGGCAGTCAGCCAGTGGGAGCGGGCGCGAACTTTATTTTCTACGATCCGAATCTCGGCCGCCTGTATGTGACGAATCCTGTGACCGGCATGGTGTATGTATTCTCCGACACCGGCGGCGCGAACGATACGCCGCTTCAACTGGCGGCCATTTCTTTCGGCACAGGATCGGCCCTGTGCCCTTCGGGATGCGCGCCTGAGTCAGTGACAGCTTTGGCAAATGGCAGCCGGTTCTACGTGGCAAGTTATCAGTTGGCGGCGTCGTGCCCAGATCCGGTGATTGGTTCCGGCTCTGCCTGCGTAGTTCCCACGCTCAGCGTGTTCGATGCCAACAGCTTGGCGCCAGAAATCACTCCGGCGTTGACTTTGCTGAGTTGGTCGCCTTCAGGCACAACCCAAGGACCGTTCGCCCCAAACCAGTATGCGGTGCTGCAAAGTCCTGCCTGCACTGTAACGACGCCATACTCGCCTGTGACCATTCGTTTTCGCGTTTTCACATCCGCATCAGCAGATAGCAGCCGGGTTTTTGTCAGCATGTGCGATGCGGGCGCCATTGCCGATATCAATACCACCGGAAATAATCAGAACAACCCGCAGAGCGGCGAGCCAGCCGATACTCTCGTGACCGATCTGCCCGCGCCTTTTAGCAGCGGAACTGCACCGCCCGGCGGCGAGCCCCCGAACCAGAGCCCCATCTTCATGCTAAGTGGGCAATAGCACCGGGTGTGGCTGATGCCCGGGCAACACCGCTCAGGTTAACGTTGTGTTGCCAACTCTTCCTTCTGTGTCTCTTTCGCCGCATAGTGCGAGTCGACGTATTCGTCGAGAATTTCAATAAATTCTGCAACGATGCGATCGCCTTTCAGCGTGGTGAACAGGCGTCCATCCACGTAAACCGGAGCTTTCGGCTCTTCGAACGTTCCGGGCAACGAGATTCCGATGTTGGCGTGCTTGGATTCGCCGGGGCCGTTAACTACGCAGCCCATCACGGCAAGCTTCATCTCTTCAACGCCCGCATAACGCGTCTTCCATGTCGGCATCTGCTCGCGTAGATAGTTTTGAATTTGCTCGGCCATTTCTTGAAAGAAAGTGCTGGTAGTCCGTCCGCAGCCGGGGCAGGCCGTGACTTGCGGCGTGAAGCTGCGGATGCCCATGGATTGCAGAATCTGCTGCGCCACGCGCACTTCTTCCGTGCGATCACCGCCGGGCGCAGGAGTGAGGGAAACTCGGATAGTATCGCCGATGCCTTCCTGAAGCAGAACTCCCATCGCTGCGCTAGAAGCCACAACGCCTTTTGCTCCCATGCCAGCTTCGGTCAGACCAAGGTGCAGCGGGTAGTTGCAGCGAGCGGCGAGCGAGCGGTAAACGTCGATCAAATCCTGCACGCCGCTGACTTTCGCGCTGAGGATGATCTGATCGGGGCGCAAGCCGTATTTTTCGGCAAGAGCTGCTGAATTCAGGGCGCTCACGACCATCGCTTCCATGGTGACTTCGCGGGCATCTTTGGGCTCCGGCAGCAGGGAATTCTCATCCATCATCTTGGTGAGCAGCGCCTGATCGAGCGATCCCCAATTGACGCCTATGCGCACAGGCTTTTGATGCTTCACCGCAACCTCGATCATGGTGCGGAAGTTCGAGTTATCCTTGCGGCCAATGCTGGCGTTGCCGGGATTGATGCGGTATTTGGCCAGATCGCGCGCGCACTCGGGATATTTGGTGAGCAGAATGTGGCCGTTGTAGTGGAAATCGCCGATGATCGGCACACGGATGCCTTGCTTATCGAGCTGTTCGACAATGTGCGGGACTGCGGCGGCGGCCTCTTCGTTGTTGACCGTAACTCGCACCAGTTCCGAACCGGCCCGCGCTAACGCCGCACATTGTTGAACGGTCGAGGGGACGTCGGCCGTGTCCGTGTTGGTCATCGATTGCACCACAACCGGTGCATCAGAGCCGACACGCACGCCTCCGACGACGGCCGTTACAGTCTTTCTACGCTTTATGGCGGCCATGGAAGCTATATTTTAACATGCGAAAAACAGGCTTTTCTTCTGCCCTGCTGCAGCATCCGTTTATAATGGCGCGACTCGATGGCGCTCCCTTCCGGCACGAAAATCGGACCTTACGAAATTGTCGCTCCGCTCGGCGCGGGAGGCATGGGTGAAGTGTACCGTGCTCGCGATACCAGACTCGGGCGCGACGTTGCTATTAAAGTCTTGCCGGAAAAAATGGCGCGAGATGCTGAGCGCTTGCGTCGGTTCGAAACCGAGGCGCGTGCCGTTGCTGCGCTGAACCATCCCAACATTCTTTCCATCCACGACATCGGCACACATAATGGCGCACCGTATCTGGTTTCAGAATGCCTGGAAGGTCAATCATTGAGGATGGAATTGATCAGCGGCGCTCTGCCTCTGCGCCGCGCCATCGAGTATGGCACGCAAATCGCACAAGGATTGGCGGCGGCACACGACAAAGGCATCATCCATCGCGATCTGAAACCGGAGAATATTTTCGTCACCCGCGACGGCCGGGTGAAAATTCTCGATTTCGGACTGGCCAAGCTCGCGCGGCCTGAGGCCGAATCGGATGACGGCGCTACCGTCGAAGCCGTGCCCACATCCACCGGCGCGGTCATGGGCACGGTGGGCTACATGTCTCCCGAGCAGGTGAGGGGAGAGCCAGCCGATGCGCGCTCCGACATCTTTGCGCTGGGGACAATTCTGTACGAGATGCTCTGCGGGCAACGTGCCTTCCGCCGCGATACATCGGCTGAAACCATGACGGCGATCCTGAAAGAGGACCCGCCAGAATTAAGCCTGACCGGCAAGCCGATCTCGCCGGCGCTGGATCGCATTATCCGACGATGCCTAGAGAAAAAGCCGCTGCAACGGTTTCAATCGGCCCGCGACTTGGCGTTCAATCTGGAAGGGCTTTCTGGAGTTTCGTCGTCAAGCCACATCAGCGGACAGCACTCAGTGGTGGGCGTCAGGAAACGTCCGCAATGGGTTCTTATCGCCGCCTGTGTGCTGCTGCTGGTTCTTGTCGCCACGGTGACCTGGATGCTGGGGCGTCGCGGCGCGCCGGTATCGATGCCGTTGTACCACCAGCTCACCTTCGAACGCGGCCTGGTGTATGCGGCGCGTTTCGCGCCAGACGGGCGCTCAATCTACTACAGTGCAAGCTGGAACGGGCAGCCTGTCCAGCTTTATTCCACACTGCCCGACAGTCCGGAATCGCGCCCGCTGAATTTGGTCAACTCGACTTTGTTCGCCGCATCTCCTTCGGAGCTGGCGATCTCGGTGGGGTGCAAAGACCGCTACATTGGCCTTTGCCAGGGAACTTTAGGGTTGGTGCCCGTTGCCGGAGGTTCACCACGGGAAATCGCCGAAGACGTGCTTGCAGCCGACTGGACGGCCGACGGCAGTGAAATGGCGGTACTGCGGCAGGTAGCGGGAAAGTACCGTGTTGAATTTCCCCGCGGAAAGGTTCTCTACGAGAGCGACCACGCGCTCGGATATCTGCGGATTGCACCGCGGGGCATCGCGGTGGCCTTCGGTGAATTTATAGCAGTCGATGGTGATGCGGGTTGGGTGGTCGCGATCGATCGCAGCGGCAAGAAATTTATTCGTTCGCCGTTATTCGTGAGTTTGGAGGGTGTGGCGTGGGCTCCTTCAGGCGAAGAAGTGTGGGCAGCTGCGACCGAGACTCAAGGATGGGCGGACGCCATCTTAGGGGTGGGGCGCGAGGGCAAACAGCGGGTAGTTCTTCGTCTGCCTGGCATCGTCCGGCTGCACGATGTTTCCCAGGATGGCCGGATTTTGTTGACGAAAGAATCGTGGCGAAGTGGATTGCAATTCCGCGGTCCAAACGACCGCGCAGAACGTGACCTTAGCTGGCTTGATTACGCAAGCTTGAGAGACCTCTCTGCCGACGGAACGGTGGTCACGTTTGACGACTGGGGTTCCGCGGCCGGCGCCTCAGGGCTGGCATACCTGAGAAAGACAGATGGATCTCCAGCCGTCAAGCTGGGTACATGGTCGAATCCTATTCTCTCCCCGGAGGGGACTCGGGTGGTTGCTTTTGACTCCTCGCAAATCGGTGTAAAAATGATGGGGTTCGTGCCTACCGGAGTGGGAGAAGTCCAAAGGATAAGCTTCGCGTCCCTGCAGGGAATCGGATCAACGGGATGGATGCCTGATGGGAAAGCGATTTATTTCGCGGCAGCGGATGGCCATGGCTGGCGAATGTATACGCAGGACATCGCCGGTGGAGAGCCACACAGCATCACACCCCCAATTTCTTTGAAACAGAATCATGTTGAAACCCATCTCTTATCGCCGGACGGCAAGGTGATATTTGCGCGCGATGTGAACGGCCAAGGTGGACTCTACGCGATAGCGGGAGGCCAATCGCGAGCCATTCCCGGCTGGTCAGCGGAAGACATTTGGATTTCGTGGTCCGCAGACGGGCGCTCGGCTTACGTCTATCACGACGAGAAGACCTCAGCGGCGCTATACCAGCTCGATCTCAATACAGGCAAGAGGGAGCTAATAAAGACGCTTGCCCCCAGCGACCTTGCGGGAGTCACGGCGATATTGAACGTCCGCATGACGCCTGACGGGAAGTCGTACGCTTACTCATTCTTGCGTGAACTGTCGGACCTGTTCCTGGTGGAAGGCGTGCGATAGCTGGGATAGGCAAGTTCTGTTACCCTGCTATTCCTATGCGCGCTTGCTACAGTCTTTTCTTTCTCGGCATTGTCATCAACTTGTCCTTTGGACAAAACTCAAAATCACTCGCCGACCGTCTCGCAGCGCAGAACGCTTTGTTCGATGAACAGTACGAAAGCGATCTGCGAAATTATCCGCTGCGGGCAACCTCTTACGGCGATTACCGCTATAACGACCAGTTGGGTGAATACTCAGTCGATGCCATTTATGCGCGCCACAAAACCGATGAAGATTTTCTGGCGAGGATTCAGGCGATTTCGACCGGGGGTTTCAGTGATCAGGACCAGCTTTCGCACGAGCTCATGATTCGTGTGCTTCAGCAGCGCATCGCCGATTTTGATCTCAAAGAATATGAGATGCCGATCAATCAGCAGAACGGCATCCACACGAGTCTGGCCGACCTGCCCCTTTCGGTGCCGCTCGATTCGGTCAAGCATTACGAAGACTACATCGCGCGGCTACACCAGATTCCGCGCGTGCTTAGTCAAACTACCGAAGTGCTGCGTGCGGGCATGAAAGACAGGCTCATGCCGGTGCGATTTATTGCCGAGAAGCTGTCTGGGCAATGTGAAGGCATCATCGAGTCTGATCCGTTTCTTCGACCGACGACGAAATATCCTACTGACATTTCTGCTGAAGATCAGAAGCGGCTGACTAAGGAAATCACCGACGCAATTGACAGTGACGTAATTCCCGCCTACCAGAGCTTTGCCGAATTTCTGAAGAACGAATACGCTCCGCAGGGCCGCACCACCCTGTCGGTGACATCATTACCGGACGGGCAAAAGCGATATGAGAATGCTATCTATGCCCGCACCACCACGCACATGTCGCCGGAGGAGATTCACCAGCTTGGCTTGCGCGAAATCGACCGGATTCAGGCGGAGATGCTGGCCATCGCAAGAAAAGAAGGCTTTGCCGATCTGGCTTCATTCCGGGCGTCTCTCAAGACCAATCCCAAGTACATTCCGACGTCGGCGGAGCAAATTCTCGACGATTTTCGGCATTACATCGCGCAGATGGAGCCGAAGCTGCCGGAGTTGTTTACTCTGTTGCCCAAGTCCCCCGTAACAGTCGAGGCGATACCGCCATTTCAAGCCGCGGCTGCAACCCACTATGTAACTGGCACTCCCGACGGCAAGCGGCCGGGTCGAGTCGTCGTTGCCACATCTGACTTCGCCCACCGCTCGCTTATTGATGATGAGGCGATTGCTTACCACGAAGGCGTTCCCGGCCATCACATGCAGCTCTCGGTGCAGCAACAGCTTCAGGGCTTGCCGAAGTTCCGGCAGCATGGCCTGTTCTTTACTGCCTATGGTGAAGGCTGGGCTTTGTATGCGGAAGAACTCGGCAAAGAAGTGGGCTTTTATCAGGATCCGGTTTCAGATTATGGGCGGTTATCGTCAGAGCTGTTTCGCGCCGTGCGCCTGGTGGTGGATACGGGAATTCATGCTAAAGGATGGTCACGCGATCAGGTGGTCGAATTCATGCGCAAGTCGGGAGCGGTGGATGAGCCTACGATTCAATCGGAAACCGACCGCTACATCGCATGGCCGGCGCAGGCGCTGGCCTACAAACTCGGCCAGTTGAAGATTCGCGAACTGCGCGAGCGGGCGACGAAAGAACTCGGGCCGAGGTTCGACATCCGCAAATTCCATGACGAAATGCTGGATGGGGGAACACTGCCGCTTGATCTGTTGGAAGCGAGAACGGATAAGTGGATTACGGAGCAAAAGGCGAGATAATGGCAGCTTTTGGGTGTACCTACCCGACGTTTTTGAAGGAATGCAATCCACCCTTCCGCGCCTCCCGGATGGCGGCCATCGTCGCGGCGTTCGGAACCTTTATCTCAAACGGCAACGACTTCTCCTTGGCTACTCGGGTGAGCAATACGCGAACCGCATCGGATACGGACAGACCCATCGCCGCCAGGGTTTTGGATGCCTGCGTTTTGATGCGTTTCTCCACTCGGACGTGAACCATTTCAGTTGCAGCCATAGGGGAATTGCTCCATGAGATACATATCTCATGGCGCAATGCAGGAAAAGAGCTAGATTCTCGTAGTGGGTGAAGGTTTAGTCTTTGGACACTCGAAAACACCGTGCCTTGGCGTCCCAATGGATTTCGCTTTTGTGAACGGTCCAAGCACGCTGCCACGCCTGCCTCACCGACCTCCTGCCGTGCTTGCGGAGGTATTCGTTCCAGCAGGCCTGCGCAGCCAAATTGCACCCTTTCTGGACGGTTGACCAATCGGGCACACCCGGCATTCCGAATGTGTGCAGATCGGTGTCGGTGAAGAGGTCAGTGAGGAGAACAAAGGCCACATCCCCCGAGCGAATACCGCCCCAATAGTCGGCAATTTCGTTCTTTGTAATTGTGGTTTCGGTCAGTTGCGAAATCAGGGTGGGAATTGCATCCCTGCCATCCGCGAGAATTTGCTGCATCACCTTTCCCGAACAGTCTTGGACCCGGCCTTTGGCCATGCATCCGTAGTTGTCAAACTGCGTGAGGGGATATTTCGCCTGGCTCGTTTGGGTTTGGGCGGGGTGGGCTCCAAACCACGAGATGAAAAGAGCGAACCCGGCTTTAGCGATGAGCTTCCAGTTTGACATCGCAACGGGTCGTGTAGGGACAGCCGCCCTCGGCTATCCTGCGGAGCGAAGCTCCGCATTAGCTGCAATTCTCTAGTAGAACGCTACGGCAGACGGTCCATGATCCCCGGCAGCGTTTTCATCAGATCGTTGTAAATGACCATGACCGCGAACAAGACCAGGAACACAAACGCTGCCTGATAGACGCGCTCTTTGATCCGCAGGCTGACGTCGCGGCGCATCAGGCCTTCAATCAGCAGGAAAAGAATCACGCCGCCATCGAGAATGGGAATCGGCAGCAGGTTGAAGATACCGAGATTGAGGCTGATTCCGGCGGTCAACTCCATTAACGGCGTCCAGCCCTTTTGTTGCGCTGCGTAGCCGGCATCCTGAGCGATGCCGATCGGCCCGGAAACCGCCCGCAGAGAAACCTTGCGTTCGATTATTTTCTTTGCCAGCTCCAGAATCAGCAGGGAATATTTCTTGTTTTGCTCAAGCGAGAGGCTCAGTGCCTGGGCAAAGGGGAGTGTGGTCACTTTCGTTTCGCTCTTGTTCAGGAACCCGAGGCGATAGCGCTGCTCTTTTGGGTCCTCCGTGCCGGCAAGAACGGGAGTGAGGTGAAAACTCAGAGTCTGATTGCCCCGGATCACGGTGAGGTCCACCGGCTTGTCTTTGGTTTGCTGCAAGCGCTCGATCATGCTTTCGATCGAAGGCAGCGACTGGCCGTCCATGGCAACAATGCGGTCGTCTTCACGGATACCTGCTTTGGCGGCGGGCGTGCCGGCTTCTACCTTGCCCACAATAACCGGCTCTTGCGGGTACCATCCAGCGGATCCTACTTCGGACGACGTCACGGCCTGGGGAATAATTGTCTTCTCGAAAATCTGCGATCCTCTCTGAACCGTGATGGTCAATGGCTGATTGGGACTGAGCCAAACGCGAGGCTGTAATTGCTCCCAGGTGGGGTTGGAAATTCCATCCACCTTGATAATGCGGTCGCCCGGCTGAAGGCCGGCGCGTGCCGCCGGCGAATCATGCTTGACGCCTTCAATGACCGCAGGCTGATCGAGAAACACTGGATATTCGTAATGCACCATGTACACGACTGTCAGCAGCACGACGGCCAGCAGAATGTTCATCGCTGGGCCGGCAATGGCGATGAGGAAACGATGCCAGCGGGGATGCGACAAAAACTCAGCGGGATCGCCCGTGCGCTCATCCATCGGGTTCTCGCCGCTCATCTTGACGTAACCGCCGAGGGGCAGGATATTGACGCGGTAGTCCGTGTCACCCTTGCGGAAGCCGAACAGGCGCTTGCCGAAGCCGATGGCAAACTGTTCTACGCGGACGCCGAGCAGCTTGGCCACGGCAAAGTGGCCGAACTCGTGGATCAGAATCATGAACCCGAGAACAACGGCCACCGCAGCGATGGAGATGAAAAAATCAGACATACAAAAAGTACGTAAACGATGCCCCCATTTGGATTCAGCTAGCCCACCGATGTTGCTCGCGGTTCGGCGCTTTTCTTACTTTTTTCGCGGATTCGCTTTTGAGCATATCGCCGGGCTGCGCCGTCCGCTTCAAGCACCTCGGCAATCGACCGGAGCATCCCGCTATTAGATGCAGCTAGCGCTTCTTCGATGATACCCGGAATTTCGTTAAAGCGAATGGCACCTTCGAGGAATGCGGCCACCGCCACTTCATCGGCAGCATTGAGCACGACCGTCTTCGTGCCACCGGCCTCTGCCGCCTCATACGCCAGACGCAGACATGGAAATTTATTCATATCCGGTTGTTGGAAGTCCAGATGACGCAGGTTACCCACATCGAACCTCATATCCGACTGAATGCGCTCGGGATAGGTCAACGCGTACAGGATTGGCAGCCGCATGTCGGTCACCGAAAATTGAGCAAGTATGCTGCCATCGACAAACTCGACCATGGAGTGAATTGTGGATTGCGGATGCACAAGAACTTGCACTTTTGACGGGGCGACGTGAAACAGCCTGCACGCTTCGATGACCTCGAAACCCTTGTTCATGAGCGTGGCGGAATCAATGGTGATGCGCTTGCCCATCTTCCATGTGGGATGGTTGAGCGCCTGCTCCACCGTGATGTTCTTAAATTCTGAGCGGGGAGTGTTCAAAAATGGCCCGCCAGAAGCGGTCAGCCAGACGCGCTCGACTTCTTCCATGCGACCGCCGCGCAGGCATTGATGCACGGCGTTATGCTCGCTATCGATCGGCAGCAGCGGTTTTCCTTGCCTACGAGCCTCGGCCGTGATCAGTTCGCCAGCGGCGACCAGGCATTCTTTATTTGCAATGCCGACCGTTTTGCCGGCTCTCACCGCTTCGTATGTGGCCTCAAGTCCCGCCACGCCCACGATGGCGCTCACAACAAAATCGGACTGTGGATGAGTCGCTACGCTTACCGTACCGCGTGTGCCATGCACGACTTCAATTCCGCTGATGCCAGCTTGCTTCAGTCGAGCGCGAAGAATGTCGGCATCAGACTCGGAAGCGATCGAGAGCATTTGCGGGCGCCAGCGTCGCGCCTGCTCGAATGCGGTCTCGAGGTTCGCGCCTGCCGCTAGCGCGACGATCTGAAAGCGCTCGGGATAAGACTCGGCCACGCTCAGCGTGCTACGGCCGATGGAGCCGGTTGAGCCGAGGATGGAGATGCGGGTCATGAAGTCGAAGACTTTTATTTTACGCGTTACCAAGGGCGCGAGGGAGGGAAGATTACGGTCGCGTAAAACCACATGATTGGAGCGGCGAACAGCAGCGCGTCAATGCGATCCAACATGCCGCCGTGGCCGGGAAGAATTGTGCCCGTGTCTTTTACCCCTGCGCCGCGTTTGATCAAAGACTCGACCAGATCGCCGAGCTGCGCCGCCACATTGAGGACGACCGTGAGAGTGATGATCGGCCACAGTTCCGGTTTTTCGAGACCAAATAGCCCGTCACGCCGGGTGATCAGTCCTATGCGTAGCAGGAATGAACTGATCTGGAGTGCGTGAGTGAACAGCAGAATTCCAACCAGCAAACTCGCTACCAGCGCCGCGGCCGCGCCCTCCCAGGTTTTTTTCGGACTGATTCGCGGTGCCATCAAGTGCCGCCCCACAGTGTGGCCGACGAAGTAAGCGAAAATGTCTCCCGCCCACACGATGAGCAAAAGATACAACAGCCAGAACGCGCCTCCCCACTGCTGGCGTACTTGTACCAGCATGGCCAAGGGAAGGGCAACGTAACCAAAGGCAAACGTTGAGGCGCCCGCCGCTGGATATGCTCCGCTCATCTGCGTGCGCTGCATGGTGACGGTTAGAAAAATAAATGGCGCAATTGCGGCGGCGAACACCGCTGCCAGCATAAACTTGAGCGCGGAAATCTGCGGAGTTTCCGCCGCCGCGCTCAGCGCCAGGCAGATGAAGAGCAATCCCACAAAGATGTACGTGGGCAACCTTAACGGCTGGATTCCGTATGATTCAGTGAGTTTCAAAAACTCCTGCACCGTCGCCAGCGCCACCGCTGCAGTTACCACTGCGACGACCGGCACCGGCGCCCGCAAGACGAGCAGCAGAACAATCGGAATCAGAACGACCGCGGTGGCGACGCGCTTGAGCAAGTGAAATGAGCCGGAATTTGGTGTTGGCGAAATCGCAACGACAGCAACAGCGAAAAACACAGAGCACACAGGCTAGCACAGAGGAATTACCCTGTGTGTCCCTGTGTCCTTCGTGTTTTATGTTTTCTGAAGGTCAAGAAGGTCTTGGCCAATGTGTTCTTTGTGCGCCGGGGCATGTCCGTCCCCATTCAGCCCGCCGTACCTGCGCTCACGTTTCTGGTATTCGGCGACTGCCTCGAGCAGATGCGTCCCACGAAAATCGGGCCACAAAGTGGGCGTCACGTAAATTTCGGCATAGGCCAACTGCCACAGCAGAAAATTGCTCAGTCGCATCTCGCCTGACGTGCGCACGACGAGATCCGGATCGGGCAAGTGGCGCGTGTAAAGATGATTCCCGACGCTCTGCTCGTCGATCTGCATATGCTCGATGCCGCCATTCAGTGAAGCCGCGCGAACCATCGAGCGGAACGCGTCAACCAACTCGCTGCGCGCGCTATAGTTGAGCGCGAGCGTAAGCACCATGCCGCTGTTCTGTCCCGTGGCCTCGCGCGCCCATGCCATGCGGTCTTGTACATCGAGCGGTAGTTCGTGCTGGCGGCCTATGTATTCCAGACGGATGTTGTTTTCGTTCAGAGTCGGCACTTCCGCCCGCAGATACCGGCTGAGCAGCCGCATCAGAAAATCGACTTCGCTCTTTGGCCGCTTCTTCCAGTTTTCTTCCGAAAACGCGTACAGGGTCAGCGCATGAATGCCTATGCGCGCCGCCGTCTCCACCGTCGAACGCACCGCCGCTACCCCGGCCCGATGTCCAGCCACGCGCGGCATGTGCCGCCGCCGGGCCCAGCGCCCGTTGCCGTCCATGATGATGGCGATGTGCCTTGGGAGTTTTTCGGGATCGAGATGGCGGTAGATTTCGGCTTCTTTGGCGCTCAGGCCAGCCGGAACTTGGTGGTGCAAAGAGTTCCCCTTCCGTATGAGGCTAACATGGGCGGAAAGGGGGAAGCAATGCACGAGTGGGCCATGTGGCGCGGGCACTCCTACCCGCGAAATCCTGTGAGAAGACCTCACGCCGATGTCGAGTACGAACCGGCCATGACCCGTTCGAAGGCACCTAGGGTAGCCCGTTATTCCACGGGCACTCGTAGTGGCGCCACCCAACTTACTTCGCCTCTTCCGGCACCACCCTCAACTCCAGCTTTTCCGTATATCGCAGCACGGTCAGCGAACAGCTTGTCCCCGCCTGCACTTCCGTCAGCAGGCGGTGCAGGTCGTCCACACCCGCCACGGGCTTGCCTTCAAGCGCCACAATGATGTCGCCATCCCGCAACCTTGCCCTCTTTGCCGGACTGTTTTCCTCCACCGACAGCACCAGCGCTCCGGTTTCTTTTGGCAAATCATAAAAGCGCACCACGCGCCGATGCACCGGCACCGTTTGCCCCGAGACGCCAATATAGCTGCGGCGGATGCGTCCATCGCGCAACAGGCGGCTAGCCACAAACTTCGCCGTGTTGATGCCGATGGCGAAACAGATTCCCTGCGCCGGCAAAATCGTCGCCGTATTCACTCCGACTACTCGCCCAGCAGAATCTACCAAGGGACCGCCAGAATTCCCGGGATTCAAAGCCGCGTCGGTCTGAATCACATCTTCAATCAGCCGGCCGGAATACGAGCGAAGCGACCGCCCTAAAGCGCTCACCACGCCCGCCGTCACCGTCGACTGAAATCCGTAAGGACTGCCCAACGCAATCACAAGCTGCCCCACGCGAAGCTGCTGCGAATCGCCCAGCGTAGCCGCCGTCAATGCCGGTTCCGATACCCGTGGCTCGTCGATGCGAATTACAGCCAAATCGCTTGCCGGATCGTCGCCGATCGAGCTTGCGGCCATGCGGCGCCCATCCGACAAAGTGACAAATATGCGCTTGGCATCGTGCACGACGTGACTGTTGGTAAGAATCAGCCCGTCCGGAGTGAATACAAATCCTGAACCTCCGCCTTGCCGCTCGCGTGGTTCGCCTGAGCGCGTGCGGCCAGCTGTTTGGTGCACTTCCACATTGACCAGCGACGGGCTGACGCGCTCGACCGCGCCGGTCACGGCGCGAGAGTAAGCGTCGAGCAGGGAATCGTCAGATCGAGGCGAACCAATGCTTGCTTGCGCGCTTCCTTCCGGTGCCGATCGATTCACATCGGCAATCTCGGCGGGAAAAGCAGACAAATCATTTCCAACTTCCAGGTTCATGATCGATAGATGTGGATTGATCGGGCTGCGATTCAAGGGGCCTCAAAGCGATGTCATTCCGAATCGCTCCGCAGGAGCGGTGAGGAAACTGGGAGAGGGTGCGCGGTTTTGTTGTCAAGGGGGGTGGGGCGGGGATTTGGGTTAAGTTGTTGGCTTTGCGCGGAATAAATTGGTGGGCGGGATGTCTCAATTGGGGCTGCGGTTTGATATCGTAATAATAGATGGATTTTTGGGCGCACGCTGCGGCGTGCGCCTTTTTGTTTTTGTCGTCCAAAACGCGCATTTTCCGACCATTTTGCGCCGATTTGGTAGGAGATCCCTCGCCCCACTGGTGAAAACGCGGGGCTTCGGGATGACGCCGGCTTTACCAGGGATTGGCAGGCTCCTCGCCATGCGGCTTCGCCGCCCTCGGCCGAAGCCGAGGGTCTACCTGAAAACGCGGGCCTTCAGGATGACGCCGTCATGCGACATGGTTTGGTTCACGGCAAAGAGCTCACGGCTCGCGACTCGCAGCTCCCTTGCCGCATCTTTGCCCCCGCTGTAGCATCACAAATAGGCATTCATAAGGAGGGATTTATGGCTACTGATACGCTTGCTTCCCCGGCGACGCTCAGCCACACACAAACCAGAGTGTTCAAGAACTTCATTGACGGCGAATGGGTCGAGGCCACGACCGGCAAGACTTTTGAGAATCGCAATCCGGCTGATACGCGCGACCTGGTCGGCATCTTCCAGAGATCGGCGAAGGCCGATGTCGACGCGGCCGTCGACGCGGCCAAGCGTGCCTTTGAGAGGTGGCGCTTGGTGCCGGCTCCGCGGCGCGCGGAGCTGGTGTTCAGGGCCGCCGAGATTCTCATTGAGCGCAAAGAAGAGTACGCGCGCGACATGACGCGCGAAATGGGCAAAGTGCTGGCCGAAACTCGCGGCGACGTGCAGGAAGCCATCGACGCCGGCTACTACAACGCCGGCGAAGGGCGCCGCATGTTCGGCCCGACCGTTCCCTCAGAAATGCCCAACAAGTTCGCTATGGCCGTGCGGCAGCCGGTGGGCGTGTGCGGCATGATCACGCCGTGGAATTTCCCCATGGCGATCTCTTCGTGGAAGCTGCTGCCAGCCGTGGTTTGCGGCAACACGTGCATCATTAAACCCGCGCAGGATACGCCGCTTTCGACTTTCAATTTGGTTCGCGCCTTTACCGACGCCGGTATTCCAAAGGGAGTGGTTAACATCGTCACTGGATTCGGCGCGGAGGTGGGAACACCACTGGCTGAGCATCCTGATGTGCGCGCGGTTTCATTGACGGGATCTTCTGATGTAGGGCGCATCATCGGTACCATTGCAGCCAAGAGTTTTAAACGTTGCTCGCTCGAACTGGGCGGCAAGAATCCCATGATCGTGCTCGATGATGCGAATCTCGATTTAGCGATTGAGGGCGGACTGTGGGGCGGTTTCGGTACGACCGGACAGCGCTGCACCGCAACCAGCCGCATCATCGTGCAGAAAGGCGTGTACCAGGAATTCGTCGACCGCTATGTTGAGCGAGCGAAGAAGCTGAAAGTTGGCAACGGGCTTGACGAGACAACGGAAATGGGTCCGGCGATCAATGAAAAACAACTTCAAACCGATCTCGAATACGTCGAGATCGGCCGCAATGAAGGCGCAAAGCTGATGTGCGGCGGAAACCGGCTTGATCAGGGTGAGTACAAGTATGGATTCTTCATGGAGCCGACTGTGTTCATCGATGTCGATCCGAAGATGCGCATCGCGCAGGAAGAAATTTTCGGGCCGGTGGTTTCGATTCTTCCCTGCGACGGATTAGAAGATGCGATTGAAATCGCGAATGGAGTTGAGTATGGATTGTCATCTTCGATCTACACGAAGGATGTGAACAAAGCATTCGGCGCCATTCGCGATCTATCTGCCGGCATTACTTACATCAACGCGCCAACGATTGGAGCCGAAGTCCATCTGCCATTTGGCGGGACGAAGGCCACGGGCAATGGCCATCGCGAAGGCGGCATAGGAGCACTCGAGTTCTATACGGAGTGGAAGTCAGTCTACGTGGATTACTCGGACAAGCTGCAAAAGGCGCAGATCGATAGAGCGGAGTAGCGAAAACAAGAATCACCACAGAGTCACGGAGGAAACCTTTAAGGGAATTTGCCTGTGCCTCTGTGACTCTGCGGTGAAGGCTTTCTGGCACAATTTCGCAGCATCCTCCGCGTACTCTGCGGTTAAAATTTTCCTATGCCGCTCACTCAAACGGGCGAAATCACCGCCGCAAGCCGCCTCGAGAACGTTCGTTATGCCATCCGCGACCTGGCCTGCGTCGCCGATGAAGTCATTAAACAAGGCCACAAAGTTCTGCCGCTGAACGTTGGCGATCCGCTCAACTTTGATTTTCAGACGCCGCCTCACATTATCGAGGCCGCGTATAAGGCCATGCGTGATGGTAAGAACGGATATGCGCCATCACCAGGCATTCCCGAAGCGCTGGAGGCAATCCGCGGCGAGGCTGCGCGCAAGGGCATCACCACGGTGCGGGATGTGTTCGTCACTTCGGGGGTGAGCGAGACGGTCGATCTTTGTATTTCTGCGCTGGTAAATCCGGGCGAGGACATTCTGACGCCGAAGCCGGATTATCCGCTATATTCGGCGGTTTTGTGCAAGCTGGGGATTGAGCTGAATACTTACGATCTGAATGAAGAAGACGCTTGGCAGCCCGAGCTGGCCGACATCGAGCGCAAGCTAACACCGCACACTCGCGGGATCGTGCTGATCAATCCCAACAACCCCACAGGCTCGCTTTGTTCGCGTCAAATGCTCGAGCAGATTGCAGAACTGGCCCGTCGGCATAACTTGGTCGTTTTCTCCGATGAGATATACGACAAGCTGATTCTGGATGGTTCAGAGGAAAACCCCACGCCGCACATTGCGTTTGCCGCTGTCGCGCCCGACGTGCCCTGCATCACCTTCGGCGGTATGTCGAAAAATTATCTTGCCCCGGGATGGCGCATTGGATGGGGGATCGCTTCAGGCGACGCAGCGGCGATCAAACCCTACATCGAAGGCATTCACCGCCTGCTGCGCGCGCGCTTGTGCGCAAACCATCCCGAGCAGTATGCGATCAAGCCTGCGCTTGAAGGGCCGCAAGATCATTTAATCGAAGTGCGGCGCAAACTGCGCTCGCGCCGCGACCTTACGCAGAGATGGTGCGAGTCCACTCCGCGCATAAGCTGCGTCGCGCCGCGTGGGGCGTTTTACGCTTTTCCGCGCATTGATATTCCCGAGAGCGACGAAGCGTTCGTGAAAGAACTGATTCGGCAGAAGCACGTGATGGTTGTGCACGGATCAGGCTTCGGGCAGAAGCCGGGTACGCAGCATTTCAGAATTGTGTTCTTGCCAGATGAGGCGACGCTGACCAAGGCGTATGCGGGGATTGCGGAGTTTATGCAGGAGCGGTACGGGAACCTTTGATTCGCTCGTGCGTATGACGGTAGCGACAAATGAAACGAGTGTCACGGACGAATTGACTTGAAGCCCGGCGCAGAGATACATCTGTCCGAAGTCGAAAAGCATTTCATTGTCTTGCCGATAACGGCAAGCATCGCCCTACAGGCGTTCGAACTGCCACCCGACTATCCCAAAGATCCCGTCGACCGCATCATCGGAGCGACCGCTCTGATCAAAGATATCCCGTTGCTCACTGCTGACCGCGAAATTCGAAAGTCACGAGCGGTGCCGACGATCTGGTGACGATTTGGTGGTGGCTGAGTTGGAAATTGAAGAGGAAGCGAGCCGAGCGCGCGACCATTGCGCCGCAGAGAACGCGGCGCTTCGCGCGGCTCGCCCAGATCCTTCGCGGCGCAAAAGAGGCTTGCTCAGGATGACAATTTCAAACTGAGCCACCACGAACGATTTTCCGATCTTCCTCTTTCCTCCCGAATCTGCTTAAATCAATTTCAGAACAACACACGCGTGTTCTCACAATCGTGGTCGACATTCATTCGCACATTCTTCCGGAAGTAGACGACGGCTCCAAGTCGTGGGAAATCTCGATCGCCATGTGCCGCATGGCTGCAGCCGATGGCATCACGCACCAGGTTGCCACGCCTCATGCTAATGACCGCTACCATTACGACCGCGTGTATCTGCAAGGCCTTGTCGATCATCTGCAATCGCTGATCGGTTCCGCGCTCACTCTCAGCCTGGGGTGCGATTTTCATCTTTCTTATGACAACTTGCAGGACGTGCTGGCCAATCCTGCACGCTACGCGATCGCCAGCACCCAATACATGCTGGTCGAGCTGAGTAACTACAGCGTTCCGCAGATGATTACCGATTGTTTTACGCAGCTCGGAGATCGCGGGATTACGGCCATCATCACGCATCCCGAGCGCAATCCGATTTTGCGCGAGAGCCCGCAACGCGTGGTGGAATGGGCGGAGCAGGGATGCGTGATTCAGGTGACGGGATCTGCCCTGACAGGATTTTGGGGCGAGCGGGTGCGGCGCGCCGCACAGTGGCTCATGGAGCACGATGCGGTGCACGTGCTCGCGACTGATGCTCATGACACCGAGAACCGCGTGCCTGTGCTCTCTCGCGCGCGCGATGCTGCGGCAGAAATCTGCGGAGAAGAAACGGCCGAGGCTTTGGTCGAGGCGAATCCCGTGGCGATTGTCAGCGGTCAGCCGCTACCTTACTTCCCGCGTCCGGTGATGAGCGACTATCGCAAGGGAAAATAGTCGGAGTCGACCTAGAACTTGCGTGTGCTCTTCCCACAGCGGAGCTACGCTCCGCCTATTCGACATGAATATCGCCCGACCCTGTGCGCAAGCTAAGCTGCGGGCCACCGCCATGAGCTTTGCCGATGATCTGCTTGCGCATATCATTCACGCGCCCCTGGACGGTCATCGTAATCGCCTCGCCAATATCTATCGTGCCTGAACTCGTGGAGATGTTGGCGTCGAAGGCGGCGTTCTGCGGCAGGCGGACGTGAACGTTGCCCGAACCGGTGCGGATTTCCCACGCTCCCGTCTGCGTGCCTTCGGCAGTAATGTCGCCGCTGCCGGCCTCGCCGCGGAATGCGCCCTGAATGCCTCGTGCAGTGATGTTGCCCGAGCCGGTGTGCAGGTCGATATCGCCGGCGCTGGTTTCTTCGAGCTCAATGTCGCCACTGCCCGCACCTCCGCGAACCGGGCCGGAGATGTCATGGGCGCGAACGTCGCCCGAACCAGTTTGAATCCGGATTTCGCCGGTGAGCCGCGAAAGCCGCATGTCTCCAGATCCGCTTTGCAGATCGGCGCTGCCGTGAAGGTCTGAGATCGTCTGATCTCCCGAGCCGCTGTGTGCGCGAACCGAGGTATCGGACGGAACAGTGATTTCGTAATCGACCGCAATATCGCGGACGTTCACGTAGTCGATGCGGATGCTGTTGCCGTCCTGGCGAATGGGAGGGTTCTTCTCGATCTCCTCGACATCGGAATGGCGATTGCCGGTGAACCACCGGTCTCCGACATAGATTTTCCCGTAGATTGAGACCGTGCCCGCTGGGCCTCTGCGCACTGTGATGTCACCTGATCGCGTGAGGACCTCGAGATTGACTGGTCCCGTGACCTGGAAAGTTTTATCGAAGGTGGCTTGTGGAGTATGGGCAAGGGCGAGAGTTGAAATGAGAACGACTAAAGTGATTGGCAGGATTGTTCGAGAGAAAACGTTTGTCATGATAGGCTCCAAATGCACCGCAGGGGCTAAAGCCCAAGTCAAGAAGAGAGTTTGATCGCAGCGCTGGAGCGCTACGCCACCCAAATTCTGCGTCGGCCAAAACTGCCTTAGCGTCCGCGTTAGCCCTTTCGCCGGTAGGCGGGGGTGTAACGCCCCCGCGACGGCCGCCGGGACCCTTCGATTTCGCGCAGGGCAGGCGGTGCTACATTTGCTGCGTATTCACTACTGCAGTACTACCTGATCGCCTTCTTTTAGGCCGCTGAGAACTTCCGTTTTGGCCCCGTTGGAAATTCCGATGTTAACCGCAACTTTTTCCTTGCCATCTTTGGCTTTCGGGTTCGGAACTTCTACAGATGCTTTCTTGTCTTTGTCGTAGATGATCGCGCCTTCGGGAATCTGGAGAACGTTCTTGTGCTCTTCCAGAATGATTTCGGCGTTGGCGGTCATTTCGGCTTTGAGTTCGCCGCCGGGATTTTGGATCGACACACGGACCTCAAAGGTGGTCACGTTATCTTTCTCAACACCCATGGGTGAAATCTTGGTGACCTTGCCGAAGAAGGTCTTGTCTTTGAACGATTCGACTTTAATACGCGCGGGCTGGCTGAGATAGACCTTGCCGATGTCGCTCTCGTCGACTTTGCCTTTTACGTAGACTTCGCTCGTGTCGCCGAGGGTCATAACCAACGTAGCTGAGGAACCCAAGACAAGAATCGAACTGACTGCATCGCCGACTTCGACATCGCGCGAGAGCACGATGCCATCGATGGGGGAAACGATATCGGTGTAGCTGAGCTGCTCTTCGAGCTGTTTCAAATTGGCCTGGTCCTGCGATACCTGAGCTTTGGCCTGCTCGATTTTGGCATTGAGCACCGTTACCTGGGCCTTGGCAACGTTTTGTTTATTCAGGGCGAGTTCGTAGTTCTTCTCGGCATCATCGAGGGCGGAGGCGGAAACCACCCCATCTTTCGCCATGCCAATGGCACGGTCATAAGCGCGCTTGAGCAAGGGAACGTCAGGACCTTCGGCGTCGACCTTGGCCCGCTCGTAGTCAGCCTGCGCACTGCTCAGGTTCGCCTGAGCGGCTTCCAACGCAGCGTGCGATTGCGCAACCTGGGCCTCAATCTCGACCTTATCGAGCTGCGCGAGCAATTGTCCTTGCTTGACTTTATCGCCATATTCGACGTAGAGCTTTTTGACAATGCCGCTGGCTTTGGATTTGACCTCGACTTTTGTGATAGGCGTCACCTTGCCGGTTGCAACGACGCTCTTAGCCAAGTCACCTCTTTCTACCTTCGCAAGCTTGGAGGGGTCAATCTTGGTGCCGCCGCGGGTGGCAGCGAAGACGCCTCCCACAATTAATAGGAGGATACCGAGACCAACGCCGCCCCAAATGAACAGTCTGCGCCGCTTCTTTTTATGATTGCCGTTTCCGTTCACAACCGCCTCCTGAAACCGGCCGAACTATTTGGCTGCCATTTTCTGGTACGCAGGCGAACTAGAGTTTGTTCCCTCTGATTTTTCGAACCAACGCTTGGGAATGGACGACTGGAAAGCTTGTGTGCTGGAAGGGTCGGCGATTAGCCGACGCCTCCCAATTACTTAGACCGTTGCAGGGGATAAATGGTTAGCTTGGGGATGGGAATTTTCGTTTACCGGTTCCCCTAGTCTTGAGTTTGTCATCGCCCACTTGGGGCGATTTGACGTGCCCGGCGACAACCAATAGCATTTGCGAAATGCTCGGACAGACCATCTCGCATTACCGAATCATCGAAAAACTCTGTGGCGGCGGCATGGGGGTCGTTTACAAGGCCGAGGACGTCAAGCTGCACCGCTTCGTCGCCCTGAAATTTCTGCCAGATGCAGTGGCCAAGGATCCGCAGGCGCTGGCGCGATTCCAGCGTGAGGCGCAAGCAGCATCGGCATTAAATCATCCTAATATTTGCACTATTTACGAAATCGACGAGCATGAAGGGCAAGCCTTTATCGCCATGGAGTTCCTCGATGGCGTGACCCTGAAACACGCCATCGCTGGGCGGCCTCTCGACACAGACACGTTGCTGACAATGGCGATTGAGATCGCCGACGCGCTCGATGCAGCGCACGCCGAGGGAATTGTGCATCGCGACATCAAGCCAGCAAACATTTTTCTCACTAAACGCGGTCACGGAAAAATCCTTGATTTCGGGTTGGCGAAAGTTGGCGCTTCCGGGAGTTCTGTTGGCGCGACTCAGGCCGGCAACGCACAAACTTTAGACGAAGCCCACCTGACCAGCCCCGGAACGATGATTGGCACCGTCGCCTATATGTCGCCCGAGCAGGTGCGGGCTCGCGAACTGGACGCGCGCACCGATCTGTTTTCATTTGGTGCAGTGCTTTACGAGATGGCGACCGGAGATGTGCCGTTTCATGGCGAGAGCTCGGCGGTGATCTGCGAGGCGATCATGAACCGCACGCCTGTTCCTGCCATGCGGTTGAATCGCGGCATACCGGCGCGGCTGGAAGACATCATCAACAAGGCACTGGAGAAAGACCGCAACCTGCGCTACCAGCACGCATCGGAGATGCGCAGCGATTTGCAGAGGCTGAAGAGGGATACCGACACGGGTCGAACGTTATCTCCCGTCGCCGCCGAGGGCCAGCAGTCCAGCCCAGTGGCCGGACCGGCAAGTTCCGCCGCGCATCGCGTCTCTAGCAGCAGCGCGATCGCAGATCAGCCGCGCAAGCCTTACCTCAAAATCGCCGGCATCGCCATTGCCGCGATAGCCGTCATCGCGCTGGCGGTTTACTTCTGGCAATCGAGGCAACATGCCGGTACCACCGCGGCAACGTCCACGAATCCAGCAACGGTGGCGGTGCTGCCCTTTCAAAACCTCGGTTCCGACAAGGGCAGCGATTTTCTGCGCCTCGCCCTGCCCGATGAGGTTGCCACCGCGCTCAGCTACGTGCACTCGCTGTCGATTCGTCCGTTTGCCACTACCAGCAAATACGTTGGTCCGGGCGTTGACGTACAACAGGCAGGAAATGAAATGCATGTCAGCGACGTCGTGACCGGGCATTATTTGAAGGAAGGCGATCATCTGCAGATCACGCTCGAAGCTGTAGACGTGGCCAACAACCGCACGCTGTGGCGCGACACCCTGACCGCTGCCGCTCCCGACATGATTGCCATGCGCAGCCAGATCGATGCGAAGGTCCGCCAGGGATTGGTTCCGGCACTGGGCGCGGGGACTGAATCCGGCGAGAGCGGAACGCGTCCAAAGAACGAAGAGGCTTACGATCTTTACCTGCGCAGCCTTGCCCTACCGCACGATGCTGCGCCCAACAAAGACGGCATTCGGATGCTGGAGCGCGCCGTCGGCCTGGACGCCAACTACGCGCCCGCCTGGGGCGCGCTCGGACGCCGCTACTATCTCGATTCGCAGTATTCGGATGGCGGCGAGGCGATGTTCCAGAAATCAACGGCCGCGCTAGAGCGCGCCATCGTGCTTGACCCGAATCTCACGCTGGCGGTATCCCAACTCGTCGCCAACCGCACGGAACGGGGCGAGTACGCGCAGGCTTATAAAGACGCCGCAGAGATTGTCCGGCAGCGACCCGAGGATGCCACGGCACACATCGGATTGGCTTACGTTCTGCGTTATGCCGGGTTGCTCGAAGAATCGGCCAACGAATGCGAGGCTGTGCGCCGCCTCGATCCAGCGCTCTATACCATGCGCCAGTGCATGTTCACGTTTATTGAGCTTGGGAACGCGGAGCGCGCCATGGATTTTTTGCGCGCCGACGAAGGCTCGGAGTGGTTCAACGCTAACGTGATCCGAATCTATTGGCGCGAGGGCAAGCTGGCGGAGGCTCGGGAAGCCGCCCGCAAGTTGGCGGTACAGCAGAAAGCCGACAGGTTCTTGCAAGCGTGCGCCGACCACTCGCCTTCCACGCCACCCTCGGCAGAACTGGAGCAAACTGTCCGCGACATCTTGCCCGGATTCTTGGCCAATCCTGACCCGGAGAACCGGTATCTTTTCGCCACTGACCTGGCGTTCTGCGGCGAGAAAGAAGCGGCGTTGCGAGTGCTCAAAAGCGCCGTCGAGGGGAAATATTGCGCTTACACGGCACTTCAGAAAGACCCGTTGCTAGCCGAGTTGCGAAGCGCGCCGCAATACAACGAACTTCTCGCCACCGCCAAACAATGCGGCGATAACTTCCTGGCCGAGAGAGCGCAGCTTCAGCACTGAGAGGCTTCCGCTGCACCGGCGTAACGCTGGCCGCAATGCCGCGTTGCAGCGTGTCCCTTACAATTGCTTCGTGAAAATTCTGATCTCCGCTGGCGAAGCCTCCGGCGAAATGTACGGCGCGCAGTTGATGGAGGCGCTGCGGCGCGCGGCTGCCATATCTCATGTGGGGACAGCCGCCCTCGGCTGTCCGGCCGACTCGAAGAGTCGGCTCCAATTCTTCGGTGTCGGCGGCGAACGCATGCGGGCGGCGGGTGCGGACATCGTCGTCGACGCAAAAGATCTGTCTGTCGTCGGAATCACGGAAATTCTCGGCCATCTTCCGAAAATTTACCGGCTGTTTCACATGCTGATTGATGAAGCTGATAGACGCAAGCCCGATCTTGCCGTCGTGATCGACTCGCCCGCATTCAACTGGCGTGTGGCACGGGAGATGAAGAAGCGCGGAGTTCCCGTCATTTACTATGTTGCGCCGCAGTTCTGGGCGTGGCGGCAGGGGCGCGTAAAGCTGATTAGGGATTTCGTTGATAAAGCGCTCGTCATTTTTCCTTTCGAAGAAAAGTTCTATCGCGATCGCGGGGTCGACGCCACGTTTGTGGGGCACCCGTTGGCGGAGTTGCCGCTGTCGACCATCGAGCGCGGGGATTACGCCGCGCAGTTTCAGCTGAGCACAGAGAAGCCTTGGATTACGCTCATGCCCGGCAGCCGGGTAAAAGAGGTGCGGATGAACTTGCCGACGATTCTGGAAACGACCGCCGGCTTAGGAAACGAATACGCGTTCCTGCTTCCAGTCGCACCCACAATCGAGCGAGATTTCTTGCGAGATTTCTTAGGAACAGCGGGCACCGCCGTAACACTCGTTCCCGAATCATCGCCAGCCCTTCGGCATTCTCGAGCCGGCATCATTGCCAGCGGGACGGCGACGGTGGAGGCGGCCATGATGGAGACTCCCTTCGTCATGGTTTACCGCGTCTCGCCGCTCACTTACTTGTTGGGTAGACCACGCATCAAAGTTCCGCATTTCGCCATGGTCAATTTGATTGCGGGCGAAAAAATCGTGCCTGAGCTGGTGCAGCAGGATTTCACCGCTAAAAATGTAGCTGACGAGATAAATAAAATTCTCCCCGATGGGCCGGTTCGCGAACGGATGATCGCGGGACTACGGCGTGTCAAAGAACTGTTGCGGGTTCCGGTGGGGGCAATCGAAGGCCCGACTCCAAAGCATCCGGCAGATCGCGCGGCGGAGATCATTCTTGATTTTGTGAGCGAGCGGGAAACAAGGACCAGGGCTGAAGCGCCGGTTCCGTAGTGGTTGGTGCGGCACGGCTGAGTTCGTACTTGACACAAACTGCGCTGCCGGCCTTGTGCTCCCAGCATCTTTTGGGTCAGAATCTTCATCATACCGAATTGGTCAGCCCGTTCCCTGGAGACTCTCCTTAATGCAGAAACACCCCCGGCGCGTCCATAGCGTTCTCGCCAATTGTCTTGTCTTGCTGCTGGTTTTAGCGGCCATTCCTTCGTTGGCGGCGGAAAAGGCGCGATTGCGGGTGGATGATTACCAGATCGAGGCCGAGCTGACGCCTCACCTGCATCAGATTTCGGCCCGCGCCAAGGTCAAATTTACGGCTTTGCAGGATCTGAGCGTTGCGATTTTCGAACTTCACAATGACTTGCGCGTTAGGCGTGTCCTCGACGAAAGAAATCAGCCGCTCTCTGCCGAGCGCGTCACCCAGGATTCAACCATCCGCGTTCCATTGCCCTCTGGACTGGCGAAAGATGCGTCGACCACTCTCACTTTCGAATACGAAGGCGAGCTGGAAACGGCTGATGACAGTCCGGTTCCGGGGCTCAAACTGGCCTACATTGGTGATGACACCAGCTATCTGCTTTATGCCGGACGCTGGTTTCCGGTGAGCGGGTATGGGTTGAACCGATTCACGGCGAACATCGCTATCACAGTGCCGGCGCACATGATCGTGATCGGCAGCGGAAAAAGCACGGTTAGCGACAGTCCTCCGTCGACAAAGCCGAATACGAATGGGCTACCTACGAAGACGTACACGTTTGCATACACCAGGCCCAGCTTTCCCGGCACGATTATCGCGGGTATTTTTGAGGAATATAAAAGCGATGAGGCCGGGATGGACTTGCACGTCTACTTCAAACCCGACCATGAGAAATTCGCTCCCGAGTACACAACCACAGCGGTTCAGGAATTCACCTACTTCATCACGCTGTACGGTACGCCGTTATCTCAGAAGCTGAACGTGGTTGAGTTGCCAGGCGATACGGTGCCGTATGCCTGGGCGCCGGAAATTGCGGCCTTGGCCGGACCATCGATTACGGAAAAAACCAATTACCGCTTGCTGGCGAATGCCATCGCGCACCAGTGGTGGGGAGTCTCGGTGAGTCCGGCGACGAAGGACGACTGGTGGCTGGTTGACGGTTTTTCACGTTATTCCGAAGCCATGTACGTTGAGAACGCGGCGGGCCCGGCAGGTTTAGAAGAAGCTGTGAAAGACATGTCGGTGGGCGCGCTGGCGTATGACACGGTTCCGCTTTCGAGCGCGAGCAAGCTCGACCCGTTCTCGACTGAATTTCAATCGCTGGTGACCGACAAAGGCGCGATGATCCTGCACATGCTGCGCTGGGTGATGGGCGAAGACAAATACAACAAAACCATGCGCGAGTTCGCCGAGACTTATCAGGGCAAATCAGCGAGCATGAGCGACTTTCAGACGATCGCCGAGAAGTATTACGGCGATCAGTTGACGTGGTTTTTCTCGCAGTGGCTGGATTCGACCGGCGCTCCGGAATTCAAGGTGAAATACACGACTTACCGGCTCGGCGCCAGCGCCAAGAATCAATCGCCCAAGGAAGAAAAAACACCGGGCTTCCGAGTGACCGGAGAAATTATGCAGGACCTTGACCTGTTCCGCATGCCGGTGGATTTACGAATCGATACCGACGGAAAAACGGAAGACAAAAAAATTGAAGTCGTTGGTACGCAATCGCCGTTCACCGTGGAAACGTTTGGACGGCCGCGTCATATCGTGCTGGACCCCGATCATCATGTGCTCACGAATTCTTCCGACGTGAAGCTGCGAAGTTCGATTTTGCGCGGGCAAGCTATGCAGCAGCAAGGCGACCTCTCAGGAGCTTTGGCTGAGTTTAATAAAGCGCTCGATCAGAACAAAAACAGTTCTCTCGCGCACTATCGAATCGCTGAGATTTTCTTTTTGCAGAGAAACTACCAGGCCGCGGCAAACTCATATCGTTCGTCGATCAATGGCAATGGCGAACCGCGCTGGACGGAAGTCTGGAGCCATATCCAGTTGGGCAAGATTTTCGATATCACCGGCCAGCGCGAGCGCGCGATCAACGAATATCGACAGGCGGTTCAGACCAACGACGACACTTTTGGCGCTCTCGAAGAGGCCCGGAAATATATGCAGAAAGCGTACGAGCGGCCCAAGAACAAGGAATAATCTCGGATTAATTTTTCAATTGGGCAGCTTCAATCTTCCCGGGGTTTCAAATTCCAGGATTTCACATGGCAGGTTCTCGCGCCTGGGCGTTCGCGATGACGACCTATCTTGGACCGCATTCATCCGCGAATGGTCATTCTTGAACGAAGCGCTCTGCATCCATCCGCAGACTTCAGAAAAGTCGAACTTGACCTGTTGCAGGGCGTCTCTTCGTGCGCTCCCGCTCTGCGTGTCCGGTTGAAATCTGGACTGTGCCAAGCGGACACTCTTGTCCGCGGATTGGCACTTGCCCGCATGCAAATCAGCAGACTGCTTGATACGCGCCACGGCTCTGTCAATGACTCGAACGAACTCGGCCGCTTGTTTTTGTGTGCGGCCTTCGCACAAGCGCTGTCTGACGTCGTTGATTGAGAACCATGTGCGGCCGCGGCCTGATTCTTTCGGAGCACTAAGCCGGAGGACCTCGCAGAGATGTGCGTTGATCGTTCCGTCTGCGGGCGATCGACTGCCGTACGAGTCATTGTCATTGTCATTGCGAGTGAGACGGCGATAACGTGCGAAGGCCTCTTCCTCGATGCGCCCGTGAACTCCAGCTTCTTCAAACGCTTCCAGAGCCGCGGCCTGGGCGTGGGAAAGCCCGGGTTCAGCGCTGCCTTTGGGAAAGGTCCATCGTCTGCCACTGCGAGTACGAACCAGAAGGAATTCGATTTGCCCGGACCTGATTCGATAGCAAACTGCCGCGACTTGCTGGCAGGCACAGAGTTTGCGAAGCCGCGATAAGCGGACAAATCGGCCAGGTGATTTCTCTGCGCTTGGTTCAGCCGATGCCTCATCTTGAGACCAAGCGTTTCTCATGACACTCATAGCAACAGGGTGCCCGAATTCCCCCCGGCTCGCTAGAACAAAGTCTGGTTCCTCCGAGTTCCCTCAATGCGTGCCAGTGGGCTTTTTTCCAGGCCTTTCGGCGGAATCTTTCTGCATACTTGCGGTCGCGAGCCTGGCAAGGACAAAATCCATACCACAGCCGAGCAGGAGAAAATCTTGGAACAAATGCGGTGTTTACGCTGCAATTGCGAAATTGAGCCCGGCCACAAATCGGTTGCGCTCTATATGTTCGCGCAAACCGTGGGCATCAGGCCGCGGCAGAAATCGTCGGCACAGCGCATTTCGTTCTGTCCGCAATGTTCGGTTTCTTTGGCGATGGGGCCGCCGCCTGACGGCGCTCTCAACATGGCCGCGTGGAACATGATGCGCGACCTGGTTGGCTCAGATCCCTCGTTGAGCCAGGCTGCCTGGGAGAATCTGAGCGGCGTTAGGGCTCTTCTGCCCGCCACTGGCACAGAGGGCGATAGCCGGCAGGCGGAACCCTCAGGGTACTTCGAGTTCTGAGCCTGCCTAGCGCAAATTCAAACTGGACATCTGGTAGCGGCCGGTTAATATTTCAGGCATGTCCATTGGCGCGGTCGTGGCTCGTCCCGGAGAAAAGGTTTCGGTGGTCGGGCAGAGGATCGGCAGCAGCGTTCGCCGCAATCCGCTCGCCGCAGTAGGCATAGCGCTAGTCGTGATTTTTGTGCTGTTTGCTCTTTTTGCTCCATGGATTGCACCGCGCGATCCCGCATTCATTAACCTGCCAGTAAGGCTTCAGGGACCATCGCATACATATTGGTTCGGCACCGACGAACTGGGGCGCGACATTCTTTCGCGGGTCATCTACGGCGCGCGCATTTCCATGCTGGTGGGCAGTTGCGTCGTACTCACGTCGCTGGCTCTTGGGTTAATCATCGGCTCTATCGCTGGCTATTACGGCGGAGCCATCGACCGCTTCGTCAATGTAGTTCTGATGAATGCTTTCCTTTCTTTCCCTGGGATTCTTCTGGCTATAGCGTTTGTGGCGTTTCGTGGACCGGGAATTTTCAATCTAGTGCTTGCGCTTTCCCTTGGAGGTTGGGTTGGCTACGCGCGGCTGGTTCGAGGGCAAGTGCTGGCGGCGCGTGAACGTGAATTCGTTGAAGCCGCCCGCGCTTTGGGCGCGAGCGACGCGCGCATCATCGTGCGCCACATTCTGCCCAACATCATTCAACCGGTGATTGTTCAGGCCGCGATCGGTATGGCGGGCGCCATTCTCGCCGAAGCGACGATGAGTTTTCTCGGCCTCGGCGTGCCTCCTCCGACCGCGAGTTGGGGCACGATGCTCAACGACGGCCGCGCCCACCTGTTCGACGCTCCTCATCTTGTGCTGTTTCCCGCGCTGGCCGTGATGCTAGCTGTGCTGAGCTTTAACTTCATCGGGGATGCCCTGCGGGATTATCTTGATCCGCACTCCCGCATTGAAGCGGGAATTTAACGCCATCCAATCCGAATGGATGCGCAAGGCTGAACCGCACTTCCAACGACTTATTGACTGCTTCTCCTGATGCCGATCAGAGCGCCACTCTTTCGAGCATTACTCCAAAAATTAGCCGCACGTGCAACGAAGCTCTCTCAGTCCGCCTTCGTCCAGTCCTCAATCCTCAACTCCTCGACCCGGCGGAAAATCCTGTCGTGCGTGATCAGCGTCGCACCGCCGGCGAGGGCCTGCGCCGCGATCATCATATCGAGGTTGCCCATGGGAGTGCCTGAATCTTCAAGTGAGCTGCGGATCGTTGCGTAGTGCCGCGCGGCAGGCGACTCCCATGGCAGAATCTCGACTCGCAATAAAAATTCATCGACAGCGAGTCTCAGTTGCGTGGCTGCAGGCTTGCGTGCAACGCCGAAACGCAACTCCGCTTCCGTCACCACGGAAATGCCAACTTCGGACATTGGCACTCGCAGAAGATTTTCGCGTACTACCGGCGGCTTTCCCTTGATTACATAGCTCGCTGTGTTCGTGTCGAGCAAATAGCGGACGGGCATCAGAACAGTTTCCGTTTTTGCGGTGGGGCGTCGCGGCGATGGGAGAGAAAATCATCAGGGATGTCGAGTGTGCGGGTCAGGTCGAAGAAATCCTGCCATGAGTCAGGCCGGCGCGACAGGATGACGTCGCCAGTCGCAGGGTCGCGCCGGATGTAGACTTCTGATCCGGGAAACCGCAGGTCCGCTGGCAAACGGACGGCCTGGCTGCGGCCGTTACGAAAAAGCTTGGCGGTTCTCGTCATATAGAGGTCGTGCTGTATATCATAGTATATTACATGATACCCATCACAATATAGATCATTTGTATAATCAAGCACCCAAGGCCTCGCCCTGCGAGCATGCAGACGCCCCTTCGACAATCTCAGGGCAGGCCTAGCGGCCGTCTCACATGGCTATCTCCCGACCTAGCCTCGGGGCATCCATTGACCTTTCGCCCCGCATCTTTGTAAATTGGAATTGAACTTCTCCTGTCAATTCCAGGTTCGGTTCCAGGCGCAAGGAATAATCATTCATGAAGAAGGCCTTAATTCTGCCACTGCTACTGCTCATGCTCCCGGTGGGCGGATGCGGCACTAGTTCTTCCGACGTTCAAACTGCCGTTGGTGGGGTGTGGGAGGCACAACTGTCCGGAGGAAACGATACGGGACAGGGGTTCAGTTTTACGGCTGACTTCACGGTGACCGGAGCCGGAGGGACCTTAAGCTTTTCCAACTTTGAATTTCTCACCAGCGGAGCCTGCTTCCCGGTCAACGGACTAACCCCGACCGGTTCCATGGCGCTTACTGTAAACCAGACGAACTTTCAGGTCACGGGAACGTTCACCCTCTCGGTGAGTGCCAACGGCAATGTACTCACCCTGAATGGCAATGTCACCGGCACCGAAAATGGAACGACTGGCACCCAACTCTCAAACGGAATGGTCACCGGCACATGGACTCTGACCGGCACTGGCGCGAATGGATGCAATGATTCAGCGGGCGCGAGCGGGAGCTTCTCCATGAAGCAATCAACTAGCAGCTAGAACCACTCGCTGCGATAAGCTACCCACCATGCGATAAACAGGATAGGGACAGTCGAGGCCAGGCCCCACCAGAGAGGCAGCAGAACGTCTGCCAACAGGCCGAGCACAACGAAAACCATCCAGAAAATCTTCCGCTCCACAGACTCATTCTAGTTCTGGGTTACCGCCCGCGGCACAGCACTTGGGAGCAGCACTTTCGTCATGTCTGTGCTTGCTATACAGTGGGAGCCATGAAGCTGCGCGAGATTGCCGGCGCGGTCGATGCCCGGTTGCAAGGCGATGGAAACATCGAGATCACAGGTGTGGCGAGCATCACGTCAGCCTCTGAACACGATCTCATCTTCGTAGAGGACCATAAATTTCTTGCCAGCGGGCTCGAATGTGCCGCGGGCGCTGTAATTGCAGGCGAGTTTGCTGCGGCTTCTCGAGGCAAAGCACTGCTTATCACTGATCATCCCAAACTGGCCTTTGCGCGAGCAGCAAAGTTATTAGCAGAAGGAAAGCAAGCTCGAACTGAGCGCAAGATACACCAGACCGCCACAGTGCATTTGTCGGCACGCCTGGGCCCGGGCGTTTGGGTGGAAGAAAGAGCGGTAATCGCCGAAGATGTGCAGGTCGGCGAGAACTCTAGCATTGGCGCTGGGTGCAGCATCGGGCGCGATGTGAAAATCGGCCGCAATTGCGAGTTTTATCCCAATGTCACAATTTATCCAGGAACAACATTGGGCGACCACGTGATTGTGCATGCCGGTGCAGTTCTCGGCAGCGATGGTTTTGGATACGTCCGAGATTCGCGGACGGGACGCTATGAGAAATTTCCCCAGGTCGGAAGGCTCGTCATCGAAGACGATGTGGAGATTGGCGCAAACAGCACTATCGATCGCGGCGCGCTCGACGAAACCCGCATCGGGCGCGGGACGAAAATCGACAACCTGGTACACATCGGACACAACTGCCAGCTTGGGGAAAATGTAGTCATTGCGGCGCAGACGGGGATCTCGGGAAGCGCGGTGATTGAAAATGACGTCGTACTTGGCGGTCAGGTGGGCATTGCAGATCACGTGCGGCTGGAAGAAGGCGTTATCGTCGGGGCGCAGGGCGGCGTGCCTTCGCGCAAAATTCTTCGCGGAAAAGGTGTGGTTTTTTGGGGGACACCGGCGCGTCCGATTCAGCAGTATCTAAAACAACTGGCCGCGATGGCGAAGCTGGGTGGCAAGAGGTAGACGTGGCAATCGTGGTTATCGGCGGGCATTCGCGAAGCGTGGGCAAAACCAGTGTTGTCGCCGGACTGATTTCTGCCTTGCGTGAATTTGATTGGACGGCGGTGAAAATCACGCAATACGGGCATGGCGTTTGCTCGGCAAATGGAGCGCCGTGCGACTGCGCCACCGCCGATCACACCTGGGCGATTTCAGAAGAGCAGGATCGCAGCGGAAAATCGGATACTTCGCGTTTTCTGTTGGCGGGCGCGGCGAGAGCGTTGTGGGTCCGCACCGAACAGGGCAGGCTGGCCGAAGCCATGCCCGCGCTCCGGCAAAAGCTGCAGAACTCGCGCCACGTGATTATGGAATCGAACAGCGTACTCAAGTTCGTGCGGCCGACGTTGTATATGAGTGTGCTGGATCCGAACACCGAGGATTTCAAAACTTCTGCGCGGGAATTTCTTGACCGGGCGGATGCGGTCATTCTTCATTCATCCTCCGGGAACGGTGAAACTGGCTGGCAGAATGTTTCCTTAAAGCCTGTGTCGGGTCGGCCTGTGTTTCGGATCAGCCCGGCGCGAGATCGGTGCACGCAGGTAACTGCCGATCCGGCATCGCCGGGGTATGTGAGCGAAGAGATAGTTGCTTTCGTTCGAAGAACTCTCGGGTCGCACAGAGCCGATTCCTCGCACCCAGAAACCCGCTCATAAACTCACGTTTTGTTATTCTTCCCCTTGCGGCAAATTCACTACAGCGCCTGGTTGTTGATAGCTTTGTCCTCGCTCTTGCAGGTGCTCATTTTTCCTCTTCCTGGACTTTACGTTTTTTCCTGGATCGCATTCGCTCCGCTGATCGTGGGCCTGCTGCGCGCAAGGCCGGCGGGAGCGCTCGAAATCAACGGTTCTGTCAATCTTGAAGCTGCGAAACCTGGGCAGGCGTTTGTGCTGGCCTACGTTTCGGGAATTTTGTGGTACGCGGGAACGTGTTACTGGATCTACGACACCATGCGCCAGTACGGCGGCCTCAGCGCGGCCATGGCGCTGCTGGCATTGATTCTTTTTTGTTTGTACCTCGGGCTTTATCACGGATTTTTTGGCTTGCTCGTAGGGCTGACAGCGGGCCCTGGGCGCGACAACCGGCGGGCATTAGCGGCAGCGCCTTTTTTGTGGGTTGCGATGGAGTTGGCGCGAACGCGCATCACTGGCTTTCCCTGGAACCTGCTGGGCACAGCCCAGGTCGATAACATTTCACTCAGCCGTATTACAACCCTCACCGGCGTTTACGGAGTTTCGTTTGAGATCATGCTGGTGAACGTGGCGATCGCAGCAGCGTTCCTCGTTCCGCGCAAGAAACGAATCACGTTGCTGATGGCCGGTCTTGCAGCGGCCATCGTGCTGCAAGCGGGACGCCTGGTGGATGCTCCACAGTTACCAACCGATCACGCTGCCTTGCTGGTGCAGGAAAATATTCCCGCAGAAGCGAACTGGACCCGCGATACATTCGAGCGCACGCTTGGTGAGTTGATCGATCTTACTCAGAAATCGATTGCGCTTGGCTCGGATGGCTCCAAGCGGACTGACCTGATCGTTTGGCCAGAATCGCCGGCGCCTTTTTTCACGAGCGATCCGCTGTTTCGAGAACCCATTAGCCAGATGGCGCGGGCAACGCACAGTTGGCTGGTAACCGGAGCGGTGGGCAACAAGCCGGCTTCTCCCGGAAAGTCGTTGGAAGTTTTCAACTCAGCCGCACTGATCGGTCCAGACGGAAACTGGACGGCGCGCTATGACAAAGTTCATCTCGTGCCTTTTGGAGAATATCTTCCCTTCCCCAGTTTATTTGCCTTTGCCGGAGGCCTAACCAAGGAGGTTGGCGAGTTCCAGCGGGGAACTTCGCGTGCTCCACTGGACGCCAGCGGAACAAAGTTGGGCGTTTTCATCTGTTATGAGTCCGTCTTCCCCGATGAAGTTCGTCAATTCGCGAACAACGGCGCCGAGATCCTGGTCAACATTTCAAATGATGGATGGTATGGTGACAGTGGCGCCTACGCGCAGCATCTGAATCAAACTCGTGTGCGCGCAATTGAAAACGACCGCTGGCTGCTGAGCACAACGGATACTGGCGTAACGGCTTCCATCGATCCTTACGGGAGAATCGTCGCCCGCTTGCCGCGCAAAGAACGAAAAGTGCTGAACGCGCCCTATGCCCTCACCTCCTCAACAATGTTTTACACGCGTCACGGCGACTGGTTCGCGTTTGCGTGTGCGATAATTTCAGTAGGGGTGCTCGTCACGCGCTTCATCAAACCCAAGAAAGTTGTAGTCTCCTAATGATTCAAGAGCTCGAACAGGAATACGCGCCGCTGGCCACCAAAGTGCACGATCTGCGGGAGTATCTTTGACGCGGAAAAGCTCCGTCCGCAATTAGCTGACATCGAAAAGCAGGCTGCTGACCCAAGTTTGTGGTCGAATCCGCAACACTCGAAGCAAGTCATGCGGGAGAAGAAACGTCTGGAGCACCTATTGGCCACGGACGCCGACCTCGCCCGCCGCGCGGACGATATCAACGCCTACTTCGAACTGGGCCGAGAGGGCGAGAACGTCGATAGCGACTTGCGCCGCGAGATTGACGCTTTGCGCGAAGTGGTTGACAAGCTGGAAACCGAAACTCTGCTTTCCGGAGAAAATGATGCGCTCAATGCCATCGTCACGATTCATCCGGGCGCGGGAGGCACCGAGTCGCAGGACTGGGCCGACATGCTGTTGCGAATGTACCTGCGCTGGGCGGAGCGGCAAGGATTTCAGACTATTCTGTATGATTATCAGCCGGGCGAAGAGGCGGGGCTGAAATCGGCAACATTTGCCGTGAATGGCGAGTATGCTTACGGCCTTCTCACCAGTGAAATCGGTGTGCACCGACTGGTGCGAATTTCGCCGTTTGATCAGGCGAAGCGGCGGCATACTTCGTTCGCCAGCGTTTTTGTGTCGCCGGAAATCGACGAGAGCATCGACATCGTGATCAAACCGGAAGACATTCGCGTGGATACTTACCGCTCGAGCGGCAAGGGCGGACAGCACGTGAACACGACCGATTCAGCGGTCCGCATCACCCATCTTCCCACCGGACTTGTTGCCAGTTGCCAGAACGAACGCTCGCAGCACAAAAACCGCGAGCGCGCCATGAGCATGTTGCGATCGAAGCTCTACGAATTCGAGGTGGAGAAAAAGCGCGCCGAGACAAAGAAAGTTGAAGACTCGAAGCTCGACAGCGACTTCGGTTCACAGATTCGTTCCTATGTGTTGCAGCCTTACCGAATGGTTAAAGACCATCGAACCAAAGCAGAAGTAGGAGACGTCGACCGCGTTCTCGACGGCGACTTGCAACCGTTCATTCGCGCATACCTTCTAGCGCGGCGCGCAGAGAAATAAACACGTGAGCGCGAGACGAAAGTCGCCAACCAGGAAGAGATCAGCCAACAAGCAACTGGCAGCAATTCCGCTGGGCCCTCGTTTCTTGCAGGCATTTTTCTTTGCCGCCGAAAAACATGCGGGGCAGACGCGCAAGGCATCCACCATCCCCTATATCGCTCATCTGATGGGAGTCGCTTCTCTCGTGCTCGAGTTCGGCGGCGATGAGGATATGGTGATCGCCGCCTTGCTGCACGACGTGGTCGAAGATTGCGGCGGTGAGGCCATGCTGGAAGAAGTACGCCAGCGCTTCGGCAATCGCGTAGCGAAAATCGTCGATGGCTGCACCGACGCTTACGACATTCCTAAACCTCCGTGGCGGCCGCGCAAGGAGGATTACCTTCGTCACCTGAAAGGCGCAGATGCAGACACACGCCTGGTCTCCGCGGCGGATAAACTGAACAATGTGCGCTCGATTATCTCCGATTACCGCTCCCTCGGAGAGTCCATCTGGGCGCGCTTTAACGGCGGGCGCGAAGGCACGCTCTGGTACTATCGCGCGCTGCTGAGGGAATTTGCTCGCAAGCCGAACCGATTGGTTCGGGAATTTGAAGTCGCGGTCCGCGAACTGGAAGCACTAGCGAATGCCGCCGAAAATCTGAATTCTAGTTAACACATGCCCCGCACTATCGATCTGATTCGCGCCAATAGGCTGCCGTCGAACATGATGCAGTTCGCGGCGAAGGGCGCTTTGTCTGTGCCGCCCGACGAAAATATTGAGATCCTCGTTTATCTCGCGAGGCACAACAAGGTATTTGGCGATCTGGCCCGCATGACGCTTGCCGGATGGGACGAGAACGCTTCGCTGACGGCGGCTTCCAATCCGAACACCCCACGCGAAGTCCTGGAATACATGGTCTCGCCGGAAAACCTCCGTTCGAAACTGCTGCCGGCTCTTCTGGAAAACCCATCGGTAGAGGAATCTGAACTACAGGGGCTGGCGATGTCGGCTTCTCCGGAGTTGGTCGCGATCATGCTGAAGAGCACGCGGGTACAAAGCTCATCGGCAATTCTGGCTGTTCTTCGTTCGAATCCATACCTCAAGCAGGAGGGCGCCTCGGAAGTCGACCGCTTGCTGAACGCATTGAGCCATCAATTTGATTCCGCGCCTGCCAATCAGAGTGCTGAGGGAGTTGACCCCACGGATGAGGTGAAGGTCTCGGAAGCTGAGAATCAGGGAATTCCCGCTAGCCAATCGGACGAAGCCCAGGACGAAGAAGTTTCTGCTTATCTCGCGGAGCATGCGGCGGAAATCGTGGCGGAACAAAACAGGCCGTTTCAAGCCGTGGGTGGCGTTGTCGATTTGCTTGGCGCAGAATATTTTCCCATCTCCGAAGTGAAAGAAATCGCCGCAGAGCCGAAGCCGGCTGTCAGTCAATCTTCATCTTCGGCGGCAGCTGCGGCCGCACCCGCAAAAGCTGCCCTAGGGACCAAGCCGCACGCGCATGCGGAACAGCAGCGCGAGAATACTCTGCAAAAGATCAACCGGCTGGATGTGAAAGGCCGCATCCAGCTTGCCTTGAAAGGCAACAAGGAGGAGCGGTCAATTCTGATTCGCGACGGCACGAAGGTCGTGGCCCTGGCCGTGCTCGATGCGCCCAAAATCACCGATGGCGAGGTCGAGAAGATCGCTTTGCAGAAAAACGTGCTGGAAGCCGTATTGCGGCAGATACCGCTGAAACGGCGGTTTATGAAGAACTACGTGGTCGTGCGCAATCTGGTTTCCAACCCGCGCACACCCCTCGATCTCAGCCTGAGCCTGATGAAACACCTGCTCGCCCAGGATTTGAAGAATCTTTCCTCAAACAAAGAAATTGCCGACACGGTGCGCAAACTGGCCTTGAAGATGTTTAAGCAAAAGGCGGAAACGGCGAACAAGAAGTAACACTAAGAAGCGCGCATGATCTCAGGTCAAGACGATCCCATCACCAGACTATTGAAGAATTCAAAAGTAATCGCCGTCGTTGGGCTCTCCAGCGATCCCCTGCGGCCCAGCCATGGCGTTTCGGCTTATATGCAGAGCCAGGGATACCGCATCATTCCAGTGAATCCGCAGATCGAGTCCGCTCTTGGCGAAAAATCCTATCCTTCGTTGCTCCAAGTTCCGGAGAAAATCGATATTGTCGACATTTTTCGCCGTCCCGAGTTCGTAGAGGAAGTCGTCGATCAAGCGATTCAGTTAAAGGTTCCAGCAATCTGGATGCAGGAAGGTGTAGTCCATGAGAAGGCCGCGGAAAAAGCGCGAAAAGCCGGCATTTTCGTGGTGATGGACCGCTGCATTCTGAAGGAGCACCGTGCGCGCTTCCGCTGATTTCCGGAATCTTGTGTAGACTCTTGGAAATCGAGGATTCCGTGAGCACCGAGCCAGTTTTGCCTCCTACCGAGCCGCAACCACCACCCAAGGCGCCGCTTCTGCGCAGAGTTTTTATTGGCAAAGACGGCCTCCGAGCTGGCTGGGGATTGTTGATCTTCCTGCTGCTTTTAGCCGGCATTTTGGGGTCCGTGTTCTTCGCAATCGGAAAAGTGTTCCCCTCCGCGGTAAAGCCGCCCAAGCCAGGTTCTGAGATTGCTCCCAGATTCGGCATTTTCAATGAGCTGATTCCGTTCCTAGTGACCGTTCTTGTGACGTGGATCATGTCAAAGATTGAACGGCGGCCGAACTCAGTGTATGGGCTGGGAGGCAGCCGCAAGGGCCAACTTTTCTTCACCGGCTTTATGTGGGGCCTGATTTTTCTTTCGCTGCTGGTCTTTGCACTCTGGAAGTCGGGGCTGCTGGTGTTTGACCGCCGTCTGCTCTTTGGTACCGAAATCCTGCGTTACGGAGCGATCTGGCTGCTTGGCTTCCTCTTTGTTGGCTTACTGGAGGAGTACCTCGTGCGCGGCTATATGCTCTACACGCTCACGCGAGGACTGGCAGGCATCTATGGGCGTTTTTTCAAGCCTGAGCAAAGCAAGTCATTTGGCTTTTGGACGGCGGCCATCGTGCTTTCGATACTATTCGGGCTAGGGCATGGCAGCAATCCCGGCGAGTCTCCCATTGGACTGCTCTGTGCCGGATTGGCGGGCCTGGTGTTTTGCTTCAGTCTTTGGCGCACCGGTTCATTGTGGTGGGCGATCGGCTTTCATGCCGCCTGGGATTGGGCACAGTCCTACCTGTACGGCGTGGCTGATAGCGGAATAATGGTGCAGCACCACCTGCGGGCGACGCATCCGGTGGGCAAGCCGCTCCTGAGCGGTGGAACCACAGGGCCGGAAGGCAGCATTCTGATACTGCCTATCTTCGCCCTGATCAGCCTTGTCATCGCATTTACACTCCGCCGCGATCAAGAACTGAGTGCCTGACGCCACCAGAAGATGAACCTGGAGACGCGGTTTATCGCTCGTTTACGCCTACAAATACCACGCTGGCATCGTCGCGCAGCCCCTCACTATTCGAGTAAGCTCGAACATCATCGAGAATACTGATAGCGGACGCATTATCGCCGGATACATGGTCAACGAGGCGCTCTCTTCCGTATTCCTCGCCCGCGGCGTTCACGGCTTCCGTGATGCCATCGCTGTAAAAAACCAGTCGAGAGCCAAGAGAAAGATGCACAACAGTTTCGGAATAGTCGCCAGCCGTTAAGCCGAGGGGCAGCCCACGCTCTGTGTCGAGGAAGTGAGTTTGATCGCCACTAACCAGGAGTGGCGGCAAGTGCCCAGCATTGGCAAAAGTCAAGGTACGGCTGGCCGGATCGAGAACGGCATAAACTAAGGTCACGAACTTGCCGGCGGGAAAATCGTTTACCAGCAAACTGTTCAGCTTGGCTAGTACTTCGCCCGGAGTGCAGCAGGCTTCGGCCAATGATCGCAACATTCCGCGAGTAGCCGACATTAAGAGAGCCGCCGCCATGCCCTTTCCTGACACATCCGCCAAAACCAGGCCCCAACGGCCATCCGGAAAGGGAATGAAATCATACCAATCTCCGCCGACAGCTCCCGCGGGAAGGCTGAAACCCGATACAGCAAAGCCCGGTATATACGGCGAACTCTTCGGCAGCAGGGCCTGCTGCATGGCGCGCGCTTCCTGCGCTTCGCGGCTCATGGCTTCGCGTTCCGTGCGCTCGGATTTGAAGCGTCGCGCGTTTAGAATCGCCACGGCCACGTGATCGCACAGCCCTTTCAGCATTCTCAATTGCTGGCGAGGAAATCCATCTAGTTCTGGATGAGATGCGGTAAACACTCCCACCAGGTTCCCGCTGGCATAGAGCGGAATCACCACCTCAGAAAGCGTCGCGTGCTCGCAGGCAATGTAATATTCGTCCTTGCGAACGTCGGGAGCGTAGCGCATCTGGCCCGTCGAAGCGGCATATCCAACCATGCCTTCTTTCCCGATCTTTAAGCGATGGCCTTTATGGTTGACGCTGCAACCATGTACGCCCGCCAAAACCATCTCGCCACGCGCTTCATCGTGCAGGTAAATTCCCGCTTCGAGGCAGCCAAACGACCGCGCCACGTCATTCACGATACTGTCGATGAGCTGATCCAGATCGAGAATCGACGTGATTTTCTGCGCCGCTTTCTGCAGCTTCTGCAGATCCTCGACCTGGTCGGCAAGTAAGGGGTGTAAGGACAGCGCATCGGCGGCGGAAACACTCGGAACAATGCCCATGGGAGTCGGCCCTCGCTGACGTGAGCGCTAACACCTATAGATGACAAGCGGCGGTGCCAGGATTCTTTGCTAGGGCGTGTGCGATTGGGTGGGCGCGCTCACTCACTTCTTCTTGGATTTCTTGGGCTTGCGCTGCGACCTTTGCTTCTGTCGAGCCACATTAGCGCAGAAGAGGTACGATTTACTGGGACTTTCGAGAGTCGCGGTTCGAAGTGTGTGGTTTCACGGACCGGCCGGACCTGAGGTCTCTGATCTCTTCCAGCCTTTCGCGAATTCTTTTCTCGATACCCTCGTTCGTCGGCCTGTAGTAAACCCGATCGCGCAAGCTTTCCGGCAAACACTGCATGTCCGCAACTTTGCCTTCGACATCGTGTGCGTATTGATAGCCCTTTCCGTAGCCGAGCTTTTTCATCAATCCCGTTGGAGCGTTGCGCAAGTGGAGAGGCACAGGCTCCGCGGCCGTTCGTTCGATATCCTGCTGGACATCGCCGTACGCCGTATAAAGCGCATTCGACTTGGGTGCGACCGAGAGGTACACAACTGCCTCCGCGAGGGCCAGATTGCCTTCGGGCATACCGATGAAATCGACTGCGTCGCGGGCCGCCATGCAGAGCGCAAGGGCGTTGGGGTCGGCAAGACCGATATCTTCGACGGACATTCGCACCACGCGGCGTGCGATATAGAGCGGATCTTCCCCAGCTTCGATCATCCGTCCGAGCCAATACAGCGCCGCATCCGGGTCGCTGTTGCGCACAGATTTGTGCAGCGCCGAAATCAGGTTGTAATGCTCTTCCCCGGCTTTATCGTAAAGCAGAATGCGCTTCTGCAACGCATCGTGCACGATCTCGTCTGTAATGCCTGAGTTTCCTGCCTGCTGCGCCAGTCCGGCTGCTACTTCCAGCACGTTGTAGGCGCTGCGCGCGTCGCCACTGCTGTAGGCGGCAATTTTCTGAAAGGCCTCGTCGGATGCGTGCAGCTTCATTGCTCCCAGACCGCGTTCCGCATCGGTCAGCGCCCGCTTCAACAGCAGCACAACTTGTTCTTCGGTCAACGGCTGCAGTACGTAAACCCGGCAGCGCGACAGCAAAGCGGAGTTGATTTCGAAAGATGGATTCTCGGTTGTCGCTCCGATCAGGCGAATATTTCCCTTCTCCACGTGCGGCAAGAAAGCATCCTGCTGGGCTTTGTTGAAGCGATGGATTTCGTCAATGAAGACGATAGTGCGTGTGCCGTACTGGCGGGCGCGTTCGGCGTCAGCCATGACCTGCTTGATCTCTTTGATCCCGGCGAGCACGGCGGAAAACTCGATGAACTCCGCTTTAGTCAGGCTGGCGATGATTTTGGCGAGCGTCGTCTTACCGGTGCCTGGTGGTCCCCAGAAAATCAGTGAGCCGGTGTCATCGCGCTCGATCTGCGTGCGTAGGGGTTTGCCGGGACCGATCAGATGCTCCTGGCCGACGAACTCCTCCAGCGTGCGCGGACGCATGCGATCGGCCAGGGGCCGAGTCCGATCGGCCGCGCTGGTTTCGCTCGGAATGGACTGGAAGAGTCCCATAAATGAGCTCTTGGCTCCTGGCTCTTGGCTTTTAGCTAAGAGCTAGGAGCTAAAGGCTAAGAGCTTTTTTTGCCTTGCCGCCTCGTACAATACGATGCTCGCGGCCACGCCAGCGTTGAGTGATTCTACCTGCGGCGCGTGGGGAATGGCGATGATTTCGTCCATTTTGGCCAACAGTTCGCGGGACAGGCCGGACCCCTCGTTGCCGAACATAATGGCGCGGGGAGTTTTCAAGTCAGCATGATCCAATTCTGTGCCTTTGTGCGAGGAGGTGGCGATCAACCGCACGCCGCGCGCGCGAAGTTTCCCGAGAAAATCGTCTGACTTCGTTGCCGTCGATTCGCAATTTCCATAAATCAGAGGCACGCGGAACAGCGATCCCGCCGAAGCACGCACCACCTTCGAATTGAACGGACTCACGGTGCCTTCGCCGAGGATCACCCCTGCGCTCCCAAAAGCTTCCGCCGAGCGAAGGATGGTGCCCACATTGCCCGGATCCTGCAATCCGGCAAGAATTACGATCGGGCCAACGTGCAAACGCTCCAGAATGTCGTCCAGCGAAAATGTCTTGAGACGGACCAGCGCAGCCACTCCTTGCGGAGATTCGGTGGGAACAACGCTGTCGAATAGCCGGCCAGGAAGCAGCAGGGTTTCTACATGTCCTCCGATTTGGGGCAGTAAACGTCCGGCCACCTCGTGCGCTGACTTGCGGAAGAATACCGCACGGAAGCGCAAACCGCTGCGGATCGCTTCCTCCACAATTCTTAAGCCCTCGATGGCGCAATCTCCTTCTTCGGTGAGCTGCGCGCGTGAAAACGCCTGCCGAAGTTGCTTTACCAGAGGGTTGTGGCGCCCTTCAATGCGGCGCAAGCGAGCGAGCGCCATTGCAGTGGTTTCTGAAGATAGGCTCATGCCATGCCTGTGGCTGCATCATACGCCATCTACTCATTTTGCCAGCCTTTGCCGTATGATGATGTCAAGTTCCACAAACAACATTCTTCATGCAGTGGACGCCAAAGGAGCGCCAGTGCGCGCAGAAATCCTGAAGATTAACAGCGAGACTCCGGAAATTTCGTTGGTGAAGTACGCCGCCGATCAGATTCGTGCCGGCGAAGTGCTGGGCATGCCCACCGATACTTTTTATGGCCTTGCCGCAGACCCCTTTAATCTGCGGGCGGTCGAACGCGTGTACGACATCAAGACGCGTTCGCGCCACAAGCCGCTTTCACTTTTGATCGAGAGCGTCGACCGGGCCGAGGAACTGGCCAAAGAACTGCCAGAAGAGTTCTATGCCCTAGCGCGCAAATACTGGCCGGGACCACTCACCATCATCGTCAAAGCCGCTTCCCGGCTGCCGCTCAAAGTCACGGCGAATACCGGGAACGTGGCGTTGCGCGTGCCAAATGCGAAGATTCCGCTGGCAGTCGTCACCGCAGCGGCGATTCCTATCACTGCGACTTCGGCCAATCTGAGCGGGGCTTCGGAGTGCACCAGCGCCGAGCAAGTGCGCGATCAACTACAGGGACGCATCAATATCATCGTCGATGGAGGCAAGTCGCCGCGCGATATTGCCTCCACAATCGTTGATCTCACCGACGATGGAGCGCGCTGGCGCATCATCCGTGAGGGCGCGATACCCGCCGAAGAGATTTCGACCTTTTTTGCCCAGGGATGAGCGACGTTTCTGTTCCCGCGCATAGGCAGGGCCGCTGGTTTTTATGGCTGGTCGCGGGAGCTGTCTCGGCTGTGGCCGTTTTCCTGTTTGTCACTGGCGCACGCATTGCGCGTGAAGGTTCGCTTCAGGAATTGCATCCGGCCGATGCCATCGTGGTTTTTGGCGCGGCAGAATATGCGGGACACCCTTCACCAGTCTTGCGCGCTCGCCTCGATCACGCTCTTGATCTGTACAAGCAGGGGCTCGCACCGGTGCTGATCACAACCGGAGGCGCCGCATCCGATCCGAGCTTCAGTGAAGGCGGTGTCGGGCACGATTACCTGCAACGGCGCGGAATTCCCGAACGTAATCTGATTGCGGAAACTCAAGGGTCAGATACCGCACAATCGGCGGTGCGTGTCGCCGTAATCATGCGCGCCAACGGTTTGCGTAGTTGCATCGCCGTAAGCGACACTTACCATGTCTTCCGCATCAAGCGGTTGCTTGAGCACGAGGGTATTGGCCCGGTTTATGTGGCGCCGCGGCCCGATTCCCGCCCACACAGCCTGTTGCAGCGTGCATATGCAATCCTGCGCGAGGCCAGCAGCTATTTACTGTGGAAACTTGGGGCGATGTGAGAGGTTGACGGCGAGTGCGCGCTCAGGGTCTAGAAGGTATCGATCCCGTTGGTCGTACGGATTTTGAACCAGTCGTAGTGAAGGTTGTAACGGGCAATGCCCGCCCGCACCTTCATAAACGCGTGCTGGATGCGAACTTCCAGCTGCACATTGTTTTGTAGGGTATTCTGATCGTGCCGTGTGCCGATATATTCGGCGCGCCGGCGATTTTCGCATGCCATGTAATCGCCGCCTTGCCGGCAAATCTCGTTTCCGTTACTGAAATTTTCTTCCCTTAGGGAGCTGACAACCTGGTTCTGCTTGATGGCTGCCGCCAGGTCCTGGTCATATCGTTCATACCAGGCGCGCACCGCTGCTTCCGTCTCGTCGGGAGTGTGACTTGCCTTGTATTCGCCAATCGCAGCGACGATCTCATCGCCATTTTCCGGGCCATCCATACGTAGCTTTGGAAGCGGCATGGCATTCATATCGTCTTCCGTAATTACCCTTTTGCCCGGAGAAGCAGTTTTCTTGGAGTTTCTGGCAACTGTGCCCAAAGGCTGCTCAGTCCCGGTAGAGGTGGGTTCGGGGGCTGCCGGAGCTACCGCCGATTGCTGCGCTATACAAGCCGCTGATAGCAAAGCGACTTCCAGTAAGGCCAACCAGGACCGCCGGAGACTCCCAAGCTTGGACCAACGAGTTAGCACACTACATGCTATCCAGCAGCGAGAACAGCAGGAAGATGACCAAAGTTTCTCCTGAGATTGTTCCCAGGTTACCAGCCGTTTCGCTCACGCAGCGATGTAATGTGGGCCACGTGATGGCGTCCGTGCCAGGCGTAGAGGGCCAGATTTTTCTCGAGACTTACGACACCCAACTCGGGATGCCGAAACGTACGCTTCCAATCCTGCGGCTCCAAAGAACGCAATAGCCGTACCCAGCGGTCGTGCAGCGACTCCAGCAGCGCGAGTGAAACCTCGACCGGAGTGGCTTGCGTATCAGCCAATTTGGCCCAACGGTCTTCGGCATAGGGCTTGATCGTGGGCTCATCCTCCGTGAGCGCTAACTTGAAGCGCACGTATGCATTGAGGTGGCTGTCGGGAACGTGATGCGCGACCTGCCGCACCGTCCATCCTTCCGGACGATAGGGTGTGTCGAGCTGCTGCTGTGAGAGTCCGCTGACCGCGGCCCGCAGGTTGGCGGGAGCTTGCTCGATCTGTTGAATGAGTCGAACGCGCTCTTCCGGCGTGGGCGAATCCTTATAGGTGAACTTGCCGATCGGATAACGAAGGTCGCTCATTTCAATCTCCGTGGGTTTGCTAGACAGATGAAATGAAAGAACTGCAGGTTTCATTAATAAAAGCAGACTTCGGTGGGTTGACTTCCGGCGCCACGGCTGAGAGCATCGAATGCCAGGACAGAATTCTTGATTTCGTCCCGGTTCATCTCACTCCACAATCACGAACATGGTTTTCTGCTGCGGCTTGAATCGGCCGACGGGACGAACCGTCTCACGCGCGAGTGTGTGTTGTCCTTGCACGCCTGCATACAGAAAATCAAAGCGGCATCCCGGCCGCTGGTGATCACTGGGAATGAAAAGACTTTTTCAGTCGGTGCGGACCTGCTGGAGATTGCAGCCCTGAACGGCACAACCGCTTACGATTTCTCAAAAATGGGGCAGGAGCTGATGCGCGGCATCGAAGAATTTCCCGCGCCGGTCTACGCAGCTATTTCAGGCTATTGCATGGGTGGTGGGCTCGATCTGGCGCTGGCATGTCACCGACGGATCGCTTCTCCGCATACTGTGTTCGGCCATCGTGGCGCGGCTTTGGGTCTGATTACCGGGTGGGGAGGCACCCAACGCCTGCCTCGACTAGTCGGCAAAAGCGTTGCCCTGCAAATGTTCCTTGGGGCAGAGAAGGTCAATGTGCAGCGGGCCCTAGCGATAAGACTGATTGAAGGGATTGCTGAAGATCCGGTAGGTGAAGCTTTTGCCAGAATTGCAAATCGCGACTGAGTAGCGCCGGCGCCCGCCCTGAACGAAGTTGAAGGTCTCGCCGGCTGTCCCTTCGGCAAGCTCAGGGCAGGCTGCGGGGCGTCTCGCTCGTACCTCGCAGGCAAGATGCCTTCGCAACGGCCGCGGTCCGTTTGATGACTCACCCCGCCTACATTGCGCGCTCCCGCGCACCTGGTATACCGTAAAACCTTCGACCTCTTGCCCATGGCTGAACGTACCGAAGCTACTCCTGAGCTTTCCTCGCGGGAACCGCTGGTGCTGACGACGAAGATCGATCCCACGTCCGCGCGCTTTGAAGCCAACATGCGCTTTATGGCCGACTTGATGTCGCAGGTGCGCAATGAAGAAGAGAAAATTCGCGAGGGCGGCGGCGAAAAGGCCATTGAAAATCAGCACAAAAAGGGAAGATTGACAGCGCGCGAGCGGATTGAGCTGCTGGCCGATACCGGGTCGTTCTTCGAGCTCGGGATTTATGCGGCCCACGGCATGTATGAAGAGTGGGGCGGAGCGCCAGCGGCTGGCGTAATCACGGGACTGGCACGCATTCACACGCGCATGGTGATGATCATCGCGAACGACGCCACCGTGAAGGCTGGCGCGTTTTTCCCGATGACGGCGAAGAAGGTGATTCGGGCCCAGAATATCGCGATCGAGGATCATATTCCTACAATCTATCTGGTGGATTCTGCCGGCGTTTTTTTGCCGCTTCAGGAAGACGTTTTTCCTGACACAGACGATTTCGGGCGTGTCTTTCGCAACAACGCAGTGATGTCGGCGATGGGCATTCCGCAGATCGCGGCCATTATGGGCATGTGCGTGGCCGGCGGCGGATATCTGCCTGTGATGTGCGATCACGTGCTGATGACCGATGGCAGCGGCTTGTTTTTGGCTGGTCCGGCGCTGGTGCAGGCTGCGATTGGGCAGAAAGTTTCGGCGGAAGATTTGGGCGGAGCGGCGATGCATGCGGGAATCAGCGGGACCGTCGATTTTCGTGAGGCATCAGATGAGGCGTGTCTGGCGCGCATCCGATCAATTGTGGAGAAATGGGGATATCGACGGCAATCTCCCTGGGACCGTAAGAAGCCAGTTGAGCCGGCGCTCGCGGCAGAAGAAATTTACGGGGTTTATGATTCTTCGCCGGCGCGTCCATATGATATGAAGGAAATTCTGGCACGGGTGCTCGATGGCAGCCGTTTCGATGAGTACAAAGCGGAATACGGGAAAACTGTGATTTGCGGTTATGGGCGCATTGGCGGGTTCGCGGTGGGAATTGTGGCTAATCAGAAGCTGCACGCGCAACAAACCGATCACGAAGGCCACAAAAGAATCGAGTTCGGCGGTGTGATCTACACCGAGTCGGCGGAGAAAGCCGCGCGCTTTATCATGGATTGCAATCAGAATCTGATCCCGCTGGTTTTCTTTCACGACGTAAACGGCTTCATGGTTGGACGCGACGCTGAGTGGAGCGGCATCATCAAGGCTGGCGCGAAAATGGTGAATGCGGTATCGAATTCTGTAGTTCCGAAGATCACAGTGATCATCGGCGGATCGTTTGGTGCAGGGCATTATGCCATGTGCGGCAAGGCATATGATCCGCGCTTTGTGTTTGCCTGGCCTACGGCCCGGTACGCGGTGATGAGCGGCGATTCAGCGGCGGGAACCTTGGTGGAAGTGAAAGTGAAGCAACTCGAGCGCGGCGGAAAAAAGCTAAGCGAAGAAGAGAAAAAAGAACTGTACGAATCGGTGAAGCGTACGTACGACGACCAGACCGATCCTCGTTATGGTGCGGCGCGGTTGTGGATCGACAAGATTATCGATCCCATCGAAACACGGGACGCGATCACGCAGGCGCTGGAAGCGGCGTCGCTGAATCCGGAAGTTCCCGAGTTCAAGGTGGGAGTGCTGCAAACGTGACGGAATATTTTCACCTCGGAGACACGGAGGCACCGAGTAAGCTTCTTCATGAAGGTCTCACCGGGCGTGTGATTGGGGCAGCAATCGAAGTCCATCGCGCACTCGGACCAGGGCTGCTCGAATCAGCATACGGAGAGTGCTTATGTCACGAGTTTAATTTGCATGGAATTGCTTTCCAGCGGCAGGTTCCGCTCCCGGTCCAGTACAAGGGGGTGAATCTCGATTGTGGTTATCGAATCGATCTCATCGTTGAGAATTCGTTGATCCTCGAACTGAAGTGTATCGAACGGGTCCTCCCGGTTCACGAGGCTCAACTGCTGACATATTTGAAGCTCACGGGCAAACGGGTGGGCCTTATCCTGAATTTCAACGTATCGCTGCTAACGCACGGCGGAATCGTGCGAAAGGTCTTATGAAATTGATTTCTCCGTGCCTCTGTGTCTCCGTGGTGAAATGAGCGACGTGGTCAAACTAATCGAGTGTCCGCGCGATGCCTGGCAGGGGCTGAAGGGGCAGATCCCATCTGATATCAAGCGGGCATACTTGCAAGCGTTAATTAGCGCAGGGTTCAAGCACATTGATGCAGTGTCGTTCGTGTCGCCGAAGACCGTGCCTCAAATGGCAGATTCGGAAGAAGTGTTGAAAGAACTCGATCCTCCCGATGACGTCGAGATCATCGGAATCGTGGTGAACGAGAAGGGGTCTCAACGGGCGATTGAGACGAATGCCGTGCGCACTCTGGGTTTTCCCTATTCGATTTCAGAAACTTTTTTGCGCAAGAATCAGAATCAGTCTCCGGAAGACGCGCTCGACGAACTGGAGAAGATTCAGAAGAAGGCGGATGACGCGGCACTCGACGTTGTGGTGTATGTATCGATGGCCTTTGGCAACCCGTACGGCGATCCGTGGAGTATCGACGAGATCGTGGAAGCTGTTGGTCTGCTGGAATCGGAAGATGTTCGCATGATTTCGCTTGCCGACACAGTTGGCATGGCAACGCCGCAGCACATCGGCGATCTCGTAGGCGCGGTGCTGGCAAAGTACGATTACCTTGAAATTGGAGTGCACCTGCATAGTCGGCCCGAGCAGGCAGCTGAAAAAATTCTTGCCGCGTACGACGCCGGCTGCCGGCGCTTCGATTCGGCGTTGGGCGGGCTGGGCGGATGTCCGTTTGCGCAGGATGCGCTGGTCGGAAATATTGCGACCGAGAAAGTGATTGAAGCTCTGAAGAGTCGCGGCGCGCAGTTGCCGCCGCTGAAGCCGCTGGATGCGCTACTGAAGGCAACTGCTGAAATAGGCGCCCGATACACGAATTCCGTTGCCGCGGATTAGCAGCCAAACATGGACTACAAGACCGTTCAACTCGCTTACGATTCCCGCATCGCGACACTCACACTAAATCGCCCTGACAAGCGCAACGCAATCAGTTTCGAGTTGATCGACGATCTGCTGCGCGCGCTGAAGGAAGTGGAGAATTCTGACGCGCTGGTTTTGATCGTAACCGGTGCAGGCAAGGCTTTTTGTGCCGGGATGGATTTGGAAAATCTGAAGGCTCTCCTCGGCCGCCATCCCCAGCAGAATCTCGAAGATTCGCGAACCATGGTCCGCATGTTTCGCTCGCTATACGAATTTCCCAAGCCGACGATTGCGGCGGTGAATGGCCCGGCGATTGCCGGCGGCACGGGAGTGGCCTTGCTTTGCGATTTCACCTTGGCTGTGCCTGAAGCCAAGTTCGGTTATACCGAGGTGCGCATTGGCTTCGTGCCTGCGATTGTTTCGACTTTTCTGCTGCGGCAGACAGGCGAGAAATACGCGCGCGATTTGTTGCTTACGGGCAGAATCATCGATGCGGAGGAAGCTGCGCGCATGGGGCTGGTCAACGAAATTGTCGCTCCAGAAAATTTGATGGTGCGCGCGCGCGACTTGGCGGCCAGGCTGATGGAGAACAGCCCGAATTCATTGCGCGCGACCAAAAAGCTGCTGAACGATCATGCCAGGGCCGAACTCGATCAGCAGATTGAAGCGGCCATTCGGGATAACGCGACGGTCCGGACCAGCGCTGACTTCCGCGAGGGCATCACTTCATTTCTGGAAAAGCGCAAACCCGTGTGGAGCGGAAAGTGAACGCGAGCGTGAACGAGACGCGCATACGCGTGCGCTACGCCGAAACCGATCAGATGGGGGTGGTGTACCACTCCAACCACTTTATCTGGTTCGAAGTGGGGCGGGTCGAATTGCTTCGGCAGTTCGGTTTTTCCTACCGCGATATGGAAAGCGAAGACCGTTGCTTTATCGCCGTGGCCGAAGCCAAATGCCGCTATCGTGCTCCGGTCCGCTATGACGATGAGGTTGTAATTCGCACGCGGTTACTGAATGTGCGGGAATCCGTGATTCATTTTGGATATGAACTCTGCCGCGCCGACGGCCTGTTGCTGGCGGAGGGCGAAACCACGCACATTGTCACGGATGGAAATATGAAAATAATGGCCCTGCCGGAAAAATATATGAGCGTCTTTCGGGCGGCTGTGGGAAAGTCGTAGGCCCCAGCATTTCTTTCGCCCCTCCGGGGCTTATTATTCTCTAAGCTTCGTGACCCATGGCTTGGGCCGTGGGGCTGCAGTATTTCGCCGCTTCGCGGCTGAAATCAAAAACGGGAAACTGGTCTTTGAACGCACTTCATATCAACGGAAACGATCTCCGACTGGAGGATGTGCGCGAAGTCGCCACCGAACATCGTGCTGTGCTTCTGTCGGCGGATGCGCGCCAGGTTGTCAATCGTGCGCGCGCGGTGGTCGAGGACATCGCCGCCAGCAACAAAGTCGCGTACGCCATCACCACCGGAGTCGGCAAGCTGAGCGAGGTGCGCATTGCCGGCGACCAGATTCGCGAACTGCAACTTAATCTGGTGCGTTCGCATTCTGTCGGAGTGGGCAAGCCGCTCTCGATTGCCGAAACGCGGGCCATGATGCTGTTACGAGCAAACTCGCTCGCCAAGGGACATTCTGGCGTGCGCGCGCTTGTGATCGACACGTTGTGCGAAATGCTGAACCGCGGCGTTACTCCGTTTGTGCCGTCGCAAGGGAGCGTCGGCGCGAGCGGCGATTTAGCGCCGCTGGCACATCTGGCGCTGGCGCTAATTGGCGAGGGCGAATGCGTTGAGCCTTCCGGCGCGCGCATTCCCGCAGTCGATGCGCTGAAGCGCGGGCAGATCAAGCCGCTTGTGCTCGAAGCCAAAGAATCGATTTCTCTCATCAATGGCACGCAGGCGATGCTGGCGGTGGGCACGCTGGCTTTGCTGGCTGCTGAGATTTTGGTTGACTCCGCCGACGTAGTCGGCGGATTGAGCTGCGATGCTTTGAAAGGCACCGATGTCGCTTATGACGAGCGGATTCATAAGGCTCGCCCACACAGTGGGCAGATGAAGTCGGCCGCAAATCTGCGCAAGATGCTCGAGGGCAGCGAGATTCGTGAGTCGCATCGCGCCTGCGGGCGTGTGCAGGATGCCTATTCGCTACGCTGCATTCCCCAAGTGCACGGCGCCGTGCGCGACACTCTGGCGCACTGCCGTGAGGTGTTTGAGATCGAGGCGAACTCGGCAGTAGATAATCCCCTTGTGTTTGTGAGCCGAGGGGAACATGTAGGGGCGGGCGCCCCCGGCCGCATGGCGGAGCGAAGCTCGGCAGTTTCAGGGGACGTACTCTCCGGCGGAAATTTTCATGGGCAGCCTTTGGCCTTCGCTCTCGATTTTCTGGGCATCGCCCTGAGCGCGCTAGCAGGTATCAGTGAGCGGCGGATCGAGCGGTTGGTGAATCCGGCACTAAGCGAAGGCCTGCCGCCATTTCTAGCAGAAGACGCGGGGTTGAACTCCGGGTTCATGATGGCGCAGGTGGTGGCAGCGGCGCTGGTCAGCGAGAACAAAGTACTGGCGCATCCGGCGTCGGTCGATTCGATCACCACCTCAGGCAACAAAGAAGATTACGTCTCGATGGGCATGACCGCGGCGCTCAAGCTGAAGCGCATTGTCGAAAACACGCGCAACGTGCTGGCGATCGAAGCGATGGCGGTGGCGCAGGCAATCGACTTTCTGGCCCCGCTGAAAACGTCGAAACGCGGGCAGGCGGCACATGCCGAGATTCGGGAAGTGTGCCCGAGCCTGGAGAGAGATCGAGTCATGTATAAGGATTTTGCGCGGATTGCGGAAATGATTGCCGAGGGGAAAGTGGCGCGGGCGCTCATATAGAGCCGAGCTTCGCTCGGCGGACAGCCGAGAGCGGCTGTCCCCACATGAGTTTTGCTTTGCCATAAATTTTGCTGCTACGCCGACCTTGCTGCGCTCCCATCCAACCCCAACTCTCCGGCAATCCCTTTCATCGCCTCAATGCAGAACCCGATGTGTTCGTCCAAATCCACGGCCAGCTCCGCGGCGCCATTGATGATGTCGTCGCGGTTCACTTTGCGGGCAAAGGCTTTGTCCTTCATCCTTTTTCGCACAGATTTCGCATCGACCTCGGCCAGCGATTTGGACGGCTTGATCAGGGCAACGGCTGTAATGAATCCGGCCAGCTCGTCGCAGGCGAAGAGGGCTTTTTCCATCGGCGTGACCCGCGGTACGCCCGAATATTCAGCATGCGACATGATGGCGCGGGTGATGACTTCGGGCCATCCGCGCTCTTTGAGAATGGCATTGCCTTTGTAGGGGTGGTCTTCGAGGCTGGGCCAACGTTCGTAGTCGAAGTCGTGGATGAGCCCGACGATGCCCCACAACTCGACGTTCTCGGGCGACCCATCGGCGAACTTGCGGGCGCAGGCTCTCATGCACGCTTCTACCGCGAGCGCGTGTTTGCGCAAGCTTTCGGATTGGGTGAACTCAGTTAGCAATTCCCATGCATCATTTCGCGTCAATGTTTTCATATGGTTACGTTGTAGTCTCTATTCTTGTGCTATAATTGAGATTGTAAAGTGGTAAAGAGACGATGCACCGGCCCACTTCACAATCCGCCGAGTACCGCGCTTTCTATTCAGCTTTCGGACGTTGCCGCAACCCACAGCACCCCGATTACGTGAACTATGGAGGGCGGGGAATCCAATTCAAATTTGAATCCTTCGCGGACTTCCTGGATTGCATCGGACCAAAGCCCACGCCGCAACACTCGTTAGACCGGATGAATAACGGCGGGCATTATGAGCGGGGCAACGTGAGATGGTCCACGCCCGCAGAGCAAGCCGCAAACCGGCGTCCACATCCTAGCGGATACAGACACAACGGCGGCGTGCCTGTCATCACTATCTTTGTTCGCCACTCCGCAGATTGCAAGTATGCCGGGGATGAGTTCAACAAGCGTTGCGACTGTCGGAAGCATCTCCGCTGGACACAGCACGGCAAGCAATACCGGCGCAAGACCGGCGTGCGGTCATGGGCGGCGGCAGAAGAAAAGAAGCGGGAGCTAGAGGCACAGCTAACGGGCCGCGTCCCCGAAACCACGCCGGACGTGCTTTTGCTGGAGCAAGCCGTCGAAACCTTTGAAGCGAACAAACAGGCGCAAGGACTCAAGCCGCGTGTGCTCGCCATGTACAAGCGCGAGTTAACTCGGCTCCGTAATTTCTCCGAAGGGCGGGGATTGTTGACCGTCTCCCAAGCATTGACCTTGGACAACCTCATCGGCCTTCGCGCTACGTGGCCGTCTACCTATCCGTCATCCTACAGCCGGGCCGTTGTCCAAAAACATCTCAACCACTTCCTCCGCTTCTGCTACAACGCCGGATGGATTCCACGCATACCGAAGCTGGACACAATAAAGATTGACGGCCCGGAAACGGAGCCACTGACGGAAGCGGAATACAACAAAGTCGTTGAAGCGGCCACGGGCAAAACACGCACCCTGATAAAGCTGATGCGCTGGAGCGGGCTTGCTGTCCGCGATGCGTCCACGCTGGAGCGTGGGGACCTGGACTTCAACAAAGGGAAAAACCTGTACCGCATCATCCGCGAGCGCACCAAGACGGGCACGCCGCTCTATATCCCCATCCCGAAAGACCTAGCCGATGAGTTGCTGACCGTGCTCAACGGCAATGAAAAGTTTGTGTTCTGGAATCGGCAGAAGGATGACTCATCCGAATACCGCCATGCCGGGTACATGGGTGAGCAGGTTGCAAAGGCGTTTGCAGCGGCGGACGTGAAGAGCAAAGGGCACATGATTAGTCACCGTCTCCGCGCCACGTTTGCAGTCGATCTGTTGCAGAAGGGTGTCCCGCTGGAGCACGTCTCAAAGCTGTTAGGCCACAAGAGCGTGACCACTACCGAGCGGCATTATGCGAAGTGGGTGAAAGGGCGGCAGGACTTGTTAGACGCGCTGGTTTCGGCTACATGGGACAAGAAAAAGAAGAAAAAGACGGAGGCGAAAGCAACGAAGGAACAGGAAGCCTAAGAACGCCTAACAAAACCTCCACCCGGGCAGCTTGGGTGCGCTACTGCAGTCTCGCGTACTCGGCTTTGGCTTGCTTGAGGATGGGGATGTCGGGGTCGGCGTCTTTCCAGAGGGTGAGGAAGTCTTGCACCCTGAACCTATCTGAAGTTGCTGATCAGAACCACATCACTGGTCTGGCTTCCCTTAGCGAGCAACAACTGCTTGCCGTCGCGCGACCAGGAGAAATCGAAGATGAGCCCAGAGGTGAAGCTGGTGACCTGTCGCAGCTCTCCGCCTGCCAGTGATTGCTCCCAGACATTCGTGGCGCCATTGCGCGTCAGCAAGTATTGCAATCCTTTACCGTCCGGAGACCAGCGCAGCGCAACGATGCCCATCGGCACCTGAAAGACATGCAGAGGAGAACCTCCGTCGGCCGGAATTACCGCGACTTTTGTCTGGGGCACGGGGCTTCCTTCCTGGAAGCCGTAGACGACGAACTTGCCATCGGGTGATATAGATGTCCAGCCACCCCCGCGTGCATTGGCGATTTCGGTTGGACTGCCTCCTTCCACGGGCAGCCGATATATTTTTGTTCCTGAGGGGGTATGCGCGCCGTACACCAGCCACCTTCCATCCCGTGAACAATCGGATTGAGAGATATCCTCCGCGTTGAGCTTGGTAGGATTGGAGCCGTCGGCATCCGTCCGCAAAAGCTCCACCTTGGTTCCGTCATAGGAATCGAACACTAAGTAACGATCGCCGCAAGTCGAGATTGAGGTGTGGTTGCGCGCTTGGGGCATCAATATTGTTCGCTGGCTGCCATCTGCATTCATTGCAACCAGATCACTGCCTCGACTACGCACCAGCAGCTTACCGCCAGGGCCAGGTGCCACCCCTGTGTCGGCCGCACCTCCCGAAGGGACTTGGGTCGCCAGCGCCGATTTTCCTCCAGGCACGATCCAGATATTAGAGATCTGCGTGTTAACCAGTGCCGCGAGCATCCGTCCGTCATGGGTCAGATCCAGATAGGCGCCGTAGTCGGATAGGTCGTTCGTAAACCGCCGTCGTTCGCCGCTGGGATAGGAGACCTCCCAAAGTTGAGTCCGATTCTCTCGGGGCAGGCCAATAGGGACCAATAGCGAGTTCCCATCGGGCAGCCATACTGGTCGCCCCAAACGATCTTGGCTGGAATACAGCACTGTGACACTCGCATCCGCCACACGGATGACATTAAGCAGCCAGTTTGTTTCTTTCCCGGATTGCAGGGCAGAGACAGCGATGGTCTTCCCATCCGGGGACCAGCTGGCTCCGAACATGTCCTCTACTAAGGCTGGTAGCTGAACCAGGAGTCGGTCGGCAGTGCCATCCGCCGCAGCAATGCGAAGCTGCACCGCTTCCGCTTCTGTTATACCCCGCATAAACACAAACTGCTTTCCATCTGGCGAAAAGCCTGCCGGGCTGTCCACATCCCGAATCAGTTGCCTGGGGTTCCCGCCCAGCACGGGCATCGCGTACAGGCAGCGGTAAAATTGTGTGCTTTTGTCGGAACGCACGTAATAGATATAGTTGCCATCTGGAGAAAAGCTCAGGCCTGCGAAGTCCACTACATCGGGTGGCAGGATCTGCACGTCGCTCTTGGTCGCCACATGGCGGATCCACAGGCTCTGCTGCTCTCCTTCGCGCAGGACGTACACAACGTATCGCCCGTCCGGGGAGATCGCCACCAAGGCCGCCTTTCCGCTCTCCGTCAGCTTTGCAATCTCCATGTTCTGCAGGTTCAGACCGCGAGAGCGGTTCAGCAATCGGTAGCCGACGAAAGAAGCAGCGGCCAGGACTACAATCGCCGCTGCGATCACGATTCTGAGCAGAGCCCTTTTCACAGGATGTGCCTGGACGGAAGCGGACCTCAGCTGAGCAGACGAAAGCTTGCCGGAGTCTACGTCCGAAAGGCCCGGCCCTGTACTCTCAACAGGGACGTGCCCTGAACTTGTGTCCCGTTTCACGCGCTTTAAATCAGCCCGCATCTCCGCCGCGCTCTGGTAGCGCAGGTCGCGATCTTTCTCCAAAGCCTTGTTGATGATGTCTTCCACCTTAGGGGGCAGAACGGGATTTAGCCGCACTAGGGGAGCAGGGGCTTTGTTCAGGATGGCCTCAAAAATCACCCCTGTGCTTTCGCCACGGAATGGAAGTGTGCCAGTTGCCATCTCGTAAAGCACCGCACCGAATGAGAACAAATCGGTGCGTGCGTCCAATTCCTTGGCGCGGACTTGCTCCGGCGACATATAGGCAACGGTGCCCAGCGCCGTTCCCGGACTCGTCAAGTGCTCGCTTGAGTCTGCCGTTGGCTGGGACAGCAGTCCAGCTCCCATTCCCGCGCCCACTGCGGGGCTGACTTTCGCCAGCCCAAAGTCGAGAATCTTGGCGTGACCTCGTTTCGTCACGAAGATGTTTGCGGGCTTTATGTCGCGGTGGACAATGCCTGCGGCATGAGCGGCATCCAGTGCGTCCGCAATCTCAATGGCGAGCGAAAGCAGAATCTCTAGGTCTAACGGTCGGCCCGCAATGCGATGCTTCAGCGTCAGCCCATCCAGATACTCCATGGCGATGAACGGCTGGCCGTCTTGCTGGCCGATCTCATAGATGGTGCAGATGTTGGGATGGTTCAGAGCAGAAGCCACTTGCGCCTCGCGCTGAAAGCGGGCCAACGCTGAGGAGTCTTTGGCTACGTCGTAGGGCAGGAACTTCAGGGCGACAAAGCGGTGCAGCCAGGCGTCTTCCGCCTTGTAGACCACACCCATCCCACCACCGCCCAGCTTCTCGATGATGCGGTAGTGCGAGATGGTCTGGCCGCTGAGCGAATCTTGACTAACCGTCCGATTCGCCATGGAGAAGACACTCCTTCTCCCCGCCCCACTGACGAAATCGTAGGCCCGACTCTCAGGCAAGTCAATGTAAACACACTCGCTACGCACACTGAACTTGGGAACGGTCCTCTGGCGGGACGGGTCAATTGATGAAAAATCGCGATTACACTCAAAATGGGCTGCTACCGGGATGATGAGTGTAATCGCCTGTGTCTGTTGAAAAAGTCCCTGAGTTGATGCTTGCGGCGATGCGAGGTTCACGCTATAAGCAGGCCAGAGCTCGCGATGCTGCTGTTCAACACTACGATCGGAGGCCTGCCAATCATGATGGGGCACCACGCTCGCTCAGAAGCGCTGTTCTATTACTTCCGTCTGGACGATCAAGTTCCTGAAAACCATCTGC
>JASHOH010000185.1 GCA_030041215.1 Candidatus Sulfotelmatobacter sp. | reverse complement strand
CGGTTGCTTCCGAGGCAACCATGGTCCTATCCGAGGCTCGTGGCCTATGGCTATTTCTGGTTCTCCGAGAGGGCATAACGTGTAATGGGTGACTCGGTGCCCAAGCACACGGGGCCGATCTCATTGACTGATACTCCTCTCGAACCGAGCATCTCCAGAACCCGACCGACCCGTGTCAGCGTAAACTCTCCGAGATGGAAGGCCTGTTCCCCAAAGATGCTCAAGCTGCTTGCCGAGGCAACTGTTTGGGGTCGAAACTCACTCCTTTCTTCCAAATGATTAAAGTGACGGCGGCAATCTTCCGTGCCAGGGTCAGGCGGGCCATCGTCGGCCGCATTCCTTGCCCAACCCGAGCCCTATAAAAATCGTGCAGGGGGCCAGGACGTGTGCTGGCGGAGATAGCAGCACTTTTGAAAAGATTCTTCAGATCCTTATTGTGGTTGGCATTCAGACCACGCACGGTGATGCGCTCGCGGTTGCGTTGCAGTTTGCCTCGCACATACCGGTACTCGCCGCTGTCGTGCGTCTCGACGGCGAAACCACGGTAGGCCCAGAGCTGGCGCTTGGTGCGGAAACGATGGGGTGTCTGCAGCAAGGCCACTAGCAAGGCCGCCCGGATCGGACCGATGGAAGGAATCTGGCGAAGTCGCTTCACCGCCGCATGCTTCTGGCTCTCCCGCAGAAGTTCGCGTCGCGCTGCCAGGCGTACCGGTTGCAGACTGTCGAGTTGCTGATACAAATGCTCGGCTCGAACCCGAACTCCGGGTTCCACGATCTTGGCCAACCACTGGGCGCGATGACGTGGAGCGTAGACGGTTGTGCCGCTGCAGGGAATGGCCCAGCTTCGGTACAGAGCTTTGATCCGATTCATCACCCGGGTGACGTCTTTGGTGATGGTCAGATAGCTGCGTCCCAACTCTTTCAGGGTGCGCACTCCGTGGTCCTCATGGTAGACCGGCGTGAGTTGGTTGGTGCGTAATAGCTCCGCCAGCTTTCGCGCATCGATGCGATCACTCTTGCTGCCATCTTTCAACAGGGCAGCCTTGCGCGGATCACAGACCACCAGTCGGCTCACGTGGGGTTTGAGGAGATCGTGTAACCAGGCAGCCGAAGTTCCTTCCTCGAAGGTCACGGCCAGAGTTCCCCGCAGTCCTTGCATGAACTCGACCATCGTGGCTGCCTTGGTCTCCAGCAAGCATTCCATGATCAGCTGGCCACTGGCATCCATCACGGCCACGGAGATGGTGGCCTGATGAACATCCATCCCGATATACTTCTCTTGACTCATAAAAGGCGCTCCCTTTCGCTAGGTTTGCGATGCGAACAATCACAACCTATCGCAAAAGTGGGCGCCTTTTTATATTGCGTGTAATTGGGTTTAACGCCAACTGACCGCGAAATTTCAGCCGCTACTGAACGGCTTCAGGGATACGACGAGGTAGTTCAAGCAAAGGCAGTACGCGGCCGAGTAACTCGTGAGCCGCTAAGTCCTTTGTCATGCGGTGTCGGGGACGGCGAAGCCGCCCGCCGAGGAATCTCCCGGCGAAGGACGAAGGCTAGTATTCCACAATCGCGGCAAACGATTTCGGGTCGAGTGAAGCGCCGCCGACGAGAGCCCCATCGATTTCTTCCTGCGCCATGAGAGCCGCGGCGTTTTCGGGTTTGACGGAGCCTCCATAGAGAATGCGCAGTCGTGCAGCGAATTCTTCACCGAAAGCTTCTTTCGCTTCGCGGCGGATGACGGCGTGTGCGTCGGCGGCCAATTCTGGAGTCGCGGTTTTCCCAGTGCCGATGGCCCAGACCGGCTCGTAAGCGATCACCAGCTTCGCGGCTTTCTTGGCCGATATCGCATGAAAGGCGCGGACGCACTGGCGGCGGAGGACGTCATCGGTCAGTCCAGCTTCGCGTTCTTCCAGAACTTCTCCGACGCAGCAGATGGGAGTGAGTCCGGATTCGAGCGCGGCTTTCAGGCGCAGGTTCACGGTGTCATCGGTTTCGCCGAAATACTGGCGGCGCTCGGAGTGGCCGATGATCACGTGAGTGACGCCGACCGATAGTAGCATCGGGGCCGAGATTTCTCCCGTGAATGCTCCTTCGCTTTTCCAGTGGACATTCTGCGCGCCAACGGCCACGTTCGAGCCTTTCGCAGCCTCGACTCCGGCGGCGAGATCGACGTACGACGGGCAGACGACGATTTCGTCGCGATCGTGGCCGGCAACGAGCGGAAGAAAGTCCCGGAGGAAGGCGCGGGTTTCATCGGGAGTTTTGTACATTTTCCAGTTGGCGGCAATCAGTTTCTTTCTAGCCATTCATTATTCCTATCGAGATGCTGTAAGGATCTCCTGAATTCGGTCGGCGCTGAGACATGGCAGCTTTAGCGAATACGTCGAGAGATATTCTGTCGAACAAGACGATGACCACAAATACCAGGTTCTTTGCCCATCGCAGACCTTCGATCACAGTTGGCATAGCGACCCATGCAGCTTGTTCAACCGGGTATCCAAAGATGCCAGTGGAGATGGCCGGGAACGCGATGCTGTGCAATTTCAAACTATCGGCGATACGCATAGATTCGCGGTAACAGCTTGAGAGTGCTTCAGCCTCACCTTGATTGCCGCCACTCCAGATGGGACCTACCGCGTGGATCACGTACTTAGCGGCCAAGCGGCCCGCGGTGGTTGCAACGGCCTGACCCGGAGAAAGCGATCCGTGTTCTGAGTGTATGCGACGGCATTCCTCGGCGATGGCAGGACCGCCGGCACGGTGAATGGCTCCACAGACACCTCCACCAGGCAGAAGTTCAGAGTTCGCGGCATTTACAATGGCATCTGCCGGGTGAGTGGTGATGTCGCCGCGTAGCAAACGCACTTCAAGGGGGTCACCGACCTTCAGCATCACTACGTAATCCTTGTCGCGTGGAAGATCCATTTGGTGAGGCGAATTTGGTTATTTGTCGGTGAGCGCCTCTACACCGGGAAGCTTTTTGCCTTCTAGAAATTCGAGCGAAGCACCGCCACCGGTAGAAATGTGAGTGATTTTGTCAGCGACATCCGCGGCATGAACGGCAGCAACCGTATCTCCGCCGCCAACAATTGAAATAGCTCCCGCATTTTCAGCGATAGCATGGGCGATGCGGAAAGTGCCGCGGGAAAACCCGGGGATCTCGAAGACGCCCATGGGTCCGTTCCAGACGATCGTACGGGCGCGCGAAATCTCTTCTGAGAAAAGCTCGATCGTCTTTGGCCCGATATCCAAACCCATTTTGTCGGGCGGTATGGGTTGGCCTTCGCCGATCAGCTGGATGACGGCGTTCGGATCCGGCCTGGACGCGACTACGTGATCGATGGGGAGCAGGAACTTTACGTTTCTCTGCTTCGCTTCTTCGAGCAGTTGGCGTGCGAGATCGAGCTTGTCGGCCTCGACTAGCGATTTGCCAACCTCCTGGCCTTGCGCTTTGAGGAAGGTGTAGGCCATGCCGCCGCCGACGATGAGCGAATCGACTTTGGTCATGAGATTACGGATGACACCGATTTTGTCGCCGACTTTTGCCCCGCCGAGGATGGCGACGAATGGGTGCTCAGGATGTTCAAGGGCTTTGCCAAGATATTGCAACTCCTTTTCCATGAGCAGTCCGGCGGCGCACTTGGTCATGAACTTTGTTATGCCAACGGTGGACGCGTGGGCGCGATGGGCGGTGCCAAAGGCATCGTTGACGTAATACTCGGCAAGGTTCGCAAGCTGCCGCGAGAAGCCCTCATCGTTGGCTTCTTCTTCGGCATGGAAACGCAGATTTTCCAGCAGGAGGGTTTGGCCTTTCTCCAGTTGCGTTGCGACTTCTTCGGCCTCGGGACCGACGCAGTCGGGACAGAAGCCAACGTTTTCGCCGCGGGCCAGTTCTTTATCGAGCACCATGCGCAGGCGCTCGGCCACGGGCTTTAGGCTCATCTTGGGATTTGGCTTGCCTTTGGGGCGGCCGAGGTGCGAAGCAAGAATCAGTCGGGCGCCGTGACGCAGCGCGTACTCGATCGACGGCAGGGTTTCGCGGATACGCGTGTCGTCCATGACGCGGCCGTCGTCTAAAGGAACGTTGAAGTCGACGCGCATGAAGACACGACTGCCGTTCAGGGGGAGATCACGGATGGAGAGTTTGGACATTGGCTGGTCGTCCTTTAACGTCCTTAAATTGCGGGACTTAATCATATGCCAGGCTGCGGCAGTGGTAAACAGCAGGTTCCTAAAGAGCAGGTTCCCTTCGGCGTTCGCCTCAGGGCAAGTCCTCACCGATCCTTCGGAATCGGTGAGGCATGACATCCTAAATTCCCGCATTGCTTTTTGAAATCAACACTTGCCGGCGAGACGCCGGCGCCACAATCTTGTGCTGCGCTACAAGCCTTTGCTGGCGATGTAGTGAATCAGGTCGCGGACGCGGCAAGAGTATCCCCATTCGTTGTCGTACCAGGAGATCACCTTGACGCAGTTCCCGCCGACTACCAGAGTCATGGGCGCGTCGACGATGGACGATCGCGAGTCGCCCTTGAAATCCGACGATACCAATTCGTTTTCTTCGAAGCCGAGATAACCTTTCAGCGGGCCGGATTCAGACGCCTTCTTCAACGCCGCGTTCACTTCGTCGCGAGTCGTTTTCTTCTCCACCCATGTGACGAGATCGACCACGGAAACATTCGGCGTCGGCACGCGCATGGCGAAACCATCGAGCTTGCCGGCCAGATCAGGAATTACAAGCTTCAGCGCCTTGGCTGCGCCGGTGGAAGTGGGAATCATGTTGATGGCGGCGGCGCGGGCGCGGCGCAGATCCTTGTGCGGAAAATCGAGAATGACCTGATCATTGGTGTAAGAATGAATCGTGGTCATCGTCCCGCTGACTATTTTGAATTCGTCATTGACAACTTTCGCGACCGGCGCCAGGCAATTTGTGGTGCAAGAAGCGTTCGAAATAATGTGATGCTTGGCAGGGTCGTATTTGTCTTGGTTCACGCCGAGGACGATAGTGACATCCTCGTTCTTTGCCGGGGCTGTGATAATGACTTTCTTGACCGAGCCGCGAAGGTGCTTTTTAGCTTCGTTGGCATCGGTGAATTTGCCAGTCGATTCGATAACCACTTGCGCGCCGACTGACTCCCAGGGAAGCGCCGCGGGATCTTTTTCCTTGAAAACCTTTACCGTTTTGCCGTCAATGGAAATGCTATCGGCGCCAGCCGTGATCTTCTGCGGAAGATTGCCGAGAATCGAATCGTATTTCAGCAGATGGGCGAGGGTCTTGGGATCGGTGAGATCGTTGACGGCGACGAAGTCGAGATTGGAATCATTGATTGCGGTACGCAGGACGTTTCGGCCGATGCGTCCGAAGCCGTTGATGCCGACTTTGATAGCCATAAGGCCTCCCTTCTTTATGAATGCGCAACAGAAACGTTTCTGCGTCGAATCACAAACAAATTATGTTAGCAGGATGGGGAACGTGCCGTAAATGATTCGTGGGCCATGGATGAAAAGCGGGTTCCTCACCGGTCCTGCGGACCGATTCGGAATGACATCGTCGTGCAAGGCTACTGGAAACTGATTTCGAGATAGGTATCGGTGCGATACCAGATCAGGGGAAGCCGAGCAAGCCAGTACTTCCGGTTGATCGTTTGCCTGGCGTGGGAGTGATCTTCGGGCGAGAGGATACGGGCCTGAGCGGGAAACTCTGGGCCAATGATTTTGCCACGTGCGGTGCACAGCGCAACGGTCACATGCGGATTGTTGCGAATGCGTTTTACCTTTCCCATATCGCTGCGGGTCATGACATAGAGTTTGTTGCCGTCCTCGCCGAACCACACGGGCGTGGCGACCTTTGCACCGGTCTTGCGAAAGGTGCCGAGCGAGATGTATTTCTGACCGCGAAGGGCGGAAGGGGTTTCAGGCATATTGACGACTCCAACTGCAGCGCAATCTCATGCATGCTGTGTTAAGTGCGAGAACCAGCGCCGAAAGATTTCTGGTCAGGTACGGCTGATTGCTCCGTCACTAAATCTGTGTTAAAAGCCTCTCATATGCGTAAATGGATGCGCGAGCGCCTACAGCGCCGCAAAAAGACCACTCAAAGCACCTCCGAGCAGCCGGCTGCGCCACCTCCACTGCAACCAGCATATTTTGATACCGAGAAGCCAATCGGCTCCTCAGAGAACGAGAAAGCCGCGCCCGAGCCTGCGGCTTCTATTCCATCGGAGCGGGCAGATAAAAGGGAAGCCACAGTTGAGGGCGAGGCGAGGACTGAGACACGGCTACCGGAAGAACTGGCGAGAGAGCAACCGGCAAATCAGCAAGGAAAGAGTTCCAGACAGTTCAGCCGCCGCCGGCGCCGTGGTGGACGGGGTCGAGGCGGAGCGGGTCGCGAGAGTGCCGGGCGAGAACAGGCCGTGGCGCAGGCTTTCGCTCCGAAGGGATCGGTAGGCGGAACAGTAGCGGAGCCGATTGAGGAACTACAGCCGGCGGAGTATCCCGAAGGGGAGGGGGAAAGTCCTGCTGCTCCGGTTCCACAGCCAGCATCACAGCCTCCAGCGCTTCCAGTCGCCCCGCAGAGAGCTCCCAAAGGAATAGTAGTTCTGGCGATTGGGTTGCCGGGATCGGGCAAGAGTTCGTGGTTCCGGCGGCATAATGTCACGCCGCTGTCGAGCGACATGATGCGAACGCTGCTATTCGATGACGTGCGCGAGCAGCGCTACCAGGACCTGGTGTTCTCGAATCTGCGGTCGATGCTGAAGGCGCGGCTGATTGCCAAGCGCCCCATGAATTATGTGGATGCGACGAATCTTACGCCGCGCGAGCGGCAGCACTGGATCAAACTGGCGAAAGATTATAACTATGAAGTGCATGCCGTGTTTTTTGACGTGCCATTGCAAGTGTGTATTGAGCGGCACCAGCGGCGCGACCGTGTGGTTCCGGAGGATGTGATGCGGCGCATGGCGGCCAAACTGAAGCCGCCGACATTTGAAGAGGGGTTTGCGAAGATTACGGTCGTGAGGGTGAAAAAGAAGCCTGAGGCGGAGTAGGGCGCGTGTCTTGAGCGGAAAAGCAGGTTCCTCGCCGGTCCGGCGGATCGGTTCGGAATGACATCACTTAATCATGTGTACTCGGCAATCCGCTCATCCTTTCAGATACGGCAGCATTTCTTTAAATGCTGGTGATGAGGAAGACCGCATCAGTTCGTAGATAATCATCTCTGTCGAAGAAATCACGGCCCCCGCGGCGCGCATTCGTTCCAGACCAATCTTCCAATTCCATTCGGTGCGGGAACTGACCGCGTCAGAAGCGAGGTGGACGAGATAGCCTTCGCGCAGCGCGGCCAGAGCCGTCTGGGCGACACAGATGTGGCTCTCCATGCCACAGAGCAGCAGTGTGTTGCGGTTGCCCGGCAGGCGCTTGAGCAGAGTGCAGAACGAGTCGCTGCCAAAACACGAAAAACGGTCTTTATCGATGGCTTCGGCTGTCGGAAGCAGGGAAGCGATTTCAGGCACGGTCTGGCCCAGTCCTTTCGAGTATTGGGTGGTCAGCACGGCGGGAATCTTCAGCACGCCGGCGGCGCGAATCAGCAGTTGCGAATTGCGCACGAGCTGGTCCTTCTGAAAAATCGGCGGCAGGAGTTTTTGCTGAATATCAACCACGATCAGAGCGCACTGCTCGGGTTCGAGCGGACGGCGGGCGATTTCCGAGTAAGTTTCGGCGGTTTCCAAGATGGTGACCATGAGCGATTTCTCCGACTGCTGACAATGTACTAGAGTTTAACGCTAGTTGCTTGTTGCGCAGTTGAAAACGGTTTTCGAAAATTTGACCGTCATTCCCGGCCGTTGGATAATGAAGGCACTGCCCCCTCGTTCAACGGCAGGACAGCTGACTCTGGATCAGCATATCGGGGTTCGAATCCCTGGGGGGCAGCCAGTATTCATGCGTATTTCACGCGTTCCCTGCTTTTGACTCATCCCTTCTGTCAACAGTTTGTCAACACAAAATTCAAGAAAAAAGCTATTTACGCTCATTATTAAATGTCGTCGTAATGCTGTTGAATGTCTCTTGTTATGCACGCAGAGACGAACGAGCAGCATACGACCAGCCCCTTCGGGCTTCTCACTCCAGAGCAACTTGCCACACATCTTGGCGTAACCACGCGCACCCTCCAGCGTTGGGAGGTGCATCGTATGGGACCGCCTCGCGTTGTGATTGGCAGGCAGGTGTTCTACCGCACAGCGTCAGTAGATGAATGGCTACAGTCACGCGAGAGGCGACGGGGGCGCTAGTGTGCTCCCCGGGTCGAATAGCTAGCCTATCGCACCGCCAGCCCTTGCGACTCCAGCTGGCGGTTTTCTATGTTGCGAATTGTGAAGCGCACCGCACAGTCTGGGCTTTTTATTCGCTGGGCTGACGGGCAAGAAGAATTTTTTGCAGACAGTGATGGCGAAACCGAGAGCGGAATTTTACGTCAAGGACGCCGACGGGCTGAACAAGCGCGAGCGAGCCTTCTGCCTGTACATGCTGGCGTGTCAGGGCAAGAAGCCAAGGTGGGCAGCAGGGCAAGCAGGCTATTCCGGCGATCTGGCGAAGCGGTCGCGGAGTCTTTTAGAGCAACCAGTTATTCAGAAATTTCTGGAGAAATATGCTCCCCCAGTCAATAAGTTCAAGGTTACAAGCGATCCGAAAAGCATCATCCATCGCTTGGAGCAGATGGCTTCCGCTGAAGGTCTGGACAAGACGGCGACGATCCAGCTCAAAGCCATCGAACTGATGATGAGGAATCAGGGAATGATGGAAGGAACAAATGCTGAGGGACGCGACAGGCTGCGCGAGATTCAAGCCGTGTTTGCCGCGGGGCCTGTCGAACGTGGAAGTCTGCCGTGCGAGAAATGCGAAAAGCTGAATGCACCACAGGCAAAGTTTTGTAGCGAGTGTGGGACCTTGATCGAGCGCGAGCAAACGCCCACAGAAAAGCTGGTGGCAGCAAAGAAGAAAGTGCGAACGAGGGAGATGATCCAATGAGCGTCTTGAATTGGGCTGGTGGCAATTACAACGTTCTACCGGGCGGCGAAAGAGACAGCCCGTCGTACCCAGAAACTACCGCAGCAGTCGGCTGGTTAGGCAGCGACCCGAGCGGGCCAGAATGCACTAACCCGCGGGGCGGTGTCGGCTCGGAAGGCAATCTCAACATGGCGGGAATCATTGGGGGCGAGCAATGAGCACTCTGGAAGAAGTAAGAGCAGAGGCGGCACAGCATCGCGCCGATTTCTTGAAAGCGCACAAAGATGCTTGTATTGCGTTGGGCAAATACTGCATGGCTATGGAGAAAGCGCAAGCGCTGACCAGCGCCGCTGCAATTCCGATGCTCGGCGGCAATCCCGAACTAGAAAACAAGCTTCGCGCTTTGCTTATCAAAGAGCGACCGGTTCGCGTACTCAAGGGTCAAGGGTGTGACCAGTTTTGGGGGTGGGGTTGGGACTTGGTTTTTGAAGTGACT
>JASHOH010000184.1 GCA_030041215.1 Candidatus Sulfotelmatobacter sp. | reverse complement strand
GAGGCGAAGGCGTGCCTGCGGACTGCCGTGACCAAGGCGGCATGACCGGGCATCGTCAGATGAACCGGAAACTGACACGGCTCCGAGCAATCGGGGCCGTTTTCGATTTCCAAGGGCTCTGTTCTGAAGCGGCGTCTCGGGAAAAGGCAGCGCAGTTGATCCCCGGAGACTTCGGATGACTTGTCCCCGTGAGATGGGCAACCCTTCGTTAAGCGTGCTCTGGATAGGCACGTCGGCGGATGCGTTCCTCGATGTCTCTTGGAAGATTCGCCTTTCCTGAGCGAGGTTCCCGAAACTTGGATTTTGCTGTCATGGGCGTCCCTCCTCAACGCGCCTCTCTTGTCGATCTCAGTATGCTTGGGCGGCGACCAATGGGCAGTGATAGCAGTCACCCTGCTCCAGCCGACCGCTGTGCTTTGGGTCACAGCGTCCCTGTTTAGCCAAACCGCACTATAGGTGACGGAGGAGAGACCTATGCAGGGCGATAAGAAGGTGATCGAACAGCTAAACGCGGCTCTGAGTTCGGAACTGACCGCCATCGTCCAATACATGACGCAATCCGAGACGTTCCAAAACTGGGGATATAAACGACTCGGCGACCTTACCAAAGCGCGAGCTATCGAGGAAATGAAGCACGCCGAAGGGCTGATCGAGCGCATCATTTTTCTCGACGGAGTTCCGAGCGTCGAGGTCGGTCTGACGCCCCAACTAAGAAGCAAGGTGCAAGAGCAATTGGAAATCGACCTGAAGGACGAAACAGACGCAGTGCGCCAGTACAACGATGCCGTGAAAGTGTGCGCGGAGGCAAAAGACGATGGGTCGAAGTCTCTGTTCGAAAGCATGATTCGAGACGAGGAACGCCACGCCGACTTCTTGGAGAGCCAGATTCATTCGATCAAAGAAATGGGGATCGCGAACTATCTGTCGCAGCAATTGAGCGGTGGGAAATAGCTGCTGTCAATCATGGAATTCGATAAGCAGACGGGCGTCAATCGCGAAGAGCTTGCGAACGCAGCTACGCACGGTTTCGGTCTGCTCCTCAGCATTGCGGGTGCAGTCGCCTTAGTCGCCGTCTCCATTTTCCACGGCACTGCTTGGCATATTGTGAGTTGCACGATCTACGGCTTCACCCTCATTCTGCTTTACCTTTCCTCGACCCTGTACCATGCGGTTTCAAAGCCGCACCTAAAGCAAACGTTCCGGCTTTTCGACCATTCCGCCGTATACCTGCTGATCGCTGGGACGTATACGCCTTTTACTCTTGTCAACCTGCGCGGTGGCTGGGGATGGACGTTGTTCAGCGTGGTCTGGGTACTCACGCTTGCCGGGATCACGTTCAAATATGTTGCGCTGGGTCGCTTCCCCGTGCTTTCGACAGCGATTTATGTGCTCATGGGATGGCTAGTCGTACTCGGCATCAGGCCCGTGTTGACCTTCGTGCCGCTGCACGGCTTCCTTTGGTTGTTGGCAGGAGGACTGTTCTATACCGTGGGAGTGTTCTTCTTCGCCTCCAAGAGGATTCCTTATAGTCATGCCATCTGGCACCTGTTTGCGCTATGCGGGAGCATCTGTCACTACTGGGCTGTATTCTTTTACGTTCTTCCACACAAGGCTGCTTGACCAGAGAGGACGCAAATGGGGCCAATCGGACATTTCTCGGTGGGATTGGCAGCGAAGCCTGCGGTTCCGAAAGTGCCGCTTGGAGTTCTGTTATTAGCTACGTGGGTTCTCGATGTTCTAGCCATCGCCTTCGGGTTCGCAGGCATAGAGAAAGGGGGCACTGCGGGACTTCCGTGGTCTCATGGTCTCTTCATGTCAATCATTTGGTCGGTCATCGCCGCTCTCTTAGCTGCACGCATCTATCGTGACCACCGTGCGGGAGCGGTCGTTGCGCTTTTGGTATTCAGCCACTGGGTGCTGGACTTCGTTTCGCATCCCATACCCTTTTCCAGCTTTTCTTGGCGTTCGTGGCAATGGAGCTATGGGCATCCCCTGCCTTCCGATCTTCCTCTTCTTTTCGGTAGCTCGCCGAAAGTCGGACTTGGCTTGTACAACTCCATCAGCGCGGTCGAAGCCACGGCGTTGGAGTTCGGGATGTTTATTTTAGGATTGGCAGTCTACGCAAGGTATGTTGTCAAAAAGAGAGAAACTGAAAGATCACAAGCTGCATGAGTCGAGGATGTTGGTGCAGCCAACCCCCACCGGAACCGCGATTCTGCCCCGGATCGGAATTGGGGAAGAAGAGATGAGGAACCTAGCAACACTATTGTTGATATTCGGCTTGAACACGTGGGCACAGCAACCGAAGGCGAAGCCGCTGTCCAGTCCCGAACCGGGGGCGCAGGTAAGGGCGGAATTCTTCAGAGCGTACAGCGCGAAGGACGCGGATGCAGTTGTCGCACTGTATGCCGAGGACGCCACGCTGGTGAGTGACGGCGAAACTTTTAGAGGACGGAACGAGATTCGGCAGTGGGTCAAGTCAGGACTGGATCAAGGGAGCACGCTGGAAGCAATCGAGCCAATCGTTGAAAAGAGTTCTGGAACACTTGCTTATGCAGCCGGACGAACGAGAAGGCGTGTCGGTTCCATCATTCATCTGGGACAATACTTGATCGTAATGGAGAAGATTGGTGGTGAGTGGAAGATTGTGCAGCATTTTGCGCTGAGTGTCGGAGAAATCCCAGCCGCGAATGCCGCGCCATCAGCAGTACCGATGCTGCCAGACCAACTGTCAGTGGAGAAATGGTTCGTCGGGAACTGGATATGCGAGGGAGAGCAGCACGCTTCCCCAACAGCCGCCGCCGTGAAATTTATCGACAAGTTCACCTTCGAGATGGCACTTGACGGCTCTTGGCTTACCTATCACGTCGATCAAACGAAAGGGCCACTCCAAGGAAAACGAACGCTGATCGGCTGGGGCACTTGGGATGCTAATGCGAAGCTGCATGTCCGCCGCGACATGAACATCGGCGGCTCACGCGTAGACATGACCGCGCTCGGATGGAATGGCGACAAGCTAGTCTTCGCGGGCTACATGACCGCAAATGATGAGAAGCTGCCCATCCAGCAGACGTTCACGAGGAAAGGCGATTCGGCCTACGATAGCGCCCTCATCGTGACAGGGGCAGAAGGCAAACCGATGGAGTGGGAAGAGGAGAGTTGCAGGAAGGTCGGCAGATGAATACAAGACCCGGTTGATGCGCGGTTTTGACCTTCATTTCTACGTCCGGAGCCATTTACCTCCTGACGGGTGGCAGGCAGGTGGTGGTAGGAGATCGCTGGGAAATCAACCTGTGCTGATGCACCGTGCAGAATTCGCTGTCATCATTCTCGGCACGATCTTCTTGTTCGTTGGGGTCGGGGCGTGCTGCATTGCTGTGGTTCGAGGCAGTAGCGCCCGCCGAGTTCTAGGGTGGTTTGGCATATTTACCGCACTGTACGGAATTCGCCTCTTTGCGGGACTGCCCGCTGGTTTTAGCTTACTTGGCGGCTACTTTTCCTCCAATGCCCCGCAAGTCGTATGGATCATCACCTATGTAATCGTGATCCCCGCGCTGTTGTTCTGGGCAGAGCTAAGCCTTGGGTCTCTGCGCCTTTTTTTTCACATCATGGTCATTTCCGCATCTGCCATTGCTGTCGCAGGAATTACTTCGGTTTTAATCACCGCCTCTCCGAGGTTTGTGTCTTACTTCAATGCCCTTTTGATCTGTTCACTCCTAGCCCTCGCGACGGCGAATGTCGTTCCTCGTCTGGGGAAGAAATACCTGATCATTCAAAGCCAGGTTTCGGCGGGCGGGACGCTGATTCTGGCGGCTGCCGTCATCCATGACAACCTTAAGACTTTTCTCAGTCTCCGCAATTACCGCTTCCTTGAGCCGCTCGCGTTCGCGCTGTTTGTGCTCTCACAAGGGTGGGTCGCAGCAGAAAAGGTGTTTGCTGACGAACGCCGCTTGCTGTCTATCGAAAATGAACTCGCCATCGCCCGCGAGATTCAGGCTTCGATTCTTCCGAGCGACGTTCCCCAACTCAGCCGTATGCGAATCAGCGCGGCTTATTGTCCGATGACCGCCGTGGCAGGAGACTTTTACTGGTTCATCGCCGTCGATCCCAACCGCGCTGGTTTCTTCGTCGCCGATGTTTCTGGACACGGTGTTCCAGCAGCCCTTATTGCATCCATGATTAAGGTCGCCATGCAGTCGGCGGTGCCGTGCGCCAATGATCCGCAATCAGTGCTGCGGGGAGTTGAACGCGCCCTTTCCGGGCAACAGCACGGTCAGTTCGTTTCCGCAGCGTACCTATGGCTCGACACTGAAAGGCACAAGGCGCTGTATTCGGCTGCCGGGCATCCGCCGTTGCTTCGCTGGAGCCAAGGCAAGCTGGAGAGCATCCAGAGCAACGGACTTATCTTTGGGGTAGTGCCGGACTGCGATTATCCGGTTCGTGAGATTTCAATCGCCACGGATGATCGCTTCCTTCTCTACACGGACGGCTTGATTGAGCCGGAAAACACCAACGGCGAGTCGTTTGGGGACCACAAGCTGGAAGAAGTGGTGCGCGAGAACCAGTACCGTCCGCCTTCAGAATTGTCTGACCGATTGCTTTCCGAATTACGGCAGTGGCAGCCTGCGTCGGCAGCCCAGCAAGACGACATAACTCTTATCGTGATCGACGTGCTTTAGAGAGAAAATGTCACTTACCAGAGAAGCGGGACGAGCCGGAAGCGTGTGTGCAGGCAGTAGTCGGCGTAGCCGGGCAGTTCTTGGCGCAGAACCTTTTCCTCGTTGAGGAGGCGGAAAACGATTAGTGGGATGAGGAGGGCAAAGACGGGTAAGGCAAAGTACGAGCCCAGCGCCAGCGGCGTGAATAACAACCATATCGCCGCGCCCAAATACATGGGATGGCGTACCATGCCATAGGGCCCGGTGGAAATCACTCTCGGTCCAGACTTGACTCGAACCGTACTGGCAGCGAAACTGTTGCTCTTCAACGTCCAAAAGATCAGCAGGCAGCCGCCGAGAACCAATGCCTCCGCGACCGTCGTCAGCCACAAGGGCGTGTGTGACAAGCCAAACCGATGGTCGAGACCGGGGAGCACGAAGACAATCAGGATAATCGCGGTGATGAACTTCATGATGAGCTTCTGTTCGCCGACAGTTTCCTGCCTCCACCCCCGTCTCAGCCTGCGCTCGATTAATTGTGGATCGTCCCTATACAAGTAGCCAAAAGCGCAGACAGCGTAGGCAAACATGCTCGTTATCGGCCTATTGGGGTCAACGTTACGGCGCTCACAGGCGGGGAATACGAAATGTTCCTGGTTCGCCGTGGGCGTACGGCTCGCCCACTTTGTTAGTACAGCGACAGCGGACTGATTCAGCAGAATAAGGCGACCACTTCCGGCTTCCGTCTTACTCTTCCCCACAAGCAGCGTCCTGTGCATTAGGTCAACCTGTGACCAGCGCAATGTCTTGATTTCTTGGGACCGCATCGCCGTGTTTAGCCCCAGCACAACGATAGGATAGAGCGGCGAATCGGAGCGCCCGACGAATCCCTGACCGACGACGAAATTGAAAAGGCGCGGCAAGACTACCCTGATTGGAAGAGGCGTCAGAACGAGCGACGAGCGGAAGACGTGCCATGATGCAGTGAAAGTCCCGCCGTGACGTTCCCACTTGTGGAGGAACTCTGAACATGACAGGCACAGAGCTAGAGATCATCGTAGAGCGCTTGGAAAGAGTCGCTCTGCCCGGCGGCCATCGACCGATGACGGAGTGCGCTAGCACCTCCTTGTCACACGGGATAAATCATCTTTGTACGTAACATTGGTCGTATATACTACGCGCATTCCGGCTGGCAGGGACCATGGCCATTCAGTCCGGCACCCACCTGGGCCCCTATGAAATTGTGTCCGCTATTGGTGCGGGTGGGATGGGCGAAGTGCACCGTGCCCGTGATCCGAAGCTGGGCCGCGACGTGGCGAATCAAGGTCCTGCCCCAAGCTTTCGGTGACACCGACCGCATGGCTCGCTTCCAACGCGAGGCCAAGGTCCTTGCCTCGCTCGCGCAACTCCAAACATTGAAAGGAGCGACGCGGACTTGCCATG
>JASHOH010000183.1 GCA_030041215.1 Candidatus Sulfotelmatobacter sp. | reverse complement strand
GTGGGTGTTGAAAAACTCCGTGATACTAAGGATCTTCTTTGCTGCGGGGGTAGTTGCTGCAAGCCTTGTTTCTGGGGTCGTCTAAGTGGTGACTGCCGGAGCAGGTGGGATCGGCTGGCTGAGGAACCGCACCACACCCTAGCCCCTCGTTTATCGCGAAAATCTTGGACTGGTAGGTCTTCCCAGTGCATCCTAGTGAAATCTCCCTATCTGCGCACAGCACTACCCGTCCCAACAGCGGAAACCAGCAGCGACAGTCGCAGCGTGCATTTTCGCCCTCTCTCTCTCGTTTTGGGGAAAATATACGGTTTTGTCTTTAGTTTGAGAATAGGCACGGCATTCATGGCAATAGCCTCTTTCCCACAGCCTTAGATTCCTCAAAATTCAAATTCAGCCAGTACCCATCTTGCCGGCATCGCGCGAACCTACGCCAAAAACGTTACAATAGCTTGCAATTCAGGCGCGCGACAGCGAACCGCCGATCACAAGAGCCGTGAAGAGGAGATCGCGATGCTTCAAACGAAGATGAAGGTGGCCTTCTACGGACACGTTCGCCAGTATCACAGCATCAAGGCAGAGATTGACTCCAACATTCACGAAGTGCTGGAGAGCGGCCAGTATGTCATGGGCCCAATGCTGGAGCGGTTCGAGAAGGAGCTGGCGGAATTTCATAACACGAAATACGCGATCGGCGTGGGCAACGGAACTGACGCGCTCTGGCTCACCTTCATGGCGCTCGGCATCGGCCTGGGAGACGAATGCATCACCACGACGAATACATTTTTTGCGACGGCAGAGGCGATCTGGATCGCGGGAGCGACCGTCGTGTTCGTAGATTCCGACGCGTGCACCAATTGCATTGACCCGGCACGGATCGAGGCTGCAATCACGCCGCGCACGAAGGCGATTGTGCCGGTACATCTTTATGGGCAGTGCGCGGACATGAAGGCGATCCGCAAGATTGCCGACAAGCACAAGTTGCTGGTGATTGAAGACAACGCGCAGGCCATTGGGGCCCACGGCGACGGATTCCGCATCGGCGAACTCAGCGATGCGGCGACCATCAGCTTCATCATTCAGAAAAATCTGGGGACGTTTGGTGACGGCGGTGCGGTGGTCACCAATAATTCGGAAGTCAACCGCTTCGTGCGCAAGCTGCGCAACCACGGCTCGGACAAGCGCTCGTGCCACAGCTTCGGCTTCAACAGCCGCCTCGACGACCTGCACGCCGGCGTGCTGAGCGCCAAGCTGAAGCACATCCGCGAATGGAGCGATCAGAGAAGGAAGTGGGCCGCTCGATACAGCAAGGGCCTAGCGGGCGCGCGCAACATTACATTGCCATACGAAACGCCTGGCTACCGCCACGTTTACCATCTTTATGTGATCGAGACCAGGCAGGCGAAGCACCGGGAACCGCTGTTGCAATTCCTCAACGACGAAGGAATCGACGCCAAGTGCCACTATCCCATCGCGATTCATCAGCAAGAGGGATACCCGTGGGGCAAGGGCGCGCGCATTGCAGGGGCAATCCCGAACTCGGAGCGGAACGCGGCCTGCTGCATCTCGCTGCCCATGTTCCCTGAGTTGACCGAGGAGGAAGTGGATTACACGATCGAGCGAGTCCTCGAGTGGGACCGGAGCGCGAAATGAGCGGGAAATATCGAGTAGTCGTGGTTGGGATGGGAAAGCGCGGGATGCATAACGCCCGCGCTTTTCAGGCTAATGAGCGGTTTGAAGTCGTGGGCGTCTGCGACGTGAACGCAGCACGCATGGACGCGGCGGCAGAGCAATTCGGCGCGGCCAAAGATTCGGATGCCAGGCGGTTGGCCTTGTCGGTGAAGCCGGACGTGTTCTGCTTCTGCACGCTGCCCAATCTGCGGAGTGAGATGATCCGCACCGGCATCGAGAGCGGCGCGCGCTTGATCGCGTTCGAAAAGCCGGTGGCGCTCACCAGCCGCGAAGGCATGCAGGTGAGGAAGATGCTCACCGAAAGCGGAGTGAAAGCCGTCGTCAGCCACCAGCATCGCTATGGCAAGCATTACCGCAAGGTGAAGGAGATTATCGCCAGCGGCGCGCTGGGGCGCGTGCACGCCGTGTATGGCATTGCGTCCGGTTGGATGATGCACATGCTGTCTCACCTCATTGATTACATGAGCTGGTACAACGGCGAGGCCGAGGCGCGCTGGGTGATGGCGCAGGTGGCGGGAGAAGGCAAGATGAAGGACCTGCATCCCTCACCCGACTACATCAGCGGGTTCATTCAGTTCGCAAACGACGTACGCGGGGTCGTCGAGTGCGGCGCCGGCGCTCCCGATGTGCCCGAGGTGGATTACTGGTGGCGGAAGTGCCGCATCGGCGCGCAGGGCACCGACGGTTTCGCCGAAGTTCTGACCGGCAATGGATGGCGCGCGGTCACCAAGGCGGGCGCGAGTTCGGGACCGGGCTGCATGAACTACGATCTCGACATGCCGCCTTACATTCAGGACATGGCGAACTGGCTGGACGATGAGCGCAAGGTGCATCCGTGCAACTTCGAGAGCGCGTACCTGGGGTTTGAAATCATGATGGCGCTCTGCCGCTCGGCCGTGGACGGCGGACAGGTCGCCCTGCCGCTGACCGAACCCGCGGATGAGATCGAAATGCTGCGGGCGTACGTGGCCGGGCACAAAGTGATTCCTTCGACGGCGGCCAATGCGAAGGAGTACGGGGTGTCTGCGGAACTGGCTGGAGCGAAGTCGTAATTGCAATCAGGCTCGACGAAAATCACATTACGATTGTCATCCTGAGCGAAGCAGCCGTCGGCAAAGCGGACTGCTGCGCAGTCGAAGAACAGTGTGCCTGCCGATGCTACTTGCGGCCTGTCCCGGAGTTCTCGCTGGACCGTCAGCAGCACCGTGTGAATTCCCATTTACGTCTCCCGCACTCCACGCCCGGGGATACCCCCTGGGGTACGCGTGTAGCAAAATCCCCTCAGGTCATAGTACCCCCTCACGCGTTTGACGGGGTGGTATATACGGACGGCAAAATGGACCCTCCCCCGGCTCAGCTTGGCCCGGCCCGCGCACGTGGGATGCGTCGCGAGGGAGCGAATAAACGGCGCAAGCTTGTGCTAACGCCTGGTTTCATAAATCGACTCTTTCGGCAAGAACGCAGAGCGACGGGGTTAATCAATCTCCGTTCTTGCCGATAAGTGATACCAGCCCGTCCGCAAGGGAACCGCGCCAATAAAGGTAATCGTGTCCACCGTCAAACTCGCGATAGTCCACACGATAACCTTTTAGCAGCAGAACATCCCGCAATTCCCGATTCAGTGTGACGAGGGAGTCAAACCTCCCGACCTCCATATAGAACTTGACCGGCACGCGAGGACTGTTTCGGAAAGCTAAGATCAGGTCTCCCGTATCTTCTGTCACGGGCCATGCAGGCGGAGGGTCATCTTTCCTGACAAAATACGCTCCCGATTGCGAGAGCACGTTGCCCACGACATCGGAGTGCAGAAATGCACAATGGCTGGCCGCGACTCCGCCCCGGCTTGAGCCTGCCAACACAACATGGCTGGGACCGTCCTTGACTCGGTAGTGGTTGCGGAGCCACGAGATCAACTCCAGTGCCACAAAATCGGCGAAAGGTGGGTAGCCGCCCAGGTCGCGATTGCGTTGGCCCATGTTGTTCACAAGAACAGCGATCGTTGGGCCAATCTTTCCCGTTGCAATCAGATTGTCCAAGATGATTGGAGTAGGAATAAGACTGACACCACCCCCGTCGTAGGTTCCACCATCGAAGACAATCAGCAAATCTGCGGCTTTCACGCTGTCGTATCCCGCTGGGGTGTAGATGCTGAGCGTGCGGTTCTCGTTCAACGATGCGCTCTTGAAGGTTGTCGGGCTTACCTTCCCATGTGGCACAGAATTGTTCTCGACAACGTATGGCTGTGGCGGGGCGTCGGGCAGTGTGAGGACCGAAAGACCGCCGAAGCTGTTGGGGTTGAAGGGATCTGTGGTGTCGTTATCCTCCGAGACTTGGATAGTATTTTTGGGACCTACAAAACGAGCCTCAGTTACTGTGAATCCGTAACGGTATCGAGCATCTTTTGGGACGGTTTCGCTGCCAAAAAAGAACGGTGAATGAAGAAACCGTTCCATCTGAGTACCTCCTACCGGGGAACGCGTGCCGCCGAAGACCTGTACTCTTTCCGTGTTCTCGTCTCCATAAAAAAGGTAGATCACATTGACGTCTTTGCTGTCGTCCTTGATTTCCTCGATGAATGGCCCCTTGCCTTGCATGCTGGCCACAAACCGCTGCAAAGCGGATGGGTCTTTTACGTAGTTCTTCCAGAGGCCCTGAATGACAGATGGGTAGTTTTTTTCTGCCAGGCGCAGGCCGTTCTGTTCGACCGTCAGCAAGCGGTCAATCTTCATTACGTATTTGCCGGGCTTTGCTCTCGGATCAAGTGTGTGGATGACGAGCTTGTACTGGCCCGCAGTGAATGCCGTCAGGTCGATCGGTTCAGGTCCTTCTGTGCCATTTGGACTATCGACTGTGCGGATCAGCTTTCCGTCGGGGCTAAATTCGTCGATGACGAGATCAACCCCATGCTGGTCTGCCTCCCCAAGGATCGCTTCTCCCTCTTTCAAGCTGACTACGTATGCGTGGTTCTCATTGGGGCCGAGGGAACGTTCCTGATTGAAACCTGCGATCAACTGGCTCGGGTCTTGTGCACCTGCCGCTGCTGAACTGTAAAGTGCCATCGCGGCTGCAACTGCAGAAATCCGTGCTATACGCATAGGCGATCACGAACCTCCAAAGCGGTGCAGGTTTATCTCGTCCCAGTATTGCCCTTCCGCCCGTCCAGTTTCTAACGCTGCCGTTAATGCGAAATAGACTGACTGATCATTGGACTGAAATCTTAGGGACTGGAGTGTGCCAAGTCAATGATGGGATGGATATTAGCGCAGACTACTACAACGATTTTCCCATCCGCAATGGGCCAAGGCGATTTCTGGGCTGTACACCCTAGTCTAAGTCATCACCTGCCTGCCACCGCCCGCGCGATTGTAGCATCAACGATCATTGCAAGAATCGAGCGAACGAAAGCCGGGTTCACGACCTAGGGGAAACTGACTGTCGGCAAGCTGAGAATCTGGTGGTCTACCTCGTTTTCAGGGCCGTTTGTGTGCCGCGAGTGTGCGCTCCCTTGTGGGTTGTGCGATCCGCCCAGGAGGTTGCTCGTGGAGACCATCGCATCCGAGATCAGTCCGTCCTCCGCAGCATTGGGGAAGGTCTGTTCACACACCCGCACGGATTGCGAATCGATGATGACGACAACCTCTGGACAACGGACGACGGGAGCCATCTGGTGCTGAAGATAAGTCCAGCGGGTCGCGTTCTTCTTGTGCTGGGACGCAAAGGCGTAGCCGCAGAATCAGACTGGCTGTTCAATCAGCCAACGGACGCGGCTTTCGGGAGAAACGGCGAAGTCTATGTTTCCGACGGATACGGCAACTCGCGCGTAGTGAAGTTTGATCGCGAGGGGAACTTCCTGAAGGCCTGGGGGAAATACGGAACGGGTCCGGGTGAGTTCAATCTGCCGCACAGCATTGTAGTAGACAAACAGGGCGACGTTTATGTGGGGGATCGCGAGAACCAGCGAATTCAGATCTTTGATGCGGAAGCAAATTTCCTGAAGCAATGGACGGGTATTGGATATCCGTATGGTCTCTTCATAACCGCGGACCAACATGTCTAGATGATCGATGGAGGCTACGACCGGATTATTGAGCTTGATCAAAACGGGAAGATTCTTGTGGCGCAATAACAGGAAGTATCATCATCGCAACGACTGGAGGGAGCGCCACGAGTAAAGCCACTTTTACCGTGACTGAATGCCCGAGCCGTCCGGAGAGATAACTGCGCCGCCCCTTCTTGGGGTGGCTTTTGTTCCTCATGCCAATAGCGGTCGCGCGTAACTTCTGTTAACAGGCGTGTCTCTGACAATGCCGGCGGTGTCAAGCCCTTTTTGAGCGTACTAACGCGTGCACTCCGAAGAGCGCGCCATTTCGGTCTAGCTGAATAAGTGCCGTATCCAACCAAGGCTCGCTTTCAATCCGTTTCAGGTCTGGGAACTCAGTCCGACCCATGCATCTCTTCGGTCCACAATCTCGATCATGATTGCTAGTTCGAACTCCCCCGGAAGGGGAGCGGGCTGCCCAATCGTTCTCTCGGTGTTCTACTGCACACCAACGCCTGTTCCGAGCTTGCCCGCGTGCGGACCGAACTTCTTCCACTGCTCGTAATCCCATTGCTTGCGCCACATCCGGTACAGACGGACCGCCAGTCTGCGCGCCATTGCCACCTTGGCGATCTTCCGTCCACGCCGCTGCGCTAAGTGGAAATACTTTCGTCGCCACTCCGCATCGCTCCGTGCCGTGACCTGCGCCGCTTCCACCAGGAAGAATCGCATTAACCCACTCCCCTGTTTGCTGATATGTCCCAGCCGTCGGCTTTCGCCACTGGAGTCTTCCTCCGGAACCAGGCCGAGATAAGCCGCGATCTGCTTGCCACACTCAAACCGCTCCGCCTCTCCGATGATCAGCACGAAAGCGAGCGCCGTCAGTGCACCCACTCCCGGATGCGTCATCAGGCGCTGTGCCGCCGGGTACTTCCCCACTTCTTGCTCGATCGCCTGGCTGAGTTCCGCGATAGTCGGATTCAGTCGATCCAGTAACTCCAGCAAGTCCCGCCTGCGTCGGCTCGCCCAAGGTGCCAACTGGAATGTCTCCAGTTGCTTCCGTCCTCGTTCCCGCCACAACTTCTTCTTACAGCGCAGTCCTTCGTTGAGAGCTACGGCCTGCAGTTGATTCATAATCCGCGTGCGCATCTGCACCAGACGGTGCCGGTGCCACAACAATTGCCGCACATCGCGATTCTCCCAGTTCGGTACCCAGATCTGCGGGAAGCGATCCTCCACCAGCAACTGCAGAATATGCCGCGCGTCCTCCCGGTCGGTCTTCTTCTTGCGTACTCGCTTCGCTCGGATCTCGGCCGCGTGCCTATCCACAACTCAATCCGCAACTCGGCCAGAAGTCGCTCGAACCAGCCTGCCTGCCCGCTGGCTTCCATCCCCACCCGTACTGGTACGTCTCTCACTGCCAGTTCGCGATAAAACTTCTCCGCCTCCTCGCGATGCGCGAGTCGTCGCTCCTGAAACTCACCTGTATCACTGTTCACAGAAGCAATTTGCTGGAAGCCCGGGTGATAATCACAACCTTGTATCTTGGTTGTAACGCCCGATCTCTAGGATCCCGTGTTAGTTGGGATCAGATGGGGTTTCGGCGGGAGGCCGATCGCAGCCTGAGGCGCCTAAGTTCTGCAGCCTGGATTATAGATAGGCCCCCCGCCCTTCCTTTTCTGACGCCGTGGAGAATCCGAGGCCACATGAGCCTGCATTCACAAGGTCGGCGAGAGAGGTTGCTCAGGGTCGGGGAGCCGAGACCAGTCTAATCCAAGTCGTGAGGGAGGATATGCCAAAGAATCCTGCAACTGAAGTCCAAGTTTTCGCGGGCGTCGACGTCAGCGCTCGCGAACTGAGCGTCGCAGTGCGTTCTGCAACCATTGATCGCGAGGAGGTCCAGACTTTTAGCAACAATGCTGCTGGACATCGAGCCCTCCTCGGTCACCTGCTGCGAGGAAAAGGGTGGGCTCGGGTTTGTTTGGAAGCAAGCGGCAACTACAGTTTAGATCTGGCCTTGACGTTGCACGCCCACCGCCGGGTGGAAGTCAGTGTGGTGAACCCTCGTCGCGCCCGGCGTTTCGCGGAATCACTCGGGGAGCGCTGCAAGACCGATCCGGTCGATGCTCACGTGCTTTGCCAATATGCTGTGCGCATGCCCTGGGTACCTTGGGTCCCACCTAGCGGCTTGGCCTTACGTTTGCGTGGCCTGACCCGCGCCATCGAAGCTCTGGGTGTTACCCGGACGCAGGAGAAAAATCGTCAGCATTCGTTGCGAGCAAGCCGGGCTTTACCTACATTCGTGATCAGGGAACTGCAGCGGCACCTGGATTACCTTCAGCTCCGGATCACACGGCTGCGGTGCGAGGCACTGCGACTCATCGCCCGCGATCCTGAACTGGATCGGCGTTTCCGTCTCATGCTGACGACCCCGGGAATCGGAGAAACCAGTGCTTTGCAAATCCTCGGTGAGTTAGCTGTGCTGCCCGCCACTCTCGATGCTCGGCAGTGGGTTGCCTTTGCTGGACTGGATCCAGTTCGTTTTACGTCTGGCACCACGGTCGACAAGAAACCGCGGATTAGCCGCGGGGGCAGTCGTCATCTGCGGCGGGCGCTGTACATGCCGGCGTTGGTTGCCATACGTCATGAGCCCCACCTGCGAGCTTTCTTTCGGCGACTCGTGGCTCGCGGAAAAGCTCCGCTGCAGGCGGTAGTGGCTGTCATGAGAAAACTGCTGCATGCTTTTTTCGCCATGTTCCGCTCTGATCACTCGTATGACGGATCCAAATTGTGCCTGATGGAATTGGCTTCTGATCCTGTTGCTGTGTGCGCTGCTTGAGGGAAACAAAAAGAGAGGTTCTCCTGCACCTCTCCAGAGAAAAAATTGAAATTCAAGAGAGAATCTATAATCATCATGTTCGGCTCCTTTCTCCCGAGCCTTGGTTGGTTCGCACCACCAAAGCTTACTCGGGCGTTGGAGCCGACATTGTCATGGAATCATTCCCACAAGCTTGCGCCGTCTGTTCGCGCCTCTCTGCGATTGCGGATTCTGAGTGTGAGCCTTTGCACTTCTCGCGGCAGTTCACACGAGGTCAGTTAATGGTGCCGCTCTCGCAGCACTTCCTCTGCTTCTTCCCCGCATGGACAAAGATCATTTCGCTCGAATTCGCGTGGGTATTTCCAGTCTTGCGCCGCCCCTAAGTCCTCAAGAAAGTCCGCCGATGATCTTGCGATACTCAGCTTCGGTGAAAGCTTTAAGGGTTTCTGTGGTCACATTGCCCAGTGCACCCAACGACAGAGTAAACTTGGCACAAGCTTCATCATTGGGAAACTCAGAAATTATCACGGCGTCATACTGTCCCATCGTCAAATACCAATCGTGAAGTTTCCCCCTAATTTTTCGGCGGCTTTCTTGCCTGCGTCGAGTCGTGCGGGGCTTTCTTTGATCTTTGCCATTCCTTGATGGGTGTAACGAATCAGCGATACAAAGTGTGGCATACCGTCCGTCCTCCGATTTCAAGGTCGAGCACATTACCAGTTTTCAAAGGCGAAGGTCAAGAAGGTTCATCGCCTTGCCGCCCTTGCAGCTTTTGAGGAAGTCTCCAAGGCGGTCGAGTTCGTCGTCGTTCAGAGGCTCATTGTCGGTAAAGGTTCTCATTGGAACTACCCTGCACATCCCTTCTTGTTTCCATTGGCATTGTACGCGGCCCTTAGTTGCACCTTTTTGTATTCTCAGCACGGGCGTAGAGTTTACACATGGAGGACAGTTCAATCGCGGCCCGGATTGAAAAACTACGTCGAGAGATTGAATTGATCCAGCAGGAGGAGCACACCTACCGCAGTCACAAGAATCATTCTCTCGTTGAAAGAGCAGCGCACAACAGGCGGGAGTTTCGAATCCTTGCAATCCGTGGAGAACTTAGAATGCTTCTCGAAAAAGCAAAGGAACAATCAAGCCACGGATCAGTCTGGTACACTTGACTTTTCCTCTCATGTGAGGGCAAAGACAATTAACGAGGAAGTCTTTCGACACTTGGATTAGCCGCAAAGCGAGGCCGCATCGCCCTTCAGACTAGCGAGCAATCCCGAATACCTCCGCTGCGGACGATCATTACGAACAGCAGTGCCGAGCGCCTTCTTTCTGCCCGATCAGCACGAGCAACTGCTCTCCCCCGTACCGTTCTGAATCTGCACGAGTGGAGCCCTTTGGCCGTAGAATCGTTGCCCCGGTTGCCAGCGGTTTGGGAGCGTAGAATCGCCACGCAGCTTCTTCGCCGCCAATCCTACGCGCAGTGATGCCCGTACCAGATGGCCCACCTTAAGCAACCCAACGACTTTCACATCCTGAACCCAGTGCAGTGCGCTGCTGATAGAGCACCCGCACTGTCTGCAATCCGGAATTCCGCCGAACACGCACGGTTCCACATGAGTCCGCAGGTCGGCGGAATAGTTGGTCGACAGCTTCGAGAACAAGCAATTCTCAGGGCTTTCTGGCGGTTTCACAAACGCTCGCGCAATGCCTGCCGGAAGCAGTAGCTTCGGATACGTGCGCCGGAGGCGCGGTAAAGCCTCCGCGACCTACTGCGCAAGAAATGCGAGTTGGCAGGAGAAGAAGTTCCGCGAAGCGCACTTTGGTCCAGTGACGGGCAAACCGCAAGTTAACGTCGATTGACGCTATCAGGCGTGGCTGACCCGAATGGCAATAACCTGCACTTCGCGCCGAATAGCTCCGGTGAATGCACCGTGGACCTCGTGCTTCTCGACAAATTCATCCTCGCGAGCGAGAATGGTCGTTGCGGAGGCATGAACGCACGCTTCCAGGGATTGTGGCGACGGACCGCTTTGCGGCAGCAGGACAGCGAATCGCGGAGCCAGTAAGGTCTCATCGAGCGCAGGTTTTTGGTGTAATCGGGATGTTAGTGCGCCATGACAAACCGGTGTGAAGCAGAGAATGGAAATTTCTCAACGAGAAAGGAGTAGCGATCCACTCGGCCCCGAGTTTTGTGTTGGGCATCGAGAGGTGCACGGCGAAGCGTAAACAGGGGAATAGGCGGGGTGGGATATTGAGCTGCGAAAAGATACAACCCGGACGCCGACGCGGTTAACATTCGCGGAAGGCAACATGGACGGGAGCGACAGCGCGAGTTCCTGTTCAGTCATCTGCTGGCGGCAAGCGCCCTAACAGAGCTAGCAGGGCGATCAGTTTCAACAAAGATTTCATGATGCCTCTTTATCCAGAAAGTGGACTTTTACCCTAGCCTTGCGGGCCTTGTGGATCTTGCGGACCCTGTGGACCTCAAGGCTGTACGACGACGTTGTTTCCCGCTGGGTGGCCTACGGCTGGGGTGAGGGCAGCACTACCACCAAAAATGCGGAAGTGGCACGAGGTATAGAAGTGATGGTTGGCTTGATTCAGTGGCGTGGTTGGTTGTGGTTCGGGTTCGCATGGTTTTTCTTGATTGCAACGTTGTTCAGTGCGAGGGTTGATAGTTTATTCCTGTTCACGTTCTCGTGGATTGCATGCAATATTTGTACCGCACGGTACACATATTTGCTATTTAGAAAGTTGAAGCAAAAGTAAGTTGTGTACGTCCCTAGTTGTCCTGGTGGACGCGATAGAAATGTAACTCCGTCGCGTACTTTCCTCTGTGTGTTTCTAGTTCTTTGGTGACTTCCGACTCACGCAGTTGCGGTTTGGAGTTCAGGCCTACGAGTGAGGAACCGCACCAACCGTTTGAGGTTTTGCACCGCTACTATTCCCATGGCATAACGCGCCATCCTGCAGGCTACAATTTAGCGCATTGCATCACCCTAATCTGTGACGCCGGTCACTGCGTTGTTTTCTGCAACAGGGGATAAACAACGAATGCTGGAGGGCGAGCGCGGCGCAGATTTCTTGACAAATGACACGGCCCGCCCTTAGATTTTCGTCGATTCTGTGCGCCCAGCCAATTAGCCGAGCCGGAACGAGGAGACACAGGAGGGCACTCGGGCGCCGTACCGCATCAGTTGCACTGTCGATTCGAAATGGTCGCGGTGCATTCCGCTTTCTCGCGGCGAGAAGTTCGAAGCGAGGCGGCAGAAGCGTGGTTTGCTCGTGTACTACGTCGATGACAAGGGAAAGGCACGAAGCCAGCTTTACACCATGGTTGCTGGCGGCGCACCAGCGGTCATGGCCGCTGCAGCGCAGCCCGTACCAGCATCATCGCTGCATTCATCCGCCACGGGCGCAACCTGCCGCGCCCGCGGTTTCGGCGCCCGCGTCGGCAGTTTCTGCTCGTGCCGCCGAGGGCCAGGGAAGCACCATTAAGTGCGATTTCGGCTCCACGCCATCGGGCGCTGAAATCACTACAGACGGCAAATATGTCGGCAGCACGCCTTCCGAGATCGCCATCACGACCGGAGCGCATGTTGTCGCTCTCTCCATGCCCGGCTTCGCGCAGTGGAAGCGGGAGCTCACGGTCTTGCCCGGTTCGAAGCTGACCGTGAGTGCTGTTTTGCAGAAAGTGCAGTAATCCCAGGAGCGATTGGTGCCGTAAGGCCTCCGTCGGTCACGCAGAAAGGCGGCGCAGCAAGAGCGCCGAGTGTTTGCGGGATCGGCGTATGCAACGCGCCAATCCTCGCATTTCAGCAATGCTGGAAGTGCACTTGTAGCATCTGGTTCGGCTCAAGGAAGTGAGGGAGCTATTTTGGGTGGAAGACCAGTCCTGGAACGAACGACTTCCGGTTCCCAAATCAATTTCCGCAAAAGGAGAAAAACTGTGGCTACGTATAATACATCTGAATCTGCCACCGAATCTCATCTCAATCGGTGGTGGCATGTAGTCGGCGGCCTTTCCATGAATCTGGCGCTGGGCACGCTCTATGCCTGGAGCATATTTGTCGCGCCGCTTGAAAAAGAGTTCGGCTGGAAACGGGCACAGACCTCGAATGTCTTCACCATCGCGGTGGTTGTGTTCGCGCTGACTTTCATCCTGGCTGGCCGTCTGCAAGACAAGTTCGGGCCTTTCTGGATTTCTTTGACCGGCGGCGTGTTGGTCAGTTTGGGATTCTTCCTGTGCGCCTACACGCACAGCCTGAATTACCTCTATGTATGTTTCGGCGTGATTAACGGACTGGGCAATGGCTTCGGCTACGCCACTCCCATTCCGGTCATGGCCAAGTGGTTCCCCGACAAGCGAGGCTTGGCGGTGGGCTTGGCCGTGGCTGGGTACGGCGGCGGTTCAGCTATTTTTGGCCCCTTGGCCAACCTGAAACTGATCCCAGCCTACGGAGTTCACACCACGTTCACGATCCTCGGTGCAATTTTCCTGGTCATGACCGTGTTGGGCGCATTCCTGCTGCAAAATCCGCCGGCGGGCTACAAGCCCAAAGGATGGACGCCGGCGCCGGCTTCGAAAGCGGCCGCGACCACTTATGAATTCAGTCCGAGTCAGGTACTGCAGACGCCTACGTTCTACTTCATGTGGGTGGCCTATGCGCTTGGCTGCTCGGCTGGCCTGATGGTGATCAGCCAATTGGTGCCGTTCGCCAAGAGCGTGGGCATTGCCAGCACAGCCATAGCCACGATGGGCTTGGTTGTGGGGGCGGTGGGTAACGCTTCCGGCCGCATCTTGTCCGGCTGGATGTCCGACGCACTCGGCCGGTTGAACGTATTGCGTCTCATGATCGGTATCTCAATGATCGCTATGCCGATCCTTTACCTGGTAGGCGGTAACGTCACTGGCCTCTACATCGTGGTGTTCGTTGTCTACTGGTGCTATGGGACGCAGCTCTCAGTCAACGCGTCTACGACCTCAGATTTTTGGGGCACCAAGAACGCCGGCATCAACTACGGGATGTTGTTCACCGCCTGGGGGGTGGCTGGCATCATTGGTCCCAGGATCGCGGGTGTACTGTTTGACAAGTACAAGAACTACCAGATGGCGTTTTACTCCGCGGCGATTCTGGCGGCGGTGGCGCTGCTCTGTGAACTGTTAGCCAAGCGCCCGACAGTGCCGGCAGGACAGTTAGTAGGAGGTAAAGCGCCCGCGGCAGCCTGAAATTCCGAAAAGCGGTCCAGCGAATTTGCCGCCCGGCGATGGTATGATCATGTCCGGGCTGAAAAGGTTGGCGGTGGGCATGCTCATCAACGCACGCCCACCGCGCGACTGCAAACGGCCCGGCAAGGGATTTGTTCTGTGCCCGGATGTGGGCCGGGCATTGGACATCCCGCTCTATTTCGCTCACAGGCGCGAGCCACGGCCTGGGGCGTTGTAGTGATTCTAGAAGGGGCACAGCCAAGATTGACTCCGCCGACCGCGAAAGCGGCTGTGGGGAATTGTTTGTGGGTACATCCAAAATTCAGCAAGGGGAACCGATATGGCTACAGTTTTGAAGGAAAACCCTGTCATCCAGACGACAGAAGCGCAGATCGCAGTTCACTGGAGAGAAGAGGAATACTACTATCCATCTCCGAAGTTTACCGGCCAGGCCAACCTGACCGATGCCGACGTTCTCAACCGCTTCAGTGAAGAGAAATTTCCGGAGTGTTTCCGGGAGTACGCCGACATGTTGAGTTGGGACCAGTATTGGCACAGCACGCTCGATACTAGCGATCCGCCGTTCTGGAAGTGGTTTGTCGGCGGAAAGCTCAATGCCTCGTACAACTGCGTCGACCGGCACCAGGCCAAGTACAAAAACAAAGCGGCACTGATTTTCGTTCCCGAGCCGGAAACGGAGCCGCCGGTGGCGGTGACCTATCGCGAGCTCTACGTGCGGGTGAATGAATTCGCGGCGCTGTTGCGGGACCATTGCAGCCTGAAAGCGGGAGACCGCGTGACGATTCACATGCCCATGGTTCCTGAGTTGCCGATTACCATGCTGGCCTGCGCCCGGCTGGGAGTGATTCACTCCGTCGTATTCGGCGGATTCAGCGGCGAGGCTTGCGGACTGCGGGCTGCCGATTCCAGCAGCCATGTGCTGATCACCATGGACGGCTATTACCGCAGCGGCAAGCTGCTGGACCACAAAGCCGCGGCCGAGATTGCCCTAGAGACGGCTGCTAAGGAAGGGCACAAAATAGAGAAAGTTTTGGTGTGGAGACGGCATCCGGGGAAGAGTGCTTCCGCTGCGGCTTTCGTCAAAGGGCGCGATTTCTGGGTGGACGAACTTTTGCCTAATTACTCAGGTGAAATCGTGCCTCCGGTTTCGATGGATGCCGAGGCTCCACTATTTCTGATGTACACCAGCGGCAGCACCGGCAAGCCGAAGGGATGCCAGCATCGCACGGGCGGATATCTGGCCTATGTCACCGGCACTTCGAAATATATTCAGGACATTCATCCCGAAGATGTTTACTGGTGCATGGCTGACATCGGCTGGATCACGGGCCATTCGTACATCGTTTATGGGCCGTTGTCGCTGGCTGCAACCAGCGTGATCTATGAAGGTGTGCCCACGTATCCGGATGCCGGGCGGCCGTGGCGCATCGCCGAGCGGCTGGGGGTGAACATCTTCCATACTTCTCCCACAGCCATTCGCATGTTGCGTAAGGCTGGGCACGATGAACCGGCGAAGTACAACTACCACTTCAAACACATGACCACGGTAGGTGAGCCGATTGAGCCGGAGGTCTGGCGCTGGTATTACGAGACGGTGGGCAAGCGCGAGGCCGTCATCTGCGATACCTGGTGGCAGACCGAGAACGGCGGCTTTCTGTGCAGCACCAAGCCGGCAATCGATCCGATGAAGCCGGGCAGCGCCGGTCCGGGCATGCCGGGAATCTTTCCCGTGATTCTGGATGAAATGGGCGAGGTTGTACCTGCGGGTTCAGGAAAGGCGGGCAATATCTGCATTCGCAATCCCTGGCCGGGCATTATGCAGACGATCTGGGGTGACCGCGAGCGCTTCGTGAATCAGTACTACCGAAAATATTGCAAGAACCCCGACAGCAAAAACTGGCGCGATTGGCCGTATTTTGCGGCGGATGGTGCGGTGCTGGCTGTGGACGGCTATTTCCGGATATTGGGGCGCGTCGATGATGTCATCAACGTGGCGGGTCACCGCCTGGGCACCAAGGAAATCGAGTCCGCGTGCCTGACAGTTGAAGAAGTGGCAGAGGCGGCAGTTGTGCCCGTTGTGGACGAGATCAAGGGCCGTGTGCCGGAAGTCTATGTGTCCTTGAAGCCGGGATACCAACCGAGCAAGGAGATTGTGGACAAGGTAAACAGGGCGATCGAAACCATCATTGGCAAGATTGCCCGACCAAAGCACGTCCATATCGTTCCCGATATGCCGAAGACTCGTTCCGGCAAGCTGATGCGGCGTATTCTGGCTGCCATCTCGAATCGGGGAGCGACCGGGGACATTACCACGCTGGCCAATCCCGATATTGTCGAAAAGGTGCGGGAGATGGTGCAAGGCAAAGAACCGGTCGCCGTCGGAGAGGTCGCCGAGGACATCAAGCAGTTTGGGAAGGAAGACTAGAATCCCGACGTCACCCGTCTTGGAGCTAGTACCATGCTGAGCTACAGGCCTGCGGGCATGCCGAATGCTCGCGGGCCCAGCTCGATAACGGCAGCAACAAACTCGCGTAAAGCAATACTGCGCTGAAGAGCGGATAGGAGCACAGTTCGCATTCCCGGCATCGGAGTTTGCGCGTCGGACGCGCTCGATCCCTCACAGGCGTCATCCTCAATCCGCACAATCCGCCCTGTTGAATTGTCTTAAGTTTAATCACGAGTCCACTGAGGAGGAGCTCATGCCGGAACAATTGGTACAAGAGCGCTATCCAGCACCCCAGTCCGTCTGGGATAAAATCGCCGCCAGCAAGGACTTTAAAGATCTCATAGCGACCAAGCGGATCTTCATCGTCCCTGCGTTTGTGTTTTTCGTGGTTTTTTACTTTGCCCTGCTAGTGCTGGTCGGCTATGCCCCGCAGTTCATGTCGATCAAAGTGCTTGATGTAAATCTGGCGTATTTGTTCGCCCTGTCCCAGTTTTTCGTCGCCTGGATCATTGCCGGTCTCTACATGAGGGCCGCCAACGA
>JASHOH010000182.1 GCA_030041215.1 Candidatus Sulfotelmatobacter sp. | reverse complement strand
GCTGGTTTACCGGTTTAGGTTTCGATCACGAGATTCCGCATCACTCCACGTTTTCCAAGAACCGGCACGGACGATTCCAGGAGTCGAAATTGTTCGAGCAGTTGTTTGAGCAGATCGTGCGGCAGTGTGTGGAAGTAGGATTGGTGCAGGGCCAGCACCTGTCGGTCGATGGCAGTTTCGTGGAGGCGAATGCAGCGAAAGAGAGCCGCCTTCCGCGAGAGCAGTTGGCAGAGGCAGCGCAGGTCCATCACACCGTGCATCAGTATCTGCAAGAGGTGGAAGAGCAGAACCCGGTGGAAGAGCCAGTGCATGAACAGGATCAGGTATCGACTACTGACCCCGATTCCACCTACGCCACCAAGGGTGGTACGCCGGCTCGGCTGGGTTACTACGACAATTATCTGGCGGATAACGACAGCTGCGTGATCGTTGGAGTCCAAGCCACAGCGGCAGGCATGAGTCAGGAGACGGTCGCGGCGCAAGACATGCTCACCCGCTTGGTGCAGCAGCAAGGACGAGAGCCCGCGTCGCTAGCAGCCGATGCGACCTACGGGAACGGGGAGTTTCTGCAATGGTTGCTGGATCGCGGTATCACCCCCTATATGCGCACGCGAGACAGCGCGCTAAGAAAGAACAATCCGGGCTATGGCCCGGAGCGATTTACCTACCTGCCCGAAAGCAACAGCTACCGTTGTCCAGCAGGCGAGCAACTGAACTACGTCGGCTTGAACGTTCGCAATCGTGCCCATGCCTATATCGGCAGCGCCAAGCGCTGCGGAGCCTGCTCCCAAAAAGCACAATGCACGAGTGCGCGATATAAATATCTCGCTATCCACATCCACGAGTCGGCACGACAACGCGCACGGGAGTTGGCGAAAACGCCCGAGTTTGCGAAGGCACAGCGACAAAGAAAGAAGGTGGAAGCATTGTTCGCGGAGCTCAAGAATCAAATCGGGTTGCGGCGCTTGCGTCTGCGGCGATTGAAGTTTGTGCGGGAGCAGTTCTTCCTAGCGGCGGTAGCTCAGAACATTAAGCGGCTGGTGCGCTTCCTCAGCCAACCGATGACACCTGTTCTGCCCGCTGCCGCCTAGTCGAACAAAGGAAAGAAGAAACTCAGCAGCTCATGCTCGCGGCCGAAAAGCAGTTCTTCTTGCCTCCTTTTTCAACACCCACGCCTGTTTACAACAGTTACGCTAACCATTCCAAGTCCAAAAAGAAATGCCGCCCGAAGAACGGGCGGCGGTGAGGGGCGGCTGAAACAAGGGGTGTCTCTCCCGATGGTAATTTGTGTGTGGGGTATGCGGCCCGGGACCTTCGTGGCTCTATTTACACTTTTTTCATTTTCCGTTCATCGTTCCTTAACCTGCGCTGCCATCCCCTGTGCTATCCCTCAAGGCAGCATCTTTCTTTAATCCCTCAGGAGGAACTCCCCGTGAATCTGCTCAGAAGGCTTAGTGTGGGCGTGTCGGCGTTCGCCGTCGCCCTGACCGCGACCACCGCAGTTGCGCAGAATCCCAGACAAACCCGCCAGAATTTCTTCAACCCCATCCAACGCGTGCTTCTGATCAGCGTGGACGGCATGCACGCCGTCGATTTCTTGAACTGCGCTAATGGCATCCCCGATCTGAACAACGGCCAGCCTTATTGTCCGAATCTTGCTGCCCTGGCCAAAACCGGCGTCAACTATGTTGCTGCCAGCACTTCGAAACCGTCGGACTCGTACCCCGGACTCGCGGCCATCATCACTGGCGGAAGTCCGGCCTTCACCGGCGTTTATTACGACGTCGCATACTCCCGCAACTACGACGGACCTGCTGTGGCGGCCGGCACTGGATTAGGCAGTGGATACAATCCGCCGGGCCCCTGCACTCCGGGCGCAGCGCCGACAGGTTTTACGACCGAATATGACGAGGGCATCGACATCGACTACACCAAGCTGAACGGCGGAGCTCCCGGAGCCTCGCTCACCGATGGCGGTATCAACTCCCTCGATCCGCAGAAAATCGTCCGCGACCCGGCCAAGGGCTGCGCTCCGGTTTGGCCCTGGGAGTTCGTCCGCGCCAACACCATCTTCACCGTGATCCACCAGAACGGCGGAATCACGGCCTGGTCCGACAAGCACCCGTCCTACGGTTCGGTCGCTGCTCCCCTGGGACCGACTGCGCTCAACGACTTCTATTCGCCGGAAATCAACTCCAACGTGGTTGCGCTGCCCGGAGTGACAACACCAACCGGCATTAACTGCTCTACCATCCCTGATCCCAATGCCGACCTCACCGCCTGGACCAACAGCTTCCAGAACATTCAGTGCTACGACACGCTGAAGGTCAACGCCGTTCTGAACTGGATCGACGGTAAGAAGCATCTCGGCGTTGGCAACCTGCCGGGCGTTCCCAACATCTTCGGCATGAACTTCCAGGCCGTGAGCGTGGGCGAAAAGCTGATCGAGGCAAGCAACAACACCACCGGCGGATATCTTGATGCCGCGGCCACGCCTGGTACGGCGCTGTTCGGAGAATTCCAGTTCGTCGACGCCTCGATTGGCGAATTTGTCAGCGAACTGAAGAAGCAGGGCCTCTTCAGCTCCACTCTGATCGTGATCACCGCCAAGCACGGCCAGTCGCCCATCGACCCCAGCCGCTACATCTCTCAGCTCATCAATTACACTTCACCCGCCACGCTGCTCTCTAACGCCGGCTACATCCCCAACTCGGAATCCACCAACAACGCCGACGGTATCGGGCCGACCGAAGATGAT
>JASHOH010000181.1 GCA_030041215.1 Candidatus Sulfotelmatobacter sp. | reverse complement strand
CACCAGACACCACTTCCTCATGCCTCCTGTTTTCGCTCTCTGCCCTGCGATTGTCGATGGCAATCTTGGTTACTGGCGGAGTACATGCGTAGCGCGGAGCCACGCGAACGCATAAGAGATCTAAGCAAGAAACCGAGCCAATCCTGAGCAGGACTCAGGGGTCTCGGACGTTTGACAATGGTGGAGGCGGCGGGAGTCGAACCCGCGTCCGAAAATGTTACTGGTCAGGAGCCTACATGCTTATTCCAGTTCATGCCCCAGGCGTTTGGCGCCTTGCGGCGCTTCCCCCGGGACGTTCGCGGCTGCGCGCTCAGAACGGACAAGAAACGCTAGCCACTAGCCTGTGATCTTAGCCTCGCTGCCCAGACGTAACAGCGAAGAGCGGCCCGCTGTGCGACGTCCTTCGGAGGCCCGCGGGCAAAGCCTCCGGGGACGGCTGCCTAATTAATTAGGCTGCGTATGCCATTGGTTGATTGGCAATTATCATTTTGCACGCGATTGCGGGTGTGTGCACCCCGGCATGCCTCCTGGCCGCAAGCATCTCCGTCGAAGCCGTGACGCCCCCACCGGTGGGATGGCCAGAAAAGAGCTACTTCCAGACTAGGGTGAAAGGAGAAGCAAGTCAACATCACTTACATTCTCTAAGAATAGGAAAAGATTCGAGTTGCCGAAGGCGGCGCGAGGATTGCTACCTGTGACGTATCATCGAGTTTGGAGTCTTTCTGATGGGCTTTGAGGGTAAACAACGAACCGACGATCGCGAGTTGAGAAACGACGCATGGCAGCGTCTGAAGGGGGCCCTGAAAGATGTGTATGCCGCGTTCGGTGGAGGCGAGGCGTATCTGCGTGCCGAGCGCGAGGCATTCAACAAATCGATGGAGCGCAGGGAGCATCTCATTGCGGAAGCAATGGGCTGGTCGAGCGTAGCGAGAGATGATGAAGAGGATGAAAGCTAGGAATTCAGGCGCTGCTCAAGACGTTGCTTCACCGGCGGCGACTCGCTATCCGAAATGCTGAAATAAACCGTATCGCGCACGCGGCCGCTCCACGTTATCAGATGCTTACGCAGCGTCCCTTCTTCTTTTGCACCGATGCGCAAAATGGCGGCGCACGACTTCTCATTTAAGCGCGTCGGTTTTGAGTTCCACGCGGATGCATTTCGATACTTCCGAACGCATGGCATAGCATCAAATACACGTTTCATCTCGCATTATCTTGTGATCTTCTTGCATCGTGCGTGGTTTTGCGGCATCTCAATTACGGCGTATTCGTAAAGCATAGCGTTGACCAGGGACTGTTGTGTCCGTCAAAAACCATACCAGCATCCGCGTTGAGGAGTGTTGCCGGTGAAAGCGCAGTGTTTGCCGTTCACGCAGATTCCGCACACCACACGCCTATTCACCGATCTCCTCGCATATTCTCCCGATGTTCGAGCTTTTTACCCGCACTCCCCGCATTTCAGTGAGTGGGCCAGGGAGCAAAGCGCTACGATCAAGTACGATCCGGACCGCCGCGAGCGCGTGAGCGCAATCTTACAGCTACAGAACCAATCCTGGGATGCCTCACCTCAAACCTTTGCGAACATAGAGCGACTGCGCGGCGGCGCGGCAGCCATTGTTACCGGCCAGCAGGTCGGCCTGTTTGGCGGACCGATGTTCGCCATCTACAAGGCGCTGACCGCCGTCAAGCTGGCGGAAGAAGCCATGGCTGCCGGCATCGACGCTGTTCCGATCTTCTGGCTCGCTACATCGGATCATGATCTCGCCGAAGTGAATCACGTTTCGTTGCTCGCCCCGGACGGGCTGCTTCGTACGCTGACGGCTGCGAGCCATAGTGTCCCGAACGCACCGGTCAGCGAGGTCCGCTTTGGCGACGAAATTGTGCCAATTGTCGAAGAGGCGGCGTCGCTGCTGGGTGATTCTGAGATAGTGCGGCTTTTGCGGGAGTCGTACCGGCCGGGCGAGACGATGGGATCGGCCTTCGCTCGCCTTTATGCACGGCTGTTTGGTGAGTGCGGCGTGATTCTCCTGGATGCATCGGATGCTGGCCTTCACCGCATTGCCGAGCCGATTTACCGCGCCGCCATCGAACGCGCGGAGAGTTTGTCAAACACTCTGGTTCTTCGCGGCCTTGCGCTCGAAAATGCTGGCTATTTTCAGCAGGTGAAGGTAACGGAGTCTTCGGTTCTGCTTTTTGCCGTGCGCGACGGGGCGCGTACCGCAGTGCACAAACGGAACGAGGGACTTTATCGCGCAACAGAGTTTACGATTGGCGGGGGAGCTGGGGTGGAAAGGATTTCTGAGGCTGAGCTGCTGGAGCGAATTGCTTCCAAACCTGAGGAATTCAGCCCGAATGTGCTGCTGCGGCCGGTGGTGCAAGATTATATTCTGCCCACGCTCGCCTACACTGGCGGAGCGGCGGAGGCGGCTTATTTTGCGCAGGCGGGGGCGGTTTATGAGGAGCTGATCGGGCGAGTAACGCCCATCGTGCCGCGCTTCTCGGCAACTCTGGTCGAACCCAAAGTGCAGCGCTGGCTGCGGCAGTATGGCATCAGCGTTTCCGACGCATTCAACGGACCGGAGGCGCTTCGACAGATCCTCGCGGCGCGTGTTTTGCCGGAGGATTTGCAGACTGCCTTCGAACGAGCGAATCGGGCGGTAGCGGAATCTTTTTCGACACTGAAGGAAGCGTTGACCAAACTTGATGCGACGCTGGTGGATGCAAGTCAGACAGCTGCTTCAAAGGTGCAGTATCAGCTCGATCATCTACGCGAGCGGGCGACCGCCGCCGAGTTGCGCCGCAGCGAAGTAGTCGGTCGTCATGCCGCAGCCCTGAGCCACGCGCTCTATCCGGAGAATGCATTGCAGGAGCGCGGCATCGGGGCCGTTTACTTCATCGCGCGGCAGGGAAGGGAATTGCTCCGAGACATCTATCAGATGATGAGAACCGATTGCCTGAATCACCAGATTCTGGAGTTGTAGGAGCCTCCGATACACAATTCATTCGTGACCCCACTTACGCCTTACCGTTGTTCTTGCAACCAGCTTTCAAGCTGCTGTAGCGACTCCACTCGCGGCAGATCGCGGTCGCGGTACGCGCCGGCAACATCGAGCAGGACCGCGTCCATCCCTGCATTACGGGCTCCGAGATAGTCGACGGAATAGACATCGCCGACGTATAAGCTCTCTTCTGGCCGGGCATCGATTGTTGCCAGGGCAGCGTGAAAAATCTGCGCCCGCGGTTTTTCGAATCCAACCACACCCGAATCGGTGATGCTTTCGAAACAGCCGGCAATGCCGCAGCGGGAAAGCGTGCGATCGACCTTCCCGTCGGCATTGGAGATCACGGCAATGCGGGAAGTCCGGGCAATACGATTGAGAACGTCGCAGGTTCCTGGCAGGATCTGGTCCCAGAGAGCCGAGTTTTGCGCGTTGCGCACCAGGACTTCGTGAATCTCACTGTGGTTTTCCATGCCATCGAGAAGATGCGAGTGAAATCTCCGCCAAAAGCCGTAATTGGGTTTGCCACTCAGCATGGCCTCATCAAACTCCAGCTTGGTGCGGCGCTCCAGGGCGTGCCATTGTTCCAGCGTGGGACGCCGCTCTACGAGAAGCGGCGCCAGCATCTGATTGCGGTTGGGAAATAGCAGAGTATTGCCCACGTCGAAGAAAATTGCTCGCCACTTGACCATGTTTCAACTTTACCGCGGCCGGCCGATCGTGGCCAGTGGCGCACAGCCTGGTTCATGAGCGTGACCCGCACTGCGGAAAAGATGTAACATCCAATCACTTGACCTTCGCCCCGGGTTCAGACATTCTATGACTCTTTGCTCAACCTCACTGCTCATATCTCGAATGGTCCGTGCGAGCTGGCCAGCTTCGCAGGCAATGATGACGGCAGCCGTGCTGCTGCGTCAGGAAAGCCGCGAGAGCGATCTCTACACCATGCTATGGGCGGCTGTCTTCGGTTTCGCGACTCTGAACATTGTGAACCTGGCGGGAAGACGGTTCGAGGCCAGCCATCGCGGCTTGACGTTCGGTGAACTGATGGCCGTGCTGATCCTTCTGCTCTCGATCTTTCTGCTGGGGTGGGAGCTGCTGGGCATGTTGCATATCTTTCCGATTAAAATTCAGAGATAATCGCGGGCATTGCCGGGCGTCAGCCAAAATCTGACACTGCCGTACTCCGGGGCCGTTAGTCTTGGCCATTGGCAAAGGCATCTGACGCCGAGGAATTGGCTAACGACGAACGACCAACGACTGGTTTTGCGGTATCATTCGCACAATGGCGAAAAAGCCACAAACTATCGAAGTGACTTGTCCCTGCTGTAGCGCCGTGCTCAAAATCGACACGGAAACGGCGGCCGTCATAGCCCACACAGCTCCAGTGAGGCCGCGCATGTTCGGCGACATGGAGGAAGCGGCGCGCGCCATGAAGGAGCAGGACAGCCGGAGGGAATCCATCTTCCGCCAGTCGGTCGAGGCGCAAAAGCATGCCTCTGAGCTACTGGAGAAAAAATTTCAGGAAGCATTAAAGAAGGCCAAAGAAACTCCTGACACGGGAAAGCCTATCCGGGACATGGATTTGGATTAAGCTTTCCATTTCGATCTCCCGTCCTTTTAAAATCATCCGCGATGGGAACTCGTCCGCTACTTCTCGGTCATCGCGGCGCCCGCTTCCAGAAAACTGTTCGCGAGAACACACTGGCTGCCTTTGATTTCGCGCTTGCCCAGGGCTGCGATGGTTTCGAATTTGACGTGCGTCTGACAGCTGATGGCCAGGCAGTGATTTACCACGACGAAGTCGTCAGTCCTCAAGGCTTGAAAATTGCCGACTGCTCGGCGCGCAAGTTAGGCCTTCCCACATTGGACGAAGTCTTGAGTCGCCACAAAGACATGGCCTTTCTTGATATCGAGTTGAAAGTTCCCGGACTGGAGAGGACGACTGCGACCTTGCTGAGGCGATGGCCTCAAGCGCGCGGATTTGTCGTCTCGTCATTTCTTCCAGATGTCGTGCGGACACTGCGGGACCTGGATGCAACGATCCCACTCGGGCTGATTTGCGAGACGCAAGCCCAACTTGACCGCTGGACGGAGTTGCCAGTGGAGTACGTGATTCCGCATTGCAGTTTGGTGAATCAGCAGATTATTTCAAGCCTCAAAGCCGGAGACAAGAAAATCCTGGTCTGGACCGTAAACCTGCCGGCAGAGATGAAGCGATATGTGCGTTGGGGTGTGGATGGAATCGTATCCGATTATCCTGAGAAACTCGCATCTACATTCGCATGCATGTAGGGGTCGTGGGGAAGCCTGCCCCGAGCGAGCGTCGCGAGCGCAAGCGATGGCCGCTGTAGTCTAATGTGCAGCAGATTTCAACGCCGCCAGCGTGCCACCAACCGGCCGCAGGAAGGCAGCGCGCTCAACTTCAAATGCTTCCAAGTTAGTTCGAGTCGTGTGTTCGTTCCACCCCATCACCGTGCCAATGCGGAGAGCGGCCTCGCGGCTGCAAGATTCTGACCAGCAGGGCCCCAGCGCTATCGGAACACGTCGCAGCAAAACATCGGCCAAGGTGACGGCGCATTCGTTGCGGTAGGCTTCGACAGCCTCCGCGATGACGTGGGAGGTATGCGGGCAAATGGGGGCGCGCAGTTCGGCGCTAACCAGGGCCATGCGCGCGATGTCGGCAGCGCGCTTGCCGTGCCATTCCAGAATTCCGCGCGCCGTTTCTTCGCGCACCGAGCCGACGCGCGCAATTTCCAGCACAGAGTCATCGAGCAAAGGGTCGAGCGCCGGTCCGGAGGCAATAGCAACGGCGTTCGGCTCAGCCACAGCCAATCCAATTTTCCGCGCGCACTCACGCGCCAGCGCGGCTGCCGTGGTCAATTTGCCGCCGATCACCGAAATCATGCGCGACGCGCCATCCTCAGCGTGATCGTGCAAAATGTGGCGACGTGTGATGGAGGATGGGCGTCTGCGCGGCGAGTACGGCAAAGGACGAATGCCGGCGAATGCGTATTTGATGTTCTGCTCCGATATCTTCGCCTTGGGGAAGAGTTCGGCGACCGAGCGCAGCAAGTAGGCGACCTCGTCATTCGAGGGAGTCGCTTTACCCGGATCGCCGCTGTCTTCCACCTCGGTGGTCCCCACCAAAATTTGATCGTCCCAAGGAACGATGAAAACAGGACGAGAATCCGCGGCTTCGGTGTAAAGTGCCGCGCTGGGGCAACCGGGGAAACGCGGCAGAACAATGTGCGAGCCACGCACTCCCCCCAGCATCGGTGTCGCCGTGCGAATGGAGGAGCGCTGACAAATTCGGTCGGCCCACGGCCCGCTACAGTTGAAAATCCAGCTGGCATCGATGCGGTACTCTTTGGCGGTAAGACGGTCACGCAGGAGAACGCCCGCGCAGCGGCCATGGGTTACATCAACCGCCAGCGCCTCGCAATGATTGCGCACCACCGCGCCGGCATCCATGGCCTCCCTTAGCCACTCCGCAACCAGCCGCTCTGGAAATTCGCATTGCGCGTCTTCATAGCTGAAAACAGACCAGCGATGTCCGGAGTCGAGCATGCGCTCGAACTGCTGCAATTCCTTTTGGAGAGGATTCTGGCTGGGACGTCCCGCCATGCGCCGGTAGAGCCACAGGCCCGCCCGCACCATGAGCGCGCTGCGTGCGCTGTCCTCATTGAGCAGCACCAGGAACTGCATGGGATGCACCAGGTGAGAGCGCTCGCGCAGCAACCGCTGCCGCTCACTGAGAGATTCGCGGACCAGCCCAACTTCACCATGTTCGAGATAGCGCAGGCCGCCGTGGATGATGCGCGTGGATCGGCTGGTGACGCCTGAAGCAAAGTCATTTTGCTCAATCAGCAGAGTGCACTTTCCTGCGCGTGCGCACTGCCGTGCGACGGCCACGCCGGTGATGCCGCCACCAATCACCACCACGTGAAAGTGCTGTGCCTCCAGGGTTGGTCGTGGATTTGCCGCCAAAGCCATGTTAATCAGATGCAGAAGCTTGAAAATTAATTGTCAGGATCACAAACTGGCGTGCCCTCTTAAGTGTGAGCCGATTGGGGGGAACAAGAAAGTAACCTTGGTACCGCGCGAATACTGCCCGAATGAGGCGAACAAAAGAAAAAAGCCGGCCTAAGCGAATGGTTTGGGCAGGTAGGTAGGATTGAATGAGGCTATGCGACCTTTTGCTGGGACGTTCCCGCCTCAAATAAATCCATAGACTGCCTGCGAACATTGCCCGATTCCAGACAAGTCATTTAGAGTGATTGCCGATGCCTACTACAGGAGAACGGTTCGAACGAGTGGTCGCGATTATGGAGCGATTGCGCGCTCCCGGAGGCTGCCCGTGGGACCGCGAACAAACCTTCGATTCGATCAAGCCCTACACTCTCGAAGAAACATACGAAGTGCTCGAGGCGATCGACAAACGCGACTGGAACGAGCTTCCCGGCGAACTGGGAGATTTGCTGCTCCAGGTGCTTTTCTATTCGGAGATGGCGAAAGAGCAGGGCTCATTTTCGATTGACGATGTCCTCGATCGGCTCGCGAAAAAGCTGGTTGACCGCCATCCGCACGTTTTCGGGGATGTGCAGGCCGATACGTCCGCTGAAGTGAAGCGAAACTGGGAGGCGCTGAAGGTCGAGGAACGGAAAAAGCGCGGCCAAGCAGCAGACGAGGCACAAGCGAGTGCCAAGACATGGCCGTCAATCCTTTCGGGAATTTCTTCCGCCATGCCTTCGCTGCTCGAAGCCCACAAGCTCAGCTCATGCGCCGCGCAGGCTGGGTTCGATTGGCCGAATGTGGAAGGATTGTTCGACAAATTGAAAGAAGAAACCGCCGAACTGCAGGAGCACCTGCGCGAGTTTCCTGCGCCGGGTCCGCGCCCGGAAAGCAGAGGCGTTGCCGGCTCAGGACGGCAGGTCATTCCTGAAGACTTGCGATTGCGGCTGGAGGAAGAAGTCGGCGATTTATTTTTTGTGCTGGTCAATATTGCACGCTATTTGTCGGTCGATCCCGAGTCTGCACTGCGCAAGATGAATCGCAAATTCCGCCGGCGATTTCAGTGGATGGAAGAGCGGCTGCGGGAAAAAGGAAGCGCTCCCGAAAATGCTTCCATGGATATGCTGGAGTCTCTCTGGCAGCAGGCGAAACAGCAGGAGAAGCCAGCGTGAGTTCGGAGGCCATCGTCATTCGCCACTGCCGCGGGCTCGATGAGTTGCGCGCGTGCGTGGCGCTGCAAAAAGAAGTGTGGAACTTCAGCGACGCCGAACTAGTTCCGCTGCGAATGTTCGTAGTTGCCGAGAAAGTTGGCGGGCAGGTAATGGGCGCGTTCAATGGCAGCGAAATGGTTGGGTTCGCGCTGTCCGTGCCCGGCACGCGCTCGGGTCGTGTATATCTGCATTCCCACATGCTGGCCGTGCGCAAGGAATATCGCAATGGCGGGCTCGGACGGCGTCTTAAACTGCTTCAGAGGGAGGATGCGCTGGCGCGCGGCATCGAACTGATCGAGTGGACTTTCGATCCGCTGGAAATCAAGAACGCGTATCTCAACCTCGAAAGGCTGGGTGCAATCGCGCGCCGCTACAACATCAATCAGTACGGCATCACATCGTCGCCGCTCCAGGGAGGGTTGCCGAGCGACCGGCTGATCGCGGAGTGGTGGTTAAAATCGAAGCGCGTCAAAACTCTGCTCGCAACCGGTAAGAATCCCGCATTCAAAACCGAGCTTAAGATCGAAGTACCAGCGCAAATTTATGAATGGAAGGCTGCTGCGGAGACCAAAAATCGCGCCCACCAGGTGCAAAAGCGCAACCGCGACAAATTTCTCGACGCCTTCTCACGCGGCCTGGCCGTATTGGGCTACGAGCGAAACGCGCAAGGCGATGGCAAGTTTCTGCTGGGACGCTGGGACGAGACGTGGTCTTACGCGTCAGAAGCGTGAGGTGCACCTGGACAGTTGTTGTGCGTTTTTCGCTGTGTCTCTGTGGTGAATGATCTTGATTCTATGAAAATCGAAGCCATCACGCTCCGCGAGATTCGCATGCCGCTGGTGCATTTTTTCGAAACGAGTTTTGGCAGGACCTACAGCCGCCGCATCCTGCTGCTGACGGCACATTGTGAGGGCGTTGACGGCTGGGGTGAATGCGTGGCCGGTGAAGATCCGTTTTACAGCAGCGAATGGGTGGAAAGCAGTTGGCTTACGATTCTGCGCTATCTTGCCCCTGCCGTGGCCGGACGCACTCTCGAGACAGCCCGCGATTCCGCCGTCTTGATGGGAAGAGTGCGCGGACATCGCATGGCCAAGGCGGCACTGGAAAACGCACTGTGGGACGCCGAGGCCAAACTGAAGAAGCTTCCACTCTGGAAACTATTAGGCGGCATTCGAAAAGAAATTCCATGCGGAGTCTCGATCGGCATTCAAGACTCGGTCGAGCAACTGGTGGAAAAAATCCACACTGAACTGGCTGCTGGCTACCGGCGAATCAAAGTGAAGGTGAAGCCCGGATGGGATGTGGCCGTGCTCGAGAAAATTCGCTCCCGCTGGGCCGATATCACTTTGAGCTGCGACGCCAATTCTGCTTACACACTCGATCAGGTCGAACATTTGCGAACCTTCGATCAGTTCAACTTGCTGATGATCGAGCAGCCGCTCTGGGATGACGACATTTACTACCACGCGCGCCTGCAGAAAGAATTGAGCACGGCAATCTGCCTCGACGAGTCAATTTGGAATGCACGCGCTGCGGCGCAAGCCGTTGAAACCGGCGCATGCCGCATCATCAATATCAAAGTGGGTCGCGTGGGCGGTTTCGGCGAGGCTATCAAGGTCCACAACGTTTGCCAGCAAAACAAAATTCCTGTCTGGTGCGGCGGCATGCTGGAATCCGGAATCGGCCGGGCACACAACATTGCCCTCTCCACGCTCGAGAATTTCAGCTTGCCCGGCGACGTCTCGGCGTCGAAACGATACTGGAAAGAAGACATCATCGATCCGGAAGTGCAGGTTTCCAAGCAAGGAATGATCGCAATCAGTGATTTGCCGGGAACCGGCTATCGCATTAAAGAGGATCTGATTGAAAAGTTGACTGTGCGCAAAGAAACGGTTCGGGGAAACTGAGCCGCCTAATGAGATCTGTTACTGTTACCGCTACTCACGATGGCGGCGTTCGTTTGCGAGAGCTTTGCCTCTTCCTCTTTTAACATCTCCACGCCCTTGGCGAAGGTAGTGTCCGCCGGGACGCGCCTGAAATCACTGAGCACCTCTTCTGATTTGATCGAAATGGGCTTGAACAGAAGTACCCTTCCGGTGAAGCTCAGCTCCATGCGGGAGATTTCCCAGGTTCCCTCCCCTACATCGCATTGCTCGACCAGAAAGTGCCCTCCTTTATCCAGGTGGCCGAGAATGCCCCAGCCGAAGCTGACTTCCTTGAACAGTGTGCCGTCGATGCGGGCGATTCTTTGTGTGGAGGGGTCGATAAGCACAATTCCTCGCATCCCAGTGAGAACCTCTTCTACGCGCGTGGGCGGACGGTAAGCGGGATTGGGCCGGAATTTCAAGCGCTCTAGGCGATCTCCTGGCTTGCCCATTTGGGCCGTGCCTTCCTGTTCAGCGTCATATTCGTACAAGAACGCGTCAGGCAGCGCCTTCACGATGCGCAGCGTGCGGTCGGCGTTCTCCTGTTCCTGGGAGTGCTTGTGTTTGAGTTGCTCAGGATTGACGGCGAGATTGTGCAGCCGGTTTTCCTCGCCGCGCAGTTGCTCGGGAGTGAGCGGCTTATCGTTATAGGCGATGGTCATTCCGGCCATGGCGTCGCGCGTTTCCACGTAGAGCCGCGTCTGCGAGCCTTGAGGTGTTTGCTTGCGTGAGCGGAAGATGTGTTTTTGTGAAGGATCGCTGGCAGCCGTGACCTCGTGGGCAACAGCGGCGCGTACCAACTGAACCGGAGAAATGGAATTTTGCGCACTAGCAAGTCGTAGGGCGACAAGGCAGGCCAGGCCCCACACGATGAAGCAGAAAATGCTGCGATTTCTGGCAAGCTGTTTAATTTTTTGCCGGGTTGTTTTCATTCGGTCGGGCACATCCTCGGTCAGGCACATCCTTAGTTTAACAATGACCGTGTGATTCTTGAATGGCGCGTGCCACAGCCTGTTGTCGAACTTGCCGCGCCCTCCATGCCTTGCGTATAGTCGTTGCAGTGAGCAGTGTTTTTGGTTTACTGGCGAGTCAGTTCTGCCACGCAAACCTTTTCTCATGCCGGGATTGCAGGAGGGTCGTTCCATGAGTACAGCCGCCGTAGCTCCAGCACAAATTGGCAAGTCGGTTGTTATCAAGGGCGAACTTTCCGGCTGCGAGGATTTATATGTGGATGGGCAGGTGGAAGGCAGTATCGCCTTGACAGGCAACAGCCTTACCGTGGGTCCGAATGGGCAGGTGAAGGCCAGCATTGATGCCAAAGGTGTGATCGTGCAGGGCAAGCTGGAGGGCAATATTCAGGCCAGTGAGCGCGTCGAATTGCGCAAGTCGGCAGTTGTCACCGGAGACATCTCAACCCATCGCATTTTGATTGAGGAGGGCGCGTTCCTGAAGGGCAAAGTCGATATTCAGGGTGCGCAAGCGAAGTGAAAAGAAAGCTGTCGCCCGATTTGGGAGCGCATTTCAGTACAGACGAAAGATTTAGGTTTTACAGGCCAGGGAACGTTTCGTTGGACGAGAAGGATGGTCCAACGCCAAACAGTATTTCAGAATGTCATCAGTCTCGCAGAGTTTCATGAAACTTTTTCGTGGTTCCTCCGGCACGGAGGCGATTCCGGCGCAGAGCCAGCAGAAACTGACCCGCCGTTCCAGCGGGTTGGCAGAATTGTCGCGCATGTGGGAATCGGCGCAGGGACTGTGTGTGCTAGATCTGGGAGCGACCTCGGCTAAGAACATTCGCCACTTTACGGAACACGGCCACAAAATTTACAGCGAAGACCTGCTCACGGCATCAACCGATCCTTTACTGGTGCTCAAAGGTGAGGAGGGAAAAGACGAGCAGGGAAATGCGGTACTCGACAGCCGCAAGTTCCTTGCTGAAAATCTGGTCTATCCCGCGGCGCACTTCGATGTCGTGCTTTGCTGGAACCTTCCCGATTATCTCAATGAGAGCCTAGTGAAGCCCGTGGTAGGCAGGTTGTGGTCAGTGCTGAAGCCGGGCGGCATGCTGCTTGCTTTTTTCCACACACGTGACGCTGGACCGGACTCGCCTTGTCACCGCTTCCACATTGTCGGCCCCGACACGCTGGAGATGAGGATAATTGAGCTGCGGCGGGAGGTGCGGCGCGGCCCCACCGGCGCCATTCACACTGCCATCAGCGACGGCTTTCAGTTGCAGCGCGTCTTCAACAACCGCCACATCGAGAACCTGTTCCGCGATTTCGCGTCGATCAAATTCTTCCTCGCCCGAGACAACATCAGGGAAGTGCTGGTGGTGCGATAACACAAATCTCTCTGCGCGCTTTGCGGCAGTTCTCTGCGATCTTTGTGGTTAAAGCTTTTTGTCGCTCAGCACTATGAACTTCGATTCCTGACTGCCACTTATCGCCCGTCACAAACAGCGCGCGACAAAGCGCCGCTTAGCACGAAGCACGAAGAGGAGGCCTTGGCGTTTATGCCTGACCGTGGATCACTTGGCTTAACCAGCCGTCTCCACTCCTGAATATCGCCCCGAATCTGCGGCGCACTTGCCGCCGGGGCGATCGTAATTGGAGCTGAAACAATGCTGGCAAACCCTGTCGGCAGCGCGGAGCGAAACGGACTGGTCTGCATGTTCGCCGCTCCGTCTACTTCCGTCGTAATTGCGAAGAGGTAGGTATTTCCCCCCTGCAAGGGTGGCAGAGCCACTGAAGTAGCCGATGAACTGAAATTGCCGACCGAATCGAACAAGGGCGTGCCGGCGAGCGTCGTTTCTACGTACACGCGCACTGTGTAGCCGTAGGGCGATGGCGTACTGGTTGGCGCCGACCAACTAAGCGTAGGCGTAGTGTTCGAGATCGTTTGCTCCATAAAAAAACTTGTCCCATTGATCGTCGGGTTCTGCACCGGTAGCGCCAGCGGCAGCAGTGAAGAGCTTGACGGCGCGACACTCATTCCATCCACGAGCATAAAGCTGTAGGGGCTGCTCGAATTCGGAACAGAAATCGGGACTGTTGCCTGCTGGCAGAGTGCGAGCGCCCGCGTCCAGGTGGGGTCAAACGGGTCGCCGTATTGCAGCGTGCCAAAATCCTGGTCCGTGAGGATGGGCGGTTCAATAGCAGTGACTGTCGTCCCCGGCTGTCCGGTGTAATCCAGGCACGTACTCGCTTGCCAGTTGGGAGGCTGGCCAAGGATGCCCAGGAACCCTGTGTCTCCTGGCGTAGGCCCTACCAACACAAGACCGGGCAGAAATGGTGCGGGCCCACTCGCATTGATCCCGGTCACATTTGGCTCGGCAATCAGCGTCACGATCGAATCCTGCACTGTCGCCGAAGAAGGACCCACGTTGTTGAACGCAGAGGCCCACTGCGACCCGCTCACATTCAGCTGGAGAGACGTCTGGGTTGCCGGGTTGAGTGTCTCGGTAATCGTGTTTGTGGCGCCGCTAGTCAAGCTGAGGTCCGAGAGCGACAGCTCCGGGCCCAGCACATAGTTATTCAGCGCCCCGAGTGGTTCGAGCTCATATTGCATGAGGAAAGCAGTATTGATTTGCGACCAATCAATAGGGCCCGTACCTCCAAACCCGCCTGCCACCGAAGTACTGCCTGCCGGAACCCCAAAGAGCGCGAGCCCGGTTGCCGGATCGGTAATAAATTCCATCCATTCTTCGGTCGTCTCGGGAGCCATCCCTGAAATGTTAAGGTCGATGGTGGTATTAGAAGATGTGCTCGTCAGCGGTACCTGGCCGTTGGCAATGTCCGTCCCCGCATCAAACATGCTTGTATTCGTCCAGAAAGCGTTCCCTGCAATCGCCAGCCAGTAATTTCCTCCAGGCACGTTAGAGAGAGTGAACACTCCGGGGGTGGATGTAGCCGAGGCTTTCAGCAAAGTAATCGAGCCATCCGCTTCAGGCACAAGCGCCTCCATGTTCAAGGCAGAAGCTGCCGGTGCCGGAACCTGCACCGGCCCGCTCGGCGACCAATAAGTAGTTACCCAGTTCACTGTGATCGTTCCACCGGGCGTTACCGTCCAGGACTGCTGCGCGCTGCCTCCCGACGGCGTGTTCGCGGTTGCGGTGAAATTATTGGAGACGCGAGACTCGGCGGCGGTTGGCGTCCAGTTAACCGTGTTGCCTGTCAGAGTAGCTCCCGACGGTGCTGTAGTGAGCGCAAAAGTGACCGTTCCTCCTGCCGGATCGGTGGCGGCAAGCTGATAGGTGTATGCGACTCCCTGTGTAGCTTCGGTGACCGGCGTGCTCGTAAAAATCGGAGTCGACTTCGATGAGGATGAGTTGTTGCCGCTGCTGCACGCCGTAAGAAACGCAAACGCGGCCAGCATCATGGCGAACCAAGGTGTAACTTTCATGGACTTCAACCTCGCGGGAGCCTTAAGGGACGGGAGCCAAACTGTAGCACAGGCCTCTAAGTTCGTCTATGGCGCATTCCGCGCGACGCCCGATGCATTCCTCCACACGATGATTCCCATGCGAAAAAGATAGTGGCGGGAGATCTCCGTCTGCGGGAGACCGTTCTGCCCCAAAGCGGACGCAATCATGTCCCGCATTTCACTCTGAACATAGGCCCGCCGCACCGATGTCAGACCGTCCAGCCACGCCACGTGGCTGCCCATGATCGGATAGCTCGCGTACACTAAAGCCAAATGCAGGGGATGACGAATCAAATCGTTGATCAGCAGTGCCTGCCGGCATACGCGCAGGCCCTCTTTAACGAACTGACTTAGTGCCTCACGATTCAGGTGATGCGCGAAAAGATTACAGCTCACAAGGTCGAAAGCTTCAGCGGGAAAGGGCAAGGCGAGCGCGTCGCCGGCCACGCGGCGCGACCGCGGAGTCTTTGAGGTGAAATTTTCAACAGAATCCTCATTCGCCGGAAGATGAGAACGTTGGCGGTCCAGCAGAGTCACCTCAACTTTGATTCCACGCCGGGCCAGCCGTTGGGCGACGATTTCGGGTACTTTGCCCGAGCCCGCGGCCACTTCCAGCAAAGATAAATGCTTCTCTCCCGTTGCCCAAGAAACGCGCTCCACCATCTTCTGGGTTGTAAAAACCCCACCAAACCAGCGATTGATGCGGTCAAGCGTTCGAAGCGCGGCCGCTACTTCTTCCGCCGGGCAATCCTGGGAATCGAGAATTTCAGGAGCGTCGACGCGCTGCATGGCTGAGCATTCGTGCCAGCACCGGCCGATCGCAGGGGCTTAAACTTCGGCCAGTTCTTCCTCAAGCAATTGCTTGTTATACAGGTCGCTGTAGTAGCCGTTCAAGGCAAGCAGCTCGTCGTGCGTGCCGGATTCCACGATGCGACCCTCGTGCAGCACAGCAATACGATCAGCGTTGCGCACGGTAGAAACGCGGTGGGAGATAAAAATCGTCGTACGGCCCTGCATGATTTCACGCAGATGATTAAGAATTTTATCCTCTGTCTGCGTGTCCACGCTGGAGAGCGCGTCATCAAGAATGAGGATCCGCGGGTTGCGAATCAAAGCGCGCGCAATCGCGGTGCGCTGTTTCTGGCCCCCTGAGAGTGTGATGCCGCGCTCGCCGACCGTGGTCCGATATTGTTCTGGGAAAGCCTCGATATCCTGAGCAATATTGGCCGCCTCGGCGGCGTCGTGAATCTCCTGATCGGTTGCCGATTCCACTCCAAGCGCAATATTTTCTCGGATGCGATCGCTAAACAGAAAAGTTTCCTGTGGCACAAAGCCAATGTTCTTGCGCAGCGACTCGATAGAAAATTCGCGGATCGGCCGGCCATCGATGAGAACCATTCCCGGCGCTGCATCATAAATTCGCGGAATCAGGCTGACCAGCGTGGTTTTCCCCGACCCTGTCGGACCGACAATCGCCATACTCGTGCCGGCAGGAACGTGGAGGTTCACATTCTCGAGCACCGGTTTGCCGTTGTAGGCGAAATTCAATCCGCGGAAGTCGATATCTCCCCGCAGCGGCAGAGCGCGGGATTCAGGTCCATTTTTGATTTCCGGCTGCTCCTGGAGAATTTCATTCAGCCGCCCCAGTGACGCCGTGCCGCGCTGGAAGATGTTGACCACCCATCCCAGCGCGATCACGGGAAAGGTCAACTGCATCATGTAAATGTTGAAAGCAGTGAAAACCCCAATTTGCATGCGGCCCGCCAGAACTTCGCGCCCACCGATCCACAGCACCAGCACCATAGCGAGTCCGAGCATGAGTTCCAGCGTCGGCCATAACATGCCCATCAGCCGCACCAGCTTCAGGCTGCGCGAAATGTATTCCTCATTAGCTAGCTCGAATGCGTTGATTTCGGCTTCTTCCTGCACGTAGGCGCGAATCAATCTGGCGCCGGAGAAATTCTCCTGGGCGCGGGCCGAAATATCGGAAAACATTGCCTGAATTCTTTCAAATCGCTCGTGGATGCGGCGTCCAAAATATTGAATGACAACACTGGCGATGGGCAGGGGCAGAAATGCGTAGAACGTCAACTTGGGGCTGTTGTGGACCATGTACCACAAAGCGATCGCCGTGAATACCAGCGTATTCGCCGAGTACATGATTGCCGGGCCGAGCAACATGCGCACCGCGTTTAAGTCGTTGGTCATGCGCGCCATGATGTCCCCGGTGCGCACGCGCTGGTAGTAGGAATATGAGAGGGTTTCGAGGTGTTCGAACAAATCGTTGCGCAGGTCGAATTCGATGTCGCGCGAGATGCCGATGACGATCCAGCGCGTGAGAAACAGGAAGATGCCCCGCACCACAGCCAGTCCGAGAACATAAAGCGCGAACACGAGCAGCTTGTGGCGGGTCACGCCGCTCTCAAGGCTCTGGGCGGCGTCTCCGATGACCTTGGGCAAGCGCGCCCAGGCCCCGTTGCTCAGGACCACACAGATCGCGCCGAACAGCAGTCCCCAGCGGTAGCGCTTAAGATACGGCACAAGCGGACGCATGCTCTTGGGAATCATGAAAGTGTGTAGATGAAATTCTAGCAGGGCAGGATGCGGGAATTGGCAAGCAGGGCCGACCTCGGGGCGTAGAATGTGGCAGGTCTAATTGTCGGTGTAAGCCTCAGCGCCAAGGCAGCGTCAGACGCCTATGGCGCGATGAAACATCCTGTCTGAAAACGATGAACGTTGCCCACAGGAGGGCAAGCGCAGAAATGGGGAAAATAATCCAGCCGATGATGACGATGAAAAATTGCGCGACTTCCATGCTGACCGCCAAAATAGTTGCGCGGAGCCGAGCCGCAAGCTCAGCCCGCGCTGATTTCTACTGTTCCTCAGAAGGGGCCGCGTTTCCCTGCGTCCGCTGCTGCATGCGGGCTGCGCGATTGGCCTCGAACTGCTTCAGCTGGGCTTGCTGATCGGGAGTGAGCAATTGATAGAGTTCACTGTGAATGCGGGCCTCTTCCACCTTGAGCTGCACCAAGGTTTGCGCCTGCTGTGAAACCAGGGCCTGCACCTTAGCCTGATCGAACGTGCCTTCCTCATACTGCCTCAATTGCTGCTCGAGTTGGTGCGCCTGCTGCATGAGCGGCTTCATGGTGGCGTGCTCATTTTGCAGCACAGTTTTCATCTGCGCCTTCTGGGCATCAGTGATCCCGAGCACCTTGCTGTAAAAGGCGATCATGTGGCCGGCTGGTCCGAAGCCGTGTTTATAAGCGTGCGGAGGTGGCGCCTGAGTATCTGAAGTTTGGGAATGGGCTAGCGCAGCACCGAGCGTGACCACCAGTGCCGCTACAAGCAAACGAAAGCTAAACGATTTCATGCTCTTGTGACTCCTCGGCGAGCAGTTCCTACCTGGAACTGGGCCTCTTTGCTATCACAAATAAGAACACGACTACCCCCAAAAAGTGGTAAAAAGTCAGTCAAGCCGAGTAAAGTTTTGTCAAGCAGGAATGACGCAGCTTTGCCGTTATGTTTGACAATTCTTTACCCTCAACTCCTCGGGCGTGTCGCACAATGTCAGTTAAGAAGATGGAACGAATTTTGGTTATTGATGATGACGTGGAGCTGTGTACTCTCGTCGGCGAATACCTGCAGGCTGAAGGCTTCGCGGTGGAGGCGGTACATGACGGCGAAAGCGGCCTGCAGCGTGCAGCCGGCGGCGGATATCTGCTGGCTGTTCTCGATGTGATGCTGCCCGGCATCAACGGCTTCGAGGTTCTCCGCCGCATTCGCGCTACCTCCCGCCTGCCGGTGCTCCTGCTCACGGCACGCGGCGAGGATATCGACCGCATCGTCGGCTTGGAGATTGGCGCCGACGATTATTTGCCCAAGCCTTTCAATCCCCGCGAGCTTGTAGCCCGCATTCGTGCCATTCTTCGCCGTACCCGCGGAGATAAAGCCCTGCCTGCCGCGCCCGACATTGTGCGCGTAGGCGAAATCGAACTGGACCCTGCGACTCGCAGCGTGCGCCGTAGCGGGCAACCGATCGAGCTAACTTCGGTAGAATTTAATCTGCTGGAAGTGCTGCTGCGCGAAGCCGGCCGTGTCGTTCCGCGCGAGCGGCTGGTCAATGCTGTGCTCAGCCGCAAGTTTTCGCCGTTTGACCGCAGCATTGACATGCACGTCAGCAAAGTTCGCAAGAAGCTGGGCGATACCGACGCCGATGAGCACATCAAAACCATTCGAGGTGTTGGCTACATCTTTGCCCGTCCGCGCGAAAAGTCGTCCGAGAAGCCAGAAAAACTAGAGAAGGTGAAGAGCGCACAATGAGAAGCCTGTTCCTTAAGATTTTTCTTTCATTCTGGGTGGCGCAGGCGCTCTTTCTGGTGTTGGCCATTCTCGTGATGCTCGCTTTGCGTCCGCAACGAAACTCAACCTGGGACGCCCTCCGAACGACAGTGTTGAACGACGCAATCAGCGCCTACGAGCAGGGCGGAACTCAGCAGGCTCGCGCGTATTTGGAAAACGTCCAGATGACGCACCACGTGCGGGCTTACGTCTTTGACGAGCAGGGGAATGAGATCTCAGGAAGATCAAGCCCCGGATGGGCGGAACACGTCGCCGCGGGGCGTCCGCTCCCGCCACGCCCGGGCATGGTCTTTCCCCGGCCGCAAATTCTAAGTGAATCGAAAGCCTCCAGCGACGGCCATCACCTTTATACGATTGCCATGGAATTACCGCCGGGCCCGCGCGTGTTTTTCGGGCCGTGGGGCATTCCTGCGCCGGGATTGATCATCGCTGTTATCTCTTCGGGCCTGGTGTGCTACCTGCTGGCATGGTATTTGACGAAGCCGGTCATCCGTTTGCGTGCTGCGACGCGGCAACTGGCAGCCGGCGACCTGACCGCCCGCGCCGGCAACACGAACAACCGGGGGCGCGACGAGATCGCCGGATTGATCCGCGACTTTGACGCGATGGCAGGACGTCTGGAAACTCTGGTCAAAGCTCAGTCACGGCTGCTGAACGATATCTCGCATGAATTGCGGTCTCCTCTGGCGCGCTTGAATGTCGCTCTCGGCCTAGCGCGGCAGCGGTCGACGGCGGAATCCGAACCGATGCTGGAGCGCATCGAACTAGAAGCCAGCCGCTTGAATGAATTGATCGGTCGCGTGCTTACTCTCGCTCGACTGGAAGATGGCGAACAGCGTGTGCCCTCGACGCCGTTTCAGCTAAATGACATTGTCGCGAGCGTGGCCGACGATGCCGCATTTGAGGCGCAGGCTCGCAACTGCGAGGTGCAAAGCGAAATTCCGGCGGAAAACCTGACAGTGCGGGGAGATGCGTCACTTCTGCATAGTGCGGTTGAGAACGTTGTTCGCAACGCGATTCGCTACACGCGTGAGGGGACAACAGTCCGCGTTAGTCTGGAAAAGGACAAAACTTCTGCCGGGGAGGAAGCCATCATTCGGGTCGTCGATTGCGGTGACGGCATTCCCGCCGATTCGTTAGAAAAAATATTCCAGCCCTTCTATCGTCTCGATGATTCGCGCGGCCGCCTGACTGGCGGCGTGGGCTTGGGGCTTGCCATTACCGAGCGCGCGGTACGCTTTCACGGAGGGAGCGTTTCGGCGAACAACCGTGCAGAAGGCGGACTGATGATTGAAATTCGCCTGCCGCTCATGCGTGCCGTCGCGGACTCTGCTCGCGAGACAGTCGAGGAGGGCACCGCCGAGCAGGGAGTCAGCGTCAGAGGTTGACGAACAGATTTGGCTGCGGGTTGCCGTATGCTGTGCCCGCCGCGGTTGCCTTTGCTTTTCGACAGGGCCAAGCCTGACGTTGCGCCCGACCCCGAATAGCAACCGAATGGTCACCCGGTTCCAGAAACTGTCAGTACTCAATGCAGCGCATCTTCAAACTCCGTTGTGCGAGAGAAAGCATAATGAGAAGATCGTTCCTCTTATTGCTCACTGTGTCTTTTCTGCCGGTTCCGGTCCGGGCACAAATTACCAGTCTAAATGTAACGATTCAACCCAAAGGGCAAGGGTGGCGAGTGGCGGTTGAAAACCACACCTTCAGCTCAATTGCGGCTGTACGTACCACCTTTCAAAAACGGACGGAAACGAAGATCGGAAGTACTGCTGTCAACACGAAAATCGTGGTTGTCTATGACTCCGTTACGAACTACGGCAATGTTCGCATTATTCCATCTGGTGGCGTTGGGTACTACTTCGCTCAAGCCCCCTCCGAGTGGTCCGGGGGAGTAGACGCCGTAATCTTTTCGGATGGTTACAGCGAAGGTGACCCGGAAGGGGTAAACGAGATCTACGAAAGGCGACGTGGCGCCGACATGGCGGTCACTGAGGTGTTACCGCTGCTGGATATGATCGCGAACCAAGGGGCGCGCCCAACGGAAGTTGCCGATACTATTCACCGTCTCAATCAGTCGCTTCCGAACGACCGGACAATCTCGGACGGTGAGAGGAAAGAGCTAGGGGCGATCTACACGGGAGTGGAAAATCTTTTGCGCAATCAAACGGATATAGTAGGGCTGTACGATCCAACGAAATACCCTCCTCAGGCAAGCATCGATGACGTCGCCAAAGTCAACGGCATCACACGGCAACAAGCGCACGCCATCGTTATTAGCAAGAAGTATCAGAAATACCAAGCTTTTCTGCAGGAGAATTTACAACCTACGGTCGCAAAGTAAACAGGAGTGTGCCAAGCCGCTGCTAATCTCTCCGGACTCCCGGCACTTAGACGCCGCCAAGACGCAACCATCACGGGCAATCCAGGCAACTCTTTGCCCCGTCCTGCGGTTCCAACCATTCCGGGGTTTGCTCTTCCTGCCCATTCCTGATACATAAATGAGTGGCAACTCAAGCCTCCAAATGAGTCGCGTGCCCGGCTAATGCGGCCGGTGAGCGCATCAGCACGTCTACAGGAGATAAACGAAGAATGCGGAAGAGTTTAGGCTGGACTGTTGGGATTCTGGCCCTGGTTGCAATTGGCGCGCTGATGGCATGCAGCGCCAAATACTCGGCGCAAAACAACGGACTGATTGTCGTGCCCTCGCGCGCCGACAACGTGGTGCAGACATTCAGCCTTAACTTGAGTAATGGAAGCACGTCCCCGATCAACAATCCCAACTTCCCCTACATTCACGGCTTCCTCTCATCGATCATTTTGAATCCTACCGGTTCCTTTGTTTACATGATCGTGAACCAGAATCCTGCTGATCCCGCAAGTACCACCGGGATTGCCACAGCTCAAATCGCCTCCGATGGAAAAGTTGCCGCGCCGACAATAGTGTCCATGAATCCCACGGCCCCGACGGTAAATGCGCCGTGTGGCAGCACGACGGTGCCGGGGGTGCAGGTGACCCCGACTGCGGTGGTTCCACAAGCCCTGACCATCGATTTAGGCGGGAAGTACCTGTTTGTGGCGGACGTTTTTTGGACCGATGCACAAACCCAGCCCTACATGTGCAACGGCAGCATGATTGCTGCGACCGTGCCTGTCCCGGGAACCGTCTCGGTCTTCAGTGTGAATGGGACAACGTTGACCGAAGTCGCAGGGTCTCCTTTTACGTTGCCCGTGCAGAGCACCGCAACGGCCAGTGCTTCCGCGGTGGCTGTAACCCCAACCGTTTATCCCAATGAGTACGCAGTCTGTGCGCAACAAGCGGCACTCACGACTGAAAATCTGTACGTCACAGACTCGGCGAACTACACAGTCCTCAACTATTCCGTGAATCTCTCGTCAGGTGTACTCTCTCTGGTTCCGGTCTCCAGCACCGTAATGGGAGTTTCCACCGGCACTGTGCCGGCCGGGGTTGCAGTCGATCCCTGCAATCGCTTCCTCTATGTTGCTAACGAGCAGGGCAACTCTGTCAGCGCCTACACGATTTGCAGTGCCGTCAACATTTCCCTGGACTGTACAGTTGCCGACTTCAGCCTGCACCCGGTCGCCAATTCGCCATTTGCGACGGGGTACGCTCCTGGTCCGCTAGCCGTTGATGCATACGGCAATTTTCTCTATGTCGTGGCGACCGGTTCGAGCTACATCAACGCCTTTCGCATCAGTTCATCGACCGGCGCTTTGTCGCCACTTTCTCCCACGACCTATGCCTTGAGCACCGCGCTAGGGCAGAATTCCGGAGCGAATTCGATTGCCATTCGCAATGATGACAGTTTTCTGTTCGTCGCCAACGCGAATGCCGAAACTCTCTCCGAATTCGGCGTTGTCCCGGCGACCGGCACTTTGTCGCCTATGGGTTCCGTCAGTACGTTCAATTACCCTTCGGGGGTGGCGGTGAAGTAATCGCGCAGCCGCACTTAGGTCGGAATCTTCAACATTAGGTACGTTCCCACCAGGGCAAAAATCAAATCTGGCGACCATGCCGCCAGTGCCGGCGGCAACTGGCTGACGTCTCCCATCGCCTCGAACAGCCGCGACACAACTGTGTAAACCACGGCGATTCCCACTGCAGTCGCGACTCCCGTGATTGCGCCTTTTCTTGTTGACAACGAGAACGGCACCGCCAGCACGGCCATGATCAAAGTGATCAATGGATACGAGAGCTTCTTATTCAACTGCACCCGCAGAAGCACTACGTCAAATCCGCTCTGCTGCAAATCGCGGATATAACGATGTAGTTCCTCGTAATTCATCTCGGAATATTGCTTTACTTCCTTTTTGAAATAAGACGGCTGCTCGGTGATCTCGGGAAAAGTGGAAACATCAAATGTGCGGTATCCGGCGATTGCCGACCCGCGCAATAGACGCTGCCAGCCCTGCTCGTAAATCCAGCGGCCCAGGTTATCGGCCCAGTGGGCGCGATCGGCGTGGATGCGCTCGGTTATCGAGAAGCTGGCGGGATCGAGTTGAAAGATGGTGAGATTGGCGAATTGGTTTCGGTCAGCGTCAAAGAATTGATAGTAGTAAATGTCATCGTGGCGGCCGAAAATCCAGCGGCGGTCGGGACGCAGATAGGTTTGCGGAGGCTTGCCCTTGATCTGATTGTGCAACGCCTCCTGCCGCTTGTTGGTGTGCGGCAAATAGAGCTGGTCGGCGAAAAATAATCCTGCCGACAGAACCGCCGCCGCGAACAGCACGGGAACGAAAATCCGATACACGCTGGTGCCCGTGGCCTTCATCGCCGTGATCTCATTGGAGCGGTTCAGAAGCCCGAACGTAATGAGCACTGCCAGCAGCATGATCAGCGGCGCGACGCTGTAAAGCAGATACGGCGAAACGTTCAGCAGATATTCCGCCACAACAACTGCGGGCGTCTGATTGCGCAGAATGTCGCCCAGGAGCTCGAACAAGGTAAAGACCAGCAGCAGAACCAGGAACGTCGCCACCGTCAAACCCAGGTAAACGAAGAAATCGCGCAGGACGTAATCGTCGAGCACAGTCGGAAAGCTGGCGCTGAAGACCCGTCGCCGGGTGGAAGCACGCTCGAAGGCATTGGCATCTGGTCGCTTGCGCCTGCGCTCGTGAAACGGAATATCTAATGGCGTTTCTTCGCGCTTCCATGCGAGCCTGATCGCAGAAAGCGACAATGGCCGCCGTTCCGCCTGCCACAGCAGAAGCAATCCGGCGACAAAGAAAACCAGGTTCGCCAGCCACGAGCCGAAGGCCGGCATAAGCCTGTCTTGTTTGGCCAGCGAAACCCCGATCAGTGAAATCACGTAATAGACGAAGACGAGAACAATTGTTAGTACGAACCCACCCGACTTGCCGCTCTTTTTTGACGAAAGTCCCAACGGAATTCCCACCATGGCCAATACCAGGCATGCTGTGGGCAGGGCGAAGCGGTTATGAAATTCAATCAGGTACAGGCGCTGGGTCGCGGGGTCGACGCCGCGCGCTCGCTCGTGTAGCACCCTTGTCGCCATTGCCTTGTAAGGCAATTGTTCGTCGGCCCTGCTCTCCGATGGGGGAAGTTCAATCGGGATGTCGGTCTGCTGGAAGGTGGAAATCTGATAATGATCGGCCTGCGCAGGATCAGTTTCATGACTCGAACCGTCGGTAAGGTGCAAGTGCAGCCGGTCCTGGCCCTCCGGAACGAGAATGCCTTCACGCGCCAGCGTGATTCGTGGATTGGAAGGATCGGAGATATCGGCGAGAAAAACGCCGTCCCAGACCGCTCCGCCCTGCGCACTATGCACATCTTGCACATAAAGAACGAGCTTGGGAAAGCCTTCATAGAAGACGCGAGGCTGTACTTCGAAAGAAGCCTGCGATCCCTTCAATTGATCTTCCAGGCGGCCAAGTGACGCCAGCGACCACGGCGCAATGTAAACACTGTTAACAAGGGCTAGCGACCATGCAGCAGCCACAAAGATTGCCAGCACGCGGCCAAAGTTCCACACCCCCACGCCGCTGGCCCGCATGGCAGTGATTTCGCTGTCGGCGGCGAGGCGGCTCAGCCCGATCAGAATTCCCACCAGGACGCTCATCGGAATTGTGTATGTGAGCGCCAGAGGCAAGGTGTAGAAGAAGATTTCGGCAACGCTGGGCAGTGGAGCGCTGGCGCGCACAGCCAGCTCGAGAATGCGTCCCAGATCACGCGTGAAGAGCACAAAGGTGAAGATCGCGGCGCCGATGACAGCGTGCGACGTTACTTCGCGCAGAATGTAGCGGGTGAGAATCCGCATGGGAACGCGTTTGCAACGAGCATAGCATGGGTCATGAGCTCGTCCGCGCCTCGAACTCAAGCGGGACCGATTTCCGGCAGCGAGTCGGTTTGGATCCCATTCGGCAGGTGTCAGAACGGATGTCGTTCAACCTCCGCCGCGAAGCGGCGGCGAGGGCCCGCCCTGAGCGAAGTAGAAGGGAACCTGCTTTTCTGGTTTGTCCCGCTGCCCAGCTATCATAGGATGCCCTTGCACGATGATTTCCCACCACATCCTGGAATTCTTGCGCCTTCTCCTTGTGCATTACGGCTATTGGGCGGTTGCGGGCGCGCTGTTGCTGGAGAATGCCGGCCTCCCGCTGCCAGGAGAGACGGTCCTGTTGCTGGCAAGCTTTCTGGCGTACTCCGAGAGAACTCTCCAGCTTGGATGGATTGTCGTCATCGGAACGCTTGCGGCCACCATCGGCGACAACGTTGGCTATGCAGTCGGGCTTTATTGCGGGCGGCCGCTGCTGGATCGCTATCGTCACAGCTTCATCATTGGCGAAGCCCGCGTTGCCCAAGGAGAGCGGCTTTTCGAACGCTATGGCGCGGCCACGATTCTGTTTGCCCGATTTTTGTTCGCCCTGCGCGTCATCGCTGGGCCGATGGCTGGAATCCTGCGCATGCCCTGGAAGAAGTTTGCCGCCTTCAACCTGATCGGCGCCGCTTTGTGGGTTGCTGTCATCTCGCTGGCTGGTTACAGCTTCGGTAGCCAGTGGGGCCGACTGATAACTTTGCTAAAGCGTTTTAACCTGACCGCCGCTGCCCTGTTTATCCTGATTGCCCTGTTCCTGTATTGGCGAAGCCGCCGGCATGCCCATTAGGGCGTGCTAACAGCGACCCATTCTGAAACTTCACGTCACGTGGCACCTCAGAAGTCAACTTATGCACAGGGGAATTTCTTGGGGGTGCGGCTATACTGTGCGGAGTCGCGGGGTTCTCCAATTCGCAAAGGGGTTCCGTAGCGAGGACTTTATCGGCGGCGTCCGCGCCGCAAATCGGACGAGGAGGAGCGTATGAAGCAAATCGGGTACTTAACTCTATTAATCGTGGCCATGCTGATACTTGCCATAGCCTTCCCCGTGGCGGCGTCTGGTCCAAAGGCCGCTGCCACGCCGACCGTGGCTGCTGCACCGGCGCCTGCGGCTTCGCCAATGCCGCCTCATCCGCGCATTCATGACGCCCTTGAGGAAATGCATCACGCGAAAGAGCATCTTGAGCATGCAGAAGGCGAGTTCCATGGCCATCGCGCCAAAGCCATCGAGCATCTCGACGCCGCCATCCACGAAGCCGAAATTTGCGAACGCGAACCGTAGGCAAGGCTAGTTTTCTGGATCAAGAGGCAGCGTTTCCCCACGCTGTCTCTTTCTTATTGGGGAGCAGGATTCGGTGCGAGACTGGGAGTCGGAGCCGCCGCGGGCTTTCCGCCCCATGCGTATCCGATCGATACTCCGCCGCGGAAAACGCTGTCGGAATTGAATTCCCGATTATTTTGAATGTGGTAGTAGTGGACCTCCGGCCGGACGAAGAAGTGCCGCCAAAACCGATAGCGCACGCCGAAGCCAAGATCCTCCATGAAATGGTTGCTGCTGGTGTAATTGATGCAGCCCGGTATGCCGCAGGGAGAGAGCAGTTCGAAACGATTGCTGGCCACTCCGATGCCGCCGAATATATCGACTCCGATCCGTTTCCTCACCTTCATCTGATAGACGGCATTCACGTCCGTGAAAAATGGCCGGTATTGTTCGTAGCCGTAATAATTGCCCTTGTGATATCTCCATGAGGTTTCGATATTGAGGCCGATGCGGTGTTTCGCACCAAAGCCAAAAAAGTCGGCCGCGATGCTAGGATAAATGCCGGTTTTTTCCTGCAAGGGCTGAAAAGTCACGACATCGCTTGGCTTGGTCACCGATTCCAGTTCACTGGCCCCCACCATGATGTCGCCTTGCTGCGCGAAAGCAAATTTACCGAATGCACCGAGCAGAACCAAGCACACAAGCGCGGTTTTTCTCAATACCTGCCCCTTTTGAAGTTTCGACTGGGATCAAAAACTGCGGCAGCCGGATTTAACCCAACGGCGTCTCCGCTTTCCAACATAGACGCGCTATGGACACAATCGGCTCCCTAAGAATAACAAGCTCGGTGACGGCCAGCGAATAAACGGGACTAATCCCCGCCAAAAGTGTAGCCAATTGACGCACCCACCCGGACTACGTTGTTAGAGCTGAAGTATCCATTATTGATCGGATTGCTATTGCCCTGGATGTGGTAGTAGTGAATCTCTGGCCGCACGAAGACCCCGTGCTTCCAGACGTAGTACCGCAGGCCGCCGCCCAGATGCTCCATGAAGTGATCAGTGCTGGCGTAGCCGGTATAGTAGGAGCTCGAGAGGCCAGGGGTATAAAATCGGGTGTCACCCGCTCCGATTCCAGCCAGAAGATCCACCCCGAGCTTTTTGCCCAGTTTCGGCTGAAAGAGGAGGTTGAAGTCCGTCAGAATCGGCCGATAATTCAGTTCGCTTAGAACGTAAACCCCCTGGGTCGCTCGCCACGCCGTTTCCACGTTCACTCCAAAGCGATTGTGGAACACCACATCACCGCCCAGATTGATGTAGAGGCCGCCCTTCTCGGGCGGATTTCCAGTGGTGATGTTATACCCTGCAGACGACACCAGTGTGCCGCCCCCCAGGAAAACGTCGGCCTGCTGCGCCGAAGCGAAGCTGGCAACCAACAGAAATGAACCGATGACCGCGAGCAGCGTCAGCTTTCTCAAGAGAAACCTCCTATCAGTTTCGTGTGCAGGCCATCAGATGCGCCCGCGTAATCTCCAGATGTTTGAAGTTTGCTTAATCCATCATAATTTCTGCGTAAGACAACATTCAACTGCCGGACGAGTAAAGAAGTGTCAACCAGGTTCCTGCGCTCTTTTTTGCTCAGAGTATTTCACAACCCGGATGCCAGCAATAAGTTGCGCAGGCCGAGAGCAACTCTCAGTTATCTCGCGATTACAACGCACCCTTCGTGGCGCGACCACGCGCGATATCGCATCTATCTCGACTTGGCGCTCCCGCCAGCCCCACGAATATGGTCCAGCGAGATCGGCCCCGGCCCGAGGAAAATCAGTCCAAACGCCAGCGCAGCCAGAGACAACGGAAATTCGTATCCTTTCCCGCCGGCGGGCATCAGCCCGTTGTGCCAGTGTACCCTCCAGATCGCAACCGCCAAGTCGATACAAACGGCAAACGCGCAAAAGCGGGTAAACAGGCCAAGCAAGACGCAGATGCCGCCAAAGAACTCGGCAAACGCAGAAAGGTATCCGCTCCAGGCGGGCAGGCCGAGGCTGGCTACGAACTGTGCGTGATGATGCAGCCCGCCGAAAACTTTCGGATAGCCGTGGCCGATCATGACTGCGCCCAGCGCCAGGCGCATCACCAGCAGAGCGAACGGTTGCAACCGGTCCACGTAGCGCAAGGACTTCCTCCAAGGCAGGGATAGATTATCGCAACATCCTGGCCGAAAACGCGAATCCACGTGGAGGGGGAACCGTCTTTAGAACCCTTTAGGATTCTTTAGCTCTAGATTATTGCAGCCGGGGCAAACTTCTGGTAACGTTTTGGCCTCGGTTCATCACGATCCGCAACATTCATTGCCGAAAGGTGTTTTCGAGATTGCGGGCGTTCCCCTGGGTGAACTTGGGCTTTTCGGGGTTCTCTTGAGGGCAAACGGCTGTGTCAAGCTCGGCCATTAATGGCCCGGCCGGAATGGTCTCCGGGAATTGAGCAATACACAAAGATTTGAAGGCTCGGTGGAATCAGGAGGCGGTATGAATCGCGTTCTCGAGAGTAAAAAGATTACGCCCATCTGGGCGATCTCCTTGTTGCTTGTCATGCCTGTCTTAGCGTGGGGACAACATAAAACCAGCGCGCCTGCTGCAAAGTCGGCGCCTCAGTCTCATAACACCGCGCCTTCGCATTCGACTGGTGGAAGTCACCCCACGACGGGCGGCAACCGCCAGGCAACCGGCGGGACTCATCAGACGACGAGTGGATCTCGCCCGACAGGAGGCAACCGTCCGACTACGGCCGGCAGCAACCGTCCAGCCGCGGGCGGAAATCGCCCGACAGCCGGCGGGAATCGCCCCAACACGACCGGCGGAACTCGGCCCAGCACGACGGGCGGCAATCGCCCAACGGCAGGGGGCAACCGTCCTACCGCGGGCGGGAATCGCCCGACAGCCGGTGGGAATCGGCCTGCGGCTGGTGGGAATCGGCCTGCGGCCTACCGCCCGGCTGGCACAACACGCCAGCTCAGAGGTGGCGGCACGGCGAATATTCGCCCTAACGGCTCGATCCGTTCCATTGACCGTAACGGGATGCACATTGAACATGGAGTTGGTGGCAGGCGCACCGTCGTGAGCGAACGCAATGGCGCCCGCATTGTCACCAGTGGGCGCGGCGGCTACGTGCAGCGCGCGTACGTGGTCCGTGGCGGGCGTACCTTCGTCTCCCGCACTTATGTTTACGGCGGAGTCGTCCATGTCGGCGTCTATCGTTCGTACTACTGGGGCGGACATCCGTACTACGGCTGGTATCCGGGCTACTATTGGGCCCCTGGCTTCTACGCTTGGGCTTGGAATCCCTGGCCTGGTCCCGTGTATTGGGGCGTGGGATTGTGGGGCTGGGGCGGAGCCCCGTGGTGGGGTTTCTACGGTGGCTGGTGGAATCCTTATCCCTATTACGCTGCGCCGGCATTCTGGCTTACGGACTACCTGATCGCCTCAGAATTGCAGGCGGCTTATGCGGCTCGTCAGGAGGCCCGTGCCGATGAGGCCGCCGCCGCCGATGCGCAGGCCAGCGCGCCTGCCGGAGGCGATGCGCAAGCGCAAGCTTCCGGTCAGGTGACATTGACTCCGGAAGTCAAGGAAGCGATCGCCGAGGAAGTGAAGGCGCAGATCGCGGCGCAGCAGGCGCAGGCACAGCAAGCCGGCAGCAGCGGAGGCAGTGCTCCAGCGCCCGCAGCGTCGACGGCCACGGCCAGCAGTGGTCAAGCGCCTCCGGCGCTTGATCCCGCGCAGCGGACCTTCGTGGTCGACACTCCCGTTACCGGAGTGACGGCGAGCGGCCAGGAATGCGGGCTCACAGCCGGTGACGTGGTCACGCGGCTGACCGATACTCCTGACTCCAACCAGATGGTCAATGCCAGCGTCTCCGCCACCAAAAAGGGCGATTGTGCCTCCGGTCAAACCGTGGCCGTGAAAGTGGATGATCTGCAGGAAATGTATAACCACTTCGCGGACCAGTTGCAGAGTGGCATGAAAGAGATGGCCCAGAAGCAGGGCACAAACGGCATGCCGAAGGCCCCAGACACTAGCACGACGGCGTCCGATGTGCCGCCGCCGAAACCGGATCCGAGCGCGGCCCAGGACCTGCAGCAGCAGCAAGCGCAGGCTGACCAGACCGAAGCGCAGGTCAAGCAGGAAACGGCGCAAGGCGGAGGTCAATAGCTCAACACCCGCGCTTTGCGGAGGTTGCTGCAAAGCTGCTCGTTTGAAAGCACCGTCGGGAGCGCCCGGAATCGGGCGCTCCCGTTTGCACCACTCTAAATGAAGTCTAGGGCTCCTTTTCTGGTGACAGTATTCGCTCGGGAAAACTAAAAGGAGGACTGACCATGTCGCAGAAATCTTATCGCTACACGACTGCTCTGATCGTTCTGATCGCCGTGACTACTTCACTGCCGGCCGGCGCGCAGGCTCCGACGCTTCAGGAGCAACTCGCGGCGCAATACAAGCTAGTCAAAATGGGTTCTGATACCGGCGGATACTCCGTGGTCGAAAAGGGCACGTTGCTGAAAATCGAGAAGGGTGGAATTCTCGGTGTGCCTTATTCCGACCAAAGCATCCTCTCGACCAAGTACGAAAACGGCCAGGTGCATTCGCCAAACACCACGGTCTCGAAGGGCCTTGGCTTTGCCATGAAAAAGTTTGGCAAGGAGCAGACCACGCATCTGATGGCGGCGGGCGACAAAGTGTATCCGCAGAAAATTGACGTGAACGTGGCCAAAGATACGGTCACCTTGGGCATTGTGGCCTGCGATACCTGCAACAAAACCGATCCTCCCACGGCCATGAAAGCGAACGTAGTTTTTCAGTTCCCCAAAGGATCGCTTGCGAACGCCGATGCCGGGCAGGTCGAGGACACCATCGGGCAACTGCTCTCCATCAGCAATGACGATTCGCAGCAGGCTGGCGATCAAGGCGGCCAGCAGCAACAAGGCGGAGATCAGGGCGGTCAAGCGCAGGCCATGCCAGCGCAGGCCGCGCCGCAACA
>JASHOH010000180.1 GCA_030041215.1 Candidatus Sulfotelmatobacter sp. | reverse complement strand
CTCGGAAGCAACCGGCGCGCTTGCCGCTTTCTCCAACTCGATAGCATGGTCACCAGCAGCGGAGGAACTCACGAGCATGGACAACCAGCCAAACTTCTCCCGAGAAGTGAACCTACAGTGGGCTGGATCTCGAGAAACAATCTCGCTCTTCCGGTCGGGGCAGAGCTTTTTTCTTGACATCCCTTTTTATAGGACTCATTGACCTGCTAAAACGGCGGCGTTCCGTGAGAAAGATTGCCAAAAAAGACGAGCAACTGCGGTCGCCTCGAAACAGCTGCGCCTCGGTAGCATCACCTGTGCTAGCCTCATACGTTCACAGGAGAAAGCCATGAAAGCCGTACGCATTCATCAGTTTGGTGGGCCGGAAGTGTTGATGTACGAAGATGTGCCTGATCCGCAGCCGCGCAAGGATCAAGTGCTGGTGCGGGTGCGCGCGTGCTCGCTGAATCATTTGGACATCTGGGTGCGCAAGGGATTGCCGGGAATCAAATTGCCGCATATTCCAGGCAGCGATGTCGCGGGCGAGATCGTGGAGGTGGGCGAGTACCTTACGGGATTCAAGGCGGGCCAACGCGTTCTTCTTGCGCCAATGCACTATTGCGGGCATTGCGAAAAGTGCGTCGCCGGGCTGCAAAATCAGTGCCGGGAGTTCACGGTTTTGGGCAATACCGTTGATGGAGGTGACTGCGAACTGTTCGCTGCACGTGCTTCGAATGTCATTCCAATTCCTGACTCACTCGATTTCAATCAAGCGGCAAGTGTGCCGCTGGTTTTCTTGACTGCCTGGCACATGCTGGTGGGACGGGCCGGTATTCGTCCCGGGCAGACGGTGCTGGTGTTGGGTGCGGGTTCGGGAGTGGGCATTGCCGCCATTCAGATTGCGAAGATGTTTCACTGCCGCGTGATTACAACAGCCGGAGATGAAACCAAACTGGCGAAGGGACGTGAGCTTGGCGCCGATTTCGGTATCAACCACTACAAGCAGATAATTTCTGACGAAGTTCGCAGGATCACGAACAAAGAAGGGTGCGATATCGTTTTTGAACACGTGGGCGCGGTGACCTGGGATGAAAGCATGAAGTCGCTCAAGAGCAACGGCACGCTGGTGACTTGCGGCGCGACTACCGGATCGAACGTGGCGATCGAGTTGAGGCATCTGTTTGCGCGGCAGTTGAGCCTGCTGGGTTCTTACATGGGAACGATGGGCGAACTGCATGAGGTTTTGAAGCATGTGTTCGCAGGACGATTGAAGCCGGTGGTTGATCGGGCGTTTCCTTTGAGTGAAATCCGGGCGGCGCATGAGTATCTGGAGAAGAGCCAGATGTTTGGGAAGGTGGTGGTGAACCCGTGAGGTCAGCTGGCTTACGCGGCGCTGAAGCGCCGCTCTTCCACGGTCGCTTCGCATGCGATTTGAAATTGAAGCGTAACACTAGGACTTCCGCCTGATTTAGAATAACGACATGTCCCGCGAGCTGAACTTCGGCCCCTACGTTGACGTTCACAATGGCAAGAAGGTCGTCAAAGATCTGACCTACGGCAATCCCACGCCGGAGGGCCTGATTCTGACCACGCTCGACTCCGCCGTCAACTGGATGCGGAAAGGCTCCATCTGGCCGATGACGTTCGGCTTGGCTTGCTGCGCGATCGAGATGATGTCGATGGGCGCATCGCGCTTCGATATTGCGCGCTTCGGAGCGGAAGTGTTTCGCCCGTCACCGCGGCAGAGCGATCTGATGATCATTGCCGGGCGCGTCTCGAACAAGATGGCGCCGGTGATTCGCCAGCTATGGGAGCAGATGCCGGAACCCAAATGGGTGATTTCCATGGGCGCATGCGCCACATCCGGCGGAGTGTTTCAGAATTATGCACTCGTGCAGAGCGTCAACCAGGTCATTCCGGTAGACGTTTACGTACCGGGTTGCCCCCCGCGGCCCGAGCAATTAATCTATGCCATTACGCTGCTGCAGGAAAAAATCCAGCAGCAGCGGGGAACCATTAGGAAAGCCCTACACCTCGCCTGATACTGCAAAAGCGTTATTACCGCAACCGAATTGCCTGATTGGCCGACATAACTCCCCGCTGCACAAGCAGTTGCAAAAACGGAACTGGTTGCGCTCCGCCGCCCGTCAAAAGCGAAACTATTCTTCGCGAAGCTGAATCTAACTTTATGGGTGGCACATTAACGATTTTTAGTCAAAAGGGGGCAGCGCACTCAGAAGGTCCGGGCGAACCAGCGCGGCTGTGGGAGGTGCTCCATGATCGGCAGGTTGATCGAAAAATTGATTGATTTCTTCTTCGGTTGTCGCCATTCCCGGTTCAGCTTTCCCGTCACGATTCGCGGCGCCGGTCGGCGTCCACAGGCGGCTGGGTTAACCGGCACTTACGTTGCGTGCCTGGATTGCGGGAAGGAATTTCCCTACGACTGGCAGGAGATGAGGATCATCTCGTCGAACGCCGAGCGGCGCCAGTACGTGGCATCATTGGCCGAGAAGCATGCAGCGTAGTCATTTCCGCATGCCGGCGGATTCTGTCACGGTATCATTCCGACTCAGCCAGGAATTTGCCGTTCCACTTTCATTTAAACAACCAACCCCTGAACCTACTGCGACGGGCTGTTAAGATATTTTCAGGACAAACTCACACAGCCTGACTTCGGATGACCAAGAATTCCGCGCGCGTTCTCTATCTTTCCATCGCTCTGCTGATGGTCCTGCTCGACCGCTGGACGAAATACATTGTGGCACGGCGCATTCCGCTTTATTCGCATATCCAAATTATTCCGGGATTTTTTCGCCTGACTCATACTGAAAACACTGGTGCTGCCTTCAGTCTGTTTGCCGACTCGACCGCGCCATGGAAAACGGGATTGCTGATCGCTTTCTCGGTGATTGCGCTGATCGTAGTTTCCATCCTGCTGTGGAAGAATCATCATGCTCGCATCGCCAGCGGCATCGGATTGGCGCTGATCATGGGGGGCGCGGTCGGCAATCTGTGGGACCGCGTGGCGCGGGGCCGGGTAGTCGATTTTCTCCTGTTCTATGTGGGGAGATATCAGTGGCCTGTGTTCAATCTGGCCGACAGCGCGATTTGCATCGGCGCCGGTCTGCTGGTGCTGGAGATTGTGTTCGCGAAGTCAAGCCTGATGGGCGGCCTCAGTGAGATGCGGTGAGAGTTCGAGGGTCAGAGAGTCAACTCAGGGTCCCAGGTCTCGCAAAGACGGCGAGACCTGAGGCAGCTCCGGGGCAGAACATAGCAGATCGAACATCCCGGCCAACGGTGAGATTTTCGATTGCCAGAATCCCGAATAAAAAAAAATCGAGGCAGATGGCCGGGTCGGTGGCCATCTGCCTCATTCAGGAGGACGACTTACTATTGCTTCTTGTTAAGTACGCCAGGGGGCGTCGCCGATGGGTAGGTGTAAGGGAACGCGGCGGAATAACCAACTGCGGTAGTGTTGGCGCCTGGATCGGTCGTGACGTAGAGAATCTTGCTCGTCAGGGCCACGTTGGCAATTGTGTAGTCCGTGCCGTTAATGGTGATCGACCCTCCTTCCCAAGAAGTGCCGGCGGTGAATTGGATGCCACTCTTCCAGGTCACCTTATAGCCTTTGTTCTTGGTGAGAGTGCCCGAGGTAGTTACCGTGCCAGTGCTGTTTGGAACCGTAACGCCGAAGGGTCCCTGGATCGCTCCACCGACATCGCCGCCTGCCTCGGAGCTGCCGCCCAGCGTATTGCCCCCATCTAACGAATTTGCAGCCGTTGCAGCTCCGTTGTTTCCAGCGACTCCGGATTGCGTGAAGTGAGATCGATAAACGTCGAGACCGTCGCTACCGTCTGAGGTATAGAAGGGAACGAAGTCGGATACGGTAGTATCGACGATATCCTGGGCCGACTGAGCCAGCACATCTGGACCGTAGGGGTCAACTCCGATCAGCGAATTTGGCACGAGATACCGCAGGAACGACCACGCCTTGTATGTGCCGTTGCGAAGATTGGGGAAAGAAGGGCCTCCCCATACCGAAGCCGCGTCCGTGACCGTACCATTTGGCAACGCCTGATTAGTCGTCCCGGGAATGGCGAGGGGATCGACTCCGTCAAGAGTCAGATAATTGAAACCGGCTCCAGACAATTTTGAGGCATTGGCGAAACTGAAGAAGATGTAGCCCAGTGAGTTGGGAGTTCCCAGCAGGCCGTAGGCAGCCCCACTCTTATTACTGCCCACCACTTCGCTGGTGCTGAGCGCGCGCTGCCGGACACCGTGAACCGGAGTAGGAAGGTTCAGCGGATTGTAAGGACTGTTGTACGGATTGATGACGCCAACTTCCTGGGAATCATCCGTGTTGCCGGTTGTGCGGAACAGAGTGAATTCAGCCACGTTCTCTGTTCCGGAGAGCGGTTCGCGCAAGAAAAGAGTGAGCGGAGTTCCCGCGCCGTCGCCCGGTCCACCGAAAGCCGCATTGTCTGTGTCGGCGGTGGTAGTTCCATCAAACAGATGAGCCAGCGGGAATGGACCCTTCGTGCCAACTCCAGTAATGAGGTTTGCGGTGGAAGACGAGAAGGTGCCGCCGTTATTCAAAACGAAAATGACTTGGCCAGCACCGACGGGAATTGTGGTGTATGAAGGAACAGTGATTCCCGTTATGGGATCTGATTGGCCGCTCAGCCCGAACTTGACTGGCGTTGCCTGTGTCCCGGTGCCCTGCGCGGTATAGATCGGAGCCCCTATAGTAGCATTCGGTCCAATGTAGCCAAGACCCGACCAGTTTGTCTTGTTCAGTTTTGCCAGAGCGCGTGTCGTGGCGAACAATGCGTCCTCAGGACGGAGATCGGTGAGGGCAACGTTGATGTAGGCATCGCCGGTTCCCGAGGAGGAAGTTCCAATAGCGTTGTACACATTGGATGCGTTGACAAGCGAGACATCCGCGTTACCATCTGGCCAGAGAGATTGAGGGGAAACAAGGTTACCCGATTTATCGACATTATTGTATTAATAGACGTTGAACGAATAGAAGTGCAACGCGTGCTCGGAATTGTTACAGCGAGGTTACAGCCAGCTTGGGTCACCCGCATCCATGAAATGGGCCCTTTTCATCGTTATTTTGTGGCGTTCTGCAGGGCTCGCGCTCGGATGAAGGCCAGCGGGTAGAACCTGCCGCCGAGCACGACGGCATGGATTTTGCGCGTGTGGCTGATGTCTTCGAGCGGATTCATATCCAACAAGGCCAGATCAGCCACGCGGCCCGCTTGTATTGTCCCGAAAGTGTCGGTCTTGCCCAGAAACTTCGCAGGATTGAGAGTCGCGGCCTGCAACGCCTCCAGAGGAGTGAAGCCGGCTTCCACGAGCAGTGCTAATTCATTGTGCAGATCGACGCCGGGCACCATGGCCCAATCGGAAAAGTCTGACCCTGCCATGATCTGAACACCGGCTTTGTGCATTTTGCGGATAACCTCAATATTTTTTTTGTGAACATCCAGTCGTGGCTTTAGCGATTCCGGATCATTGCTCCAAAGCACAAAACCTCGTTCATACGCGACCAGAGTTGGCACATACCATGTTCCGTTCTTAACAAAGCGCTGAAAGAGTTCCTGTCCCGCAGGGCCAAGGATTTCATCCACGGCTTGTTCGATGGTCTTGGCAGTTGCTCCTTTGCGCCACATGGCGCTCTCGTAGAGCGTTTCGACGTGCTCAAAGCTGACGACCCCCGCGTCGGATGCTTCAGCCGAACTTACATTCTTCGGCAAATGGACGGCTACGGGGATGTGTTCTTTGTGGGCTTCATCCATCAGAGCAAAGAACGCGTCAGGAGGAAGCGCGTTGTGGACCTTGATGAAATCGACGCCCTTGGCCTTCAGATCGCCAACTGCTTTGCGAGCCTCTTCCGGCGTGCGCACCGTGAGCCGATTTGACACTCCTTCTTTGGGGCCGTCGACAAATGGGCCGGCGCGGATGATGTGCGGCCCTACTCGCGCGCCGCTTTCGAACTCCGATCGCCAGCGATCGATTTGAACGAGATCGCCGCCCATATCGCGCACGCCGGTCACGCCATTCATGATCAGCAGCGGAAAAGCATCTTCCGTGGCATCGGTCAGGTGTCCGTGCATGTCCCAGAGGCCGGGGATCAGAAACTTGCCGGTGGCATCCACTACGCGAGTGCCTGTGGGAATTTTGACGGTGTCAGCTGGGCCGACTGCGGTGATGCGGGTGCCGACAACGACGACGGTGGAGTTCGGTTGGGCGGGCGCGCCGGTGCAGTCGATGACCGTTACGTGTGTTATGGCAAGAGCGTCATCTTTCTGAGCCGCTGCCGAAAACGAACAGAGCAAGCAGGAAAGGAGAATCCATTTATGCATAGGGGTTCCGCGAATCTGGTTAAGGTACGAAGCAGCATGAGCGCAGGTTCCATGCGAGCGACGACTGAAAATAGCCCGGTGTTCCAACGCCGGGAGCAGGCACGAAATGGAACCGAGCCCAGAGGGACGCCTGAGAACCGAACTGACATGCCGAGGTTCAGTCGTGCCTACGGCACGAGGCTGATTGCGGTACGATCGCTTTCCCGCCAGTGAACTGGCCGGCTATTTTCAGGCGTCCCTGCGGGACCATATCGCGTGAAGGCTGCCCATTTCCCACATCTCGCAAAAGCGGCGAGACGTGGGACACCCCAGCATTAGCTTCAATCGACGATTAGAAATCAACTAATCGAAAATCCCCTACGGCGTCCCGTACAGCTGCTTATACACGCTCGCATTCCGCAGAATGGCCTGCACGTACTCGCGGGTTTCGGTGAAGGGGATGGATTCGACGAATTCCTGGGGGTCGCGGTATTTGCCCTGGCCGAGCCATTCTTCCACGCGATCGGATCCTGCGTTGTAGGCGGCGAGGGCGTATTCGAATGATCCGAACTTGTCGACCATGCCGCGGAAATACTTCGTCCCCAGTTGCAAATTGACTGAGGGCGTGTAGAGCTGGCTGGCGTTGTAGCGCCTCAGCTTGATTTGTTTGGCTACGGTTTTGCCGGTCTTGGGGAGAAGCTGCATAAGGCCGACGGCGTTGGCGCGCGAGACGGCATCGGGATTGAATTCGGATTCCTGCCGGATGAGCGATGCGACCAAGTAAGGATCGAGGCCGTTGGCTGCGGCGTTGCGTCTGAGGTCGCTCCAGAAGGCTTTGGGGAAAAGCGCTTCCCAATACTTGCGAGGCAGGTCGGGGATGTCGAGCGCGAAATAATTCGGCGCCGAGTGCTTCATGACTTCGATGGCTTGATCATAGTGTCCGGTTTCGTCGTAGAGATGGGCGGTTTCAGCCGGACCCCAACTTGCGCCGTCGCCGTTGTTGGCCGCTGCGTATTGCAACTCGCGGACAGCGAAATCGACCAGGCCTCCATTGCCGAGAAGCTGAGCTTTCTGCACGTGAAGTTCGTCCTGAGGGGGCTCGACATCTGCGACTTTGCCCGGGCTATCGAGCGGCGGCACGTGCTCGAGCAGCGCGTAGTGTGCGGTTGCGTCGGTGGCGGCGGGAAGATGCTTGATGCGCTCGCGCGCCAGCTCGGCATAGTAGAAGTTGCGGTAGCGGTCGGAAAGCTTTTGATAAAACGCGCGCGCCATGGTGAAGTCGTTATCTTCTTCGGCGAGGCGGGCGCGCCAGTAGAGCGCGGCGGGCGTTTCGGCGCCAGAAGCGTATAGCGCAATTTGCTCTTCAAAGGCTTTCTTGGCGTCTTCGTTGCGCCCCTGGCGCAGCGTGAGCCACGCCACCTTCCAGTGGACGTAGGAAGCGTGTGCGCCATTGGGGAATCGCTGCTGGGCCTCACGATACGCGTCGAGCGCCTGATCATATTCGTGATGGACTAGGTGCAGATTCGCGGCAGACAGAAGCGCCTGCTCGAGCCACGGACTGCTAGGTGAGAGTTGACGCAGGTCGTTCACGCTGCGGAAGAATGTGTCGTTGTCGTTAGAGGCAAAGGCGATCTGGCCGAGCAGATAGAGGCGGTGGGCATTGATTTCTCCACCTTGATTGCTCAGCGAGGCGAGAACCAGCTTTGCGTCGCGGTTGCGGCCGCTCTTGTGAAGCGCATCGGCCAGGGAAAGTTCGAACAGAGGACGATCTCCAGCTGGAGATTCGTTGACAAGTTCGCGATACGTATCTGAGGCATCGGCATATCGATGCTTGGTCATCAGGGCATCGGCGCGAGTCTTCATCTGGGTAAGGGTGGGCTGCGGAGCCAGAGGCAATTTCTTCAATTCCGCGCTGGCGGAATCGGCCTCAACCGCCGTGGGCATCGTGTAATAAATGTTTTGGAAGATGCCAGCAGCTTTCGCGTTATCGCCGGAGGCGGCGTAGGCGCGGCCCAAGGCGAATTCAATGTCGGGGCCAATGGGCTCACGAATGCTTTCGAGTACGGTGACGGCGTCGGCGGGCTGGTTTTCGAGCAATAGCGCGTCAGCGTAGCTGAGGCGAGCGTCACGTATTAGCAGAGAATCGGGATAGTGTTTGGAAAAATCGGCGAGCGTGGCCAGAGCTTCGGCGGTGCGGCCCGTTTGCAGATACGAGACGCCGAGATAGTAGGCGATGTAGTCGCCGAGGTCTCCGGCATGAACTTTGGCGCGGCTCAGGGGGTCGATGGCTTTGGCGTAGTCGCGGTCCAGAACGTGGGCGTAACCGAGGACGAGCCAGGCGAGAGCGCCGGCGTCTTCTCTCGCGTGAGTTCGGGCGTAAGTTTGGACTCCGGTGTAGGCGGCAAGTGTGCGATCGGCCAAGAGTTGTTGCGCCATGGGGCGAAGACTGGCTGAGGCGACAAAAGCCTGCCGTATGCGGCGGACACGAGGAGAAAGGGGATGTTTGCGGGAGGCGGTGTGGTGGATCGTAGAATTTTTTGTGGCATAGGTTTTGTGGATGGTGGAGGTAGGTTTGGTATCGGCTGCTTTGGTTTCAGAAGGAGCTGGGGATCTTTGCGATGTTTCAGTCTGAATTGAGAGCGGCAGCGCTTTCGCTGCAGCTGACAGAGATATCGACAGAACTAGAAGCAGAATCGGTAAACGGTTAGGTGAAGAATTCACCTCACGGGCTAAAGCCGTGGTCCGACAAGAAGAGTAAATCGCAGCGCTGGAAGAGCTGCGCCACCCCAAAGCCGACCACTTCATTGAACCTGAAAGCACTACTTTTGTTTTCTGCGGAGACACAATACAACCACAACGCCCGCCCAGCTAGCGGTGAAAATTCGAACCCATCACGGAGATATCATCTTCCGCCAGGCTGCGCAACAGCTCATGATGAAAATAGTCGGCGCTGGCGGCCGCGGTGTTTCCATAACGCTTCTGAAATGTGCCGCGGCTCTTCTCTATATCTTCTCTCAACCGATCGTATAGATCTTTGTTGCGCCGGCCCTCGGCGACCTTCGCCTGATTGTAAAGTTTAATTTCATCGACGAGCAGACGGGCGAAGCGTTGCGCTTTGCGGTGAATCTCGGCGTCTTCGGGCGACAGCCCGGCCAGAGGATCTGCAGCCGCGGCCGGGGCAGCGGCTGCGCTGGCGTGGGCTGCAGGGACTTCGACTACTTGTTCGGGCACGTGGGCGACCGCATGTTTGGGCGCATGTCCGGCGAAGGGATCGGAAAACGAAGAAACCGTCTGCACCGAGGAAGCCGTTTCCATGCGGCCGGCATCTTCTTTCGAGGCTTGCTTGCGCAGCGACGCGACTTCGAGCCAGGCGCTGGTAGTCATCACCAGTAACTCGAGAGCGTCGGGATCAAGCTGGCCGGTCTCACCGCCGTCGGCGTATACAATGGCGGCGACTTTATCTTTCAACAGGAGCGGCAAGACCAGCATTTGTTCATTGGCTGGTTTGCCGAAGCGATCGATGAACGCACTGCCCATCTCGGCGATGTTGCCGGGAGTGGCGATCCGGTTCTGATAGCTGTGAGCGACGGGGCCGATGGAGAGATCGAGGGCGAAGTCTTTGACCGGATCTTCTCCTCCAAAGCCGCGGGAGTGCCAGCCTGTGGCGGCACCTGCCTTGACTACAAACAGCGCAATGCGCGAGCAGTAGCCGCTGCCCGCATCGAGCAGGGCGCGAAGGATTTCTTTCTGCGTTGATCCCGCGTGAATATTGGAAACGGCTTGAACGAGGACGTTGGCGTTCGCGGAAGAGCCGCTTTGTGCCCCCTCACCTGGTTGCTGCGGCAATGTATCGAGCACCTGCTGGACTATTCGCGATTGCAGTTCTGTAAGCTGCGACTGCAGAGCCTGCGCCACGGCTTGTTCTACGATCTGCCGTATCTGACTTTGCTTGCCGTCGTCTTGGTGTTTCGTTTTCGCCATGCGAACAATCGTGAGATGCGGGCGTAACCGGTCGGGTAATACGTCCCGTAAACACTGATTATATGGTACTTGTGGGCACGCCCCAGAGTACGCAAGGACGTGTTCGACCGCGTACTGGACTGCCTCGACTGTATCGCAAATCGCGGTGTGGAGAAAGCGGGTTCGGGTTGCAAGATTGTCCATCTTGACACCTGTTAAGGCGAATAAATGCTAGTGCAGCAAGCAGGAACCTCAGGCACGGAAGCCCGAATGCAAATTCTCTAAAGGGCTTTTTCCGGTACGAGTGAAAACTCATGCCCTTGCCGGTTTGTCCTTCTCCGTTTCGTCTCTCCGGTTTGTTCGTCGAGGCCTCTTTTGACGATCAGGCTTGATGCTGTTTGACTCAACCTGCGATTGGGCAAATCTCCGCACACAAAGTAGAATAGAGGTTACTTTTGGGAACGGCGCGGATTATTCCCGCAAAATTACTGCATCGCCGAAACAATGGGAGCCATCCAAAATAAACTGGAACAGCCTGTCAGCGACGAACTAGCGCTGGTACAGGCAGCCAAGCGCGGCGACGACTCGGCTTTTGAAGAGCTGGTTCGGCGCTATGATCGCAACGTTTTCAGGATCGCGCAGCACATCACGCAGAACCGCGAAGACGCGGAAGACGTGGTGCAGGAAGCCTTCCTGAAGGCGTACAGCAACCTGGCCAAGTTCCAGGAACAGTCGAAGTTTTATACATGGCTGGTGCGCATTGCCGTCAACGAAGCGTTGATGAAGCTGCGGCGTAAAAAGCCCGAGCGTACCGTTTCGCTCGATGAGGACATAAAGACCGAAGACGATTCGCTGCCGCGCGAGATTGCCGATTGGAGCCCCAATCCCGAACAGCAATTTACGCAGGCCGAATTACGAGAGATTTTAGGTAAGACGATCCAGGGCCTTCCCCCAAGCTTTCGGACCGTATTTGTGCTGAGAGACGTGGAAGGTCTCTCAACGGAAGAAACCGCGGCGGCGCTCGACTTGAGCGTACCAGCGGTGAAGTCGCGTCTGTTGCGGGCCCGGTTGCAACTGCGCGAGCGATTGGGGAAATATTTTCAGAGACGCGGAAATGGGGCTGCAAATCGTGAAGATGGCAATCGCGCAGGTGGAGATGGCAATCAGTGAAATGCTCTGAATTCTTGAACGAGCTTACGAATTATTTGGACGGCATGCTCGACGAATCGACCAAGGTCGAGTTGGAGAACCATCTTTCCTGGTGCCATAACTGCTACGTGGTCTGCGATACCACAAAAAAGACCATCGAGATTTACCGCGACTCCCAACTCTACGAACTGCCCGATGACCTCCGCACCCGCCTTCGTTCTGCCATCATGAAAAAGTGCCAGCAGCACAAGAAACACGGACCGCAGAGCGTGTAGAAGCAGGTTTCAGAGGTTTCAAGGTTTCAAAGTCTCAAGGCTCCCAGTAGTTCTCCCTAAACGCCCCTCATCTTTGAATGTTGTTTATCTCCGAGGCGAAAAGCAGGTTCCCTTCGCCGTGCGGCTCAGGGCAGGCTCTTCACCGGCTCTTTCGGAGTGGTTCGGAATGATATCTGTGTGAGGCGGTTTGCGCTTCCTAATGTTCGGTCGACTCGGGTTGTGCGGCGGCGTAATATCCCTTGCGCGAGTAGACCTTCAGTTGGCGGCCATCCTTTTGGGCTTTGATCTCGATCGAACGATAGCGACCATCCCGTTGGAACGCGGCGGGCTTGTAAGAAAGCAGATAGCGGCTGCGTATGACGTGCTGAAGGTCACTGAAGCTAGCGCTGAGGCCACCCACGGAGCCGGGGACAAAAGTGGCGCCTCCTGTAAGTTCCGAGAGAGTTTTCAGGGCATGGTCACCGGTTGAGTTGTCCGGCGCTTGGTCGGTGAAGTCCCTCGTGCTGATTGTGTAAACCGAGCTTTCACCCTGGAGGGAATTCGCGATCGCTTGCTTGAGTGTGGTGCTACTCGAATTGTCCTCCCCATCGCTAAGGACAACCAGAACCCGAGCGACGGGCTGGCTCTCTGAACGGCTCGCCAGTTTCTTGGCAGCGAAAGCCACTGCGTCCCACAGTGCAGTACCCCCTCCGGGCGCTAACTGACTGACGGCGCGAGCCGTAAGCGTGTGGTCCCCGGTAAAATCCTGGACCAGTAAAACCGAATTGTTGATACCAATAACGAATGCAAGATCGTCCTTGCCTGTGACTACTGTTTGCAGGAACTTGACAGCTGCCGCTCGTTCAAATGAAAGCCGGTCACGAACTGAATCGCTGGTGTCGATGATGAGTCCAAGGCGCAGAGGCAGTCCGGACTCATTGCGGAATGCGAGTACCGCCGCTGGCGGCCGGTTGTCGTCGCTAACCACGACATCCGAGGCAGTTAGGTCCGTGACCGATTTTCCGTGATCGGTAGCAGAGAAGAAAACTCCAACCTCCTCGACGCTGGTTCGGAGCACTGTACCAGCGAAGTTGGTTCTGGGTCGCGGTAAGCTCGCAGTAGAGTTCGATGCCACTGTTGTAGTGCAGTTCGAGCATGTGGGTTCGGGTTCGGCTTCGGCCTCAGCGATCTGACGCCGCTCCTTTAGATCCTGTAAGACATGTTGGGCGTAACGCGATTCTCCCTCCGGAGTTGCATCGTTGCTGGTGGAAAGGCTGACGGGCTCGATCAGTTGTAGCTTCGCCTCTAATCGGGGTGTACTCCGTTCTTTCTTGATTTGTTCAAGGATGGCACGAAACTGACCGGCTGAGGGCGACTTTGGGTCTTCGTTCAGCAGAATCTCCATCTCATTCTGAGCGGCGGCGAGATCGTTCTGCGCCTGAAATGCTCCTGCGGCAAAGAAATGAACGAAGGCGGCATTTTTGTGTTTGCGGCTGTGCACGTCGTCCACGGTCTTGAGCACGGCCGGATAGTCGTGGTTCATGAATTCTCCATATGCCCGTGCTGAAAGCAACTGGAGATCGAGAGGGGCTAGAGAAGATGCCTTGCGGAAGGATTCTTCAGCATCAGCGTATTGGGATAAAGCCAGTTGGGCGCATCCTAAATTCAGAAAGGAATTGGGTAGGTGGTCGTCGAGCGCCACCGCCTGTGCGAACTCGTCGCGGGCGCGATCGTTCTGACCCAGGTCTAGATAGGCTGTGCCCAGTGCATTGTGCGCGGCCACATAACTAGAATAGCGGGCAATCGCGGTTGAGAGGTGGGCGACCGCGGCTTGCAGGTCTTTTTTCATCAATAACTGATAACCCTTGTCGAATTCGTGTTGCGCTTTTCCGGGTGCTTTGAGGTCCAATTTCGAAACCGAGCCGCTGCGACCCTGCAAGGGAGTGGTGGTATCGCTCTGGCTATCGATCAAGAATAAATTCATGTCCATTTGCGCATTCTGAAGCCCGTCGAGCGCGGTTATTGAGCCGTTAGGAAAACTGAAACTCTGTGCAGGGGCGCAGGGCACCGCAATGCAGGAAAGGGCAACGAAAAACAAAACTCGCCTGTTCGACATGGTTTTGGCCTCAGGGGAATACGCAGGGGAGCGACGCAACCAACCACAGACGCGGAAAGTTTAGCTCTATGTCGCGCATCTGGCAACCGTCTTTATCGTTTTCTAAGAACGAGCAGGCACTGGCTTTCCATAGCTCGATATAACGACTGTAACTCGAGGAAAGGTTCCCTTCGATGCGCGAATGCCTGGCTTCGTAGCCATTCATTGCATCAATCACAATCACAGCTCCCCGGGAATCTGGTTCATCTCGTATAATTGACACTAGCTTCTGGGGTGTAGTATGCGCTCGGTGAGCACCTCGCTTCTGGTTATCCTTTCGGTCTGTATCGCTTCTGCATCATACCGGGTATTCTGCCAAACCGCTGCTCCTATTGAGGGTACAAGTCCTGAACCTCAATCGAAGTCCCAGGAACAAGCGGCCGGCAGTACTTCCGCAACCCAGCCAATTCCTGCCAACGCTCCACGCATGACGCACCAAACGCGCCTGGAGATCATTCATGATTTTCAAACGCAAGTGGTCTATGCGCGCACTGAATTTCCAATGGGCATGAAAGGCTTGGAGCTAAAGCAGGGCGTGATCACGCCGAACGGCGATGAAATCCGGCAAGCGCTGGCGATTTGGGGACCCGCCATCAAGCCGGGCGATCCGGTGCAGATTTCATTGATTCAGATTAAGAATGACCACATTCATTTCGAGCTGAATGGCGGAGCGCTGCGCAGAAAAAAATGGTACGAGCGCATTCAGCTTTCCGGTGCCGCTCCCGTGACCGTGGCTCCCGGAGCAAAACCCGACGACCCAAGAACCAACGTGCATGGCTCATCCCTGGATGTTTACTTCGATAAATTCGTGCCGGAGATGACGGCGCAGCAGTTGCGAGACTTGCTTTATCCCGTGTTCGATTTCAATGCCCGCAGTAGGGAGCAGGCATACCTCGATACCGTGCCGCCCAAAGTAAAAGAGGCGATCCAGGCGCATCGCGTGCTGGTGGGGATGGATTCGGAAATGGTGATCTATGCCAAAGGCAAGCCGCCCAAGAAAGTGCGCGAGCGTGAGGGAGATACGGAATACGAAGAATGGATTTACGGGGCCCCCCCGGCGGACGTGGATTTTGTGCGGTTCGTAGGCGGTGAAGTTGTGCGCGTGGAAACCATGAGAGTGGGTGGAGACAAGATTGTGCGCACCGAAAAAGAGGTCGTGCTGCCGGATCGGGACAAACAGAAAGAAGCCAAGAAAGAGCAGGAGGAAAAACCAGCCAACGCCCCCAGCTTGCGGCGTCCGGGAGAAGATCAAGAGAACGTTCCGAAACCAGCCCAGGGAGGTGCACCGGTAACCCCGACGCCGCCACCGACTGTTCCCGTTCCTCCGCCGCCGGGGGGACCGGGGATAGTGGCGGGACGATAGCTCGTTAGCTCGTTGAGACTTCGTGAACCCTGAAGCGTGCTAGTTTATTGGAAATCCATCGCGAATCGAATGCACCCTGTGGTCGACGCGCTTATGAAGTGCGTGGACCATCCGTCTTTCCGGTATGTGGCGGGTCGCCCTGTTCGTCCTCTTCTACATCATCGCGTTCCATGGCTTCCAGAATGTGCTCGCGGCTGGGCATGGTCGCACAGACTGCGCAATCATCCGGTAGAATCGCTCAATGGCTACTGCCATCCAATGCCGTGATCTGCGAAAGACCTACGACGGCAAAGTCGAGGCCGTTCGCGGGCTAAATCTCGAAATTCAGACCGGCGAGTGCTTTGGGCTGCTCGGACCGAACGGGGCGGGGAAGACCACGACCATCGAAATTCTTGAGGGCCTGCTGGAGCCGACTTCGGGCGAGGTCTCGATTCTCGGCCATTCCTGGCGCGAGAATGAGCGCGAACTGCGCGAGTGGCTGGGGATTTCGCTTCAGGAAACGCGGCTTTCCGAGAAACTTTCTGTCCGCGAGACCGTCGGACTATTTGCCAGCTTCTATCGTGAGCCGCGCTCGACCGACGATGTGCTGGAAGAAATGCAGCTTACTGAAAAAGCTGACGCGTGGGTGGGAAAACTTTCTGGCGGACAGAGACAGCGGCTAGCGGTGGCGACGGCGCTCGTGAGCAATCCGAAGATTTTGTTTCTGGATGAGCCGACGACGGGGCTCGATCCGCAGAGTCGGCGTCAGTTGTGGGACATCATCGGGGAATTTCAGGGTGCCGGCGGCACCGTGCTGCTGACCACGCATTATATGGATGAGGCCGAGCGGCTGTGCGACCGGCTGGCAATTGTCGATTACGGGCAGATCATTGCCGAGGGCACGCCCGCTGATCTGATCGAACGGCTGGGTGGTCATCATGTGGTCGAGTTCGCGATCAGTGGGAACTCAGACAGCGCGGCTCTTGAAATCTGGCAAGAGCTGCCGAGCGTGGAGTCCGTCCGGGAGGAAGATGGCATGGTGGGGCTGAGCGTTCGAGAGCCGCATTTGACAATTCCAGCGTTGCTGGATGCGATTGATAAGCAGGGCCATCAATTAGAGCATCTCACGACGCGCCAGGCGAGTTTGGAGGATGTATTTGTAAGGTTGACAGGCAGACATTTGCGAGAGGAGTGATGGGATTGCACTTATCGAATGGTATGAATCTAAATCCCGTTCTTAAGGGAAGGACATCATGGCGTCAAAGAAATCTCTCATACTGCGGTTGCTAGTCGCGGCAATCGTTCTGGCCACAGAGTTCGCCCACGCGCAGTCTCCCTCGGACTCGACAAATTTTCTACCCCTTGATCAATGGAAAAACGCCGTCCTCGCGGGGGATGGGACGGCGCTGAAGGCTTTATATAGCAGCGATCCTGCGGCGCAGATTGACGTGCATGGGACGACAATCAGCGCGGATGGGGACATAAATTTCTGGCTCGGGCTGAAAGTGCGCAGCATGAAGCTTGAGATTGTCCGCCTGAAGCAGAAGCCTGGTGGCGGCGAGAGTGTGATTTTCAAGGCGGAGGTGCAGACGGGAAACGGAACTACCATGAACATCACTGACGCCCAGGGCTGGCGGCTGCAGGGCGATCAGTGGCGCATCGTGAGCGCAGAAAGAACCGATGCGCCTCACCTGGCGCAGCCTTCGGACATGAAGAAGAATCTCTATCCTGCTGATGTCGACGCCCACGCGGAGATCGAAGAAGCCAAAGAGAAAGCGGCAGCTGAACACAAGCGTGTGCTGCTGGTTTTCGGCGCGAACTGGTGCTATGACTGTCACGTGCTTGATCTGGCATTTCATCGGCCGGATTTCGCTTCGGCGATGGAAGGATATGTGGTTGTGCACGTCGACGTGGGCGATGACGGAAAAAAGAATGCCGATATTGCGCAGGAATATCAGACTCCGCTTAATAAAGGAATTCCTGTTCTTGCCGTTCTGGAGAGCGATGGAAAAGTCGTGGTCAGCCAGAAGAATGGGGAGTTCGAAGATGCGCGCTCGATGACTCCTGAGGCTTTGCTGGAATTCCTGAATAAATGGACGCCGGTGGCGCGTTAAGTTTTTGCCTATGAGTGTCGCGGAAAAAATTCCGGTCGTAACGATTCCTTCGCCGAAGCGTCCTGTGCGGCGGAACGGCCGGTGGGCGGGGTATTGGCATCTGCTGTGGGCTCGATTGCTGGAATTGAAGCGCGAGCCGGAGGTGGTGTTTTGGGTATTCGTGTTTCCTCTTTTGCTCGCTGCCGGCCTGGGCATTGCCTTTCGAAACAAGCCGGTTCAGGCGGCGCCGGTTGCAATCGTGTCTGGAGCAGCCGCAGATCGGGCGGAAGCGCTGTTACAGCGCTCTCCACGTCACGCTTCATTCAAAATCGATGTGCTCGATGAAAGTGCCGCGCGCAAAGGCTTTCGTTTAGGCAAGTATGATCTCGTGATCCAACCAGACCTTGCTGGAGGACTGCGCTATCTTTACGACCCGGCGCGGCCAGAGAGTGTGTTGGCGCGAGCTGAGGTTGACGATGCGCTACAGGCGGCGGCCGGCCGCAAAGACGTCGTTGCGACTAGCGAAATTACTTCTTCGGAGCCGGGCTCGCGTTATATCGATTTTCTGATTCCCGGTTTGCTTGGGATGAACCTGATGAATTCGGGCATGTGGGGGGTGGGGTTCGCGCTGGTGGACATGCGCCAGCGGAAGCTGCTTAAGCGCTTCGTGGGTACGCCGATGCGGCGCGGGGATTTCCTGGCCGCTCTGCTGTCGAGCCGGCTGGTTCTCATGATTATGGAGATCGGCTTGTTGCTGAGCCTGGGCGTGATTTTCTTCCACATGAAAGTGCTGGGATCAATTTTCACGATCGTTCTGCTCGGTTCTATCGGCGCGCTGTGCTTTGGCGGCGTGGGGTTACTGACTGCCAGCCGTGCGCAGAAAATTGAAAGCGTGAGCGGTCTCATGAACCTGGTCATGATGCCGATGTGGATATTCTCCGGAGTATTTTTCTCGTATGAGCGGTTCCCGGCCATGGCACAGCCGCTGATCAAGGCCCTGCCGCTGACTGCGCTGAACGATGCGCTGCGAGCCAGCATTCTGGAAGGCACACCGCTCGTTCATCAATGGCCGCGGCTGCTGGTAATGGCGTTGTGGGGCGGGATTTCATTCGTGCTGGCGCTGAGATGGTTCCGCTGGACGTAGAACGAAGTAGTCATGTTCCTTTAGGATAAGGTTTCGGAGCTTCGGTGACTGGTATTCGCGAGCTCACTCAATCCAACACTGCCATTCCAGCACCAATTGTGTTATACAGGCGACCATGTTGCGGCGTGCGATCCTTATAGGTTTTATCGCACTGTTACCCTTCCTTGTCTCGACCACCAGCGGCAAGGATCAGGGAGCGCAGACCATTACGTGGCCGGAATCTGGTTCTCCTATCCTGCGCTTCACCTTTGCGAAGTTTAAAGAAATAGGAGGGATCGGTAATCAGGGTACGTACATGACTGAGACCACTGCAGAGAACCTTTGGACGAAAGTCATTTCGAACGCGAACTTCTCACTTTACTTGTTTGACAAAAACAAAGTGCGAATCGGTGAAGCCACGGTAATGGTCAGCAACCTGCGTGCTGGGGAGACCGTCAAGTTTCAAACGACGGTTTCGATGGCAGGTTCGCCCGTATCGCTCTCACTGGTGCCGAGGATCTGCCGGCGGAGCCTGGCCCAGCTGCCCCTCCGAAGGCGATTTCTATGACGGTCAACTCGGTGCCACAGGGGGCTACGCTCAGGATCGACGGCGCCGATGCAGGAGAGACTCCCAAGATTGTCAAGTTCACTTTGGGCAAGCACGTGCTTGAATTTGTCAAAGAGGGGTTTAGTAACGGCAAGTTTCCCGTAGAAATCGGCCCAGACGATGTTTCGGGGGGCAGCGTGACGTTCGAGCTTGGTGGTTCCACACACGACACAATCGAACTGCGCGACGGTACGGTGTTGGGCGGAGACCTGCTCTCGATGTCTGCGACCGAATTGGTTGTGCGGGTTGGCGGAAAAGATGTCACCTACGATAGAAATCAGGTGAAAAACATTCTGCTCATCGAAAGGGAACCGACTCAGACTCCGCCTATCCAGCCCGCTGTCACGAGTCCACAGTAAAAGCGAACTCAGCCTTGCTATCGACGTTCGTTTTCCTTATACTGATTCTAACGAACGTTCGAATCAGTACGTTTTCTGGGGAACTGTGGGAAGTCCAGCGGCAACAACTCGTGCTTCATCTCGCGGCCACCGCGCGACCGCGCCTTCAGCCACTCGCTTTGACCGGCGGCTGGCGGAAATTCTCGACCACGCCACTGAAGTCTTCTGCAAAAAAGGCTACGAAGGCGCATCCATGCGCGATCTGTCGCGCGCCAGCGGCATGTCGCTGGCGGGACTTTACTACTACTTCCAGTCCAAAGAGCGGCTGTTATTCCTCATCCAGAAGCATACGTTCACCACCATTGTGCAGCGGCTGAGGGAACGGCTGGCTGGTGTGACCGATCCCGAACAACAGATCCGCATTTTTATTCTCAATCACCTGGAATATTTTCTGGCCAATCCAGCGAGCATGAAGGTGCTGTCACATGAGGCCGACGTACTGAAGAACGGATTTGGATCGGAAATAGCGGCCATCAAGCGTCAGTATTACCGCATCTGCGTGGGATTGCTGGATGACTTGAAGCGCGAACAAGGATTGGAGTTTTCCACGCGTATTGCGGTCTTGAGTTTATTCGGAATGATGAATTGGATTTATACGTGGCACAATCCGCGGGTGGATGCGGATGCCGGCCAGATTGCGCAGGAGATGGGAGATATTTTTCTACGCGGGGTGATGAATCGCGGGCGACGGTAGAGGCTCGTGGTGACGACTGGCGAAAAGCAGTTTCCTTACCGGTCCGTCGGACCGGTTCGGAATGACATCACGACAGAGAATTCAGCGGCAGATTAGAGATTGAGACAACGACACAAGGAGATAGGTATGGCGACGACAATGCAGCCGGCGACCGGAGAAACCACCAAACAGCTTGTTAACTACCGCACCCAAGGCGGCGTTGCGGTGATCGAGATGTGCGATCCGCCGGCCAATACTTACACCTATGAGATGAACCGGCAACTGGATGACGCGATCCTGCGCGCACGCATGGATAACGACGTTTACGTTATCGTTATCACCGGGGCAGGCGATAAGTTTTTCTCTGCGGGCGCCAACATCAAGATGCTGTCGAGCGTCGATCCCACGTTCAAGTATTACTTCTGCCTGCACGCCAACGAGATGCTGCTGCGGCTGGAACACACGCCGAAGCTGGTGATTGCGGCGATCAATGGCCACTGCGTGGGTGGTGGTTTGGAGATTGCGATGGCTGCGGACATCCGCATCGCGCGCAAGGATGCAGGGAAGATCGGTCTGCCAGAAGTGAATCTCGGTGTGTTGCCGGGAACTGGCGGCACGCAGCGGCTTTCCAGGCTCGTGGGGAAGAGTAAGGCAATCGAGTTGATGGTGACGGGCAACACGTTCTCGTTTGAAGAGGCGCTGGAGCTTGGGATCATTAACGATATTTTTGAGCGCGATGGATTCATGGAGAACATCATGGAGTACGCGCGGCAGTTCTGCCCGCCGAATAAGGCCGCAAAAGCTGTGGGACGGATCAAACGCGCCGTGCAGACGGGATGGGAGATTCCGCTGGAGTCTGGACTGGCGGTCGAGCGCGAAAACCAGCAGTTGCTCTTCCAGAGCGAAGATGCGAAAGAAGGCCTTGCTGCGTACGTGGAGAAGCGGCCGGCGGGCTTTAAAGCAAGATAGCTCCTGTAGGGACGGGCGCCTCCCTTGCCCGTCCGCCAAGCGAAGCTCTGCTGCTTATTGAAGAAGACTGAATGCTTGCAGCAAAAACAAAGATCGAACGCGGGCAGTTGCTGATTGATGGCAAGTGGATTGATGCGGCGAAAAGCTTCGACACCATCAATCCTGCAACTGGTGAGGTTCTGACTCAGATTGCGGAGGGTTCATCGGCGGATGTCGACCGTGCTGTGGAAGCTGCACGACGGGCGCTGGAAGACCGTAACGGGCCGTGGCGAAAGATGTCGGCCAGCGAGCGCGGGCGGCTGATCTGGAAGCTTGCCGATCTGCTCGAGAAAAATATCGACGAGTTTGCCGAACTCGAAACACTAGACAATGGCAAGCCGATCTTCGAATCGCGCTACGTCGATATGCCGATGGTCATCGATGTTTTGCGTTACTACGCCGGGCTGGCGACCAAGATTCACGGCGAAACCATCAATACAACTGAGTCTGCCTTTACCTATACGCTGCGCGAGCCTGTGGGCGTGGTTGGGATGATTGTGCCGTGGAATTTCCCGCTGCTGCTGGCTTCCTGGAAACTCGGCCCAGCGCTGGCGTGCGGGAATGCGGTGGTATGGAAACCGGCCAGCCAGACTTCGCTTACGACCTTGCGGTTTGGGAAGCTGGCGATGGAGGCGGGCGTTCCGGCAGGCGTCATCAACATCGTTACAGGGCCCGGCGCGATCGGACGCGCCATGGTCAAGCATCCCGGTATCGACAAGATCGCTTTTACGGGATCGACCGCGGTCGGACAGGAGATCATGCGCAACGCCTCCGACACGCTGAAGCGCATTACGCTGGAGCTTGGGGGCAAATCTCCGAATATCGTTTTCGCGGACTCCGATATCGACAACGCTGTCAAAGGCGCAATCACCGGAATTTTTTATGGCAAGGGTGAAGTGTGCAACGCAGGTTCGCGGCTATTTCTCGAAAGTAAAGTGAAAGATGAGTTCACCGAGAAGCTGGTCACGCGGGCGAGCAAGATGCGGCCAGCCGATCCGCTCGACCCGAAGACGCGGATGGGCGCGATTGTCAGCCAGGAGCAGATGAATACCGTGCTTGGCTACATTGAGGCAGGCAAGAGGGATGGGGCCAAGCTGGTGGCGGGAGGCCATCGGGTTTCGGTTGATGGCGACAAAGGATTTTTCATTGAGCCGACGATTTTCGGCGACGTAAAGAATGAGATGACGATTGCGCGCGAGGAAATTTTTGGCCCGGTTCTGTCCGTGCTGACCTTCGATGATGTGGATGAGGTGATCGAGCAGGCGAACAACAATCCTTACGGGTTAGCGTCCGCTGTATGGACGCGCGACGTGAAGAAAGCGCACAGCGTTTCGCGAAGATTAAAAGCAGGCACGGTTTGGATCAACACCTATGGATTGATGGACGCGTCGCTGCCATTCGGCGGCTACAAGAGTTCGGGTTTTGGGCGCGAGCTTGGTGCGCATGCGATTGAGCATTACACGGAGATGAAGACGGTTTGGCTGAATATGGGATAAGGAGGCGCGCCAAACGCGCCCTTCGGTCGCTTCGCTCTCTCAGGGCAGGCTTCGAGGTGGCGCGCGGCGCGCCCAGGTCCTTCAGCGCCAAGAAGGCGCTTCAGGATGATAAGTAGAGAGGACTTATATGCCGGGCAAAGTAGCAAAAATTGGAACTTTCAGTGACTGGATCGGTCTGTTCAATGATTGGCGCAAGGAGATTGGCGTCAACACGGAGGACATCGAAGCCTTTCATTTCGACACGCTGTATGGCGCGATCGATACGGAAGAGATCGAGTTTGGCCATTATAGGGGCAAGCGAAAGTGGGAGAACCTGCGTCAGATGCCCACGCAGCAGATGCGCGACGCGCTGATGAACATGATCGTCTATCAGGGCGATACCGAGTTCGCCAGTGTTGAGCAGCAGCGGAATCTGCTGGAGAATGCTCCAACCGATTGGGACCGGCGGGCCATCACGCGCGTGATGATTGAAGAAATGCGGCATGGATGGCAGATGTGTGCCTTGCTCGTCGATCATTTCGGGTACTCGGGCAAGGTCGAGGCGCAGAAAATGCTCGAGCGCCGCGCCTTTGAGAACAAGCGACTGCTGGGCGCGTTCAATGTGGATGTCGACAACTGGATGGATTTCTTCACCTACACCGATTTTGTCGATCGCGACGGAAAGTTTCAGTTGCAGATGCTGAAGTATTCGGCGTTTGCTCCGCTGGGCCGGTCGATGTCATACATGCTGCGCGAAGAGGCGTTTCACATGGGCACGGGCAATGATGGCCTGCGGCGCATCGTGGAGGCGGGCGTCGTGCCTGGATGGTTAATCCAGAAATATCTCAACAAGTGGATTTCAAGTTCTTACGATCTGTTCGGAACGGATCATTCTTCGTCTGCACACTGGGCGTATGTGTGGGGAATCAAGGGACGCTACGACGAGCCGAAAAATGACAAGGCCGCCGATCTGGATGATCTCAACGATTACAACCGGCATCTCTATCGCCAGGAAGTGGCCGGGTTGATCGAGCGATTCAACGGTGCTTTGAAGCCGGGTGAGCCGAAGTTGTATGCGCCGGACATTAAGTTCAATCGCTTCATCGGGCGATGGGCAAATCAGAAGTTCCATGCCAAGACGGGCGAGCCCCTCGACGATAAGGCTTATGAAGAGCATCTGAAGGAATACATGCCGACCGCTGCAGACAAGAAATTGCTGCTCGACATTATCGAGACCGAAAAGAAATGGATCGCGGAGAAGGCTGGCGCACGTGATCCGCTGGCTACGATTGGGGAAGTGAGAAAGTCGGCGATTAATTTGTAGATTGCTTTCACCACAGAGTCACAGAGACACAGAGAAGACAAAATGCCGGTTGTTGTGGAATCCAAGCTTAGCCGCCTCACCCTCGACGTGAGCGGTTCGGTCGCGCGCATCGCGCTCCGCAATCCTCCTCTGAATGTGATCGATATTCCGATGATGGAGGAGTTGGTGCAGGCGCTTGCGGAGATCGAAAGCCGCTCCGATATTTCTACAATCGTGTTGAGCGGTGATGGCAAAGGTTTCTCGGCGGGCGTGGATGTGGCGGCGCATACTCCCGATAAGATCGGGGAGATGTTGCGAAAGTTTCATGCCGTTGTTCGTGCGCTGCTCGCAAGTAAGAAAGTGACAATCGCTGCGGTGCGCGGGCATTGTCTGGGCGGCGGGGCAGAGCTGGCTATGGTTTGCGACATCGTTTACGCGACCGCATCGGCACAGTGGGGATTTCCTGAGATCAAGCTGGGTTGCTATCCGCCGGTGGCGTGCACGGCGCTGGCGGCTTTGGTCGGTCAGACACGGGCGGCGGAATTGATCCTGACTGGGCGAACGATCAATGGCAACGAGGCGGCTCGGATTGGTCTGGTGAATCAGGTGGTCCCCGATGATGATTTGCCTGAGGCGGTCGAAGGAATTTTGGAAGAAGTGGCGCGGCTGAGCCCGGCCACACTGGGTGTGACAAAAAAAGCCTTTTACGCTTGGGACGCAATGCACTTCGACAAAGGTCTGGCGCGCGCCGAAAAGATTTACCTGGAAGAGTTGATGAAGACAGAAGATGCGCAGGAGGGCATTCGCGCGTTCATGGAGAAGCGCGAGCCGAAGTGGAAAGGGAAGTAGCGGGTCATGAGCAGTGAAAAGCCGTCCCACAATGAACAAAGAGAGTAATAACCGCAAACCCTCAGGGGCTGGAGCCCGCACTTTTGGCCACCCTGAACGGCTCGGCTGAAGCCGAGCCCCTTCAAAACGGATTTTATGGGTTCTGAGCGCTGAGCGACCAAGTCACTCCTTGCTCACAGCTCATTGCTCATAGCTCAGTTATGAAAAAAGAACTCATCGAACTGAAAGTCAACGGCCGCACTCACGAGCTGGCGATTGAGCCGAATGCGTTATTGCTCGACGTATTGCGGCGCGACCTCGGGCTTACCGGCTCGAAGCGCGGCTGCGATGAGTCGTCTTGCGGAGCATGCACCGTGCTGATCAATGGCATCGCTATGCTTTCGTGCGCTTTGTTGGCGGCGAGTTGCGAAGGCCAGGAAATCACAACGATCGAGGGCGTGAGCGAGCATGGCAGCCTGGCTGTGATCCAGAAAGCATACGGCGACTGGGGAGGTGCACAGTGTGGATATTGCACTCCGGGGTTCATCATGACCGTGAAGTCGCTGCTGAGGGAAAATCCTGATCCGTCAAAAGAGGATGTGCGCAACGCTTTGAGCAGCAATTTGTGCCGCTGTACGGGATATAACCAGATGTATGAGGCGATTAGAGCGGCGGTGGCGGCGGAACGTGCGGGGATGGCTGCGAAATCCTAATAAGATGGCCTGCAAAGCCGGAGGGTCGTCGTGAGCAAAACTCCTGAGCAGGAAACGGCGGAGATAGCGGCGAAGCTTGAGAGATTAAAATCGCGAATGCCTGCAAATGTTCGAGCGGCGCATGTGCGCTGCTCTCAAAATCGAGACGAGATTCTGGTTAGCGAGATCTGCGCCTGTTTCTACTGTCGAGCTTCCTTTGCACCCGCTGAGATCGTGGACTGGATTGATCACGAACGGACCGCTCGCTGTCCGCGATGCGGAATCGACTCCGTGTTGGGCTCCGCCGCGGGTTTTCCGCTGACGAAGGAGTTTCTGGACGAGATGCATCGATATTGGTTCTGATGTGAATTGACCTGTCGAGCTTCGCTTGACCGGACGGCCGAGGGCGGCCGTCCCCACATGAACTCTGCAATGACTGACTTTTCCATTATCGGCAAGCCTACCGCGATGGTCGACGCGGCGGGAAAGACCACGGGCGGCGGCAAGTACGCCGACGACCTCAGCGTCCCCGGCATGTTGATCGGCAAAATTCTGCATTCGCCGTATCCTCATGCACGCATCAAGGGCATTGATACCAGCCGGGCCGAGAAGCTTGACGGAGTCGTTGCCGTGGCAATCGGTAAAGACGCGCCCAATCCTTTTGGAATTCTTCCTGTCGGTCACGATGAGCATGCGCTCGCGCTCGATAAAGTCCGTTACGTGGGAGACAACGTTGCCTGTGTGGTCGCCGTGTCAGAAGCGATTGCAGAAAAAGCTCTGGAGCTAATTGACGTCGAATACGAACTCTTGCCTGCCTACTTTGATCCCGAAGAGTCGATGAAGGCGGAAAGCGATCTCATCCACGACCACAAGCCGCACAATATCGAAAAAGATTACCACCACGTGTTCGGCGATCCCGAAAAAGGTTTTGCTGAGGCCGATCACATCGCCGAGGCGCGTTTCATCGCCAATGAAGTGACGCATGCCGCGATGGAGCCACATTGCACGCTGGCCTCTTTCGAACTTGACCCGCACACGGGCAAGCTCGGACGGCTCACTGTGCAATCCTCAACACAGGTTCCATATTACTTGCAGCACAAACTCTCGCTTGTGCTCGAAATGCCGATGCAGCAGATTCGCGTGATCAAGCCGCTGGTGGGCGGAGGCTTCGGCGGAAAGAGCGAAGTGATTCCGCTGGAAATTATCGCCGCCATCGCCGCGCGCAAGGCGAAGGCGCCGGTCAAGATCACTTATACCCGCGAAGAGGTGTTCTGGGCGCATCGCGGGCGTCCGCGGACGATTGTCGATCTGAAAACCGGCGTGAAGCATGACGGCCGCATCACGGCCGTGAAGGCTCTCGTGGTGCAAGATGGCGGCGCGTATTGCTCGTACGGGGTCGTGACCATCCTTTATTCGGGAGCGCTGCTGGGCGCGCTTTACGACATTCCCAACATTCAATACGACGGATACCGCGTGCTCACGAACAAGCCGGCGTGCGGTGCGATGCGTGGACATGGGACAGTGAATGTTCGATTTGCTTTCGAATCGCAACTCGATGAGCTGGCCCAGAAGATTGGCATGGATCCGGCGGAGATTCGGCTGCGCAATCTGCTGAAGCCGCCTTGCATTACTGTCAACAGCTTGCGCGTGCAGAGTTACGGTTTGCCCGAGTGCATCGAGAGAACCGTCGAGCGTTCGGGCTGGAAACGGCGCAAAGGCAAGCTTCCTCGCGGACGCGGGCTCGGTGTTGCGTGCAGCCATTATGTCAGCGGGGCGGCGAATTCGATCATCCGGTCGGACATGCCGCATTCGACGGTGAACATTAAGATCGATCGTGATGGCGGCGTGGTGGTGTATACAGGAGCGTCAGAGATTGGTCAGGGATCGGACACGATGACGGCGCAGATTGCGGCCGAGGCGCTTGGCTGCTCGCTTGAGCGCGTGCGGGTGATTGCGGCTGATACAGATTTGACACCCATTGACATTGGATCGTATTCCAGTCGTGTGACGTTTATGGCTGGGAATGCGACGCTGCGTGCGGCGGAAGAAGTAAGAAAGATGATTGCCGCGGCTGCGGCGAAGAAGATGGATTGCGCTGCGGAAGATTTAGTCTTTCGCGAGGATGTGGTCTTTAAGAAGGGAAGCGCTCTGCCAATTGCGAAAAGAGATCAATTAGAAGAAGTCGAGATCACACAGTCGGGCGCTTCGGTCAGCGGACGCGTGGAAGGGCAGATCCTGCGCGGGTCGCTCCAGCAGAAGCGGAAAGAGGAAGGCCCGAAGGAGTGGATGACGTTTGAAGAAGCGGTCGTCGCGGCGATTGATTTTCACGGCGCGCTGACAGGCACCGGTTCTTACGCGCCTCCGCCGGAAGCGCGAGGAGGCAAGCACAAGGGCGCTGGTGTTGGGCCCTCGCCGGCGTATTCGTATTCGGCGCAGGTGGCCGAAGTCAGCGTTGATGAAGAAACGGGCGAAGTCACCGTGCACAAAGTCTGGGCGGCGCACGATTGCGGGCGGGCATTAAATCCGGTTGCGGTGGAAGGGCAGATTATCGGTTCAGTCTGGATGGGCATGGGGCAGGCGCTTACCGAAGAGATGGTCTGGAAAGACGGCATGTTGATGAATGCTGGACTGCTCGAATATCGCAGTCCATCGTCAGTCGAGTCGCCGGAGATTGAGCCAATTATTGTGGAAAGTGTTGATCCCGAAGGCCCGTTTGGTGCCAAGGAATGCAGCGAAGGATCGCTGGCTGCGACGATTCCGGCTATCGCGAACGCTATCCATGACGCAGTCGGTGTGCGACTCCATGAGTCTCCGTTTACGCCTGAGCGGGTGCTGGCGGCGCTGCGGGCGAAGAAGAAGCAGAAAGCTCTGAATTTGGCCGAAGGAGTCGATCTTACTTCTCCTGCTCGCTTCCGCGAACACGGCGGCGCGCTGTGGTTCAAGGGCAAAGGGCCAGAGCGGCATCCGCTGGATCCCGCGCGGCATGAAATGCCGGCAGGCGGTGCTGATTGAGCCTTCCCGAGTTCAAACTCCTGCGCCCACGAACGCTTGGCGACGCGATGGGATACCTGGCGCAATACGCGGGTAATATTCGCGTGCTCGCGGGCGGAACGGATTTGATTCCCTCGATGCGGCAGAAATTGTTTGAGCCGGAGTACGTGCTCGATTTGCGTGGCGTTGATCAACTGCGCGGAGAGCGTCGTCTGAACGACGGTGGCGTTGAGATCGGTGCGCTGACGGCGTTAAGCACGATTGAGAAATCGACTTATCTGCGCGAGCACTTTCCAGTTCTTACCGAAGCTGCCGCCACTGTAGCCTCGCCGGTGATTCGGAACATGGGCACAATCGGAGGAAACATCTGCCTCGACACTCGCTGCTTGTGGTACAACCAGTCGCTTGCTTGGCGCAAGGCATGCGGCTTCTGCATCAAGAAAGACGGCAATCTTTGCCATGTCGCACCCGGTGGAACGAAATGTTGGGCCGCGTTTTCGGGAGATACGCCCGCCGCGCTTCTTTGTTTGAATGCCGAAATCGAAATAGCCAGCGCAATTGGCACGAGGCGTGTTGCGCTGCGCGACTTCTATACAAATGACGGGCAGGACTATCGCAAGCTGAAAGCGAATGAACTGGTAACCCGTGTTCTCTTGCCGGCCGAGTCGGCGGGATATCGCGGCGTTTATCGCAAACTGCGGGTTCGCGGTTCAATTGATTATCCCCTGGCCGGCGTTGCAGTCGCGATGAAACGATCGAATATGCGTGTTGACGATGCACGAGTGGCAATCACGGCCGTGAATCCCGCTCCGATACTCGTCGAGCGCGCGGGACAGATACTGACGGGGAAAGTCGTGAATGAGGCGCTGGCTGAATCGATCGGGGATATTGCCGCGCGAACAGCAAAGCCGCTGACCACATCAGGGCTGACGCCCGAATACAGGCGGGAGATGGTTCGCGTGTTCACCAAACGCGCAGTGCTGGCGGCTGCGCATAACTGACCACTGATTCTTGATAAGGAGAGCCCGCATGAGCCGTTATCACATCGCGCAAGTTAACATCGGGAAGGTGAAAGCGCCGGTTGAGCATCCCATCATGGACGGATTCATGAGTCGCCTTAATGAAATTAACGCCCTAGCGGAGCGCACTCCCGGTTTCGTGTGGCGGCTGCAAACACCTGCCGGAAACGCAACCGCCTATCGCCCCTACAAAGATGATGACTCGATTTTGATCAACATGTCGGTGTGGGAAACGATCGATAGTCTCAAAATGTACGTCTATAGTTCAGCGCATGCTGAACTGCTGCGCCAACCTCATGAATGGTTCGAGAAATTTTCCCGCATTTACATGGCGCTATGGTGGGTGCCGGTCGGACATATTCCAAGCGTGGATGAGGCGACGAAACGGCTCGCGCACTTAGAGAAGCACGGGCCCACGCAGTTTGCCTTTACTTTCAAAGCAGTTTTCCAGGCTGAAGAAGAATTTCAAAGAAGCATTGATTGGGTGTCGTTCGAGCCCTGTCCGGCTTAGCGCGCTCCGTCGTGCGAAAATTCTATGACTGATACAATCTGCCTCACAACGACTGGTCTCCGCTTTGATCACTGACTGCCACATTCACATCCAGCCGATGCAGATGTTCAAGCCGCATGCGCTGGAGTTGATCAAAAACAAGCGGCCGAACTTCGAGCAAATCAATGAATTCTGCCAGTCGCCCGAGGCTTTTCTGAAATATCTGGATGCGTGCGGCATTGAGCGTGCGGTGCTCATCAACTACGTCGCGCCTGAAGTGATTGGCTTCACGAACGGAGTAAATCAATTCGTCGCGGATTACGTGAAAGAAAATCCGAAGCGGCTGATCTCCTGCGGCAGCTTGCATCCGCGGCATACAACGAATGTGCTCGCCGATATGGAGCAGATTCTGCGGCTGGGAATCCGCATGATCAAGATCCATCCGCCGCACCAGCTTTTGTTTCCTAACGATTATTTAAAGGGAGTCAAAGAGCTGGAAATTATTTACCGTGCGGCCGAAGCGAATGGCATACCGGTGATGTTTCATACCGGAACGTCCATTTTTCCCGGGGCGCGGAACAAGTATGGCGATCCTTTATATGTAGACGATGTCGCGATTGATTTCCCGAAGTTAAGAATTCTGCTCGCGCACGGCGGGCGTCCGCTGTGGATGGAGACGGCATTCTTCCTGATCCGCCGCCATCCCAATGTTTACCTTGACATCAGCGGCATTCCGCCGAAGTCTTTGCTCGAATACTTTCCGCGGCTGAATGAAATTGCGAACAAGACTCTTTTCGGCACGGATTGGCCGGGGCCGGGAGTGCCTGACATAAAGAAGAATCTCGATGATTTTTGCGCGCTGCCACTGCCACCGGAAATTCAGCAGCAGATCTTGAGCAAGACCGCGCTCAGCATCTGGCCTGCGTAGGCTATTTGGGTTTCCACAAGCCGATTGTGTTTCCTTCCGGATCGGCAAACCAGGCAAAGGTGCTCGTAGGAATTTCGACTGGAGGAACTAGCGTCTTTCCGCCGAGTGAACCCGCCTTGTCGAGATAAGCCTGCACATCGTCGACCTGCACGTAGAAGACCGTGTAATTATGGGGTTCATGGCCAAGGGCCGTGACCCTGGATGCCGCTATTGGCTCCTGTGTTGATCATGGCCGCAGGCCCCATGGCCTGCATGTTCCAGCCGAAAAGAGTCGAGAAGAAGTTTGACGTCTTGGCAATATTGCGGCAGCCGATTTCGAAGTGGACGACGGGTTGGCCCATAGATAGTTCCTTTCATCATGTGGGATAAGAACCACGAAGGACACAAAAGTGAACGAAGGTAAACCAACTCCGATCCGAGCTTCGAGATGCCTCGTGTCTCTCGCGACTCGCGAGTAGTCTCTACTTGGCGGCCTGTCCTTTACTTCCTGACAGTTCGTCGGCCAGTGCGTTTGCGCCGTAAATCTTGCGCAGCGATTCCAGAATGCTACGCGAGTCGACGGAGACGGCGCGTCCTTGCACATCGCTATAGGCGAACTGCCAGGGCAGCGACTCGATGTTGCCATCGAAAATGATGCCCACAACTTCACCCTGCTTGTTGACCGTAGGCGAGCCGGAGTTTCCACCGATGATGTCAGCGGTCGAAACGAAGTTCAATGGCGCTTTCAAATCCAGTTTCGATTTCGAGTTAATCCAGCTCTCCGGCAGGTTATAAGGAGGCTGATTGTTGTGCTCGGCAGCGTGTTCGAAAGCGCCGCCGATCACTGTGTAAGCAGGAATGTGCTTCCCGTTCTCTTCATATCCCTTCACCGCGCCGTAGCTGAGACGCAGAGTGAAAGTTGCGTCGGGAGGCTGACTGAAGCCGCTTTGGGCGAAGCGCGCCTTGGCGATCGCGGCGCCGTTCAAGCGCACAACGGAATCGATTTTATCGTCGAACGTCTTGCGGGCGGCCAGTGCATCAGGCTCGATAGCGCGCATGACAACAATCAGAGGATCATTGCTTGCCTGAATTGCGGCTTCGCCGCCTTCGTAGAGTTGCTTCCGAACGGCAACGTCGTCGAGCCGCGTGCCAGCAATGATTTCTTTCGCAGCGTCGGCGGGTGACCTGCCGTTTAGCACCGCCTTCACGTCGGAATTGTCCTTGCCCAGCGTGTCCTGTAAATCAGCCAGCGAATCGGACAAAACGACCGCGTCGAGATTCTTGTAGACGGGCGCGGTTGAGAACAGTTGTTGTTCAAGGGAAGGCAGCGCTGTGTCGCGATATTCGCGCAGCCGCTCGGCATTGGGCTTCGGCTTCTCTTCCGCGGCGCGCACCAGAGTACGGGCGAACTGCGACAATCCGGAAGCAAAGCCGCGCAGGCGTTCCAGATAGATGAGTTGGAGATAAATATCGCGTTGCACCTTCATCGCCTGGGCAATCTCATCCCATGGATCGGGCTTTCCGGCATTTTTCGGATCCGCCTTGTATGCGGCATGCAGCTTGGTCTCATCGCTGGCCTTCACGTCCATAATCGACTTGTCGGTCAACCCCGTCATATAGCCGGTGACCGCTTTCTGCGAGTTCTGCAAACTAAAAATATCTTCCTTCGCAATGCGGGCATTTTCTTCCGATTGCTTGCTGAACTCTTGCAGCACCGCAATTCGCCGCGCGTAAAAAGCCAGATTTCGCGGGTAAACAACGTCGCGTGTGAATTCCAGTTGAGCCATAGTCTGCAAGCGGCTGGTGCTGCCGGGATGACCGGAGACGAAGACCAAATCTCCATCTTTCACACCGGCTTTCGACCAGTGCAGATAATTGTCGAGATGTGCGGGATGACCATCTTCGTAGACGCGGAAAAATGTGATGTCGAGATCGTAGCGGGGATAAGTGAAGTTGTCCGGGTCGCCGCCGAAAAAGGCGGCGTCGAATTCAGGTGCGAAAACGAGGCGCACGTCGGTGTACTTTTTATATTTATAAAGGTTGTAAACCTGTCCGGAGTAGAAGGTGACCACGTCGCAGCGCAACCCCGTCGCCGTGGCGCAATCTTTTTCAGTCTGGGCCATGGCGGCGCGCTGTGCCTGTCCGCCTTCCGCGGCTGACATCTCCGGTTTTATGCCAGCGTTTACCTTGTCCGTGACATCTTCGATCCCGACCAATTCATTCAATTCCAGGTTGGGGCACTTCGCTTCTTCCGCTTGCGTCTTGGCATAGAAGCCGGTTTTCAGGTAGTCCTTGCTTTCGGTGGAAAGTTGCTGCACGCAGGCTGCACCAACGTGGTGGTTGGTAAACGTCAGACCATCGGCGGAGACGAACGACCCAGACCCGCCGTTATTGAATCGGACCGAAGACAGCCGAACGTGATCGAGCCACTGCGGCGTGAGTTCAAAACCATACTTCGCCTTGATTTTCGCCGTCGGAGGCTCGTTATACAGCCACATGCCTTCGTCGGCGAGAGCTAACGTGGAAATAGAAAACGCGAAGGTGAGAAAGATCGAAAAAAAGCGTTTCATAAGATTCCTCCAGGCAGGGACCTGCAGAGGGATACAGCGTACGCTGCATAGCTACAGCAGACTTTTTACTATACCCTCGCAGCAAAGGACGAGGCAAAGAAGAATGGAATGATAGGCGAGTTGCTGCGTTTCAGCGAAAAATGAGGTCAACTGGGGCGTGTAGAATGTTTTCAGCACTTGGGGTATAAAAGAACGTTGCATCGCGGCGCACCCTGCCCGGCCTCCGCAACACTAATCCAATCGAGCGAGAAATTATGTCGAGCGTGACCAGCACTCCTGCCACGAAGGGACTGGAAGGCATTGTCGCCACCAACTCCAGCATCTGTTACATCGATGGTGATCGCGGGATTCTCGCCTACCGCGGCATCGACATTCACGAACTTGCCGACAACTCCGCGTTCGAGGAAACCTGCTATCTGCTTTGGTTTGGCCGCCTACCCAAACGAGACGAGCTGAATTCGCTGCGGCAACGGCTTGCTGATGAGCGTCATCTCGACCGTGCAATCATTCAACTTCTGCGCGAAGCTCCGAAGACGGCTTTACCCATGGACGTACTCCGCACCGCAGTTTCCGCGCTGGCTTTTTACGATCCCGATCTGAAAAGCAATGATCACGAGGCCAATGTTCGCAAGGCGATTCGCCTGACTTCACAGATCGGCATGATTGTTGCCTCCTACGGCCGCATTCGCAAAGGCAAGCCGGTTGTTGAGCCCGACAAGTCGCTTTCTCATTCCGCGAACTTCCTGCTGATGCTGAATGGAGAGAAGCCGTCTCCAACTGCTGAGCGCGCGCTCGACATGGCTTTAATTCTTCATGCCGATCATGAATTGAATGCGTCGACTTTCGCTGCTCGTGTGACTGCCGCGACTTTGGCCGACATGCATGCCGCCGTCACTGCCGCGGTCGGTGCGCTGAAAGGTGCGCTCCATGGCGGGGCAAATGAGGCGGCGTTTCGTCTTATGGAGAAAATCGATCATGAGAAAGCGGATCCGGTCGATTATGTGCGCGACATGCTCGCGCAGAAGAAAAAGGTTCCCGGCTTCGGCCACCGCGTCTACACCACAGAAGACCCGCGCGCTACCCACCTGCGCGTGATGTCACGCGATCTCGGCCGGAGCAGCGGACAGCCGAAGTGGTACGAGATGTCGGAAAAGATCGAAAAGTTTGTGAAGGCGGAAAAGAAGCTGAACCCCAACGTTGATTTTTATTCGGCCTCGACTTACCACGTGCTGGGGATCGATGAAGACCTTTTTACTCCCGTATTCGCAGTTTCACGCATCAGCGGCTGGGCAGCACACGTGATCGAGCAACTGGACGACAATCGCCTGATTCGGCCGCGGGCCGAGTATCTTGGGCCGGAGCATCCCAACCGGTATGTGCCGATAGAAAAGCGCTGATCCGTTCGCGCCTTTCTCCCTGCCTCTACCTCTAATTGTTTGTCATTCCGAACCGGCGCGAAGCGTTGGGGGGAAGCTGTTTCTCCTCCGGTCACTGGTGGGCACACGTCCGGTTTCGGGTACGTCTCCTGCAGCCTTTGTGCGGGTAAAATAGATGAATGCGCCGTGTTTACCTCGACAACAACGCCACCACTCCAGTTCTGCCGGAGGTGCTGGAATCCATGCGCCCGTACTTCGGCGAGCGTTTTGGCAATGCCTCGTCGATCCATCATCACGGGCAGGAGACGCGGGCGGCGGTTGAGCAGGCAAGGGAGTCGGTCGCGGCTCTCTTGAGATGCCGTCCTTCCGAGATCGTTTTCACCAGCGGAGGAACGGAGGCCGACAATCTTGCGATCGCAGGTTTGATCAGCGCGGGCAATCATGTGATCACGTCGGCGATCGAGCATCACGCCGTGCTGCAAGCCTGCAAGCATTTCGGCGAGTCCGGATGCGAAGTCACGTTTCTGCCGGTGGATGGGCGCGGCCTGGTCGATCCGGACGATGTGCGTCGGGCGCTGCGGCCGAATACGAAACTGATTTCCATCATGATGGCTAACAACGAAACCGGCGTCGTGCAGCCGGTCGAGGAAATCGGAAAGATCGCTCGCGAAGCTGAGGTTTATTTTCACACTGACGCGGTGCAGGCGGTGGGTAAGGTCACGATCGATGTGGAGCGGATCAGCTGCGATGCGCTTTCGATTTCGGGCCACAAGATGCACGCTTCGCAAGGAGTGGGCGCGCTTTACGTGCGGAAGGGAACGGAACTTCGGCCGCTGTTTTATGGCGGACGCCACGAGCGATCGCGCCGCGCTGGTACAGAAAACGTTCCCGGAATTGTGGGATTGGGCAAGGCTGCCGAATTGGCGATGGAAGGCTTTTCCCGCGGCGATGACCAGACGATATCCGCGCTGCGCGATCAATTACAGCAGGGAATTCTTGCTCAGGTGGGAGATGCCGCTGTGAATGGCGAGGGCGCACCGCGCGTGACGAACACGACGAATCTTTATTTCGATCACATTGATGGCGAAGCGATGGTGATCGCCCTCGATCTCAAGGGCCTGGCGGTTTCCACTGGCGCTGCGTGTTCGTCGGGTGCGATCGAGCCATCGCACGTGTTGATCGCAATGGGACTGAGGCCTGATCGGGCACGGGCAAGCATTCGATTCAGCTTGGGGAAGCAGAACACAGAGGAGGACGTTGATATCGCGCTGACGCTGGTGCCACAGACACTAGCTCGGTTGAGGGAATTGTCGCCGGTGCGGAAGACCGCACTTCGCACTTAGCAGTTTGCAACTAGCCATTTCGAGATGGCGAAAAAGATGTGGTATTTCCATTCGGCTTGGCTAAGCGCTATGTGCCAATTGCTAATTGCTGCATCTAAACCATCGTGAACTTGAAGACGATTGCCGTAGCCATGTCGGGTGGGGTGGATTCTTCCACCGTCGCGGCCATGCTCCGCGCCGACGGGCACAATGTCATCGGGTTGACGATGCAGCTCTGGAACCAGCGTCGGCTTGCGGGACGCGGGGGTATGCCCGAACAAGTTACCGGGCGCTGCTGCTCGCTGGATGACGTGTACGACGCACGGCGAGTCACGCAGCATCTTGGCATCCCATACTACGTGGTCAATCACGAAGAGCGATTCGAGCGGGACGTGGTCCGTCCATTTGTCGCTGAATATCTTTCCGGGCGCACACCGATCCCATGCAGCCTTTGCAACAATCACCTGAAGTTTGACCAGCTTCACGTGGTTGCGCGCCAGATCGGCGCTGATTTCGTGGCTACGGGTCATTATGCTCGTGTCGAGTACGATGAGACCCGCGGACGCTGGCTGCTCAAGCGCCCCGCCGACCACAGCAAGGACCAGACCTATTTTCTCTTCGGACTGACGCAAGAGCAGCTGAGCCGCACGTTATTTCCGCTCGGCGATATGACTAAGCGGGAGGTTCGCGATCTCGCGCGCAAGCATGGGCTGGCCCTGGCCGAGAAGCCCGATTCGCAGGAAATCTGCTTTGTCCCCGGCGGCGACTACAAGCGCTTCATCGACGCGTATCTCGCGGAGATGGGCGAGTCGTTGCCCGATACAGCAGGCGAACTGGTTACAACTAACGGTGAGGTGATCGGCGAGCATAGCGGCATTCAAAACTTTACTGTCGGGCAGCGAAAGGGCCTAGGTGTGGCGACCGGAACACCGCTTTACGTGATCCAGATCAATGGAGCAGAGAAGCAGGTAATCGTCGGTTCAGGCGAGCATCTTTACGCCCGCACGCTGCGCGCGCATCGCGTGAATTTGATCTCTGTGGACGACTTGCGCGAGCCAATGCGTGTAGCAGTGAAGATTCGCAATCGACACGAGCCCGCAGCGGCGGTAATTGAGAAGGCCGGCGAGGATGAGATTCTTGTTACCTTCGATCAACCGCAGCGCGCAATCACTCCTGGCCAGGCAGCGGTCTTTTACGACGGCGATGTGGTGGTCGGCGGGGGTTGGATCGTGTAGCGAGTGAGCGCGAGCTTTCCGCGAGTTCATGGCGCAATGCTAGGCGCGACAATGAACATGAGTTCAATCGCCTCCTCGGTTGGCTGCTAGAGTTCAACATCCGCTGGGCACAAGACGCGCAGGTCTATTGCTGTCCGCGGCGCGCCTGACTTTCACTTCGACCGGAGAACCGAATCGCCACGCTCTCCATGATGTTGGTCAAGTGATGGCCAGCCTCACCTTTCAAGCAAACGCGTGCGGCCCAACAGTCTGTCAGATGGCGGGCGTCAATATTGAAAGAGCTCGCGAAACATTCTCCATTCCCGAGCCAGTAGTCATTGCCGCAGTCGGCTATCCTGGCGATCCAAACCGCCTGCCTGAGAACCTGCAAAAGAAAACTCTCGCCGCACGGCAGCGGAAGTCTGCTGAGGAATTTGTATTCGAAAACATCCGGGGCCAACCGGCTGCCGCAATCCGCAAACGGACTTAACCGTCCTGGTTATTGCGCTCACATTGCCGCACCTCTAAACGATCCAAACAGATTGTGGCAGCCTTTATTTTCGGAAGACTCGTTAGTAAATTGTAGCTGTCCGAACTGATTCCGCGGGGTTCTGTGCCCGCTTAGAGTAGTGTTTTGTCTGGAAAAGATTCTTTAGGAGAGCTGACTTTGCCACATTATTACAGGCGTGAAATCTCCGCCGATAGCCGAGTGGACGTACACCGTTGAAATTAGCGGTTCGTACCAAAGCAGGTGTGCCGAGACGGTGCCCTATCAGTCGAACTCATGGGTGCCAACTAGCCTCATTGCAACAACGTAATCAAGTGCTTCCGCGCAGGCAACGTTATAGGCAAATCGTTGATTTCCAGCCTTTTTGCCCGTTGACAAGGCGTGAGAACGACTAATCGGCCATCAGCAGTCCATTCTGGTTGATCACCGCCCGCCGTTTCTGTGATTCGGCACGCCGCGTCATCGTCATGCACGCTGTTACAATGCTCGCCCGAGGGAGAACACGATGCCCAATTTGAGGGGGATAGTCCAACAGTTGAAAACAGAGCGAGATCGAGCGCAGAAGGAGGTGGAGCGGCTGAACGCAGCTCTGATGGCTCTGGGAAATCTCGGCAGTCGGAGCGGAGGATTGAGACGAGTCCGCACAGTTGACTACGCTCAATCTTAAACTGATGACTTTCTTTGGCCGAATTCAACGGTTCATAATTCTTCCAACATCGACTTTGCGGTCACAGCTTGAGAAAGCGCTCCGTTCCCTCCCGCCGATAACTGTTGCAAAATCGCGATCGCGCTCAGAACTCTGGAATTCGCTCGCCAATGGACGTGTCGTCGGCAAATTGGGAAGTTAGGAGCTGTGAGAAACCACAGGTGTGAAATCACAGGTGTGAAGTTTCAGGCTGGTCTGCTAAACCATTGAAGAACATGGTGGCCAGGGACGGAGTTGAACCGCCGACGCCAGCCTTTTCAG
>JASHOH010000179.1 GCA_030041215.1 Candidatus Sulfotelmatobacter sp. | reverse complement strand
GGCGTTGCTCGTGAAAGTGAGCGTGGCGCTGGCCGCTCCCGTGGTCTGCGGGCTGAAGGTAACGGTAAAGGGAACACTCTGGCCTGCGGGGATAGTCACCGGCAGCGACAGGCCACTCACACTGAATACTGAATTGCTCGAATTCACGGCCGTGACTGTCACACTGGTGCCGCTGGCAGTCAGGCTTGCGGACGCGGTTCCGCTGCTGCCGTCCACCACATTGCCCACAGCAAGTGTGCTTGGACTAACGCCAAGCTGGCCGTTGGAAGGGGGAGCGTTGGAAGGGGGAGCGTTGTTCCCCCCATTGCTCACGCCCTGGCAGCCTGCCAGAAAGATGAGTCCAGCGACAAGGGGTAATACAGCCGTAACTTTCCTCATATGAGATGAGCAGATCTGGCGCGCCGCTATTTTCAGCATATTTTAGCCCTCTCATCACAATCCGGTCGGGAAACAGTTTATCCCAACCAGTTTGGTCTCGCCGGTGCAATGGAGGTAGATACCGGAGGTACATGGACTGAGACGCCAGAAGGTCGATAAGCCGAGCCTAACGGACGTGAGTGGCGAATCGCTAATGCCGGTTACCTGAAAACAGCTATTAGCTTTCGCTTTTCAGGCGATTTGCCATTGTGGTTACGGGCAGAGAAGCTTAAGGCGCGAACACGGGTGCGGACGCAGTATTTGGCCTAGGATTTCAGTTGTGCGAGCTGTTTTCGAGCCTCTGCGGCGTCCTCGGAGTTTGGATTGATCTTCAACACAAGTTGCAATTGCTGGCGTGCCAAAGCTGGTTGGCCAATCCTGGCGTACCCCATCCCGAGATGATAGTGAATGCGAGGATCGTCTGGCGAGTTGGTTTCCCGCTGTAGCTTCAGCGCCTCCTGGAGGAGGCCTATCGCAGATTGGTAAGCTCCTTTCTGATAATAGATCCAGCCCAGTGTATCGGCGGCGCCAGGGGACTTGGGCAGACCGGTCTGCGCGAGCGAGAGTGCAATGTCGAGATTCTGGCCTGATTACAACATAACCGATGCAAGCTGGCCTGCTGCCAGTGGATTCTCGGGCCTAAGCACCAATGCCTTCTGATATGAGTCCTGGGCGTTGGGCAAGTCCTGCTTGGACCGGTAGAGATCGCCAAGCAGCAAGTAGAAATTCAAGTTGGCTTTGCGGGCCCACCGCGATGGCTTTGTGAACCTCTTCTTCCGCCGCTGAAAACTGCCCGCGGTTGGTTTCAGAAACGGTGCGCAGCGCGTAGCCCTCGGGCACGGTGGGCTGCAGATTGATGAGCTGGGTTGCAGCCTGATCCAAGGTGGCCATGGCGCCCTTGCGCATGGCCAGCAGCGCGAGTGAGCGCTGCGCATCGGCCATATCGGGACGAAGACGCACGGCTTTTCACGGGCGTCAAGACTGATAATTTCTGCGATCCATTGCAACCACTTTCAACTATCGTGACTAAGCCAGTTGATTTCAATTGGATACAGCTATTTTGCGTCACCCTTCCACAACGGGAAAAGCCGAACCTCTTTTTGTTCTTTCATCTCCAGCAACTCACTTGTCTAGGAAGACGAGATGATACTGGCGTTGCTCGTACACATTACTTATTATCTCGCCCAGAACGACAAATACGTGTATACTCTGCTCGTTTTTGAACGAAGAAAGGGCACATGCCTATGAATTGCCGACTTCGCTGGTTATGGTGGAACGATGATGGCCAAGATATCGCGGAGTATGCCGTGATGCTGGCAGTGATTCTCGTGCTGGTTGTGGGAACGATCAAACTCATCGGCACAAACGCCACCAATGTATTCTCCAGTACGGCGAGCACGCTTCAATAAGGTTGGGTGAATTGGCTCTGCGTAGCCGAACTCTAAACTGAAATGCATCGAGTTGCGGCGCCTTCCCCGCACATCGCGCCTTTACGCCATTGGGGGAGGACGGCGACCAAGAACAAGCGGGAGGGGAGCCCGCCATCGATGGATCCAATTTTGGTGATGTTTGGCAGCCTGATCTGCAGCATAACCGCGCTAATTTTCATCGAGGTCCGCCGCATCCGCAAAAGGCTCGACCAACGAATTTCAGAGCCGAGCCAAACAAAAACCGCGGCCTAGTTTCGGGCCGAGGCTGAGCAGCAATTCCGCAGCGCGATTGAAATCGATTCGCAGAATCCCGATCTGCGAGCTGCCTGGCGCGTCTCTACCTGGCCGAGGGTAGGAAATCGCAGGCAGAAGAATTTTTGAAGGACTCAAGCGCAACTTCCCCAACAACAGCACCGGCTATCGGATGCTGGGCGACTTCTATTTCACAAACGTGATCTCGAAAGGGCAACTGCCGAATACAGTAGCCTGCATCAGGAGCATCTCACAGATCTCGAGGTAATCAGAAATTACATTCAATTGCTCATTCTTCGCGACCGTCTCGATGAAGCGCGCAAGCTGAACGACGAGGTCTTGAAAAGCCATCCTGATGACGAAAAGTCATTGCTTTACTCGGGCCAGATTCTGATTCGCGATGGGCATGTGGGCGATGCCATCGCAATCCTCCAGAGGCTCACAAAAAACGGCCCCTCGGATCCCGCCGGCCACTACCAATTGAGGATCGCCTTTCATCAGTCGGGCGACGAGGAGAACGCTGAGCGGGGAGTGGAGGGAACCCATTTAAAGCTAGACTCGCTTCGTTGTGTGTAGCCCGCGATCGTGACCCCGAGCCGCTCGGTGCAACTAACGCGACGCTGCAACTCTACGAAGAGGCAGCTTGGCTCACGCTGCTAATGCTCCCGCTGACAGGCCTTACCCAAGCCGAGTACTCCTATGCAATCTGGGCGATTTTTCAACCGAGCCAAGTTGCGGCGTGGTTGACCAACGCTAATGACGTCACAGTATGCAACGCAGTTTTTGGAAATAATGCGTGGGTGGCGGGGAGCTGCACTCCCAGCAACGGCTCCGCCGGTACAGGACTTCTGGCTACGGCAGCGAGTCAGTCCTTCTATGCTGGCGAATTTTCAAGCGTCCTGATCCTGACGCCGCAAACTGCGGTGCCTTCTCTTGTCCGGAGCAAGAATTCATCGAAGTAGCAGCTGAGGGAGGCACCGCCCGTCTATCTGTCTGGAGGAAATCTCGCTTAAGTTAGTAGTGATCTGCTGAAGTCGCAAGTGAGCTGTCATTGCGATGCAGCTACCTGGCCGAATCACTTGCCATGCTGGGTTAGCTCCGTTCGCTTCCTGCTGCGATGCTCCTGGGTTCCTGTGAAGAACTTGCTGCGGATGAGTTCGATCGCTTCCGTCGGGAGAGCCACGCAGCCGCTTTTTGTTTGGCTTCTTCGATCTGTTGCGGGTCCAACATCTTTGTGAAGAAAGCTCGGGCTTGCAAAGCGCGCTCGGTAGCAACGAGGTACCACATATATGCCTCGATGAGGTCCTGGGGATTGCTTCGGCGCTCTAGGTACATCTGTGCCAGCGCGAGCTGCGCCGCCGGCAGACCGGCTTCGGCCGACTTCTGGAGCATGTCAGATTCGTAGGGAGAGTATTTGCCGTTTTCGCTCTCTTTACGGCGTCCCTCCCGCAAAGCTTGCTCCGCAGAAGACTGGCTGAGACTCATAAACAGGAGTTCAACCCTGCTGGAGACGCCCAGTTTGTCAAATATCTTGAAAAAATAGTTTTTGACCGTGTGTTTGCTCAGTTGCAAGCGTTCTGCAATTTCCCGGTTGGTTAAACCTTCGGCCAGACACTGAACCACTTGCAATTCACGCTCTGACAGCAAGCTCATGCCGTCCGAATTAACTGCCCTTAGGGTTGGAGAATTTGCCAGGGCGTCAACGACAACGCGCAAATGATGGCTGTTAACCCAAATCTGGCCCTGGTACACGCATCGCACGCATTTGCTCAGCAGCTCCATCGGCTCGTTTCTGCCGAATACTCCCCATGCCCCGGCACGAAAAGCATGCACGACGGCGTCGTCCTTAGAGGAATCCAGTAACAACACCGCGCGAATGCCCGAACGGAATGCACGCAATTCGCGCAAGACTTCGATTCCGCGACCTGTCTCTTCGTCGAGGTTGGAGCTGATCAGCAATACGTCGACGTTATCGGTTCTTGCGGCTGGAACGATTCCCGACGAATCAGATTCGCAGGGAATCACTTCCAAAAGCGCATCACGCCTTAACGCATCCGCAAGCAGACTCGTGTGTATGCGCGAATTGGCCGCGACCAATACTCGGATAGTACCCCCCTGGGGGGGCCGTCCATCGGGATTCATTGGTCACCCTCGTACTGGGAGCAGCACGATTTTGAACCTCGGGCCGGGGAAGGCTAACAGGGAAGGGCCATGAGCCCCCACATAATACCGAATCCAAGGCATGTGCGCAAGCACCTTTTGCGGCAAGGCTGCAAGGGACTGCTACAAGTTGCAATTTCGTGCAGCCAGTGGTTTGCAGGTCCCTGATAGCTATCGAATTTTGAGGTAACCACAGGTCACATCTGAGCCTTGGCGTTCACCAACCTGGGACGGGCGGCCTTGCCACTAATGAAATCAATGAATTACGTGTCTCTCCGCGGCAGCTGGGCATGATTTGCAAGTTGGCGCAATAGTCAGGCTGCATCTCTTAAAGCGGGCTTAGACAGAGAAAACTGACTCTAGGAAGCGTCCCTCCACCTCATATGGAATTGTATCCATGCACTGGAAGAACAATTGCACTGAGAGGACATACCTCTTGCAGCGATCTGCAATGAGCCGTAATTTCTATTGCATCTCGGGCCGGTACCCCAGGTTAGTTGTTAGCTGTCCACTCCTCTCCCGCGGTCCGAACCGTAGCGAACAAGGTGTCAATGACTAGGATTGCATGAAAATGCGAACTAGTGCTCGAAGCTGTATCGAGGGCACACAGATTTGAGCTGCAAGGGGGGGAATGACAGGTACCTGATCCCGCAGAGTAGGTCGCTGCACCACGAATTGCAATTTGTTGCAAGCCTGTGCGGCGGCGCTCATTGCGATGTGTGGTTACTGTCACTGACAGATTCCAGTTTCCGGCCCTAAGAATGGGCGCGTTTTTGGTTCCTCCCCCAGCTGACACAGTATTTGACCTTCCCCCATCGAACTACCGCTGGATGCCGCTCAAAGATCGCAGGCGCGATAATTTAGGGCAACCCTAGAAGGTGTGACCCAGAGGGCGAAGCTATGGGCACCAATATTCAAAGCTGGCAGGAAATCACTGCAGTCCCTGGAATCCAAAGCGAACCCGAAAATTGGTATGCGCTTCATACTCGCCCTCGCCATGAAAAACTTGTCGTCCTGCGACTCCACGAGCGGGGCGTGGAAACCTTCCTCCCCGTTGTCACGGAAGTGCACACGTGGAGCGACCGCAAGAAATCCGTGCAACTTCCGTTGTTCAGTTGCTACGTATTCGCCAAATTCCTGTCGAATCGAACGCAGCGTTTGAACGTGCTTCGCGTGAGCGGTGTGCTTGGTCTTGTTGGTAGTCAGGGTGAAGGCACTCCCATTCCGGATGAACAAATCGATGCGGTTCGGAGTGTGCTCGAAAGCACTTTGCCCTGGTCTGCTCACCCTTTCCTCAAAATCGGGCAACGCGTGCGGATCCGCAGCGGGGCACTCGATGGCGTTGAAGGAATTCTGGTTTC
>JASHOH010000178.1 GCA_030041215.1 Candidatus Sulfotelmatobacter sp. | reverse complement strand
TATCTGGTCACTGGGAAAGACGCGACACGGCTGGTCAACCGCGTGATAACGCGTGACATCAACAAAGTCAAAGTAGGGCAGGTGATTTATTGCTGCTGGTGCGACGAAGAGGGCAAGGTCATCGACGATGGCACGATTTCGCGGCTGGAAGAAAACGTTTACCGATGGACGGCTGCCGACCCCAGCCTGCGCTGGTTCCGGCAAAACGGCCTGAACATGGATGTGCAGGTCGAGGACATTTCCGAGAAAATCGCGGCATTGGCGTTGCAGGGGCCGACTTCGGCGAAGCTGCTCAAGACGGTGGCTGATGCCGATATGGCGAATCTTAAATATTTTCGCGTGACTCACGGCAAGATCGCGGGTGTGCCGGTTGACATTTCTCGTACGGGATATACGGGCGACCTGGGATATGAAATTTGGATTCCGGCGAACGACGCCTTGAAAGTCTGGGATGCGCTCACGGAAAAAGGGAAGCAGTTTGATCTTCATGCCGCGGGAATGCTGGCGCTGGATGTGGCGCGAACTGAAGCTGGGTTGCTTTTAATCGACGTCGACTACATCAGTTCGAAGAAGGCGCTGATTCCGGCGCAGAAATATTCGCCCTACGAGCTCGGCTTCGGCAAGATGGTGCACCTGGAAAAAGAAAATTTTATCGGCAAGCGAGCGCTGGAAGCCGATGCGGAGAACGGCGTGGCGCGGCAGTATGTCGGACTCGAAGTTGATTGGACTGACGTCGAAGCGATGTACGAGCGCTATGGATTGACTCCCGCGGCACCGGCCCAGGCTTCGCGCGTCGCGGTGCCTGTGTATTTAGGAGAGAAGCAAGTTGGTAAGGCAACGACCACAAGTTGGTCGCCAATTCTGAAAAAGATGATTGCGCTTGCCAGCGTGGAAACTGAATATTCAAAGCTAGGAACGCAGTTGCAGATGGAGATTACGATCGAGGCGATCCGGCTGAAGACGAATGTGACAGTGACCGCGATGCCGTTCTTCAATCCGGATAGGAAGACAGCAAGCCCGGTGTGAGCTTGTCCATCACGGAGCCACGGAGGTTGCAGTGTGACACCCCCGCACCGCCGGACAGCCGAGGGTGGCTGTCCCTACATGGCTCGGGTCGAGATTACAATCTAGGCGATCCGGCAGATTTGGAACGCAGGGTTAATGTGCAAATACTGATCCCGCCTGCGCACGCCGCTCGCGCAAATCTGTAACCAGCCGATACACTGAGTCCACATCGTCAATATCGGTGAAGATCGGCACGTTGCCTACACTGAGGCGGCTCCATCCTAAAGTTCTTTGGCCACGCCCTGCGATCACTGGGTATTTTTGGCCGAACCAAAGCGTTCCTGTCTGGTCCCCCTCTCGGTCAATGGTGGGGATCGCATCGATGTAAGTGAAACTTATCTTTCGCTTCCGGCCTTCTTGCAAAACCACCACGCGGCGGTCAGTTACTGCGTAGTAGGTTCGCCGTTTGATCCACGCGTCGTAGAGAAAACGTCCCCAAATTAGATACTGACCCACTACAACGAACGGTATGCCCCAGAGCACGAAAAATGCAGGAGCAGGATGTTGAGGGTGGCCCCAAAGGCCGAGAACTGCTGCCTCCCAGAAGATTGCGAATCCGCCCCATAGCAGACTGAACGGAATTTTCATCCAGTCGTCGGAGTGAAAGATCACCCTGGGATTCGGTTGTCCTGCCCACAACACGCTTTCGCCTGACATCAACTCAGGCTGGAGCCGTAGCGCCGCCTCTGGATCGATTGGTCCCATATCCTTTGCCGTAGATATTAGCCCATATCGGCCCCGTACTGAGGTTACGAACGTGTCTCTAATTGCGGCCTGGGCGATATTTTCTTCTTCGATCCCGCCAGGTACAGCCACACTCCAACCAGGAGCAGTGCGCCGCATCCTCCTACAATCTTGAGCAGCGCCAGCGGCTTGTTTGGTTCATCTGGCTGAGGGATTAACGAAAGAGCGATGGTCAACGCGGTGGTCAAGAAACCAAGCGAGGCGACAAGTATCGCCATGAATTTTCCTCCCGGTACACAGATTACTTCCGGTCCCGCGGGCTCGCGCTGGAGTTTAATCATGGCCGCGAACAGGTACAGGTAGGGGATGAAATAGGTGATCACGCCCATGCTGACGAGTACGTCATAGGCGCCTTTGACGCTCGTTCCCGCCTGGCCGAGAAAAATGAAAATTATGCCGAGGGCAAATTGCGTGAGCAACGCGACCCAGGGGGTTTTCGAGCGCGAATGGAGTTTTCCAAACGCGGAGGGAAGAAATCGATCAATTCCAGCAACAAAAGGCAAACGGGCAACGGCGGCAAGATAAGCACCGGCCGCGCCGATGTTGCTGAGTGCGATCAGAAATGCGGCCACCGGCAGGACACCGGGAAAACCCACGCGTGAGGCGGTTTTCGAGATGGCCTGTACCAGACCTTGCAGGCTGTTCACTTCGGTTGAAGGCAGCGCCAGCAATACGGCAGCCGTTCCCACGATGTAGCACAGTGCTACGGTGATGCCGGCAAACAGCAAGGCAAAGGGAATTGAGCGCCTCGGGTTCTTGATTTCTTCCCCCATAAACGACGCGGTTTCGCACCCGCCAAAAGCGAAAGTGAGCACGGACCAGAAAATGATGTCGTTGAGGTGAGTGCTTGGCGTCATCGAATGTGCGGTGAAAGACGTGGCCGAACCGTAGCGATGCCAGGCGATCAGACCCATGATGATGACAATGCCTACCGGAATCCACATCGCCAGCGCGCCTAGATTGTGCAGCCACTTGCCGACGTCGAGCCCGATGATGTTCATCAGCGTAGCCGCGCTCAGGGTCAACAGAGAGAAAAGGATGTAGAACGTGGCGTTGTTGGAAAGATGTTTCCATGCGTTCTCGCGAATGAAAAGAAGGTTGCTGGCGGCAAAGTACAACACGGCGGGGAAGTAGGGGAGGTTGCTGGTCCAGTAGGTCCAGGCTGACATGAATCCGGAGAAGTTGCCGAAAGCGCGCTTGCTCCATACATAAAGCCCACCTTCGTGGGGATAGCGGGAAGAGAGTTCCAGTACCGACAGTGCAAGCGGTGTATAAAAGCAGAACCAAGCTCCAACCCATATGACTATCGAACTTGGCCCTGCGGCGGCGGCGGTGGCGATCCAGCGCAGGCTGATGCCGGTGACGACATAGAACAGAAGCAGATCACGGAAGCCGAGAACGCGCTTGGGGCGGTTGGGGTCTTCGGCTTCGGCAATGGACACGCCGGAGGAGATGAGTGAACGTCCAATTCGAAGATCGTTTGAATCTGACACGTGCGTTTATTAGGTTCCGAGATGATCTCTTCGAAACAAGCATTCAAACACAGAGGGCACAGAGGAACACAGGGGGATACAGAGGAAATTCAAAGATTCGAGACCGACCCTCATTCTGTTCAGCGGGGAATGTAGTTGTTCAGCAAGGGGACAACGGTTGAGGTGAAAGGCAGGAGACGCTGCTGCGCAGCATCGGGAGTTTCTCCGGGGTACATTGGGGTCACAAAGCGGACCAGCGCGCCGTCGCTGCGGTTCATGGTCATGGCGTCTTTCACCAGATAGTATTTGGCCCAGTACTCGCTGGCCACCCCACGGTCGTGCGCCCAAAACCAGTACAAAACCAGTCGACGAGTATTGTCTTTGGAGATGACGTAGCGATTGGCTGGAAAAGGTGCATGACCGGGCAGTGAGAGAGTTACGCGCACATTTTCATCGGGGGTCCACCCGGCGCCAGGCAAGCAGTGCTGCGGCGAGTGAGGAGTTTCTCCCGTCCGCTGGCTGGGAAAATATGCGAGAAACAGGTCGACATAGGGCAATTCGCCATTGGGGTCCTGATAGACACGCTCTAAAAAATCACCCTGGCCGAGGACGGCAAGAGTGTCGGGATCAAGGGTGATTTCGGTGCTGTCCCAATTGAGAAGTTGGGCGGGGAAGGACGACAGTGGCAGGTGCTGCGGTACGACCTCGATACGGCTGCGCGCCTGGAGCAGAATTGCCGTGAGAGCAATCAGCAGAGCCGCAACGATAAAACGCAACAGGGCAGAGCTTTTCAAGATGTGCTCCTCACGTCAGGCCGGAGGAGGCGAATGATTCGATGCAGAAGATAAAGCATGACAAGCGAAACGACAAAGATCAGCCAGCCGGAGAACTTGTGGAAGAAGCCTTCTGCGCGCTGCGGGTCCCAATATTGGACCAGCAGGCCGGTCCCGACAATGCGCAAGCTGTTGGCAGCCACCGCGATGGGAACCGAGGCAACGGCCAGAACGACACGAATGGCAATGCCTCGCTCCATCAGATAGCCGTAAATTATGGCGAGAGTGACCAGCGAGATCAGCGACCGGATACCGCTGCAAGCCTCAGCCACTTCCAAAGCCATGGCGGGCAAGATAATGACATTGCCCTCCCGCAAAACGGGAACGCCCATCCAGGGCAGAATTGTGCTGGCAACTTTCGAAGCCAACAACTGCAAAGGAAAAGTGAGCTGGTTGAAGATGATGGCAGGAATGGGAATCATCAACAGAAGGAAGGCCCAGGGGAAAAGCACGGCACGAAAGAAATTCCAGCCCAAGAACAGCACGATCAAGCCGGCCAGCACTATCAGTAAGGAAAAGCGGGAGAGAAAAAGCTCGGCGCCAAGCTGGCCGACAATCAGCACACACAAGCCGCCGCCAAGGAACAGCAGCCCCCACCAGGAAGGTTGGGGCGTGAGCGCCGCTAGCCGTGGGCTTTCCTGCCAGATGATAAAGGCAGCGAATAACGGCACGAAGAAACCGTGGGAAAAATTAGGATCATCCCACCATTGGTGAAAGAGCCGGGTTAACGTCCCGTAATAGACCCACAACAGCAGCGCCGACAGAACTACGAATTGCCACAGAACGAGCGGCTGCCGGGATGCCGGCGTGGGGGCAACTTGCGGCTCTGCTTGCAGAATAGGGTTCACGAACTGTTTTGAGCGCACTATTCTCCAGCATATGCGAAGCGCGATGCGAAAGCGAGGTGTCAGTATGGCTCTTTCGGGCTAGAGGAGGTTGAGGTGCGCCGGCGAAGATGGCGGGTATCGGGCCAACTTGACTGAGAGAAAATTTGTTCCACAGAATTGGGCAAACCCTTTCTCTTTTGTCCGAAATGGTGTAGGCTGATGGCAGTTCTCAGACCCTCCCCACCACGTTCTTAACCCATATGTCTCTGAAAATAAGGCTCTAAAGATCGGTGTGGTCTTAGAGGCTGGGGGAGGGAATGGTATACATCGTGCTCGTTTGTACGTCGATCATCGTTTTGTCTCCTGAGCAGATCATTCGCTCGCAAGTAACAAGCCGCCGATTGTGGTAATACCGGATGCTTTTTCGGCCCTGATTTCTCTCTACGGGAAAGGCTCCGTGATCGTGACTTTACTCTGGTAAAGGCAATCAATGGGATTGGAATGCCGCCACGACGTAGATGGCAGAGACCCGCAAAGCAGTGAATTGCGTGAGCTTGCTGGTATGGAGTTTGTGGAAGGCGCAAGCCCCGCCATGCGAAGCGTGGAAGCGGTGATGCGCGAAGTGGCGCAGAGTGAAGTGCCCGTGCTGCTGCTTGCAGAACGCGGGACCGGCAAGAAGGCATTAGCGCGCAGGATTCACGATTTGTCGCCTCGGGCAAACGAGCCGTTCTGCATGCTGCGATGTGTAAGTCTCGGGTCCGGGCAGTTTGTCGAATTACGGACGCATGTCTCTGGAGGGGGAACGGTTTATCTGGAGGAAGTGGGGGAGTTGAGCGCCGAGGTCCAGTCGTTATTGCTCCAGATCTTGAGCGACGAGAACTCGATCGAGCGCGGGAGGAGGGGCGGGGTCCGCGTCATTTGTGGTAGTGCCCGAGATTTGGAAATGGAGGTAAGGGCAGGGAAGTTGCGTGAGGATCTGTATTATCGCACCAGCGGCGTATGTCTGCGCTTGCCGCCGCTCCGCCAGCGCCGCGATGACATCATTCCACTCACCGAACATTTCTTACGGAAATATGCGCGAGATTTCAAGCGTCAGGTTCCCAGGCTGAGTGAAGAGACGTACCGGCTGTTTCACGAATACAGCTGGCCGGGCAACGTTGCGGAACTGGAGAATGCTGCCAAAGCGATCATGGCATTGGGTGACGAGGGTGTCGCGATGCGCGGTCTTCGGTCGATGTTGTTGCAGCCGAATGCGGATGGGAATGGTGGCCGGATTTCGTTAAAAGAGGCAGCGCGGGCGGCATCCCGCGAAGCGGAAAGGGAAATCATCCTGCGAGCATTGACCCGCACGCGATGGAACCGCCGCCGTGCGGCGCAAGACCTTCAGATCAGTTACAAAGCGCTGCTGTACAAGCTGAAACAGATGGGATGCTCGGAGTTCGGAGCGTCGTAAGAAGTAAGGAGAGTGCATGAGACAAGGAATTAAGCTGTTGTGCCTGCTGCTGCTGACATTGATGGCTGCGGGAGCATGGGCACAGGATGACGCGGGCAGCTACGAAGACACCTCCAAGCCGGACAAGCCCGCAGAGGTCCCGCTTAAGCCGGTGGTTCCCTCCGACTACGTAATTGGAGCGGACGATACGCTGCGCATCTCGGTGTGGAAAGAGCCGGATATGAATGTCACACTTCCGGTTCGGCCTGACGGCAAGATTTCGATACCGCTGCTCGACGACGTACAGGCTGCGGGTTTAACGCCCATGCAACTGAGCACTTCGATCAAAGATAAACTGAAGAAATATATTGCAGATCCGCGCGTTACCGTGGTTGTGACGGCGATGAACAGCCAGCGAATTTATGTTCTGGGAGAGGTTCTGCATACGGGGCCGATGACCCTACTTCCCCAAATGACGATTTTACAGGCCCTCTCCACTGCGGGATTTACGCAGTTTGCCAATCTCAAGGGAATTTACCTGCTTCGTATGCAGGATGGGCAGCAGGTCAAAGCGCGCTTTAACTACAAGGAAGCAATCAAGGGAGGAGACCCAGCGCAGAATTACCTGCTCAAACCTGGAGACACGATAGTTGTACCGTAGAGAACGGGAATGATAAGAACGAATCCAGAGCGAATAAGCCCGATGCTGGTTTTGGTCGTCTGCCTGGCTGGGATGGCTGGCGCGCAGAGCGATCAGAGCCAGCCGGCTGCTGCGGCCCCTGTGGCTGTTTTTGGGCAAGAGAATCCCGCGCCCACAGTGAACGAGAACCCGCCTATCTCTGCGGTCGACCAACCCGGACTTGAACCTCACGCTGCTCCTGAGAGCTTCCTTGTGCCAGGGCTGCATTTCAGCGAATCGGCTGATTCCAACCAAGTGAACCGTTTGGGCGGCTCATCGGTAGGTTCCATTACGCGCGGCTTGGGCAGTCTCGCCCTGCAAAGGCTGTGGAAGAACTACGGGCTTGCCCTGGATTACATCGGAGGCGTCGCAGACTACTCGCGCAGCCAAGTCGGGGTCGCCCAATTACAGCAGCTTGACTTCGATAGCCGGATCATCTGGAAGCGCGGACAATTGGGAATCCGCGATGCATTCAGCTATCAGCCGGAAGGCAGTTTTGGCGCAGGCGCTTACGGTGGAGCTGGCGCATTAGGAAGCTTGGGAGCAGGCTTGCTGGGCGCCGGGGGATTCGGTGAGAACAGCACATTCTTTGGGGCGAGTACTTTTGCGCTGGGCACGACACCGCGCTTGAACAATCTGGGACTGGCAGACGTCGTCGAAAATCTCACTCCAAAATCGGCAATAACAGTGGCAGCTGGTTATGACCTGGTGCATTTTATGGGCAGTAGTGTTTCTGAGACCGGAGAGAATATTTCATTTATCGGCAGCCGTCAATTCAGCGCCCAAGCGGCTTACGACCGGATTCTGAATCCGAAGGATCAAGCTGCTCTCAGTTACGGATATCAGGCATTTGACTTTGCAGTGACAGGCACAGATTTTCACTCCAACATCATTCAGGCTATGTACGGACACCGGATTTCAGGGAGGATGAATTTCCTAATCTCGGCCGGCCCGCAGTTTACCCATTTCAGCGAGCCCGTAAACTTTCTTGGCCTGGAGCTGCCGCTGGGAGTAAATCGAATTGGTGTTGCCGGGCGAGTGTTGCTCGAGTATCGCTTGTCGAAGGCCGAGCTGAGTTTTTCATTTCTACGATACCAAACGAACGGTTCCGGGGTTTTCGCAGGCGCGCAAAGTAACATCGCGCGTTTGCAGTTCACAAGACCAATCAATCGTGTTTGGGACATGTTCTTGGATGGTGGGTATGCCAAAAACAGCCGTCTACAGGCTGCGGGTTCGACCGTGAATGCAACTGCCTACGACAATTACTACGGCGGAGTGGGCGTGCACCGCCAATTCGGACGCAGCTTGCGGGCCTATGCGAGTTATCAATTTAACGAGTTGCGCTTTAATAACGCCTGTCCGCTGTCAGAGACGGCAACGACAGGTTGCAGCAATCATGCCCAGCGCCAGATAGGTACGATCGGGTTGGATTGGACTCCCCGGCCTATAAGGCTCGACTAATTTTGCAGGCCGGCGCGAACGCCGGCGGAATGGTGGATGTGATGATTCAAAATCGCGAACTGACAATGGACGATTATGTGGCGATGTTGCGCCGGCGCTTGAAGCTGATTTTGATTCCGGCGCTGCTGGCGCCCTTGCCAGGATACATGGTTTCCCATGCTTTCCCTGCGAAATACACGTCGCAATCGCTTGTGCTGGTGGAGGCGCCAAAGATCCCCGATGTGGTGGTGCAGCCGGTTTTCACCCAGGATCTGACGCAGCACGTAGCCACAATCCAACAGCGCGTGTTGAGCGCTACCCGCCTGCGTCCCATGATCGAGCGGCTGGGACTGGCGAGGCCGGGACAGGCCGTCGAGGACGTCATGGATAGCATCCGCCAGAATATGACGATTGAACCTGTCGTGACCGATCTTTCGCAGATAGGTACGGGAGGGAAGAAAAAACCCGGAGCCGGCAGCGCCGTCCCAGGTTTTACGGTGAACTACGCAGCTTCTACGGCTCGCGAGGCGCAGCAGATATGTACTGATTTAACTTCTATGCTGCTGGAAGAAGACTTGAAATCCAGGCAGGACGCGACCCAGGGCACAACTCTGTTCCTCACCAAGCAGGTTGAGGATGCCAAGCAAAATCTGGATGATCTCGAGAAGAAGCTGGCGGCGTTCAAAGACCAGCACATGGGACAGCTCCCGGGCGACGAAGACAACAACATGAAGATTCTGATGGGATTGAATTCCCAGCTTGACGCGAACACGCAGAATCTGAATCGGGCTACCCAGGACAAATCCTTCACCGAATCGCTGCTCGCGCAGCAGATCTCGGCCTGGAAGGCGTCTCAATCGGCAACCAATCCTCAGACCTTGCAGCAACAGCTCTCGCAGTTACAGGCGCAACTGGTCGATCTGCAAGCCCGTTATACCGATGATCATCCCGACGTGATCAAAACCAAGGCTGACATCGAACAAGTAGAAAAAAAACTGGCTGAGGTCAACGACACAAGTGCCAAGGGGACAGACGTAGCGAAAGACAAAGAATCGGGGAACGAACCTGCGGAGATTCGCCAGATTCGCGTCCAGATTCACCAGTATGAGGACCTGATTGCGCAGGCGACGCGCGATCAGAAAAAGCTGGAACAAGAGATCGCCGTCTACCGGGGCCGCATAGCCGCCAGTCCAAGAATTGAAGAGGAGTACAAGGAACTAGCCCGCGACTATGACAACGCGCAGAAAGTGTATCAGGACGACCTGGCCAAGCAGAGCGCGTCGAAGATGGCATCGCAGGCCGAGCAGTCGCAGGAAGGAGAGCAGTTGGTGCTTCTCAATCCGGCCGATCTGCCCGATTCACCCAGTTTCCCCAATCGCCTGTATTTTGCCCTCGGCGGATTGGGGGCAGGACTGGCTTTGGGATTTGGCCTGGCACTCTGGCTGGAATTCCGGGACAACTCTATTCGTACGCAGGCCGATGCGGAAGCCGCCTTCGAGTTACCGATGCTGGTGGCAGTGCCGTGGGTAATTGAGGGAGAGACAGCCAACGGAAATGGTAGTCGCGCTTTCTGGAACCGCAAAAAGCAGCCAAGCGAACCCTTGAAAGTTTAGGCGAAAAGACGATGTACAAAGAGTTTTTCGGCTTACGGGCAAATCCGTTCAATATGAACCCCGATCCGCGTTATCTGTTCTTGACGCGGCATACGGAGGAGGCGCTGGCGTGTCTGACCTATGGCATCCAGAGTCGCAAAGGATTTGTTCTGCTGACTGGAGAAGTAGGAACTGGCAAAACTACGCTGGTCAACAAACTTCTGGAATGGTTGCGATTCCAGCAGGTGGCGACGGCGTTCGTCTTTAACTCTCGCCTGAACACGCCGCAATTTTTGGACTACATGATGGCGGATTTCGGGATCCCGTGCGAGTCGAAAACCAAAAGCCAGATTCTACTCAAGCTTTACAGCTGGCTGCTGGATCGCTACCGCGCCGGCGAAACCGCCGTGCTCATCGTCGATGAGGCGCAAAACCTGAGTGATGAGGTGCTGGAAGAAATCCGCATGCTAACCAATCTGGAGACGTTCACGGAGAAGCTGCTCCAGATTGTGCTGGTGGGGCAGCCCGAACTGGAGCACAGACTGAAGCAACCGCAATTGCGGCAGTTGCGCCAAAGGGTCGCCCTGCGCTCCAGGACTCATGCATTCACGCCGGAGGAGACGAAGGCATATATCGTGCAGCGACTGCGTATTGCCGGCTCCAATGGCCAGGAGATCTTCAACACTGACTCTTTAGCGGCCATTCATCGTTACTCGGGTGGAATTCCCCGGATCATTAATCTCTTGTGTGAACACTGCCTGGTGAGCGCCTTTGTGGATCAGCAGAAAGTGATTGCACCGACGGTAGTGGACAGCGTGGCAGGCGAGTTCGATCTGGCTGATGCGGGCGCGGGCTCGATAGCGGCCATTCCGCCGGCCCCCATCCAGCAAAAACTTGAACCGGTGGAAGCGTTGCGGTTGCTGACTTCTTTTGCAGACCGGTTGCGTCAGGAAGTGAATAAGGACCTCCCCAAGGAAGGCAAATTATGAGCAGGATTCACGAAGCGCTGAAAAAAGCTGAACAGGAGCGGGCGATGTCGCAAACAAGCCCCGCATTGCCTGCGTCGGCTGCATCGCCTGTGTTACCCGCAGCGATGGGTAAGGAGGAGGATTCTTATCCGGCACAGGAATCGGCGATTCCCGTGGCTGAGGCTTCATTGGCGGCCGACTCACCGTCATTCGCCAGCGCCAGCGCCCCCGACCCCGACCCCATTCTGTCCCGCTGCGCGCAAATGCAATGGAAGCCGGAAGCAAAAACCATGTTGTTCTTCAACGGTAACGATGCGAGCCGCGGAATGGAAGAATTTCGCACCCTGCGCTCGCGTCTTTACCATGCTCGCGAGAAGATGGCGCTGAAAAAGATCCTGGTGACCAGCGCGCTTCCGAAAGAAGGCAAATCGTTCACCGCTGCTAACTTGGCGCAAGTCATGGCCCGGCAGCATGGAAGGCGCGTGTTGCTGATCGACGCCGACCTTCGCGGCCCACGCCTGCACACCATGCTGGGAACCGTTGCTGTTCCCGGCCTTTCTGACTATCTGCGCGGATCGCACGACGAGTTTGCGATTATGCAGCGCGGGCCCATGGAGAACCTGTTCTTCATTCCCAGCGGCACCCAGGTTTCCGCCCCCGCGGAATTGGTGTCCAGTGAGCGATTAAAGCTTCTGATGCAGAGGCTGGAGCCGCTGTTCGACTGGATCATCGTCGATTCCCCTCCTGCCGTGCCGGTGGCGGATGCCAGTATCCTGGCCAAGACCTGCGAAGGAGTGCTGATCGTAGCGCGCTCGAATTCCACACCGGCTGACATTGCCCGCCGTGCGCGGCAGGAATTTTCGGACCAGGTCCTTGTTGGCGTCGTATTGAACGGCATCAACCATCAGGCCGATGAGTACTCGCGGTATTACTACGAAACTTACGTTGAGGAAACGACCGTGGCAAAGTCCTAGAGGATGCGATCGTGATCAGGCTGTTTAAAGTCTATTACCCTCTGCGGCTGCTGGTGTTGTTCGTTGGCGAGGCCCTTATTGTTTGGAGTTCCTTTTTGTTGGCCACCATATGGCGGAACCCCGACAGTTGGCTCCTGACCAATGTTGAAGGCGGATATCTGCAGGTGCTGGCCAAGCTGGGCCCTAGAATCCTGCTCGTGACAGCCATCGCCTTGATACTCTCTCATTTATTTGACCTCTACGATTCCTCCTTCATAGCCCAGAATTGGGACCATGCTTTTCGACTTCTTCTTGTGGTCGGATTTTTGTCTCTGCTGCTCGCTGCGCTAGCCAAGGGATATCCGGAGGCGATGCCGGGAAATAATTCGGCGTTCTGGGGAGTAATCATCGTTACCTTTACCCTGTTTTGCTGGCGTGGCGCTTATTCCTGGATGGTGCGGCAGCCCTTTCTGCGGGAGCGCGTTTACATCCTCGGCGATGGAGAACGGGCCGAGCGCCTGGTGAGAGGTTTACGGGAGCGTACGGCATTGGGGGTTGAAGTCGTCGGCTGGACCGGTGATGTGCAGGGTGCGCTGACACGCGAGAACGTGGCATCGCACCTGATGAGTTCGTCAAAAGGCCGGGGTTTGCATCGTGTTATCGTCGCTTTGGCCGACCGGCGAAAAACTTTGCCTCTTGAGGAGCTGCTCGAGCTTCGTCTGGGCGGGGTCAAAGTCGAAGAGGCAGCCTCGTGGCTGGAAAAAATTTCGGGAAAAATCGAAGTGGAGCAACTCTATCCCAGCTGGCTGATTTTTGCCGAAGGATTTCGGTTCAGCAGTTTCTTCCGCCTGATGCGAAGGGTGGCGAATTTTTCAGTCGCTCTCGCGGGTTCGATCTTGTCATTGCCTCTGCTTCCCTTCGTTATTTTCGCCATCAAGCTGGATTCTCCGGGTCCTGTGCTCTACCGGCAGAAGCGTGTGGGACACCGCGGGAAGGTATTTCACTGCTATAAGTTTCGTACCATGCGGCAAGATGCGGAGGCTGACACGGGGGCGACCTGGGCACTTGACGACGATCCGCGAATCACCCGCGTGGGCGGGTTCTTGCGTTCTTCGCGTTTGGACGAGATTCCACAACTGTGGTGTGTGCTCAAGGGTGATATGCATTTTGTCGGCCCGCGGCCAGAACGGCCTGAGTTTGTGGAGTGGCTAACCAGAGAGATCCCCTACTACGGCATGCGCCATATGGTGCGCCCTGGAATTACAGGCTGGGCGCAGGTGCAATACAAATACGGCAACACGCTGGAGGACGCGCGCGAAAAGTTGCAGTACGATCTGTTCTATATCAAGAATGCCTCACTAGGCCTGGATTTTCTTATCCTCTTTCAGACCATAAAAATCGTGATCCTGGGGCGAGGAGCGCGATGAAGGTCTCCCGAATGAGGGTGTATACAGGATTTCTGGTCCGATTCGCTGAATTTTGTGAGCGATTTTTGTGTCGGCGCCCTTGCGAGGGCACATCTGAGACGGCGGCTGCATTCGGGCACAGGGCGGAAGCTTTTTGGGGACAGGATTGTTTTAATGCGGCAGGCTTGCTCGGATTGAACGGATGGAAGTTGGGGCCTTTATCGCGGCCCTGTGACTCCGCATACACATTTGTGGCCCTGCATGCCGCCGCAATGATTGCCTTCGCAAACTTTGTGACCGGCAATATGAAAGTGTGGACGCAGCCGGCTTTGAGCGGGGAGACGAAAGCTTAAATGAGGATACTTTGGGTCAAAGCCAACAAGATCCTCCCTCTGCACAGCGGAGGCGACATCCGTTCCTACCATATTGCCCGTTATCTCGCATTGCAACATGAGCTTTGTTTCCTGTCCTACTACGAGGGCCAGTGCGATCCGCGGTACGAGGAAGAGCTGGGCGAACACTTCCCCGGCGCGTGTTGCATCAACACTGGCAGCGCGAAATCAACTGCGGCGCGCGTTTTGGACTATTTGCTCCGCCTGGCTGATCATGCTCCTTATGCTGTCAGCCGATTTACTTGCAAAGCTGTGAGGCAGAAACTGGAGGTATGGTTCCAGCAGAACCGGTTTGATGTTGCCGTATGCGATTTTCTCGATGCGGCCGTGAATTTTCCATCTGCACCAGGAATTCCTTGTGTCCTGTTTCAACACAATGTGGAAAGCGAAATCTGGCGGCGGCATGCAACAACGGAAAAGAACCCTTTGAAACGTTCAGTCTATTCGCTGGAATTGAAGAAAATGGCGGCCTATGAAAGAACGACGGTAGAGGCTTTCCCTCATACGATTGCCGTTTCTGAACACGACCGTGAGTTGATGAGCGCATGGATCGATCCGTCTCGTTTGTCTGTGGTTCCCACCGGTGTAGACCTCAGCGAGTTCAAGTGCGACGGGTTCAGCGGCGAACCAGACCCATTGGTCATGTTCGTAGGAGCCATGGACTGGGAACCGAATATCGATGCTGTCCAACACTTTTGCCATGAGATCTGGCCATCTGTACTGGCACAGTTTCCGCAGGCGCGATTAAGAATTGTTGGCCGCAATCCGGATCGCAGGGTGCAGAGATTTTCCGGCCCAACAATCGAGATCACCGGCCGCGTGCCGACGGTGATCAATCATTTACGCCAGGCGGCGGTCATTGTTGTCCCGCTCCGAATCGGGGGTGGTACGAGATTGAAAATCTATGAAGCAATGGCTGCGGGGAAGGCAATTGTTTCCACTTCTGTGGGCGCCGAGGGATTGGATGTGCATCACGGCCGCGACATCATTCTGGCCGATTCTCCCCGGACGTTCGCCGATGCGGTTGTAATGCTGTTGAGGGAGCCCGAGTTGCGAAAGCGGTACGAGCGCGCCGCAGTCGAATCGGTCGCCCCGCATGCCTGGCCCGCGGTCGGTTCCCGATTTCAGGAAGTGCTTGAATCTATCGCTGCACGCAATCGAATTCGCCTGGAGTATGCGACGAGTGAAATGCAAAGCCCGGGTAGCCGTTTAGCATAATCAGTTGCGGAGGGCGGGTGGTCTATACGAGCTTGATTTTGGGAACAGAGTGCCAACTTTGATGGAAACGTCTTCACAACCTATTTCGCGCAAATTGACAGTGCATAAACCGGCAGCCCTGAAGGGCGCATTCTTCTGGCTCAGTGCCTTTTACTTCGTATACTGCGCCCGTCCAGAAGATTGGATCCCTCTGCTCAAGTATCTGCCGCTTGCAAAGATTTCCGGAATTTTTGCCGCGATAGGTTTGTTGAGCAGTATGGGACGAAGCCGGCGGAAGTTTCGCGACCTTCCCCGCGAATGGACGTATTTGCTGGTGATGGGAGGTCTCCTAATTGTGTCGGCTCTGCTATCGCCGGTCTGGAAGGGTGGGGCGCTGTTTAAAACTCTGGATTTTACAAAGTTATTCGTGGCCTGGGTCTTGACCTTTCTTGTAATCACGAATTTTGAACGACTGCGGCAGATCATATTCATCCAATCGGCCTCCGTGGCCGTAGTCGCCGTGGTTTCCGTTCTGAAGGGACGCAACCATCCCCGGCTGGGAGGTGTACTCGGGGGAATTTACGACAATCCCAACGATCTGGCGTTTGCGATCGTGCTGTCACTGCCGCTTTGCGTGGCTTTTCTGCTCAACACAAAAAAGCTGCCGCGCAAGGCAGCTTGGATAGTGGCAATGCTGTGCATGTGTGTGGCTTTGTTTTTAACTGCCTCGCGGGCCGGCTTCATTACCCTACTCTGCTGCGGAATGGTGGGCTTGTGGCACTTCGGCATCGAGGGGAAACGGCCGCAGTTGGTCGCGGCCGCTGTCTTGACCGTGCTTATTGTTGGGGTTACGGCGGGAAGGAACCTGGAGAGGCGGTTTTCCGCTTTGTCAGAGGAGAATATCAGCAGTGGCCTGGAACAGAGTGCCCACGGCTCCTATGAGGAGCGAAGACGATTGATGATCTTGAGCTTTCAGGCCATGGAGCATTATCCCCTGGGCATTGGTTTTGGAAACTTTCCCAATTATTCCGGAACCTGGAAAGAGGTTCACTCCTCTTATTTACAAATTGGGGCGGAAGGCGGTGTGCTCGCGCTGATCTTCTATCTGCTGTTCTTCGCGCGGGGTTTCGACAATCTCAAAAAGCTGCGGCGAACAGCGGAACTCGATGAACAGACCAAGCTTTTTGCTGCGGCCCTGCATACATCGCTGATCGGATTTGTCGTGGGCTCTCTATTTGCGCCCGAGGCCTTTCAGTTTTTCCCTTATTTCACCGTGGCCTACACCTCTGTTCTTTTAGCGATTGCCAGGGAAAAGCAGGAGGATTCGCGTTATTCAGCCGAGTTGCCCCTGCGCTCACTATCCTGGCGGAGGATGTCCGTGACGCCGACTCGATAGTGGAGCGGAATTACCGCCTGACGCTAATGATGAATACGCCATCAAGCTCGCGAGCAGATTTCAGGCAGAAAATATCCTACGCCGCTCGCTGGATGCCTGACTATCTATGGCAAAGGCTGACACGCCATCTTCCCAAGCGATCGCATGTGATGGTGGCGATGGCCGACCATTTCGAACCAGCCGTCTCACCCGAAGGTGGGCGAAGCCGGGTTCCTTATGACGAGCAAGAGAGGCGTCTTGAGCGCTGGTGTGAGGAATATCCGAGACGGTTCGCAAATCTTCGCGATGCTGACGGCCGGCCATTTGTCCATACTTATTTCTATCCCGCTGAACAATACGACAACGGGTTGCTGTCCCAGCTGGCTGACCATGCCAATGCGGGCTGGGGCGAAATCGAAGTGCACTTGCATCATGGTGCGGGCGGAGTTGCCGATACGCCCGAGAACACGCGGTGCTTGCTGCTCGAATTCCGCGACCTGCTTGCCCACAAGCATTCGTGCTTATCGTACGCCGGAGAGTCAGATGAGCCGCGCTATGCCTTCGTGCACGGCAATTTTGCTCTGGCGAACTCCTACCAGGGCCGTGCCTGCGGAGTCGACAGCGAAATGCAGATTCTCGCAGAAACCGGCTGCTATGCCGATATGACGCTACCCTCGGCCCCGTTTCATCCCACTCAGATAAGGAAAGTCAATTCATTATACGAATGTGGTCTTCCGCTGACACAACGAGCGCCGCACCGCAAAGGGACCGATTTACAGCGGGGCCGCACGCCACAGAAATTCCCCATTATGGTGCAGGGGCCTCTACTGTTCGATTATCGGGCGAATGGCCACAGCTGGGGGCTGGGAATCGATAATGCCGCTGTCACCACAGCCCTTCCCGCGAGCTTGCATCGATGGCGGAAATGGAAGAGCGCAGCCATAGGCGTGAAAGGCAGGCCGGAATGGCTCTTCATAAAATTGCATTGTCATGGCATGTATCCGAAAGATGAAAACGCACTCCTCGGCCCCCTCATGCAGCAGTTCCTCGGCGATCTGCTCAGTAGCGCTCCGCAGCGTGGCGAGACGCTGCACTTCGTGACCGCGCGCGAAATGGTAAATATCATTCTGGCGGCGTGCGATGGACGCGAGGGAAATCCGCGCGACTACAGGGATTACCGCTTCAAGCGCGGCCGCTCCCCGAGAACAGATTCCTGCTCCGCAGACGCTTCCGCGGTGCTGAGGCAATAGCCATGTGTGGCATCGCAGGCATAGCTTTAAGAGATCCCCAGTGCGCTCCCGATGAAGGATTGCTTCGTCAGATGTGCGAGGCCATGGTGCATCGTGGCCCGGACGACGAAGGTGTTTTTGTCACTAGCGGCGTCGGACTGGGTATGCGCCGGCTAAGCATTATCGATCTTCCCGGCGGGCACCAGCCGGTCTTCAATGAAGACAAGAGCGTAGCAATTGTTTTCAACGGTGAAATCTACAACTTTCTTGAACTGCGCCCCGAGCTTGAGGTCCGCGGTCACGTTTTCACGACGCACTCTGACACCGAAGTCATCGTCCATCTTTATGAGGAGTACGGACCAGAGTGCGTAAACAAGCTGCGCGGGATGTTTGCGTTTGCTATCTATGATGACCGTAATCACCGCCTTCTGCTAGCGCGCGACCGTCTGGGCAAGAAGCCTCTCCACTATGCCCTACACAATGGTGATCTTCTGTTCGCGTCCGAAATGAAGTCGATTCTTGCGGTCAGGCCTGAGCTGTCCACAGTCAACCGGAATGCCTTGCTGCAATACATGTATTTCGGCTACGTTCCCGATCCGGCGACCGCCTTCGAACCGATTAAGAAGCTGCCGCCCGGACATCTACTTGAGTATGAAAAAGGCGAAGTTCGGGTTCGTCAATATTGGGATTTGCCGCCCTTCGGCACCTATGATCCGCCGCGTGAAGAGCAAGTGATTGAGGAACTGGAGTGCCGTCTTGCTGAAGCCGTGCGCATACGCCTGATGGCCGATGTTCCCCTGGGCGCAATGCTAAGTGGAGGAACCGATTCTTCCACGGTAGTTGCCCTCATGGCACGGGCCAGTTCGCGACCCGTGAAGACATTCACCATCGGTTTTCGGCATGAGGATTTCAACGAAGCTCCTCATGCCCGGCTCGTGGCACAAAAATTCGGCACCGAGCACCACGAGCTGATTGTCGAACCAAACTTCGTCGACACCGTCATGACTCTGACCGGGCATTTGGAAGAGCCCTTTGGCGACTCTTCCATGCTGCCAACATATTTCATCTCTTGTCTGGCACGAAAACACGTCAAGGTAGCATTGTCGGGCGACGGCGGGGACGAAGCCTTTGCCGGCTACGACCGGTATCGCATCCATCTGCACGAGCGGGCGCATCCGTGGGTGCCGGACTGGGCAGGGCGATGGTACCGCGAACATGTGCACCCCCACATTCCTTACTCCGTGCCGGGGCGAAGCTTAGCCTACAGTATTGCGTTGCCCTGGCAGGACCGTTACACGGAAGGAGTTTCGTTCCAGCCCTTCCAACGGGAGATGAACGTACTTTCGCGGGATTTCGCGGCCACCAATGGCGCGCTCCTCAAGCAATTCCGCCACTATCTTGATGCGGCGCCCGCGCACGACGCGCTGAGCCGCGTGCTTTATCTCGATACGAAGACATATTTGCCCGGAGACATCCTGACCAAAGTAGACCGGATGAGCATGGCAACCTCGCTGGAAGCTCGCGTCCCTATGCTCGATCACATATTTCTCGAATGGGTTACATCGCTGGCGCCTCGGTGGAAGATGCGAAACGGCAGCCAGAAGATTGTTTTGCGCAAATTAGCAGAACGACTCGGGGTGCCGGATGAGGTGTTAAACCGCAAGAAGCAGGGCTTCTCGCTGCCCTTGAGATATTGGATGCGGGTAGAACTGAAGGAACTGGTGACCACGGTTCTGCTGGAACCGCGCACCTTGCAGCGTGGATATTTCAACCCAGCGGGGGTTGAGAAAATGTTGAAGGAGCATTTTGAGGAGCGCCGCGATCATTCCGCCCGGCTGTGGCGGCTGATGATTTTCGAGCTCTGGCATCGGAATTTCCTCGAGCGGATTGGAGCGCGCAAGAATCAGCCTTTAGAGACTGCTGTCTTAAGCGGAGGAGGCGGATGATGCCTCCTTCTACCCATGAGTTGGAAATCTCAAACGGCGATGCGGCCGAGCCGAATGTGAAATCGACAAAGCGTGAGGCACTGCCCGGCGTTTTCCTGATGAGCAACAGCCTTGAGACAGGCGGAAGCGAGCGCCAGTTTTCCGCGCTCGCGCGCCGGTTAGACCGGGAGCAATTTAATGTTCACCTCGGCTGCATCATGCGGAAAGGGCCTTTTCTTGCCGGTCTGGATGATGTCACCGAATTCGAATTGGGCGGAAGCCTCTATCGTTGGCCGTCCATTCGAACGCGGCTGCGGCTGGCGCGACATCTGAAGCGGAACGATATCGCTATCGCTCATGCCTTCGATTTTTACACAAATCTGACGCTGATTCCTGCTGCCCGCTGGGCGCGCGTGCCAGTTGTAATCGGCAGCCAGCGGCAGCTCGGCAACCTGCTCACTTGGCGGCAGGAGCATGCGCAAAGCGCAGTGCTGCGCTGGTGCGACGCAGTGGTTTGCAATTCTCGTGCGGCTGCGCGGCGCCTGCGTGAACTCGGGCTTCGCGAAGACCGGCTTACAGTTGTCGCAAATGGTTTGCCGGAAGAAGCGTTCGCCGAGGCACAGCCTGCTTTGCCGCGGATCGCAAGCTTGCGGGTGGGAATGATTGCCCGCATGAATACGCGCGCCAAGAATCATCATGTTTTTCTGCAAGCGGCGGCCAGCCTTGCCGCCCACCGACCCGATGTGCAGTTTGTTCTTGTGGGAGACGGCCCGCTCCGCCCAAGGCTGGAACTTCTGGCTCGGGAGCTGGGAATCGCTGATCGTGTAACCTTTCTTGGCGAGCGCCAAGACATTCCCGCGGTGCTTGCATCATTGGATATTTCTGTATTGCCCTCCCAGTCGGAGAGCCTGTCGAATGTGATCATCGAAGCGATGGCGGCAGGTGTTCTGATCATCGCCAGCTCGGTAGGTGGGAACTGCGAGCTGATTACCGAAGAACGCGGTGTGCTCGTTGAACCCGAAGCTGAGATGTTGGCAAGCGCGATCGAGCGATTGCTGCGAAATCGAGATCTGCGCATGACTCTGGCGAGCAACGCCCGGGTCTTTGCTCGAGCCAACTTTACTCTCGAACAAATGACCATGCGCCACATGGAGCTTTATCAGGCGCTGCTGGAGCGGAAACGATGGCGGAGAAAACCGGCCGTTGCTGGCAACCCTTCCGTGGTTTCGAAAAAGGTGGCAATCGTAGCCGCATCACCGCGTTATGTCGGCGGACAGTCGGCGCAAGCCGACATGCTGCTGCGTCACTGGCGGGATGACCCAGAGGTTGAGGCTAAGTTTGTTCCGATCGACCCTCCATTCCCCTTTGCGCTTAGATGGGCGGAACGCATTCCCGTGTTGCGCACGCTGATGCGTCAGCCGCTCTACATGTTTCAGTTATGGCGGGGATTGAAAGACGTAGAGATCGCGCACATTTTTTCCGCTTCCTATTGGTCGTTCCTGGTTGCTCCCGCGCCCGCGTGGTTCATGGCCAAAGCGATGGGCAAGAAAGTGCTAATTCACTACCATAGCGGCGAGGCCCGTGATCATCTGCGACGTTTTCGCAGCGCGCGCCCTGTACTGAGAAAATTGGACCGCCTGGTGGTTCCTTCTCAATATCTGGTTGATGTCTTCCGTGAATTTGACCTCAAAGCGCAGATTATTCCCAACATCATTGACACAAGGCAGTTTTTGTTTCGCGTGCGCCGACCCTTGCGCCCTCATCTGATCTGCACGCGCGGCTTCCATCCTTACTATTGCGTCGACGTGGTGGTTCGTGCGTTCGCGAAAGTCAAGAGCGCTTTCCCGGAAGCGCGGCTCGATCTCCTTGGTATTGGACCTTGCGAAGCCCAGGTGCGAAAACTCGTCGAAGACCTGAACCTGATGGATGTCGAGTTCAAAGGCAGCGTCGCCCACAGTGAAATCGGCCATTACTACGATGAGGCAGACATTTTCATCAATGCTTCACATCTTGACAATATGCCGGTTTCGATTCTGGAGGCATTCGCGTCGGGGACACCGGTTGTGACAACTGAGCCGGAGGGCATGCGCTTTGTCGTCAAACACGAATGCACGGGACTGCTTTCACCACCGGGCGATCACGAGGCTCTTGCGCGGAATGTGATTCGTGTGTTGCAAGATGCCGACTTGGCGCAAAGCCTGATTTCCAATGCGCGTTGTGAACTTGAAAAATATTCCTGGCCCGCAGTGAGGAAACAGTGGCTGGCTGTGTATCGAGATAGGGTTCCTTCAATAACGAAGACGTGAGGCTGAAAGTATCTTGCTGAAATCCGCGTCAGGTCAGGTTGCGAAATTCAATCCGAGTAAAGCCAGTTGAGATTGCTTATCGCGACTCCACATAAAAGTTCGGCGCCGTCCCGAGAGTTGCAACGAGATTCCGGTCCTCGCGCTCGATGCACACCCGCAGCCAGATTTCCAGATTCAGCAGTCGCCAGATCCGGTCATAGTGATCGCGATGGCCAGCGCGATGTTCGAGCAGCAGTTTCTCGACGGCGCTTCTTTTGAAAAACCCGCGTTCAATGCTGCGCGGTTCCAGTAACAGCCGTTCGATTTGTTCGAACGATTCCCCCGCGAGCCACCCGCTCCAGGGAGTAGGAAAGCCCAGTTTCGGACGGTAAATGATGGAGTGCGGAAGCAGGTTTTCCATGGCTTTCTTGAGGATGTTTTTGCCTGAAAAACCTCGGACCTGAATGCTCGCGGGAACCTGAGTGGCCCATTCCACCAGCACGTGATCGAGAAATGGCACGCGGCTTTCGACCGACGCCGCCATGCTCATGTTGTCCTGCTTCATCAGAAGCTCAACCAGATAGGTTTTTATGTCGGTATAGAGAAGGCGTTGCAGCAATTCGCCTGACGATTTCTCCCAATATGCAAGAACATTGCGATAGGCGCGGCCATCGGCGATTCCGCCGGCCAGTTCATCGTTCAGCAGTTCGCCCTGCTCTTGCTGTGTAAAAGCCGAGAAAAAATTATCAAAATACAACGAAACCCAGGATTCTCCATCAAGGCCAAGAAAGGTATGGGAGAGCCTGCGGCGCACATTGGCATCTATCCAGGATGAAGTCGCGATCGAGTTGCGAATTCCGCGCCGGATGCCGCGTGGAATCAGCGCCCGGTATACGCGATCGAAGCCAACGTTCTTCAATGTGAAGGCATAGCGCGAATAACCAGCGAGCGTTTCATCACTACCCTCGCCGGTGAGGACGACTTTGACGCGTTCGCGGGCCAACTGGGCCACAAAGAAAAGTGAAACGCTGGAAGGCCACGTGATCGGCTCGTCCTCATGCCAAATTAGTTTTGGCAGCGCAGAAAAAAAGTCCTGCCATCCAATCATCACTTCGTGATGTACGGAGTTGAGATGTTCAGCAACGGTTCTGGCGTAGGGTAGCTCGCTGTACGCCTGCTCGGTGTAGCCAACCGAAAAAGTTTCAATCGGCTCGCCTCGGGCTTTTGTCATCAGTGCCGCCACGGCGCTGGAATCGAGCCCCCCGCTGAGAAACACTCCCAGGGGCACATCGCTCATCAAATGGCTGCGGACTGCTCCTTCGAGCAGGTCACGGTAACCGGCAACATAATATTCTTCGTCATATTTTTCAGGGTGGCTTTTTTCAGAGGACGGCGGTCGCAAGTCCCAATACTGTTCAGTCCGTAGTTCGCCACGCTGGCTTATTTCGAGCCAGCGGCCGGGCATGAGCTTGCGTACGCCCTGGTAGAACGTTTCTTCGCCCGAGAGATAGCCGAAAGCAAGATATTCAGGAAGGCCGTCACTGTTGAACTCAGGCCGCAGTTCCGGATAAGCCAGGACGACCTTGATCTCAGAGCCAAAGATAAACTTGTCCGGTAACAGACAGTAGTAAAGTGGTTTTATTCCCAGCCGGTCGCGAGTGATGAACAGAGAGTTGCGATTGCTGTCCCAGACAGCAAGGGCAAACATGCCGCGCAGGTGTTTAACGCATTCTTTGCCATATTCTTCATAGAGGTGGACGATGGTTTCCGTGTCGCTCTGCGTGCGATAGCGATGGCCGCGGGTGATGAGTTGTTCGCGCAGCGCGCGGTGGTTGTAGATTTCTCCGTTAAAAACGATCCAGATTGAACCATCCTCATTGCTGATGGGCTGGTGGCCTGTGGCGAGGTCGATAATGCTCAGCCGCCGCATTCCAAGACCGATGCGTCCATGAGTGAAGAGACCGTCGTCATCGGGGCCGCGATGGACCATGATGTCGCACATGCGCCGCAGATCGGCGGGGTCGACGCGCGCTTCGCCGAATTCAAATATTCCTGCAATGCCACACATATCTGCTTGCGATTTCCTCCGACTTACGCTTCGGCCTACAGCTGAAGATCGGTAAACTCAAAGTCGGCCATCTGCGAGCCTTCAGCAAGTGCGCTAGAGGAGTGTCGCGTGAACTCTGAAGAATTTCCCCCCTCGAATATCTCGCCAGGAGCGGGACGGGAAATGAACCGCCGCCCACGCCATTCCGCGAAACCGCCAGAAACCATGATAGCGTGGGCCAGGCGGTTTTGCTCCAATCTGCAATAAAGCAGAGTCGCATCGCTGCTCCATGGGCCGCATGTCCAAGGACCGCCATTCGAACCAAAGAACAAAAATTCATTGGTTCGGGGTGATTGGTAGCGGTATCCCTGCACATTGGGCGAGTTATCGCTGATTGCCCACAGCTTGCCGATTTCTGTATTCGGCGCAAATGGAACAAGCAAGACCCCGCATTCCTTCGGCAGCTTCGATTCCACGCTGGCACACACCACTGGCGCCGCTTGCTTGAGCCCATAAGCGGGAGAAACAAAACTCTCGCTAATTTTCAAGTTCCAGCCGCAGTTGTGATCGATCAACAATGCCAGACCGACACGCGCCGGCGCTTGGTCCGAGCCGGTCGCGGTAACGACCCCTTCATCGCCGGTCACATGGACATCGCTCGCGAAATGCCAAAAGCTCTCGAGCAAATGAATACCTTCGCCCTGCAGCACATCCCGGACGAACCAAATTCCCGACTTCACATGAAAGACCGATCGTCTGTGCAGCACGGGCTGGGCGAGCCTGCAATAGCCATCATGGCTTCCGGCGAAGAAATCGAATGTGCGGCCACTGAGCCAAAGCTCCGCTTTGACGTTTGGAATCGAATTCCACCCGAATGGTCCATCAGGAATGGCTTGATCGAGCTGGTCGATTCTTACCGTATTGTGAGCCCCGGTGCCGCGAAAAAGATCGCGTTTACTTTCACCCTCAGAAGATACGTAACAGTAAGTGCCGGCATCGATCAGAAAACGCCGTCCTGCAAGTGACAACCGGATGCTCAGTGCGTCTGCATGGCCGTGGCCCGCGCGTCCAATCCCTTGCGGCCCGCCATCGATCATCATCTGCTGGCAACAAGGCTGGTCGTCGCATATGACATAAATGCCTCCCGATTGAAATGCCCTGGATGCTGACCTTGGCATGCTGCGAGTGCTACCGAGCACGCTGACAGCTTTTTCGCCGAACAGCCAAATCGCTTCTTCTGTGAGGGCCGCCGATGGGTGTTCGTCACTCTCGTACTGGACGGCTCCAAGAGCCAGCGGATCGGTCAAGTGCTCGGTCCGGTTGCGTCTGGGATTGAAAACTCGCCCTCCGTCGTCATCACCGAAACCTTCGGGTGGTCCACACGTAGAAAGGGCTTGAACGACAGCGAGCATTGCGCGAATTACGCTGTCAAACCGGGCTGAAATTGAGTGGCCGTTCAGTGCGGCGAGAGCTCTCACGTGCAAGAAAAAATCCAGCGCGTACACGTGATAGTAAAGCGACTGCTCGAAATAGACACCGTCGGGACGCACCTGGCGCTCCGCCTCTTCAGAAATGATTTTCCATCCCTTCCTTCGCCAGCGCTCGGCAGTGGGAATCTTTGGGCATAGCGTGCCGAGGAAAATTAACGCTGCTGCCTCACCCAACAGATGGGTATTGGGCGAGAAGTAGGTTGAGAGGTAGCGTTCGACATAGCGTCCGTGCGCTTCGAGCGCGAGCAGTAGATCGTCCTGGAATTTTGCGGGCAAGGCCTTGCACTCGGGCAGAAGGTGTTGAATCCACAGCCAGGACACACTGCGAAATGCCACCTCAAGGCTGCTCGCCCAATTGATCCCGAGCGGATACAGGTTTGCCTGCTGCCACGAGTACCATTGACTCGTCAGCTCAGTGGTGTAGACCTGATTGGATGTAAGACACCAGGCTTTTGCGAGTGTAACCAAGTGCTGATGGCGGTTCAGTTCCCAAATGATCTTGTGATCGCCCACCTCATCGAAATCGAGGAAATTAATTCTGTACCACGGCTTGAGCGGGCTACGCTTCCCGTGGACAGGATCAAGATGCCAATCGATCGGTGAGCCGAAGTCGAGGTGTTCATATCCCAGCAAGTCGAAACTGTGCCGACAGATATTGTCGGCTTGTCGAATGATTGCCGCGGCCTCATCGCGAAGATATGTACGCAGCAGAAGGGCGCGATTTGCTGCTCCCTCGGGTTTGTCAAAAAAAAATCTGGGTTCGCTAGGTTGTGACTTGAGAAGCTGGCTTCTGGATCGATGGCCCAGACGATAAAGAACGAAGTCCAGCCGCTTGGCCGCCGCCTGCGTAGTCCGAGTGCGTAACTCCTCCCAACTCATTTGTTTTAGGCGGGGCCATTTGCGCTGCCAGTTTGGAGGCACATCCCATGTTACCGTGCTCAAGCTGAAAGCGTAAGGAGCTTTGATGACGGTGTGATCGGCCCGTGAGGGTTGGTGCGATGGCGCCTCCATTGTTATATTAGCCAGTTGCCCGCGCTGCGCGCGATCCGGCGCCTGCGCAGTTCATTATTCACATTATTGGTCAAAGGGACTCGTCCATTGAGCTTATCGATTAGCGTTTTCGGTCTGGGCTATGTGGGATCGGTGTCAGCCGCTTGTTTCGCTTCCATGGGGCACAACGTCGTTGGGGTGGACGTGAATCCCTCGAAAGTACAGATGGTGAACGAGGGCCGAAGTCCGATTATCGAAGCAGGCGTGAATGAACTGGTTGCCGAAGGCAACCACGGTGGGCGGCTTCGCGCCACCCTTGATTCGGCCGAAGCGGTTCTTGCTTCAGATATTTCCTTCGTGTGCGTCGGCACACCCAGTTTGCGCAGCGGAAAACTCGACCTGGTGCACGTTGAGAAAGTTGCCGATGAAATCGGCAATGCGCTGAAGGCCAAGAAGTCCCAGCATGTTTTTGTTTTGCGCAGCACCGTCTTGCCGGGGACCACGGAGACAATCGTTCAACCCATTCTCGAGCGCGCCAGCGGACGCCGTGCCGGCTCCGATTTCTCGCTGGTCTACAACCCTGAATTTATGCGCGAGGGCAGCGCGGTCGCAGATTTTCTTCAGCCGCCTTACACCATTATGGGCGCACAAGACGCGTCGCATTTGAAGTGTGTGCGCGAACTTTATAAAAACGTTCCCGGAAAAGTCTTCGAAACCAGCATTAAAGTTGCCGAAATGGTCAAGTACGTTTCGAACGCTTTTCATGCCGCCAAGGTCAGCTTTGCGAATGAAATTGGAACGTTGTGCAAACACTTGCAGGTAGATGCTCAGGATGTCACCGAAATCTTCACTTCTGACACGCGCCTGAATATTTCCCCCGCCTATTTATCTCCCGGCTTTGCCTTTGGTGGATCGTGCCTGCCGAAGGACGTCCGGGCGATGACTCACAAAGCGCGCGAATTGGACTTGCGGCTTCCCATGCTGGAATCGCTGCTTCCCAGCAACATCGAACACGTGGAGCGAGCCATAGACACGATAATGCGAACGAGCAAACGGAAAATCGCGCAGCTCGGGTTAAGCTTCAAGGCAGGTACAGATGACCTGCGCGAAAGCCCTCAGGTGCAACTGGTGAAGCGGCTATTGGGCGAAGGCTACGAAGTCAGGATCTGGGATGAAGACGTCAGCCTCGGACGTTTGGCCGGTTCCAATCGCCAGTACATCGAAGAGGTGATCCCGCATATTGGGTCTTTGCTGTCAGCGGACCTGGAAGACGTGGTTCGCAACGCAGAGATCGTAGTTCTGGGGAACAAATCAATCGATAAACAGCGGCTAGCGAAATATATCCGTCCCAATCAGTTCATTATCGATCTGGTCAACCTCGATAAATCTCGCCGTGCAGAAGGGGTGGCGCGTTATGAAGGCATCTGCTGGTAGGGCGGCGAGAAATGAAATGTACTCCCATTGATTTTAAAACGGCCGACTGGCAGGCCCTGGACGCTTTTGCCGATCGCACGGTTTTTCAAACCCGCGAATGGCTCAACTTTATTGCTGAAACTCAGAACGCAACCCCGATCGTCGCCGAGCTTCGTGAAAGTGGCCGGCTGCTCGGATATTTTTCCGGCCTGACCATTTCGCGTTTTGGGGTGAAGATTCTGGGCAGCTCCTTTCCCGGATGGACGACCCCATATATGGGATTTAACTTGCTTCCAGGCGTCTCTCGCGCCGCTGCACTGGCTGCCGTAGAAAAAATGGCGTGGGAGACGCTGAAGTGTCTGCACATGGAAGTTTCGGATCCGTGCTTCAGCATTTCAGACGGCGAGGAACTGGGCTTTGCCTGCGAGTTTTACACTTCCTATCGCACCGACCTTACCAAGAGTGAGGACGAGTTGTTTAATGCCATGGAAAGTGCCTGCCGGCGATGCATTCGCAAGGCCGAAAAAAGCGGGGTCGTCATGGAAGAGGCCCACGACCCCGCTTTCGCTGGCGAGTACTACAAGCAATTGAAAGAGGTTTTCGCCAAACAGAAGTTGGTTCCAACCTACGATCGGCAGCGTGTAGAGGCGCTCATCAAGCACCTGGAGCCAACCGGGAGGCTTCTGCTGCTGCGCGCGCGTGATGCCGAAGGCAACTGCATTGCCACAGGAATTTTCCCTGGTTTTAACAAAATCGCAGAGTTCTGGGGTAACGCCAGTTACCAGTCGAGCCAAATCCTCCGCCCCAATGAGGCCATCCACTGGTATGCCATGCGTTATTGGAAAAATCGGGGAGTTGAAATCTACGATTGGGGCGGTGAGGGGAAATATAAGGAAAAATACGGTTGCGTGCTTCACCGCGTGCCGTGGTTTACCAAATCACGATCAGCGCTCGTGTCCAACCTTCGGCAACAGGCCAAGAAGATGTACGAGAGGAAACAACGGCTGCAAGGCTGGCTCAGGTCAGCCCGTGCGGCAAAGGTAGACCATTCTTCATCCTGACCGTACCAGAGCACGCGCCATTCCTTGCTACAATCAATAAAAGGGTCTTTGGGATGGTCGGCCGAAATGTGGAAAAACTAGATGCTAAAACGTGGACTCAAGCACCTTTCTAGAGTTAACGATGTACTTTTTCGGAAGCTGCGAATCGAGCGCGATATCACAATTTTTCCGGACGATGTTTTTCTTACCTCATACCCACGATCCGGCAATACCTGGACCCGCTTCCTCATAGGGAACCTTGTCTATGAACGCGAGGCGGTTACTTTTCTGACCATTGAGCGGCTCGTGCCGGACATGTACAAGAGTTCGGATCGTGTGTTGCGCGCTCTGACCCGCCCTCGTATTGTCAAAAGTCACGAGTGCTTCGATCCGCGTTATAAGAAAGTGATCTACATCGTGCGGGACCCTCGAGATGTTGCGATCTCCAACTATCACTGGGAGTTGAAACTCCGATCCATTCGCGAAGGATACCCGATCGAAGAATTTGTGCCGCGCTGGATGGAGCCGCAGTTCTGGCCACGTATTGGGTCCTGGAGTGACCATGTTACCAGTTGGTTGAGTACCCGGCTGGGGAAAGAGGGTTTTATCCTGCTGCGCTATGAAGATTTAAAGAACGATCCGCACACTGAGTTGACGAGGGTCGCCGAGTTCGTTGGCATTACGCTTACGCAGGAACGGCTAAATCGCGCCATCGAATTGAGTTCTGCTGAGAACATGCGCAGAATGGAGCAAACCGAAAGCGCGAAATGGGTTGCTACCATTCTCACTCGGCAGGATAAGCCGTTTGTGCGCAGCGCCACTTCTGGCGGCTGGAAAACAGTGCTTCCGGAAAAAACGTTGGCATACATCGAGCAGCATTGGGGTCACCTGATGCAGAGCCTTGGGTACGAATTACTGACCGCGACATCGGAGGCTCCTCCGGCGGCAGTTCGTGTCGAGAACTAATCACCGCCGTCCACTCGTCAGAAATTGCGTGGCAGACCGTCTCCATCGGCCCGGGTGAAATGGATTTCCGTTTGAACTCGCCCAAATGGTTGGAGCCGCGCAGCTAAAGCTCTCGATGCGGCAAAGATGAAGCTGGACTCCGCTCCCAGAAACCCACAATTCTCTAAGGCCTGAGCCCACGACCGATGACTTTGGTTAGACACGATCAAGTCCATTTCAGCCTCCTCCAAGGCTGCGGTCGCGGCTTGCACAACAGCCAGGGCATCCTCGGGTGACGCCCAGCCGTCAATAATCGAACCTACGTGCATTGAGCCATATTTCTCGTCCCTGCGGCGTTCGCCGACGACTGCCCATCCGATATCCTCACCGCGCCTGCGAACGCGCAGCCGCATAAGCTGCGTATCGCCGGCTGGATACAATCTGCTCAGGTTCTGGTTATTCCTTACGGCTGTCATGGCGTAAGAGCACTTGCATCGTTCCCAAACAGAGTCGGCCCAATTCGAGAACTCGGTAATCGTTTCCACTGTAAAAGGTTCGACACGAGGCGCCCGCAAGCGATGCGCCTTGTCAAATAATTTGGCTGCGGCCCAGCCTGCTCCAGACATGGCAGCAGCATCCATGAGCAGTTTGCGCCATACAGAACCCCGCAGAGCTTGCATCTGCCGGAGAAAGCGATAGGGATGGACAATCTTGAAATAAAAAGGCACTGCAAAGTGCGACCATCCTAGTCGCACCAGCATCTTGGGCAGTGGACGATCGTAGCCACCCATCCCCAGACAATACAACAGCGGGGACCGGCTCATCGCATCCCTGAGCAGAATGCTGCCAACAACGGCATAGGCCTTGTTGATGATACCTTCCGACAAAGGATGGTGATAATACCCAACAGGGTGGACAGAGCCATCAACAAACGAGAAGTTTTGCCACTTCAGTGCATAGCCGCCGCGAACGATCCCATTCTCCACTGCGACAAAATATTCTTGATAAAGTTCACTGCTTTGGGAGGGAGGAAGCCAGCGAGGTTCGGCATAGCGATAGAAAACCAGGTCCGGTTCGGCGCCTGCCGCTTTCAGGCGCTGGTTGAATTGTCCAACGGCGATTTCGTCTTCTGAACGATATGGTTGAATGATAATCGACATCGCATCGCATCGTGCAAGGCATGTGGGAAGGTCCTACTGCGGCCCTTGCTGAAGCTTATTTTCGACCAGCCGCACGACGGCTCCAATATTGCGCATCTGTTCCATTTCCTCAGGAGAAAGTTGGAACTTGAATTTTTCTTCCAGTGCCAGAACAAAATTCAAATGCTGTGTCGAATCCCAGGCCTCAACGTTTTCAGGCGACGACTGATCAGTAACGTGGCCGGCAGGGATGCCAAAAAGGTCGGAAGCAATCTGCTGGACCTGCGCAAAGATGGTCGGCGTCAATTCTGTTCTCCTTCGTTGACTCGCAAGCGTATCCAAGGTGGAGCAGGGATTCTGCCCTGGCGCAGATCGAATGTCCACAACGAGCCCTCGCCGTTTTTCATTTGAACCTGAAATCCGTGCTGCGAATAAAAATCCTGCGCGGGCGCGTTCTTCTTTGTGGGCAGGAACCATCCATTGAGCCGCACACATCCTCGCGCCGCCGCGGCGCAGGCCAGAGAAGACAAGAACGCGCTTTCCACAGTTCTGCCGATCACGCGACAGCTGAGAAGAAAAGAATCTATCTCGCAGGCTTCGCCCTGGTCATGAGTAATAGCGACCCCAACCAGGCCATGGTCGCCAAAGCGGTCTCGGACCCGCAGAGAGAGGACCCTGTAATGCGGATCGGCGATCAGATCGGAGATCTGCTGCTCAGTGAACCGCCGCGTCGTGAGATTGAATTGATTGGTTTTTTGCGTGAGTTGGGCGACGCGAGCCAAAGTCTCCGGCGCTAGGGGCGCTACTTCTGCCTCCTGTTCGAGGTAACGAAAAAAATCTTCCTTGCTAGTGAAATTCCGTTGCGTCTGCGAGCGTTCGCGTTGCGCGACATAGATGTCTGTGCGTCGCCGGTCTTCTTCGGAAAGTGCAAGCCGCTGGAAGGCTGGATAATCTCGAACTGCATCGGCATACTTGAGCGGATCGCTAGGCAGATGCAGAACCATAACTTCGGGCAGGGCATTGCGGACCTGTTCGCGCTCGAAGGGGTTGTCATCTACGAAGGCCACGGCATCCAAGCCCACATTGAGTTCCGCTGCAATTTCCCGTAAGTTCTGCGACTTGTCATTCCAGTTGATTCGCATGGCAACAAAATCGCCGGGTCGCAGCAACATTCCCGGATGGTTTTTCAATGCCTCCTGCGCCTCTTCAGGGTTATTTTTGCTGCAAACGGCCAGGAGTATGCCGCGTCGCGTCAGGTCGAGAAGGGCTCGTTGCAACGCCTGATAAGCCGCGCCGGGATATTCCGATCCCAGCTTGATTCCGCTCATGCCGTCTTCGCCGATCACCCCTCCCCAAAGCGTGTTGTCCAGATCAACCGTGGCCACCTTGGCGATCCTGCCGGTGAGGGGCGCCAGGAAGCGCAACCACTCGCGCGCTAGATGGATAAGCTGGTCGGCAGCGATTGGCATCCGGGCAATGAGCCACTTTCGCTCATCGTGCCAATGCAGGTAGCCATGACAAGCAACCAGCGCCGCGTAATCGAGCACGTAGATGCTGCGATGCTGACTGGCTATGCGCCGCAGCGCCCGATTGATTTCTTCAATTGTTGCGGACTGGCTGGTCGATAGTTGGGCATCGAGCAATCCCAAGCTCGGATGTCCCGGCAGCTCAAGAGAGTGCACGATCAGCGCGGCAGACGACCGCTCACGAAATGCGCGAATCCACTGTTCAAAGCTGCTTGAGACTCGTTCAACAGTACCGCTGACCGATTCCGGTGAGAGCTTCGGGAATTCATTCCATAACTCGGGAGCAACGTCGCCAGTCTGGATTGCGAGAATGACACAGTCGGGAGCGAAGGCATAGAGAGAGCTATTGCTGTCGAGAATCTCCTGCGCATAGGCATTGAAGTCGCCGACATGGACGTTCAGATCGATGCCATGGACAAAGGCCAGCGCGCGAAGGAAAGGGATGGCGGGTTCCAGGGTGAAAGAGCGAAGAATCGCAAGGCGATACGATACAAGAGGAATCTTGGTCCGCAGTTTCTCAAAGCGCGAAGTTACGAAAGCAGCGGTTGCTGCAGTGCTCTCCTCGCGCCAGAGTTCGGCCAGACGAAGGGCAGCAAGTTGCTCTGACGCAGAAGCGATCAAGTCGTCGGCTTCCTTGCGCAAGTCTCGGATTTTCGCCCCCGAACTCATCGCTGGCGTTCCAGGAATTCAATCAGCATCTTGCTTTTTGTATAGACCCAGGCGATGCGGCGGTCCTGGAACGCAATCGCCGGCATCGGCGGCCGCGCGACAACGCCGCCCTTGGAACGGACAAAGGCCAATCGTTCCTCCAGGTTTTCCACTTCATAGCAGATGTGATGCAGACCGCCTCCTTTTTTACCGAATGCCGCCACGGGCGAGGCCTCGCCTGCGGGCTCAACGAGCTCCAGCAATGGACTATCGACGGCCTTATGGCGCAAGAATGTCACCCGCACACCTTGATTCGGATCGTGAAATACGAGTCCGTCCCATTCTAATTGCAAAGAATCGATAAATGGCTGCACCGACTTGGCAATGGAACCTACAACAAAGCCGATGTGATGTAACTTGCCCGGCAGAGGCGAACTGGTCGCGATGGTCGAAGAGCCCGATGGTTGCACCGTAGGATGCCCTGGTCGTGATTTCATTTTGTTACGTTATCTGTTCGGCACTAAAGAAAAAGATGCTGCCTCATCCAACGACTTCTTGCGACTTCGCTGCCTACGCTGTCACGGCTACAGATCGGGAGGAGCCTCGGCTCGGATAGGCGGATGAACCTCAACTTGCTTCGTCACTCCGATCCGAGAGTCCAAGCGCCGAAAGATTGGAAAATCTTCCTACTGGAGTATGCAGCTTGAGCCAAAGCTTAGTGCTGAGAAAAAAAGGGTACGCGGCGGCCAGAAACTTCCATCGCAGATTCTGAGATCGCTGCTCGGCGGTCGAGGTCAAGGGGTAGCCGTTTTCCTGCAGACATGGGCCGATCAAAGTCTCTAGGTCTCTGATCTCTTGCGCTGAAAGTCTCTCCTTCCAGCGGTTCACCGTGTGGGCGCTCGATTCCCCGCCCTCGTCAAGAAACGATGAATTCGACTGGCGAACCCGTCCCAGGGCTGCATCGCGAATCCGATCATAATCCAAGTCATGATCCAGGAATTCAGAGAGCTTGTTTAATGTTTCACGAGGTGCCGTGACCAAGTCTTCGTAATGGATCTCAAGATAGTCATTGGGAAGCTGGCTCCCGTGGCGCCTGCCTGTCTGGACCGTCCATTGCCAATAAAGTGCGGTCTCGAAGAGATTGCGGGGACGCCGCCTCCAGGGGAATGGCCGGAAGCCGCCCATTTTCTTCAGCGACAAAGCGATATCCCGTCCATCTCGAACAATATGTAGAAACAGGGCGTCAGGCATGTCGGCTTTGATTCTCGGAATATGCAGAAGATTGTCCGGATCGTAAACGGCCCAGCGGCTGGCGCCTTGCTGATGGGCAACTTCATCCATAACGATACGAATGAAGTCTCCAGCTGTCTTGCCCTCTGCCAGGAGCTTAACCGAAAGATCGGAGGCATTCAGGCCGCTGCGCTCGAAACCCTTGCTGCGTACAAATGCATCAACTATTTTTCTGCGGTTCGCCATACTTCGGGGATGCCCAAATCGTGGAATAAAAATCTTGTAAAAAGGAAGATACCCGTGATACAGGGCAAAGCCTCCGGCCGACAGCAAGGTGTCATACAGCAGGTTGGTTCCAGAGCGGTGACAGCCCATAACGAACACGGGCCGGTGGCTCCGCTCTGTCCGCGAGTTTGAGCCTTTCAGCACGGCGATGTTGTTTACGCTCGTCCCCATGCCTTTCCTAATTGTACATGCGCCCTTGTCGCACTTTCGGTTGCACGTGGCTTTCATCGCCTGGGTAAATCGTGGCTGCCTAAGGCCAGTGCACGCATGCGATCATAGAGCGAATTTCCGAACAGCCATTTTGCGGCATTGCGAAACTGGCTTTGTGTTCGCAGCCGCGCCAGGGCTTTCCCAGTGAATATGGCGTGCACTGCTTTCAACGGCGTCCCTCGCATGACAGCAACTCGTCCTAAACAGAAGGGGTCGGTATGCGGCGAGTTGGGATGGATGCGGCTGGTGGCCACGCTCCTGTAACCCGCCTTACGCGCCACCTCGGCCACGCGCCGGTTATATCTCCCTCCCGGGCAGGAAAAATGGTGCACGGCCTTTCCGATAGCCTGCTCAAGTTTGACTTTCGGTTCAACGATCTCGCTCTGTAACCCGCGGTCATCGAGTTCGTTGAGGTAAGCATGGGTCATGGAGTGACAGCCGATTTCAAATCCCTGTTGGCTGAGTTCTTTCAACTGCCGAAGGGAAAGATGGCCCTTTTGTTCGAGCCATTCGTAAGTGACATAAAATGTTGCTCCAAAAGCAAATTCTCGTAAGACAGGGGCTGCGGCAAGGACATCGCTCTCGCAGCCATCATCGAAAGTAATGCCGACACTGGGCGTTCCCGGGAACTCGAGCGCCTGACTCACGCTATAGCCGATATATCCGCTTTGTTGAATCTGGCGCATCTGTTCGCGAAAATCCAGCGCAGAAATGGCATAGCGAACATAGCCTGGCTCGCCGTGGCTCAGGGGCCGGCCTGGAATCTCCAGTTCGTGATACATCAAAAAAACGATGCCTGGCTTCGACATCACGGTTGTCCCGGGGGGGCGAGTAAACTGAAAACGATTCCGATACCATGCGGCTCCAGTTCGATGTCCTGTTCACACTTGTTCAGCTTCAGGTCGTACAGCGCGACATTCGTGGGGCGATGGCGCGATCCATGCCGGATCCAAGCCACATTTTCGACAAACTTCGTAGGCCGGACCCGGGTGAACCCGACCCATATCCATCGATCGTCGATTGGAAGCAAACCACGGCACCAACCCAGGTTTTGGTCTGACTGCCCGCTCATGGCGTTCAGGTCGATGGTCTGTTGTATCTCAAGCGTGTTCTTGTCGGCGATTACCACGTGACCGTCTACTGTGGTGAAGTAGATTTTGTCGCCCACAACAAGGCCGTCGTGCGGGGTCTGCACAGCGACATCGATGCGGCGGCCGGGCTTGGTCAAACTGATAGCATCGCGCTGGCGGAAGCGCGTGACCCAAATTTCGTCATCGATTTCAAAGACGTGGTTTGGATGCGACTGGTGCGGTTTCGTCGTGGGGACCAGGCGATAGTCGATCTGGCGCGAGAATCTGCACCACGGATCCTCACCTAAGACATTCCATTCCCTGACGATTTCACCGGTCAGAGTGATCTCAACGACCATGTCCAGTCCGGTCACGGCGACTAAAATCGTTCCTTGCCGCGATGGATAAGCATGATGCAAATCATTGAAGGACGGCAGCGAGATGTAATGCGCCAGCCGGTGACTCGGCAGCTCGTACACCAGCACTTCCGTCGAAGTACACGTGTACAGCTTGTTGTCCCTTATCGTAGCCGATTTAAATAAAATCGCCGGTGAGTCTTCCGGGCACGCTTCAGGTGGCGAGACATACTCGATGTTTACCCGGGATTTGTTCGTCGTTGGGTCGAGCTCGATCAGCAACGCCTGTTCGCATGACTGCCATTCTTCCAGCTTGCGGAACAGACTGCTTCTCAGCCGTCCTCCAACCACATAAAAGCTGTTCATCGATTCGTCCTTGCCAGGCGGGTTGCGATGATCTTCATGCGCGTTTTTTTCGTCTAAACTCTTTTGCCAATTCCAGAAAAGCTTTCATCCGCTGGTAATGAAACAGAAAGGCCACGCCCACATAAGTGATCATGCCAAGGGCAACTTCCATCGCCAGGCGGTGGACCAACGGCAAGGTCTGCGGCGCCAGCCATTTCAGCAGCAGAACGGAACCGCTCATCGCGATGGTGGCATCGAGTGCCGGCCGCAGCGCGCGAATATACTCAGAGGCTTCCATGTCGATGGAGGTAAATGTCTTCCAATAGAGAAAACCTGCAACCAGAGGATAGGCCACCACCCATGCCCAGGCCACTCCTGCCGTGCCCCATCGTGAGCCAACGAAAAACGCCGTCGGCATCAGCACCAGTCCAAACAGATCACAGCGCATCACGAAACGCGGATTTCCGATCGCAGTCAGCACTTTGGGAAGCAGCGCGACAATTGATCGAAATGCCGCATACACCGAGAGGATCTCCAGAGGCACCACGACACCCTGCCATTTGAGACCCAGAGCGAGCGGGACCAGTTCCCTCGCGACCAGGCCCAGCCCGACTGTGGCTGGAAACGTGATAAGCGAAAGAGCTTCGGTCAGTGTGCGTAAGTAGCGGCGAATCTCTGCTGGCGTTTTTTGCAGCGCCGCCAAATAGCTGGGTACGACCGTTGTGACCAAAGTCGTGACCTTTTCCAATGGGACGTTAGCGAGCGTCCAGGCCATGCCATAAAAGCCAACGGCAGTCCGCCCAAGCACGCGCCCGACGGTAGCATTATCGAGGTTCTGGTACGAATTCATGGCGACCAGAGACACCAGGACGTGCCATCCGAACACCAAAGGCTCGCGTATTTCCTTGAGCCGGGGCATGGCGAAGTAGTGCGGACGGGCCAGCATGATCAGCCCTGAGCGGACAATATTGCCAATCACGTTTCCCCACGCCAGCGCCCAGTATCCAAACCCCAAATAGGCCATGGCGAGAGTGACAGCCGCTGCCAACACAGCGAATAGTGCGTCGTAAGTAGATAACGTTCGAAAGCGTCTGTCTTTCTCGAGCAAACCCTCCGGTACGGCGCGGAATCCCCAAGGTATGAGAGAACTGCTGATGACGATAACCACGGGGACAAGACGGGGGTCCCTGAAGAACAGGGAAGCGGGATAAGCCAGAACAGCGGCAATTGCAAAACAGACAAAGCCGAGAACGACAGAAAAAGTATTTAGTTGCGCGATGTGGTCTTCACCCAGGTCGGGAAAATTCACAATGGTTCGCGTTATTCCGAAGGTACCGATGCAGCGCAAGTATGGCATCAGCACCGCGCCCATGGCGACCAGCCCGAAGTCCGCGGGAGAAAGCAGACGAACAATGATGAGAAGTGAGAGCCAGGCAAAAAGCTGGCTGATCCAGTCGCCTGCCGCTCGCCAGGCAATACTGTGCGCCAGCGATCGGTCCATCTTCCTGATCGCCGCACTATCGGCCACGGAGGGTGGCTCGGTGGCAATCGATGCCGGACTTTCTCCTATGCTTTGCTGGGAATCCAAGATTCATTCCTCTGAGTGCTCAGCCATTTCATCCCTGCATGATTTTCACAATACTAGCAATCCCTCGGACTGCGAAGCCCTTTTATTTCAGTGGGTTAGACGGGGGGATTTGCCGCGAACGATTGGCGATCAACGTTGATTCATTTTGCTCGAAGGGCCGCAGCAAGTCAAGCTAGCGTTCAGCATGGCTTACGCTAGGGATAATGTCTAGATTACTTGGAGACTTCGTAGTCGCCAGAATTGAACATGAACCACGAAATCCAACCCATGCCGTCGCGATCCCAGCCGTTTCTACGAATCGTTGGGTGGCTATTCGTTGTCGCTGTTTTGATCGTCTTGAGTATATTGCTTTGGGGCAACAATCTGCTGGTTTCTATCGATCCCATGCCCACCCATGTGGACTCAGCTGTAGTGCTGCAAGGTTCGATCCTCGGCGAAAAGGCCCGCCTTACAGGGGCCATTAGCCTTCTGCAGCAGGGAGTCGCAAACAGAGTCCTTGTCAGCGTTCCCAAGGAATCATACTGGGGACAATCCATACCGCCCGTCGCTCGGGCCTATCTGGAAAGAACTTACGGCGAACAGTTGGCCTCGCGGGTGGATTTCTGCGAAACGAGTGCTGGCGTGAACTCAACGGCACAGGAGGCGGAGGTTTTGATGGGCTGTATCCAGGAGCACACGTGGCGATCGATTGTCATTGTAACTTCCGACTATCACACTCACCGCGCCCGGATTCTGTGGCGAAAAACCATCGCGCGTCACGATCCGGCGCTACACTTCTCAATGGAGGGTGTTGCCGATCCGGAGTTTCAAAAACCATGGTGGCGGCATCGGCAAGCGGCCAAGATCTGGCTGGGCGAATGTACTAGGTTCCTTTGGACCTTGCTGGGCGGACCATAGAATCTTGGCGAAGTGATAGGGGTGCACGGATTTTCTGGATAGGCCATTGCCTTTAAGGGTAGCTCGCAGAATTTCATCGCACAATTTGAGAGGCTAACCACGACTTTCTCGAGCCCCTCCAAAGCTATAACTGCTTTTCGCCCGATCTCTGCCGGCAGCTTTCGCATTCTGAAGCAGCTTCCAGGCATTCTTGGGCAGCCGCTGGCGAAGCCATTCTTTTGTTTCTGCCGCCTTGTGCTTCAATCTTAAATACAGCGCCCCTCGGCTTCCAGGCCGGGCAAACTGAATGTTAAAGTACCAGGTCTCTCTTCCAGCCCAGCGTCCCTTATACGATTCCCGTCCCGCTAGAAAATCGTAGTGCCCAATGCCGGTTTCGATTAATTGCTTCAGCACATAACCGCGCAAAACGTACCCTAGATGGCCTGACGCCATATTCGTATCGAACCCGCCTTGCAGGCAATAGACAGTGTCTTTCCAAAGAAAATCATATTCCGCGCCGACGTTGGCGCCATTGAGTTCCAGCATCCACAGTTGGAGCCATCCGCGCTCCAGAAGGCGGCGTGACAAATCATGATAGAACTCGCGTCTGGCCTGGGAAGCAAAGCTGCCCGCTTGGCCCTGGCTCACCCAGCGCTTCTGATGAAGATCGAAAAAGTCCTGCAAGCACGCGGAAAGATCAGACTCCGTTGCCGCATGCAAGCGCACCTTGTACTCTCTCTCCAGCCGACGCATATACTTGCCGAGCTGGCCGCGCTCGTTGTAACTGAGTTGCTTGCGATAGGTTTCCCAGTCCTTGGGCAGATCGATTGCAAAACCACGGCGCTGGGAGGTGGAATGCGGCCAATTCTGCAAACCGAGTGTCTGTAACAGACATTGTCCGACTGGAGAGTACGAAGGCAAGGTATTTAAAGCACAAAAATCCCAATCGCGTGAGGATGATTCCAAGTACCGAAGAAACGCATCCGTCACCGCCTGTTCCGAACCCGGCTGCGCAATGATGTCCAGATTATCGCTATCTGCGCTTCCATCGCCCATCAATCGAACAAGTCGAAGCCGGCAGCCCCGAAAAATCGTGTGATGGGTGATTCCGAGGGGTGCGAGACCGGCCAGTTGCTCGTGATCGTCAAAAAGAGCCAGGACTTGCAACCGCTGCCCTTCGCCAAAGGCGCGCCACCAGGCGCCAAGCCACTCCCAAGTGGAAAAAACGCTGGCGGTCGGAACTTCTGCTAACAATTTTTCCCACGCGGGGCGCAGCCGCTCCAGCGATTCGAGCGAGTCATACACGCGCAGGCGCAACTCCCGGCTCGCTGTTGCCGTTGCAGGTGGACTCAAGGTGGATGGAACGGTCATAAAAAGCGCGTCTTATGATTTGGTAATGATTGAAAAGTGCCCCCTGGACCGAAGCAGCTACGAATTGAGCCGCGTCGATAGTTCATATCCAACTGAGCGCATAACATCTCCCCAGGCTGACTCGATTATCGCAACACAATTCTTGGGCAAAGCTGCCTTCCACCCTCCCGACGTCGCCTTGCGAACGAAAGGCTTGTCCTGCCGTGTTTTCCTGGTCTCTTTCCACTTTCGTGACTGTTGTTTCTCCAGGCTGCGCATTCGCTCGGCCGAACTCAACGCGACCGCGCGCGCAACTCTTTCGGCGCCAGAGTCAAGTCCGAGGAACTTCGCGATCTTGGTACTTTCCTCCTGAGTGTGGGCCAACATGTCCTCGTAGCGCAGCAGCAGAAATTTTTTTTGGCCTCTCCTGGTCGCCGTCCAACTAAGCACGTGGTCCCTCCATGAGCCGGTCATAGGTTCGAATTCGGATTCCATGAAGCGGGGAAGAAATTCCTCCAGAGTGCAACTTTCGGTGATGACTCGCCGCTTCAGTTGATACTCGTAATAGGAAAGAACAACATCCCGCGGATCGCGCACAATGTAAATCACCTTCCTATAACGCGGATCGAAACTTTCGTGGCTCTTGATGATGCGCGGACGCGGGAACGCCCGCAGCTCGCGGTCGGTGCAGTCGTAAATCTCGGGGATCCGCGATTCAATGCCGGCGAAGGTGACGGGATGATCGGGCTCGATCAGATTGCAAACCAGAAAACGGGTCCAGGTGTTCCCTGAGCGTGGGAATGAAACCAGAAAGGTATCATCCTGATAAACCGTTAGCCCGTGAGCGGCAGCTTGTCGTTTTGTGACGACTCTGACGTACGCTCGGAGGCGTTTAATGAAACCGGACATGCGTCTATCAACCTCGTAACCAAGCTAATGCCGTTTCGAGTGTTCTACCGATCACTTACAGTTACCGTCAGGGATGAGCTCTTTGCCGGCTTTCTGCCTCTGACTCCCACCGCAACTTCTCCCACGGTAAGAGCTTCCAGTCCGCACTTTTCGAACCAGCGGAACACCTGTTCGTAGGTATGTTTAGATTGATGCTCGGGCGAGTACCAATCCAAAGTGTCAAGCACTCGCACCTCCGGATCGGGATGCCGATTGACCGGAAAAACGTGGTGAACCACTCCCGCCAAAGGTTTGCCGACTACCGGCACGGCGCGAAGCCCGCGATCGAGCCAGTAGAAGAAAGGCACCGCGACCCGGAAAAAACCATGCAAGAGCCGCGGCGAAACTCGGCGAGTGATTTTTCGATATTGGTCACTGAAGCGGTACCACTTGTTGTAACCGCTGTAAAGCCAGACCACCAGCGTGCCGCCCGGCTTCAAATACTGCGGCAACGACTCCACCGCTTTTTCACAATCGGGAGTGTGATGCAGCACGCCCATGCTGTAAATGCAATCGAAAGTCTCAGGCGCAAAAGGCAGAGCAAAAACATCGGCCTGAACGGCTAGAAAGTCACGGTCGGCCAGGTTCTTCGCGGCCACTTCGGCGGCGCCGCTGAGGTCAATTCCGATCACACGCGCGCCCCACCGGGTGACCACTTCGGCGAATCGTCCCATGCCACAGCCTACGTCGAGCACTAGCTTTCCTCGCAAGTCTTGCGGCTGCAGGCCGGTCTTGCGGATGAAGTCCTTTTCGGAGAGGTTCCTGTCCGCGCGGTCCAGTATGGTTCGGTCAAACCGCTTCCACTGGTATCCGAAGCTGTCGGCATAGTTGGACTCGTCGACAAAGCGAAAGATTCCGCGCACCTCGGGAAAATGCAGCTGGCAAACGGGGCAGACGTAGGCATTCTCCTCACGAGTCAGGGATCCCCGGCAAACAGGACAGCGCAGCAAAGAAAGCAGATCAAATGCGGCCGTGGGCTCAGTCAATTCTTGGTTCCCGGGTAGCAACGCTCTCCTAAAACGCTGGTTGGGGGTGGTGTTCTGCTTTTTGGATGACTGACTTGTTAAGGTTACCTCAAAAGTCGGATTCCGCGCCATAAAGCCCGGAATTCGAAAGTAATCACGTGACCGGTTCTGGTTCGCTTCTCCGGGCGAATGCTATGATTGCGTTCAAATGCGTTGCACTATTTTGACGCTTCTTCTCCAGGCGGCCGCGCCGTTCTTGCCATTTCATGCCGTCTATACGCGCCTCGGTGAACGGCGCGCTATACCATGAGCAAATTAGCGCTCCGGGTGATGCGGAGCTGTGGTCTGTTTTCACTGGCCCGCGCCTCTTCCGCCCACCTCGCAAGAATTCTGATGTATCACAATTTTTCCGCGCCAGGCACAGCCGAACCGGGCAGTCTGAATGGGCAGGGAATTCGAGCGCAGTTCGAGTATCTGCGCCAGCATTACAAAGTTGTTCCCCTGCTCCAGATCGCTGAACGGCTGGCTTCTGGCCGCCCACTTGATGCGAAGATGGTCGCTTTGACCATCGATGACGGCCGAAGAGACTGCTATGAGTTCTTTTTTCCACTCATGAAGGAATACAACCTTCCAGCCACCTTCTTTGTGGTGAGCTCGTTTGTGGGAAGCCAGGGTTGGATCTGGACAGATAAAGTCCTGTGGCTGGCTGAGCAAACCAACCCTCCGAAAGAACTGCCGGAAGGTAAACTGAATGACGTCTTCCGAATGCTGAATAAGCAGCGGCCATCAGATCGCGATGCCTATATCGAAGCCATGGCCACGAACGCGGGAATCTCCATACCGTCGGCTGCTCCGCCAAAATACGCCGCCTGCTCCTGGGATGAATTGCGCGAAATGGCGGATTCCGGCCTGATGGAAATTGGCTCGCACACCGCTACACATATAATTCTCTCCAGTGTTACCGACGAGGAATCCTGGCAGGAATTCACCCGTTCGCGAAGCGACATTGAAAAGCGTATCGGAAGACCGGTGAAGTCTTTTTGCTATCCCAATGGTATGCCGGGCGACTTCCGGCCGGCCCAGATCAGGCAAGTGCAGGAAGCGGGATATGCTTGTGCGGTTGTTGCCCAACAGGGAATGGTCAGTGTGAGAAGCGACCGCTACCAGCTGCCTCGCATCGGCATGACGCGCAAGACCAGCCCGCTGGAAATCGGCAAATATCTCGACGGAGTCGCTTACTACCGACAAAAATTCGCCGGGCGTGACAGTTAGGCTTCTCAGGTTTGCGCTCTGTACACCTTCCGGACAAAGCCAAGGATGCAGCGGAAGGTTCCTCGCTCTGGTCCATTAACCCCGCTTCCTGCACCGCTCCCACTCACGGCTGCGGTTTCATGGCTTCCACAAACCATCGTTTCGGATCATTACGGAAAGCGACACCTGCGAAGCCGGCGCGTTTAAGCGCCAATCTCATGCCGCGCTCCGTTTGGAAAGATTCTCCAAAAACACGGCCGAAGAGGTGAAAGATGATGCCATTTAGCAGAACCCAGGCTCGATAGACTGAAGCTCTGAGACGCGGAAGCGCCTGACGGAGCTCCGCAAGCGTGAACCTTACGTTGTGCAACGATGCCAGCAGCGTGCCGCCAACGGCTAGTACACGGTTGGCCTCCGCCAGGCTGTTGGGGATATTTGTATACGGCAGTGCGACGTTTGAAATGACACACTCAAACTGTGAACCGCGAAATGGCAAGCTCTCTGCTTTCGCGCAAATGAAGCTGCGGTTCGGAAAACTCTCCCGCGCCTTACGAAGAGCCTGATAGCTGGTGTCAACACCCACGATCTCCCAGTCGGCCGGGAGGTTCAGCTTTTGCGGGGTCAGCCCCGCCCCACAACCCAGATCGAGCACTCTCACTATAGCCCGCCTTCGCGAGGATAGGGATTGGCCCACTTCTACGTTTATCATATGGTAGGGAAGGTCAATCGAGACGACATCCCCGAAAATGGGGTATTTGTTGTGTCTGATCTGCAACGCGGGTGAAGTGGCTCTGTTTCGCCTCGGCCATCGGCACCTGTGAAAGGGCTGTGCGAACAGCAGGAAGCGCGGGTTCTTCCCTGCGAGGATGGAATCAGAATCCGAGGATAAACAGTGTGACGAGGGCTTATTGCAGCTTCACGACGAATACGTCGCTGCGCCTCTCGGCTAGCGGACAGTTAAAAGTGCCATCGCTGATCTCCGTGGAGGGCAACGACGTTAGGGAAATGCTCGCAGAGGGTTGAATAGCCTGCCACAACTGGAAGCATGTCGACACCAACAATTTTCCAGCCGGAAGGAAGGCCTAGTTTCTGGGGTGTTTTGCCGTCGCCGCAGCCAAGGTCGAGAACCCTCATTCACGCATCTCCAGCGCGTCGCAGATCCGGCAGAGTGGTTGATGCACGGGGCTTGTTAGTGGCCCGTCACCGATGCCGCTGGCACACCCAACTTGCCCTCCTTGCGCACTTGACGCAGGGCAAAGTCGCCGTCCCGCTGGACGATCGGGCAGCAGCGCTGGAGTTGCTCGTCTGCGCTGCTAGGGATGACGTACTCCCAAACAAAATCGAAATTACCCACAGAATGCATCCAACCCTCAGCCCCCAGGCCACGGTAGATTCCCTGCTTGCGGAAAAGAAGAACCTGCTGAGAATCCATCCCCAAAAGAGTGGGAACGAACGCATGTCGGAATACGGTGGCATACAAGACTGCGTGATGTAGCCCTCGCTGCACTTTGTTTTCACAGTCCAGGCAAATGGCTGGGTAGACACGAGCGCCATCGGGAACGGTGCTTAACAGCGCAAGTGCAGCAAAGGTCTTCTTATCCATCTGACGCCATGCAGAGGCGATCGAAGCAATGCGAAGGGTCGAGAGAGCGAGCCCACCGGCCAGAAGGGCGACAGCCGTTCGCGGGGGCAGATGGATTTCCAGCGAGAGAACCAGCAGCAGCACGGCGGGCAGGACAAAGCGAGTGTCCGCTCCACCGCCGGTGAGCATTCCGTAAGGTAAGATCAAGAAGAGAAGAAAAAAGCACAAACTCGCGGCAAACAATGGCGCAAAGACTCGCACCGATTTCCTATTTAGGATGATAGCCAGTGCTATCACCAAGAAGCCCGCAACCGTGAGAAGGTCCACGCGGCGGTCGTAGGTGAGGATCAGACTAAGTGCGCCGGCGATCTTCCCTTTCAACGTATCCCATCGCACGGAGCCGACCTCGCCGCCATGTTGCATATAAAATGCAAAAACCAGAGCTGGGGGAACAATCGGGATGAGGGCGAGTGCTGCGTGCCGGAGTGTCATCTCACGCTTTGCCACATACCAGAGGGTCATGACTCCGATGGCGATGCAGCTGAAGGCATAGGGCATTAAATGAGCAATGTAGGTGCAGCCCACCATAAAAACTAAGGCCAGCAAACGTCTGGTGGTCCAGTGGGGTCGCCATCGTAACCAGCAAGCGAGACAGATGAGGAATAGTGCGAACGCAAAAGTAAAATTCAGAAACCCCCAGAGCAACTCTGAGCAGTACACCGCGAAGCAACACGGTAGAGCGAGCCAAGTCGGCTTGCCACGCACTGAGGTTCCCAACTCATGGCAGCCTGCCACGAACAAAACGATGGTCATCAGCAGAAAGATTTTGCCCGCCGAAAAGACACCGAAACCCCGCAACAGCAGAGGAATGATGATATCAACTGCTAGGTTCGGAACCGGCACCGCGTGGAAACGATAATTCTGCTGGAAAAGTGGCGTGTCGGAATAGTGGAACAGAATCCAGGCCCGTGCAAGATGGTTTGGGTAGTCCACCAAAGGAGGGTAGCGGACGGCCAAAACGGGAGTGCACAGGATGATTGTGACTACGGCCAGCGCCCACCAGTATCCGTCGCTTCCCCTCTCAGCCGCACTGCGTGACCGAGTCATCCCTTGTCCCCCGCGGGTCAAAGCCGGAACCTGCTAACCAGTTAATGGTAACTCAGCAGGATCTTCCTTTTGACAATCGCCCGGATAGATCGCCCCAAGAGAGAACACCGTTCAGCAACGCACGTGCTCTCGACGTCAGGAGCCGCTGGCGGGAGGGAGGCGAAGATCCATCCCTTGGTGGCCCGCCCCGGCGCCATCGTTTCGAATCATGCCGAACAGAGGCCGCGGCAAAGTCTACACGTGTCCAATATAACTTATTCTCGAAAGTTGCGCCCGGCAAAGGTGGTTACGACCCAGATGTCAAAACGCCACTCCAACTGGATTCCAGGGGTGAAAGTGTTATTGCAGCTTTACGACCAGGACGTCGCTGCGCCTCTCGGACACACTGCAGTTGAAGGTACCGTCGGTACAGCCGAACTGCCCGCCGGCCGTTGTCGTCCAGGCGTAGAAGTTCCCATCCTGCGACGGCTGACCGATGGACCATTGGGCGTCGAATCCTCCGTCAGCAAGGCTGGAGTAGGTATGCGCGAAGCGTACCTGCCGGTTCGAACCGTCCGTCGTGATGCAGACGATTTCGTTCTGGTAGGGATACTCCACTATATTGTTCGTGGCAACCGTAGCCATGCACACCGGACCGGTGTCAGAGCAATCACCTAACCAGGCAGGATGCGAATCAAAGGGCTGGACGCAAGACATGCGAGGTGCTGCGCCGCACTGTGCGGTGGGCACAGTCCATACGGACTCGTAAACGCTAGGATTCAAGTAATCCCGGGTCACGGTATAGTCGTTTGGCGCCCCCGGATTGTTTAGCCATTTTCCGCAGCCGGTCGCCCAGTGCCCTCCTCCTCGTGGATGACCTAGCCCGAACAGTTGGGTGGTCCCAATTACCCAAGCATAGGGGTGAGGACCGCAGCTCCCGATACATTTTTGAGGGGAGACGACGAGCGCGGTTGCGCCTTTCATTTTTACATTGTGGACGTAGAAGCGGTCAGGGCTATCGACCGTTCCGATTACTTTCGCGCCGGGATACTGGGTAACCACTCCGGTCAGAGTGTTGAGGTTATAGCAGACCTGAGTGGACATGTTATAGACGGCAACAAAATAGCCCGTCCCCTGATCCGCGATCGTCGAGAAACCGGCGGCGAAAATTGTGTCTGTCGTATCCGTACCGCCCGTGGTTTGCCATCCGATCATCGGGATTCCGCAGCTAGTGAAGTCATACACCGGTTGCGGCGTCGGAGGGGTCGTCCGGTTCGAGTAGTCGATTGTCTGTAGCCGGCCCCGGCTTAACGCATAGAAGCGGTTCGGGTCAGTGTGTGAAAACACGCCGGGACCGCTTCGGTAGTAAGTGGGATTCATGCCATAGAGTGGGCCGAGTGACTTGAAATTCACCGGATCGAAGCCAATGGGAAAGTACGCGCCGTTCTGGTCGCAAATCAGAAAAATCGTAGAGTCCGCATTCCATAGTTGCGGAACATCTCCTGACCCTCCCAGCCCTGTGCAGTAACCGTCGCTGACTCCGAGCGATGCATCCGTTACCCTGACGATCGGATTGTAGAATGCTGGGTCATTCACAACCGTATTCGTTCCCATAAGCCCGCCCCAGCTCGGCATGGGGTTTGGCACAGGGCTGAATTTAGTGTCACTCCTGGAACAGTAATAGTCAGGCGGCCCACAATTTGTTCCCTTGGCATCCATCGTGATCGTCAGGCTCTGGTTTGCCGTGTTCCCTTTTGCGTCCGTCGCCTGCACAAGCAATGGAAAAGCGCCGGTCTGTTCAGTCGTTCCGCTAATCGCGCCGCTTGATTTGCTCAATCCCAGTCCGGTCGGAAGTGATCCGGACGGTATGCTCCACTGATATGGCTGCGTTCCGCCACTGGCCGTAAGACTCGCCCAGTAGGCGACGTCGGCCATGCCCACGGGAAGTGTGGTCGTTTGAATTTGCAGCGTCGCGGGGACCATTACCGTCGCACTAGCGCTATCTTGCGACGAAGAGTTCGCCACACTTTTTGCCGTTACCGTAACTTGTTGAGCGCTCTTGGCGACCGGTGCCGTGAAGAGGCCCGTGCTGGAAATGCTGCCGGAAGTCACGGACCAGGTAACAGCCGAATTTCCTGTGTTTGTTACCGTGGCAGAAAACTGTACCTGCCCGCCCGAAGCTACTGTGGCAGTGGCGGGCGTGACCTCAACTTTCACCGGGCTTGAAGACAAATTTGTCGGCGACACCGCGGCCGCGGGCTGACCAGAAAGCATGCTGCAAGCGCTCAGCGCTAGGCAAGCCAGAACCAATAAAACTGCTAGCAGATGACAGTAGAATGGTTTCTTCACCAGGAACAGTTGACGCGATCTTTCGCACGCCATGCGCAAACCTCGGAATGAAGGTGGGGGGACCACGGCGTTTCCGAAGTCCTTGCGCTTGACTGTATGGCGGGAATTGTCTTCAACCCAGATAACGAAGGGCTATGTTCTTCCACCAAAGGTATGTGTCCTATAAGCACACACAAGGGCAGAATTTAAACAGGCCTAAGGACGGCCTTCAGAAACTTCGGAAACCGTGAAACTTTGAAGCTTGAAACCGTGAAACTTTGAAACCTGCTTTTTAGAGTTCCGCCGCATCGCCTGACATCTCTGAAACTGTCGACGGTCTCTTCACCGCCGGCTCCGTGATGCAGTACTTTAGCAGGCACCACAGCGCCCGCACTCCATCTTTCCAGTTAATTTTCTTTCCTTCTTCATAGGTCCGGCCCCAGTAACTGATTCCGACTTCGTAGATGCGCAGCTTCCGCTTGGCGATCTTCACCGTGATCTCCGGCTCGAAGCCGAAGCGCGTTTCCTTCAGTGGAATCGACTGAATTACCTCCCGCCGAAACACTTTGTAACAGGTTTCCATGTCCGTCAGATTGATATCCGTCAGTGCGTTGGAGAGCATAGTTAGAATCGAATTGCCCACGGAATGCCAGAAGTACAGCACGCGATGAGGACGGCCGGAGAGAAACCGGGATCCATAGACAACGTCGGCGCGGCCTTGCAGCAAGGGCTCGAGCAGCGCGGGATAGTCGGAGGGATCGTATTCAAGGTCGGCGTCCTGAATGATAACGAAATCGCCGATGGCCTCTCGGATGCCGCGATGCAGCGCCGCCCCCTTGCCCATATTCTTCGGTTGCAGCAGGACACGGACCCGGGAGTGCCGGGATTGCAACTCGGCGAGTATGTCGCGGGAACCATCGGTCGATCCGTCGTCAACACAGATCAATTCCATTTCCAACGGGACCGCGAGCACTCTTTCCACCACCTGCCGCAGCGTGGCGCGCTCGTTGTACACGGGCATTACGACTGAAAGTTTCATGTTCGGCATCGTATTGCACTGGAATACGGAGTGCAAATCTAATTGCCGTCCCGGCTTCCTTAGGGGGCCACCAAGCCTGGCGTTAGAGCACCCGATCTACTTCCATACGTGATGGCGTAGACGCGCCAGCGCTCACCGGCCCATCTAAGCTCGAGATGGAGACCGAAGTCTGGCACATCAAGCTGCTGGCGGCTGTCAACCGACCACATCGTTCCTATTGGACCGTAGGGAGAGCAGATGAGCAACAGCGGATGATTGTTCGCGACGAATTGCTCCAGGTCAGGCTTCAGGGTAATCGGATTGGCGTAATGCGTGGCAGTCACGCCGAACGTTACATCTGGGTCGAGATGCGCAAACCGCGAGATCGCCGCTGATTCCCAATTGAAATCATCCAGGACGACTGGCTGCGAAGGCGGATGATTTCGCAACAGCCAACTCGTCAGGCCACGCATTTCGTGATGCAGGGGCAAAGTAGGCGACATTCCGCCCAGCCGATCAGCAATCTTAGGAGGTGCGTAGGCAGCTGCGGCGACGACCGCCAACTGCCATAGGAAGAAAAAGATCAAAGTTGCCGTGAGCACTGCGCGCGGCCGTACCCCGTTCCATCGCTTCGCTAGGCACCTCCCTCCAAAAAACGCACAGGGCAACAGAAGCCAGCTATAGAGCAGCGTGTATCGAGCCTGGGTCGCTTCATAGCGAAGCGCGCTCCAATAATTGAAGATGAGCATCGTCAGCGCCAACAGGACGAGGCTGCGCGCCGGACGCGAAGACTGCCTGAAAACGCAGACAAATCCGACGCAGGCCAGAAGCGCGACCAGCGGGCTTAACGATACCAACAGAGAACCAGGTACGGAAAAAAGCCGAAAGGTCGTATCGTGACGAAGTACCGTCGGGCGGAAGTGAAGATTAAGCCACGCGGTGCGATGCGGCAGCTCCAGCGGATCGCCCCATTTCAGATAGCTAAAGGTCAACCACCCTACGGGCGACGCTGCGGCGAGACAAGTGAAGATCAGCGCTCTCTTGAACGTGCGGCTGTCAAGCGAAAACGGACGGAAACCCGAGCCTGAGTCGAGCGTCATTAAAGCGAGTACCGGGGGGAACAGCCACGCCTCGAAGCGGCACAGGCAGGCTGCTCCCAACATGAGAGCCGACAGTAGTGCCCAATGCCAGCCCTCATCCGATGCGTAACGAAGCCACGCATAAGCACCAGCGGCCATAAAGAAAATTGTCGGGATTTCCGAGCCGGTGGTTACGCTAAAGGCAATATGAAAATCAAATAGTATCAGCGCGATCGACGATGCCAGTGCCACGTCGGGGTCGAACGCCCGCTTCACGATTCCCCAGAAAAACGGGACTGTCATTGCCCCAAGCAGGGCAGTGAACACTCGCGCGCCCATTTCTGACTTGGTGACCCAGATGACGGCTCCCAATAACCAGAAATGCAAGGGGAGCCAGGCATCAACGGAGGTCGCATGAGGGAGCTCCGCTGGTCGCTGCAACCATAAAATCGCGTAGTGGTAGCGTGACCAAGCGTCCGTCGTGTTATTGGGGGCAATCCAAAGGAAAGGAAGGCGTATGGCGAAGGCTGCGGTGAAAAGTAGGAACGCGACCGCTGTGTCTGAAGGGAACCACAAGCTTCTTACAGCTGTAGGAGAGGACTGCTCGGCAGGGACGGTCGTCATTGTTCTTTGGGGTTCCGCTTCGTGGACATAGTAATTAGCATTTCGCCATCATAGATGTGACACAGGAAGCGTCCGTCCCTGCCGCTCTGCGAAGCAAGACCCACAGTTTTGCTGCAAGTCCTAGCGTCCGTGATGCTACTATCCCGAAAGAAGGCTCGGTTTGACCGAACCGGAGGCTGCAAAATCCGCAGGCCGAATGTTCTTCATGGCGAAGCCAATGCTGCTCCGGAAAAAACCCTGATCGGAGACGTACAGGCCTAAGCCGCTGCCACCACCGACCAGCCCGGGCGGGACTGAGTGCACGTGCGCGTTCCACCAGCCTGGGTCAAAAAACAGTCCTGCGATCTCCATGTGATTTGCTTCGTGCGTAAATAAAAACCCGCGGTCCGCCAGCAGCGGCCACAGGTACTCGATACAAGTTTCAAGGGACCCGCGCAGGTCCACATCGCAGAAGGCGAAGACGCATGGCTCCTTGAACCCAGGAAGGGTCTGGTCAAAGTAGCCAACGTGAAAACGGCAGACGCCTAAGTTCCCAAACCGCTGAACGTTCGACTTGACGGTCTCCAAACTGCCGCAGAAATCTCCTTTCTCGAAAGCGCGAAGCTCCTGAACTGAAGGGAGAACGTGGAGCTGGTCGGCCGCGGAGGGTTCGGGCAAGCCCGCAAAAGAATCGAAGACATGCAGCGTGCGACCTACCAGAGCGCAAACCAGCGACAAATTCGCAGTGCTGCCACCGCAGTAGCTGCCGCATTCCACCACGGCTCCCGCAACACTGCGGGGAATGCGGAGTAGCTCGCTCACCATGACTACCTGGTCCAGAAATCCTGAAGCAGTCACAATCCTGAAGCGGTTCCGAAACATCCGTACCAGCAGCCGGGCTTTGCGGAGGAATCCGACCCCGTACTCGGATCCAGTCTCTCGCTGGAAGAAACGGCCTAAGAAGATGGGCGCGCACATGACCAGAACGGCGCGGCGCCAAGTCTTTAGAAATAGCTTTCTCATACGGCATCACCTGTTTCTTCAGCTGCCATTACGTCTTCGTCGTCTTAGGGTTTTTGGCAGACGCATCGCCAACAGGCAAACGTTTACTTCGGCGTATTCTACCTCAATGGACGGAAAGGCGGCACAAACAAAAGCCCTTGCATTTCTCAGATCTCTGCCTCATCATCATTATCTAGCTACATTGCATGGTCGGACTAAGACTGACGCGTAAGTCCTTTGTTTGACGGATGATTACATGTAAGCCTTTTAGATCGCGTATTTTCCACGTGGAGTCCAGATTCGGGCTCTAAAAATAAATGAGTAAAATATCTCGGCTCCTTGGGCTCCTTGCCCTTATTCTGCTTTCGACTGTCCTGCTTGAGGCACGGTTCATGCCGACGCAGGAAGATGCGAAAGGCTCTGCCGAAGTAACCAGCCCCCCATCCTGCCCCGACGTATATTGCGCCGACACCAGCCGAACCTTTCGGCCGGAGAGCCAAGTCCCGCCACCAAAGGTAAACCAGGTTTTCCGCGACCCAGAGTTCGGTTCGCGCATTATGCGCGTCACTGATGAGATGGGTGTCAACGGAATGTTCCCGGGATTTAGTTTTGGCACGAACTCTTCAGCCGAAACCAATGAATGGGGAAAATTCAATCCGGCACTGGGCGAGCATGGTGGCTACTTCTTCTACGTCTTGAGCAGCGGGGGAGCGGGAATGCTGTTCTCAATGGATGCTTCCACCATGCAGGTCACCCCTTATTGCAAAGGTCTGCCGCGTTGCCATTTGCCCGGTGGAGGAAGCTTCAGCTACGTCGATCCAAACGTCATTTTCGGTTCCTTTGGATCCAACGGCACGATTAACAGCCTTAACATTGCGACCGGCAAGCAAACGACAATTTACGATTTTCGCAAATGCCCCGGAGTGCCCGATGATTTTGGCCGCTATCCGGGGGGAATGTCGAACAGCGGCGACGATACAAAGTTTTCCGGTTATGCGGGTGGGTGGATGCAGGGATGGGGCAGCCAAGTGACCTATTACGACCGCACCACCGGTCATTGTTATTGGTATGAAACCGGAACCGGTAGCTTGGGCGGAACTGGGATGAGTCCAATCACGGTAGCTGTCGGCATGCTGCCTCCGCCACATGTCGCGAACTTGAGTGTCACTTCTGGCGACCTTCCCGCCGGTGACTATTATGTGCAGCTCACCGCGAATACCTTGAGGCATCCCGATCTCGGCGAAACCACGCCTTCGCCGGAGGCGCACATTCATTTAGATCGGCCCGGCGGAATTTCTATTGCGCCACCTGAAATCGATAATCCCTATGGGCTGGTTGTGACAGGCTATAACGTCTACATTGGGTCGGCGCCGGGAGAGGAGAGGCGTCAGGCTTCCGTAAAAGATGCGCGCGAAGGCTACAGTCGGGCTACGCACTTGTCGAGAGGCGCTGCTCCGCCGAAACGCAGCACTGCCGGTTACGACGTTCACAATGCACGCGTCAGCCGCAATGGCAAGTACGTCAGAATAGGTCCGCAGAACGGAGCGTCGTTGATTTTCTGGATGCCGGGAACGTCCAATATTTCTGCCTGCTGGAACCAGGGTAAGGGTCATGACGATGTTGCCAGTTATTGTGGCGGGCACAAAGTCATGGGCTTCGATCATATGATCAACGCTGGCGGACTGAGCAAGGACTATAGCCTTCTGCTCCGGCCCCTCTCAGATCTCAACCAAATTACGCAACTTCTTCCCAGTGAAGTCACTGTGCCTGCGAGCATGGATTCGCATTGGTCCTGGAATAATGTCGACTCCAGCGATTCCGCTCCGGTCTGCGGCGCGTTTTCCCGATCCAGCTTCAAATTACAAGGCGATGGAACTCGAAACCCACAGACAAATCCGGTATTGGCAGTGCGACAGCCTTGGGACCGGGAGATTGTTTGCGTGACAACTACGGGCACACCCAAGGTCTGGCGCTTCGCGCACCATCATGCGACAGGAGCCTGCAATGCTTCGGCGAAGGACGGCTCGTGCTTTGGAGCGATAGCGATCGGCAATGTTTCTCAGGATGGGAAGTTTTTTCTGTTCAGCAGCGATTGGGATTGGAGCCTGGGCAGCGATCCTCACGCTCCCGGCTGCCCAACGTCTGGGCGATGCCGCGTGGACTCGTTCATTGTAGAACTGAAATAGCTCGGGAAGATGCGAGCGAAAAGATCCAGCCCGAGATCATTCAGGCCGGGAAGGAGGATGCCGCGGCAGGCCGGCACGCGACTTGACCAATTCTTTCAGTTTCGCCGCTTTGCGGCGCAGCGGGAATTGAATCCAGTACAAACACCGAGACCACAGGTTGTCAGCAAAAATGCAGTGATAGTTACGCTTCCTCACATCCTGGGTCCATTCCATCTTCCAGTCCTCGCGGACACCCATTACGTACTCTGAGATGCCGCGATCGAGCAAGTCCTGCAAAATGGCCTTGACGATTAGATGGCC
>JASHOH010000177.1 GCA_030041215.1 Candidatus Sulfotelmatobacter sp. | reverse complement strand
TGGCGGACCTATCTCTGGGAGATGCACACCGTCTGGCTGCAAAACGTCCTGCTGCATCAACCGAAACGCTGGCTGCCGGAAAAATATGCGAACTATGATGAACTGCTCACCGCGGCAGTGGAGGCGTCGGTGGATGGCGCGGATGCTCCCAAAGATTTGGCGTCCTGGCACTGGGGTAAAGTGAATGCGGTGGAGATTGAACATCCGGTGCTGGGAAAAATTCCTGTCATGCGCCGCTGGGCGGGCACGGGCATTCAGGAACAGTCCGGCAGCAAGTACTGCGTGAAGGCGGTGACTCCTACGCATGGGCCGTCGGAGCGGTTCACGGCGAATCTGGCCGACCTGGATCAACCCACTTTCAATATCGTCACCGGGCAGAGCGGGAATTTTTTGAGTCCCTATTACATGGACCAGTGGCCGGCGTGGTATGAGGGAGCAACGTTCCAGCTGGCGTTTAGTTCGCAGGCGGTGGAGTCAAGTGGGGTGCACCGGCTGGTGTTGGAACCGGCGAAGTAGGGAACCAAGGGCTCTGGAGGGAAGAAAATCTTAAACTGCGAAGTTTGCGAAGAAAAGGCTGCCAGGTTCGCAAAGAAAAATCATGCTGTCGTTGGTTGTTGACTAAATTAACGGCCAGCAGCTAACGACTACTGCTAGAAGAAGTCGATGGCTTTCACATCGATGACCTGGCCCGAGATGGTGATGGTTCCGGTGGAAATATATGTGTCAATCAGCAGGCTGTCGGTCAGAGTGTCGTAGACGCGCAGGTTTCCGCCCTCGGCGACGTATTCCACATATCTGCTGGTGAGCATCTGGAGACCGGTCACATCGCCGTTGTCGGGCGGGATGACAACGGCGCCATTGGTCGTATTCAAGATAGAAAGGCAGCCCCGCACTTCGCCCACGGGATTGTAGACATTCCCGACCTCAGTACAGTCATACGAGCCGATGAAAAGCTGGCCGTTGACGCTCATGTCGATACGGTCGTGATAGCCGTCGGTGATCGTGGTGCTGCCGATTATGGCCAGCGGGGCAGTAGAGACATCGAGAATGTCGACGCGACCACAGATGGTAGCCGCGGTCATCTCACCTGCGCAGGAATTGTTTGGTGTGGGATTGCTGGGCGAGGCGGTCGGAGTACCTGCGACGTACAGTGTGGAACCACTCAATAAGCCGATGCTGGCGCCATCAACAGCAACTGGAGATCCCACCAGGACAGGACCTGTGGCTGAAGTCATGTTGACCACTTGCACGCTCGCGCTGGCGCTGGCGCTGCCGCACTCGGGGCCGCAATTCATCACGTAGGCTGTGCTGCCATCGGAACTGAAGACGGCGTAGGCGGGGTGGTCAAATCCGCTAAGAACCGTGGTCACCGGGTTGCCCGTGTTTACCAGAAGCTGCGAAAGGACCGTTACCGTGCCGGTAACATTGTTGCTCGGTGTTTGAAAGGCGAGAATTTGATCACCCGTGGGACTGGCCACGATGATCTGGACATCCGGAATGGGGATGTTTTGAATAAGACTGCCGGAGCTGAGATTCATAGCGACCACGGCGCCCGGCGTTTGGCCGCTGGCGAATGGAAAAGAAGCAACGGCGGCGTATCCAGTCGATGCGGCCGTGGCCACCATACTGATGGTCAGACCGGAGACTGGAATCGAGCCAGTCTCGCTCTCTTTCGCAGTGCTGATGATGTCGACGCTGTTGCTGGCGGAATCGAAAGAGAGCAACGTGGCGCGATTAGGCGAAACGGTCATTAATCCGGGGGAACTGCCGGCCTGAATCGTTGCTGCCCGGGCGACGGTATCGTTGGCGCCATTGACGATCACCAGGCCGGGGAACGCCGTTGGGCTCAGTACGCTCTGGGAAGCGACCAGTCTGCGGTCGTTCAGTCCACTCAGCGTCACTGTCGAGTGTTTGCCCCCGCCGCAGGAGAGGATAAAGGCAACCGCCATCAGACAAGCGGGTAAAATTGCGATTCTATTCAACAGGATCGGTGGCATCGTCGGAGAAGCTAAATTACCGTGTGAAATAGCGCATTATAACAGAGCACAGATGCACGCTCCGCGAGCGATGCTGTATCCTGAAGCACACATATGGTGGCCGACCTCCTTACACGGATCAAGCAATCGCCCGTCCTCTGCGACGGAGCCATGGGCACCCTGCTCTACGCCAAGGGCGTGTTTATTAACCGCTGTTATGACGAGTTGAATCTATCCCAGCCGGACTTGATCCGCGGTATACACCACGACTATCTCCAGGCCGGGGCGGAAATCATTGAAACTAATACGTTCGGGGCCAATGCCTTTCGTCTGGCACGGCACAGCCTTGCCGACAAGGTCCACGAAATCAATTACTCGGGAGCGCGGCTTGCCCGGGAGGCTGCCAAGAGCTTCGATGTGTGGGTGGCGGGATCGGTTGGCCCGCTGGGAACCAGAATCGAACCGCTGGGCAAAACTTCATTCGATGAGGCACGACAGGCGTTCCGCGAGCAGATTGCCGCGCTGGTGGAGGGCGGCGTCGATCTGGTGATTCTGGAAACCTTTGGATATGTCGAGGAACTGCATCAGGCCATGCTGGCGGTGCGTGAGGTGGCTCCTAAGTTGCCGCTCGTCGCCCAGGTCACCATTGACGAAGAAGGCAATTGCTTGGACGGATCCGATCCCGAGACGTTCACGCCTCGCCTAGAGGAATGGGGCGCCGACGTGATCGGTTGCAATTGCAGCGTCGGCCCGGTTGCCATGCTGGAAGCCATCGAGCGCGTTCGTGCTCGCACCTCTCTGCCGCTTTCGGCCCAACCTAACGCCGGCATTCCACGATCGGTGGAAGGCAGAAATATTTATCTTTGCTCGCCCGAATACATGGCAAGCTACTCACGCAAGTTCGTCGCGTCGGGCGTGAGAATTGTAGGGGGATGTTGTGGAACAACGCCAGACCACATCCGCGTAATGAAATCTGCCCTACGCGTGGGAGAGGCCCGAGGGAAGACAACTTCTGTGCAGGTAGTGACGGCCGCGGCTACGCCGACGGCAACTCCGGCCCAACCTTTGGAAGAACGATCGGCTGTGGGAAGGAAAATCGCGCGCGGAGAATTCCTGACCATGGTGGAAGTGGTTCCTCCCAAGGGCACCGACATTCGCAAAGAGTTGGAAGGCGCGCGATTCTTGAAATCCGTGGGAGTGGACGCCATCAACATTCCTGACAGCCCACGCGCTTCCGCCCGCATGAGCAACCAAGCGCTTTCATTGCTGATACAGCGCGAGGCGGGGATCGAAACCATTCTTCATTACACCTGCCGCGACCGCAACGTGCTGGGCATTCAGAGCGACTTGCTGGGAGCGGCCGCAGTTGGCATCAAGAACCTGATCTGCATCACCGGTGATCCGCCGAAGATGGGAAACTATCCCGATGCAACCGCGGTTTTCGACGTGGATTCGATCGGTCTGGTTAATATCGTCCACAATTTGAACCTTGGCATGGATATTGGAGCGAACCCAATCGGGCAAGGCACCAGCTTTGTGATCGGCGTGGGCGCAAACCCCGGTCTGACCGATCTGGACGAGGAAATTCGGCGCTTCGAATATAAAGTGGCCGCCGGTGCGGAATATGCGGTGACGCAGCCAGTGTTTGATATCCGGCTGTTGGAGAATTTCCTGCGCCGGATCGAGCAGTTCCGGATTCCGGTCATTGCGGGAATCTGGCCGCTGGTGAGCGTGCGCAATGCCGAGTTCATGAAAAATGAGCTGCGGGTGTCAGTGCCGGATTCGATCGTCGAGCGCATGCAACGGGCCTCCACGCCGCAGGCAGCAAGAGACGAAGGCGTTGCCATTGCCCGAGAGATGCTGCTCGCGGTTCGCGATGCCGTGCAGGGAGTGCAAATAAGCGCCCCGATGGGGCGTTATGGCTCGGCGGTCGATGTGCTCGAGGCGTTGGGGACGAAGAGTTCCGCGGGGGCTTAGCAGTCTAGCAGCCCGTGGTGAAACACTGAATTAGCTGATCTGCTTGACCAGCATCTCCCTGCCGGCCTTGTCGTAGAACGTCATAGTCATTCTATCGGTGTCCACGTCCACTTCTCTGTCTCGCTCTGCGCCAGGCCTTCGGACATCCCTAAGTAAGTCGCCTGGCGCAGCTCGTGCCGGCGCAGGTGTTGGAGAGGGCGAAGTTCCCATTCCGGAGCAGCCAACACTTAAGTTCACAAACTATTTACAAGAAAACACTGGACACACTGCGCAAAAATCGGCATACAATTAATGTAGGAGTAATTTTCCGTTGGCAAAATTTGAAGAGTGCCTCCAGCGACTGGAAAAAATTGTTCAGGAACTGGAAAAGGGAGACGTCCCCCTGGACCAGTCCTTAACTCTCTTTGAAGAGGGGATGCAGCTTTCCTCCAATTGCCGCAAGGAACTTGAGCAAGCCGAAGGCAAAGTGGAGATATTGCTGAAGAAGAACGGGAAACTCCAGGCTGAGCCATTTGAGGCTCAGGAAAAGACCGCCGTTCGCAAGTAAGTACGAATCGCCATTGGCGTTCGTGGGTGTAATGTCTGTGTGGTAAGTGGTTCGGAACCCCTTCCCCCGCAGCCCAAATCCGCTGTAGCTGACATGCATTAGGTCAGGAGGATCCATGGGCATCAGTGTTGTGGTAGTGGAGCGCGATCCCAAGCTCGCGCAATCGCTGGCTGGCGGTCTTGCTTCTCACTTTCATTCCGTGCAGTTGACCCGGTCTGGTGAGGAACTGCGGGAAAGAATCGCCAAGAACAAGCCGCAGGCGGTAATTCTCGACATAGAATATTCCGGCCTGAGCGACGTACAGAACCTGCATCACGATTTTCCTTCGCTGCCGATCGTGTGCACGCATCGCATACCTGATGAGAAATTGTGGATTGCCGCAATGGAAGCGGGTGCCAGTGACGTGTGTGCCGCCGACGATGTGCAGCATGTCCTGATTTCGGTGCTGAGGAATGTCGAGCTATCAAGCAGCGCCGCGGCCTGAGTCAGAGCATTATTTTCCATTGAGAGGACGCTGTCAGCGTCCTCTTTTTGTTAATTGCCATCCTCGTGTCTCATGTCCCGGCGCTCCCTTGTTATACTCACAGCGCAATGCTGCAAGAAACTCTCCGACAAGGCCAGACGATCACTGATGCGGCACTCGATCGGCTGATTCCCAAAGAAACACAGCAACCGGTTTCGATTCACAAGGCCATGCGCCACAGCGTATTCGCTGGTGGCAAGCGCCTGCGCCCGATCCTGTGCATGGAGGCCGGCCGGATGATTGCGGGATCCCTGCCCGGCGGGATCGAAGAATTAGGGGCGGCGATCGAGATGCTGCACACCTATTCGCTAATCCATGACGATCTTCCTGCCCTGGACAATGACGACCTGAGACGCGGCCGTCCCACATGCCATAAAGTTTTCGGCGAGGCGCTGGCGATCCTGGCTGGCGATGCCTTGCAAACACAGGCCTACGAGGTGTTGGCACGGCTTGCGTGTTCGCCCGAGGCGCGTGTGCGCATCATCGAAGAGATTGCGCGCGGAACAGGCACGGTTGACGGCATGATCGGCGGCCAGGTCGTCGATCTTGAAGCCGAACATACTCAGCCTACGGCTGAGATGTTGGAGTACATTCATCGCGCGAAAACATCCGCCCTGATTACGGCGAGCCTGGTAAGCGGCGGACTTTATGCAGGGGCGAGCAATCGCGACGTAGAAAAATTGCGCGCGTTCGGCAAGTCCATCGGTTTGGCATTTCAGATTGTGGATGATGTGCTCGATGTGACCCAAACTTCCGAACAGCTTGGCAAAACTGCAGGCAAAGATACGGCGGCGCAGAAAGCAACCTATCCTGCCTTGTTTGGGATTGAAGAATCTGTGCGCAAGGCAGATGCGCTGGTGCAAAGCGCGTTCACAGAGCTTGACCGCTTTGGGGAACGGGCCGGGACGTTGAAGGAACTGGCAAAATTTTTGATTGAGCGAAAGAAGTAGAGCTGAGCGCAGCCCTTGGGCTGGTTATTCTGGGGGATTCCTAGTCCCGCGGCTTCGCCGCCCCCGGCTAGAAGCCGGAAGTCTACCTGAAAGCGCGGGGCTTCGGAATGACGCCGCCATCGTAATCACCCCACTTTCATGATAAGAATAATTACGGCGATGGAGTTCGCCATAACCGCCTGCGGCCGGTTTGCCCAAGGCTGATAACTCCTACAAAATTCGGATCGGTTTGTAGGAGAAACTCCATCGTGAAAGATTTTCTTGCTATTTCTGTCGCCGCCGTCGTAGGCGCTAATCTGCGTTACCTTGTCAGCCGCCTCGCCGCTAGAGAGCTTGGCCCAGTGTTCCCTTATGGAACACTTTTCATCAATGTCATCGGCAGCTTTATCGTCGGCTTCTTTGTGATCTGGACCACTGAACGCGCGCTGGTCGATCCCCGCTGGCGACTATTGGTTGTAGTCGGCTTCTGCGGATCATTCACAACGTTCTCCAGCTATTCTTTTGAATCCATGGCTTTCTTCGAGCAAGGACAATGGGGGCTGATGCTGGCGAATGTTCTCGGCAATAACCTGCTCTGCCTGGGCGGAGCTTTGGCAGGGATGGCGCTGGCGCGGGTGCTTTGATTACTTATGTCTACGCATTCCATGCTCGAAACAGAGCGCCTAGTATTGAGGCGCTATACCGAGGCTGATATCGCTGAACTTGTGCCGTTGATTGGCGCGCGCGAAGTTGCAGCCACTACGCTGCGAATTCCGCATCCCTATACAGAGCAAAATGCAAGAGATTTTATCCTGGCGACCCAGCAGCCCAATCTCGAAGGGCGCGGCGTGAGGTTGCGCAGCAACAGTATTCTGATCGGTGGCGTGGGCTTAAACGTTGAACCAGACGAGCGCCGCGCCGAACTCGGTTACTGGATCGGAGTGCCTTATTGGGGACATGGTTACGCGACCGAAGCTGCTCGCGCAATGTTGCGCCACGGATTCGATGAGCTTCAATTGAACCGCATCTTTGCTTCGCACTTCGGCAACAATCCGGCGTCGCAGCGTGTTCTGGTCAAACTCGGCATGCGGCACGAAGGCTGCCAAAGGCAGCACATACGCAAGTGGGGAGAGTTTCTGGACCTCCACCTCTACGGCATTCTACGACACGAATGGGAGGCTGGCGCGTACAATGCCTAATGCTATGGCCGTTCAGGTCACGATTTATCTCAACGAAGCCGACCAGTGGCGTCATCGTCCGCTTCATCTGGAGATTCTCAATTACCTGCGCAAAGAAGGTGTCTATGCCGCGACCACGCTTCATGCGGTTGCCGGATTTCTGGGACGGCACCGCGTGGAAACAGCACATCTGGTCGAAGCCGGCGGCAAGCTGCCGGTGATCATCATCTTTGTCGATACCGACGAGCACGTCAGCCGCGTGTTGCCTACTCTGAAGGAAATGGCGGCGCACCGGCTGATTGTGCGGGAGAACGTGGTGCTGGAGCAGGGGAATCTGGACTAACCATGTCTTCAGCTCCGCTCGACATCCTCGCCATCGCCGCCCACCGTGACGACGTGGAACAAACCTGCGGCGGCACGTTGCTGAAATCCGCCCAGCGTGGACAGCGCACCGGCATTCTCGATCTGACGCAAGGCGAAATGGGCACGCGCGGCACGGCAGAAGATCGCGCGCGGGAAGCTGCCGATGCCGCCAAAATTCTTGGCGTGGGCTGGCGGCGGGCACTCGACATACCCGACGGACGGGTCGAGAACACGTGGGAGAATCGGTTGAAAGTTGCGGCCGTCATTCGAGAGACGCGGCCGCGGATGGTGATCCTGCCGTATTGGAAGGGGCGGCATCCCGATCACTACACGTGCTCGGTGCTGGGGTATGAGGCGTGCTTTCTCGCCGGACTGGCAAAACTGGATCCGGCTGCTGCACTCAGCAGTCAGCAATCAGAACTCAGCAAAGAACGAACCGGCGGGCCGTTTAGTCCGCATCGGCCGTTCAAAATCATCTACGCCACTTTGTACTACGACGTGCGGCCTAGCTTTGTGGTCGAGATTAGCGAACAGTTTGAGAAAAAGTTCGCATCCATCCTCGCGTACAAATCGCAGTTCTGCGATCAGGAGGCGGGCAAAGATCTGTTCCCCGCACAAGTCGAGATTCGCGCGCGTGTAGAGTCGATGGCGCGCTACTACGGCATGTTAGGAGGCGTCGCTCATGCCGAGCCGTTCTTACAGAAGGAAGTGGGGCTGGTGGAGGATTTGCTGGCGATTCCCGTGAAATCGATTTAGCGCCGTGGAAGAGCGGCCCTTCAGGGCCGCGTAAAGCGCCAGGAAAAACCCGGGCTTTAGCCCCTGAGTTCATGCTCTCCGCTTACTTCTTGACCGCCACGGCTAACCCATCCCTGATCGGCAAAATGGTCGTGAAAAATTCTGGCGAGTTGTAGAGCGCACGATTGAATTCGAGAATGGCTTTGGTTCGCGGGTCTTTCGGATTTTTCTCGGCCACGCGTCCGCTCCACAACACGTTGTCGGTAATAAATAAACCACCTTTGCGCAACCGCGGCGGAGCCAACCGCAGCACGCGCGGATAATCTTCTTTGTCGATATCGTTGAAGATCGCATCGAACTGCTGCTTCTGTTCCGACAACACCTCAAGCGCATCACCGACGTGCAAAGTAATTCGATTTGAAACACCGGCGCGATCGAAATAGCGGCGTGCCCGCTCGGCATTCTTCGCATCTCCATCCGTATAAAAGACCCGGCCTTTCTCCCCCACGGCCTGCGCCCACCAGATGGTCGAATATCCGATGGCTGAGCCTAATTCGAACACGGTTTTCGCTTCGATCATCATGGCGAGTTGTTGCAACACTCGCGCTACGACCGGGCCGACGATGGGAACGTTGTGTTGCGAGGCGTATTCTTCCATCTCTGCTAGAACCGGATCGCGCGGGGGCAGCATGGAGTAGAGATAATCGTCGGTCGGACCGGCGGTGGTGAGGTTATGGTGCCGCCAGCGCGGCTTGTCTTTTTTCTTTTTGGTCTGGGTCACTGGATTTCCCTGCTGGGAGCCTGAATAAGTACCTCGGGGGCTAAAGCCCACGTGTCTTGTTGCACACAAGCGGCTCGGCGGAAGCCGAACCCTTTCAAAACTGTCTTCCTCTTTATTGGCTGCTGACGGCCGGCTGGAAGCCGGGCCCCTTCAAAGCTATTTGTGAGACGAGTTCTAGTTTAATATGAAACGCCATGACTGAACTCAAAGTGCTGCTTACGCGCGACCAGATTCAGAGGCGGGTGGCGGAACTTGGCGCCGAAATCACGCGCGACTTCGCCGGCCAGTCCATCATACTTGTCGGCGTGTTGAAGGGATCGGCGGTCTTTCTCGCCGATTTGGCGCGCCAGATTAAACTCGACGCCACATTTGACTTTATCGGAATATCGAGTTACGGCAACCGTCCGCATCCCACGCAAGAGCTGAAAAATGGCTGGGACTCCACCGGCGAAGTGAAGCTGACGAAAGACGTCGATCAGACCATGAAGGACAAAAACGTAATCGTGGTCGAAGACATTCTGGATACTGGACTGACGTTAACCGTGCTGAAAAAATTGCTGCTGGCGCATCAGCCGAAGACGCTCAAGATTGCCGCTCTTCTCGACAAGCCTTCGCGGCGCAAGCTGCCGCTGCAAGGCGACTATGTAGGATTCACCATTCCCGACGAATTCGTCGTCGGCTACGGCCTCGACTATGCCGAGCGCTACCGCAATCTGTCCGACATCTGCGTTATCCCGCGGAATAGCAGTTAGTCCTGAGTCCCGAGTCCGGAGTCCGGAGCAAATCGACAAGTGGCCAGTGTCGAATAGTCAACTGAGAACCTCGTCGGCTTGGAACTCGGGACTCGCCGCGACTGCTATCATAGGAAGTCCATGGGCACCGCTCTAATCAAGCATGAAACCCAACTGCCTACCGAGCAATTGTTGCTCGAGGTCGCCGACGTTCTGGCGACGTCGCTCGACCTGGATACCACTCTGCGCCGGGTCGCGGAGGTCGTGCGCAAAGTCATCGATTACGAGATCTTCGCCATCCTTCTGCTCAACGAAAAAAACCAGGAGCTGCGCTTTCGTTTTCAGGTTGGCTATCCGCGCGAGTTCGCAGAAAAAGCGCGGGTAAAGCTGGGCGAGGGAGTCGTCGGCCAGGCTGCTAAGTTACGCCAAGCCATTCTGATCGATGATGTAACCCAAGACCCGCGATACATCCCTGCTGTTCCCAATGTGCGCTCGGAACTGGCAGTTCCGCTCATCACTAAGAACCGCGTGATCGGCGTGATCGATCTCGAAGCGCGCGATGCTGGCTATTTCAACCAGGAACACATGCGCCTGCTCACGCTGATCGCTTCGCGCATGGCGGCTGGGATTGAGAATGCTCAACTCTACACCCGCAGCACGAAGCAGGCGCGCATTTTGCTTCTGCTGAACGAGATTGCGCGTGAGCTTACGTCGATTCTCAATTTGGACGAACTGTTCGGCCGCATCGCCGAGCTGTTGCGGCGTTTGATCGACTATCAGATGTTCAGCATTCTGCTGCTGGATTCTTCAGGCCAGATGCTACAGCATCGCTTTTCTTTGCGCTTCAATGAAAATGTTCAAAGAAAGGGGGACATCCCTGTTGGGCGCGGTGTGGTTGGATACGCGGCCGAATCGCGGCAGGCAGTTCTGGTTCCCGATGTTAGTAAAGATCCCCGCTACATCGAAGGCAATCCGGAAACGAAATCAGAGCTGGCGGTTCCGCTGATCTACAAAGATAAAGTGATCGGCGTTCTCGACCTCGAGCACACGCGCCGGGGATTTTTCACAGACGAACATCGCCGCACCATGATGACTCTCGCCGCGCAAGTCGCTATTGCCATTGAGAACGCGCGCCTCTATGAAGAAATCGCGCGCCAGGAGCGGCGGCTGGAGCGCGATTTGTCACTGGCGCGCGAGTTGCAGATGCGGTTACTGCCGCAGACGCTGCCCAAGCTGGATCATCTAGAGCTGGCCGCCAAATTCGTTCCCGCACGCACCATCGGCGGAGATCTTTACGACTTCGTTCCCTACGCTCTTTCCCGGCTGGGCATCGTAGTCGGTGATGTCAGCGGCAAAGGTGCGCCGGCAGCGATTTACGCCGCGCTTGTGAGCGGAATCTTGCGCTCGCATGCTCCCACCGAACCGGGTCCAAGCGAAATGCTTTCTGCGGTGAATTTATCTTTGGCGGACCGGCGAATTGAAGGTCAGTTTGTCTCGCTGATCTATGCAGTGTGGGACGATTCTCATCGCACGCTGGCTGTCGCCAATTCCGGGTTACCGCGACCGGTTTACCTGCACAATCAAACCATTCAGGTGATCGAGGCCACTGGATTGCCCCTCGGCCTTTTTGATGACGCGAGCTACGACGAGTTCCACTTTCAGATGAAGCCGGGAGATTTGTTCGTGTTCTTTTCCGACGGCATTCTCGATGCGCGCAACCGCAGCGGCGAATTGTTTGGACGCAGCCGTGTGGAGCAAATCATTGCCAGTTGCGCCGGCCGGCCGGCTGATTGCGTGGTCGATTCCATATTCAAGGCCGTTGCCGAACACTCCGCCGGAGTCGAGACGTTCGACGATCAAACCGTCGTGGCGATCAAGGTCAAAGATGGCGCACCATCTGCTTCTCCCAAGAAAAAATGAGCCCGGGCAGCGAGGTGGCGAAATCTCCGTATACTGATTTCGAGCGACCGCCGGGGTTCGTCTATCGCGCGGCTAAATCAGCCCAACGGGATTCGGATAACGTGCTGCATTGCGAGGATCTTCCTCTGCCGAAGCTTGCCGAGCGGTATGGAACGCCGCTGTATGTCTATTCCACAAGCGCAATTCGCGCGCGCCTTGGGGCATTTGAAAAAGCATTTCGCAACTTCCGGCACGCCATCTGCTATTCAGTTAAAGCCAATTCCAATCTAAGCATTTTGCGTCTGCTCGCGCGAGAAGGGTGCGGTTTCGACGTGGTTTCCGGTGGTGAACTCGAGCGCGTGCTGGCTGCAGAGCGGCGCGCAGCGAAAAAGACCGTGTTTTCGGGCGTGGGCAAGACGCGAGAGGAAATCACCGCGGCACTGAAAGCTGGCATTCTGATTTTCAATGTCGAGAGCGAGTCGGAGCTTGGGGCGCTGGAAGAGTGCGCGGCAAGGCTGCGAAAAATGGCTCGCGTGGCGCTTCGCGTGAATCCCGACGTCGCGGCCGATACTCATCCCTACATCGCCACCGGTCTGCACAAACACAAATTCGGAGTGCCCATCGACCGCGCGTGCACTCTATATGCGAAAGCTGCGGCGGCAAAATATTTGAAGGTTGCCGGCGTTAGCGTTCACATTGGGTCGCAGATCACCGATCCGGCTCCCTTTGGAGAAGCCATGGCCCGCGTCGCAGATCTCGTCAAAGCTTTGCGTTCTGACGGTCACACCATCGATTATGTCGATACCGGCGGCGGGCTGGGAATTTCGTATCAGGAAGCAGAAAACGATTTTGAGACTTACGTCGAGAACTATGCGCGTGCTGTCACTCAGCCTTTGCGTGATCTTAACGTACAGCTTCTGCTGGAGCCTGGCCGGGCCATCGTTGGCCCTGCCGGCGTGTTGCTCACCTCTGTGCTGTACAGAAAACAAAACGATAGCAAACGGTTTCTGATTGTCGATGCCGCCATGAACGACCTGATCCGGCCCGCGCTCTACGGCGCCTACCACAAAATCGTCCCTGTGGTGCAATTGGGATCGCGCAAAACGGATGGCAATTCGGTAAAGAGAGAAATGGTCGATGTCGTTGGCCCGGTATGCGAGTCCGGAGACTTCTTCGCCCGCGACCGCGAATTGACGGAAGTGAAGGAGGGCGATCTGCTGGCGATTCTCGACGCGGGAGCGTATGGAATGGCGCTGGCGTCGAATTACAATACGCGTCCGCGTCCGGCGGAATTGCTGGTCAGCAGAAAGTCGGTCAAAGTCATTCGGCGTCGCGAAAGCGTGCAGCAATTATTGGGGAATGAAAGGGTTTGAATCCCGCATTTGATCTACGGGATGCGTTGACCCTGCCTGCGCGAAAAAAGCAAAATCTTAGACCGCCGAGATCGCGAAGAACTCCGCGAAGATCGCTGAGAAAAAGTTAACTCCTGGAAGAAATTCAGATTCCTGGCGTCGTCCTGAGCGCAGCCGTTTCTCAGGCGGAGCGAAGGATCTCCCTACCCACAGGTCATTGGGCGGGAGATTCCTCCCCCCGCTCGTAAAAGTGCGGGGCTTCGGAATGACGCCGACTCAATCACTCCCTATCTTTCTCCCCACTTCATTTTGCTGCGCAGCACGTGGAAGAAGTCGGCCTCGGTGCGAAATAGAGTAACAACATGGTCTGACTTCCTGCAGCGGACGCGGTCGCCATCGCGCAAGTCGAGGCCTGGCTGGCCGTCGAGGCTGAGATACGCCAGTTCCCCATCGGTACAGGTGAGCACTTCGACGACAGACGAATCCGGCACCACCAGCGGACGATGGGTCAGCGAATGCGGCGCAACCGGAGTAATCACGAAGGCATGCACCGTCGGCATGACCACGGGGCCGCCGGCGGAAAGAGAGTATGCCGTTGAGCCGGTTGGCGTAGCTACAATCATTCCGTCAGCGCGATAGCGCGACACGAAGATTTTATCGACGAACAGATCATAATCATTCAGCCGCGCCAGCGCCGTCTTATTCACGACAGCATCGTTGAACGCCGAGTAAACTCCCACGACTTTTTCCCCGCGCAGCAGTTCACACTGCATCATCGCGCGTTTCTCAACCGCGGCCCGGCCGCGCGTGATCGATTCGAGCATGGAAAACAGCGATTGCAGCGGCACATCGGTGAGAAATCCCAGCGAACCCAGGTTCACGCCCAGCAGCGGAGCGTCCGTGGCAGCCGTTTCGCGTACTGCCGATAGCAGGGTTCCATCCCCACCGAGCACGATCACCAGATCCAACAGCCGCGAAGACATCTGCGAGCGCAGCACTTCTTCCTGACCGTCGGAATATTTGGCTGTTTCGGGATCGACAAGCACGTGATACCCGTGACTGTGCAGCCACTTCAGCAGTTCGGGGAGGGTGCGTGCCACTTCGGGCCGCCCCGGCCGCGAAATAATGGCAGCGCATTTTGATGGATTCGATGAGGAAGATGGGCGCGAACTTGCCATGGGGACGGAAAAGAAAGATTGTACAGAATTCGCAGAGAAAAGCTGAAACACAGTGGTGGAGCAGCTTAGCTTGAAACCTGCCTTAAATGCGGCGTCATTCCGAAGCCCCGCGTATTCACTAGCGGGGGCGAGGAATCTCCTGGAGAATGGCCCGTGGACTGCGAGATCCTTCGCTCCGCCTGGAAAGCGGCTCCGCTCAGGATGACGCCATTGCAAGAGAACATTTGTTTCCAAAATCTCAAGCGACCCACTCCCGGCGCACAATAGGAAACAGGAGGACTAGAAAACTGCCAGAAGCAAAAACTCCCGATTCCCTTCGGCTCCAAGAATCGGAGAGTCAATAACGTCCGTGCTGGTAGCACCCAATTCCTCCATACATGCTCTTACTTTCCGAACGGCTGCGGCTTGCGCTGCCTCGTCACGCACAATGCCTCCTTTGCCCACGAATTCCCTGCCGGCTTCAAACTGCGGCTTCACCAGGACGATTACCTGCCGGCCTTTTCGTTTTTCCGCCGACTCGGGAAAAGCAGCATTAATAACCGCAGGCAAAACCAATGCTGCTGAAATGAACGAAACATCCACCACGATGAGATCAACAATTTCGCCGATAAGATCTTTCGTCAGACAGCGGGCGTTGGTCTTTTCCATCAGGCGCACGCGGGAATCCCGGCGCAGACGGAAATCTATTTGCCCGTAACCCGTATCGATGGCAATCACCCGGAACGCACCATGCTGCAAGAGGCAATCGGTAAAACCGCCTGTGGAAGCGCCGACGTCAAGACAAATTTTGCCACTAACGTCGATGTTCCAATGCTCGAGCGCACGTTCGAGCTTCAGCCCGCCGCGGCTGACGTATTTCAAGTCATCGCCGAGCAGGCGAATTACAGCACCGGAGCCAACCTGCGCGCCCGATTTATCGATCTTTTGCTCGTCGACGATAACTTTGCCCGCCAGAATCAGAGCCTGCGCTCGCTCGCGCGAGCCTGCTAATCCGCGATCAACCAGGAGCTTGTCGAGTCGAACTTTCAAGTTTTTCCCGGTTCCTATTTCACCACGAAGTTGCGCTGCCAGGAACATCATTGCTGCATACGCCGGGAAGGACCCCCGCACGCGGCAAGGGCGGTAACGACACATCGTAACGTCCCTCCGAGAGCGGCTGCTCTAGTCGGGATGCCATCAATCATGCCAGCTAGTTGGCTTGCGATTCGCCGCTGAGTAGAATAGCCAGTCCGATTATCCTTGCTTTCGGTTGCGAATCGATGGCCTGTCCTTATTTTCTGCCGATAGAAAAACTTGAGGGAAACTGGCTTCATGCGCAGCGGCTTCCCCTCGGATGCGGATGGAAAGGCCAGTGCACCGCTCCCGGTCATGAGGGCGAAAGTCCCTCGGAGGAAGAATTGCGGCAGTTTTGCAATCTCGGTTATGCGCACGGCTGCGCTCGTTTACCGCGAGATCGCGCCTGGGATTCCGTGCGCTTTGGCGCCAGAGCCCTCGGAGGCAGCGAGAAGGATCTTGCCAACGGACGCATTCAGATTCGCTACATCTGCGAACACGACCATCGCCCCGCTGCGCAAGGAGTGCTGGTCTTCGATGCGCAATCAAGATGCGAGCAATCTCATCCCGACGCTCGCCTGCAAAAGATGGCGGAATGTTTTCTCCAGTCTTACCTGGAGAAGTTGAAACGCGGTGAGGTCGAAGAAGCGATCGCGTAGAACTGAAAGGCCGCAATGAACGCAACGAACGAAGAAATGCTCGTACCCCGTCCGGTCAGTGACTCACAATCAGAGATGGCAGAGATCGTTCTGCCAAACGACGCCAATCCCCTCGGCGCTCTTCTGGGCGGCCGCTTGATGCACTGGATCGATCTTGCTGGTGCAATGGCCGCCCACCGGCACTCGCGCAGCTACACAGTGACGGCGTCAGTCGACCACATTGATTTTCTTGTGCCCGTGCGCGTCGGTGATCTGGTGATTCTGAAATCGTCAGTGAACCGCGTATTTCGAACCTCGATGGAGGTCGGAGTCAAGGTATTCGTCGAGAACTATATTGCCGATACTGTGCAGCACGTTGCCTCGGCTCACCTGACTTTTGTTGCTATTGATGCAAAGGGCAATCGCACGGAAGTTGCGCCCGTTATCCCTGAAACTGAGGAGCAGCGGCGGCGATATGAGGATGCCGGCCACCGGCGCGAGATTCGGCGGGCAGAGTCGGAGCGGAGGAAGAAGAAATAGACCCATGGCTGCAGCCAAATCGCTCGCACCGTCCTGCATCGCTTTTCTTCCCTTATAATCGTTGTTTGAGCTATCTAGACTGATCTGTGGGGTGATTCCTTGTCTGCACATATGCCTCATCATCCGGGGCAGCCTGCGCCCGCGCCGCAACCCTTGCCGGGAGTCGATGCCATCATTGCCGTCGGTTCCGGCAAAGGTGGCGTTGGCAAAACCACGCTGGCTGTAAATCTCGCCGTCGCTCTCGCAAGGCTGGGACACAGAGTCGGCCTGCTCGACGCCGATGTCTACGGCCCGAACGTCCCGCTGATGCTGGGCGTGAACGCTCAGCCGCGCATGATAGGCGAAAACCGCATCGAGCCGCTCGAGGCTTTCGGGCTGAAAGTAATTTCCGTAGGATTCCTGAATCCCGGCGACAAACCCATCATCTGGCGCGGCCCCATGCTGCATCAGATCGTGAAACAGTTCCTCGGCCTGGTCGAGTGGGGACACCTCGACTACATGGTGGTCGATCTCCCCCCCGGCACAGGAGATGTTGCGCTGTCGCTGGTGCAGTCAGTTCCGCTCACCGGAGCAATCGTGGTTTCAACCCCCTCTGATGTTTCTCTGCAAGATGCCCGCAAGGCGATTGAAATGTTCCGCCAGATGAAAGTCGATCTCGTGGGCGTGGTCGAGAACATGAGCTTTTTCACCTGTCCGCATTGCCATCATGAAATCGATATCTTCTCGCGCCACGGCGCGGAAAAGATGGCGCAGAATTTTGGCGTGTCCTTTCTGGGAAGCATCGAGCTTGATCCCGAAGTGCGCAAATCCGGCGACGGCGGTAAACCCGTCGTGCTGCAAGGCGAATCCTCGCCCCACGCTAAATCGATCTACGAATTTGCGAGGAAGGTTACCGCGCGCGTGGCAGAGATCAAGGCCGGCGAGGGCGCGAGCGTAATTCAGATCCAGTAAGCGAATAAGCCAAATGGCGTCATCCTGAGCGCAGCTTGAGGCGCCTGCGCGGCGTCCGGGCCGCGCGCCGGAATCCCGAGCATAGCGAGGACCTCAGGCGGGGCGAAGGATCTCCCTGTGCACAGACTGCTCTTTGAGGGATTCCTCGCTGCGGGTGCCCCACCTTTCGCCGCTTTTGCGAAAGGTGGGAACAACCAACTCCGAAGTCGCCGCTGACCATGTAGGGACAGCCGCCCCCGAGAGCCTGCCCTGAGCAAGCGAAGCGCGCCGAAGGGTCCGGTCGAGCGAAGCTCGACAGCGAGCTAGGTTTACATGCAACGCCGCTCGGGAAGAAGTCCTTCCCTGAACTACCCTGTGTTCCTCTGTGTCCCCTGTGTTTCAGATTTTTTCCCAAAGCGCGCCAATCTCCACACATCCCTCGTCACGTCATCCCCCAAAACCAACTCCGCGATCACTTCCCCCAGCGCTGGTCCATGTTTAAACCCATGCCCCGATCCGCCTCCTAACAACCAAACATTCTCCATTCGCGGATGCCGATCGAGAACGAAGTGCGAATCCGCTGTCTGCTCGTATTGACACACTCGGGATTCGATCAGAGGCGCATTTTTCATCGCCGGGAAGCGATACGCAACATATTCGCGAACCCGTTTTAGCGCAGCCGGAGTGATCACCCGCTCTCCATTCGTCGGATCGAACTCCGACCCGCGCGTATCGTCCGCAACCTTGAACCCGCGCCGGTCACCGCCCGGTATGCCATAGAAAAACCGCTTCCCATGATCGCCCCACACGGGAAGCGACGAATCGCAGAACCGGGAATCTCCCGCCGGCGGCCCAAAGAAGAATACGTCCTGCTTGGTCGCATGAATAACCTTGCCCAGAGTTTCAGGAAACAGCTTCGCCAGCCATGGCCCACAGGCAAACACATAAACATCTGCCTTCAGCCGCGATCCGTCGGAAAGCTTCAGTTCTCGCAAAGGCGTGTTTTCCAGTCCATCCGCCAAAACCGCGAGCTGCCGATACACGCCGCCCGTGGCGACAAACGCATCCACAACAGCCTGACAGCTGGCGCGGGCGTCGAGATATCCGCACTCCGATTCAAAAATTCCCCAGCGAACATCATCGAAATTCACCTGTTGCCAGCGCTTTTTCATCTCAGCCGCAGAAAGTTCATGAAACTTTATCTTCGCCTGGCGCAGCACATCAATCGAACCGCGCTCATACTCATCCTCCCGGCTGCTGACCATCCACAGCACGCCGGTTCGGTGCAGAAACTGGCGCTTCCATCGCCGTTCATATTTCGTCCACAGCTTCAGAGCGCGCGCAGCCAATTCCGTGTAAGGCTGGTCAGGACCATACGTCCCCCGCATGATTCGCGTCTCGCCGCCAGAAGATGCCCTCGAATTCCCCGGCCCCCAGGCATCTAGCAAAGTGACCCGTGCTCCGCGTTCCAGCAAATGAAGCGCCGTCCAACCGCCAAACGCTCCCGCACCGACAACCGCAACATGAGGTCTGGATTTCATCCGCAATAGTTTCGCACTAAAAGCTACGAGCGACGAGCTTCGAGCTGCGAGCGAACCACTCCGATAAGCAACAAGGCAGTTAAGATTCGCTAATGAACACAGACCGAGTTAATTGATCGCTCGCGGCTCGTGTCTCGCAGCTCTCCGAGTTCTTGACAGGACGAAAAACCGTTCCTAGAATCCAAAGAGGGCATTGTGTGTGCATCCTAAGCTAAGTTTTTGCATCTAAAATAGTTAGCGTGGATCAGCCTGGACAACAAAAGCCCTTACTGGAATGCATCCTGAAACCAACATCGGAAAGCGCGAGCGCGAAGTTCTAACCGCGATCGTGGAGACGTATATCTCCACCGGTGAGCCCGTCGGTTCGCGCACGCTTGCGCGCCACAATCGCGAGGGGCTGAGCGCGGCCACTATCCGCAACGTGATGGCCGATCTTTCCGAAGCAGGTTTTCTCGAGCAGACCCACACTTCATCCGGCCGGGTGCCGACAACTGATGCTTACCGCTACTACGTCGAGCAGATCAGCGGCCAGGCTCACCTGGCTCCGCAGGAAGAAAAGCTCATTTCCGGGTCGCTCGCCGGCATCACCGACGTTCAGGAGTTCATGGAGCGAACCTCGCACGTGCTTTCACTCATCTCGCGCAACGTCGGCGTCACCGTCGCCAGCACTGGCGCCAAGAATGCTCTCGAGCACGTGTACTTCTCGCGGTTGGGCGATCAGAAAGTACTGGCGGTCGTCGTGACTCGGTCAGGCCTGGTCCGCGATCGCGTGCTGCGCCTCGACTTGGCGCAGTCGGAACTCGATCTGGCCGCCCGCTACATCAACGAAAATTTTCGCGGCTGGACGATGGAATCGACGCGCGCCGAACTGGCCCGCAGAATCGAGCAGGAGCGCAGCGAATACGATCGCCTGATGAATTCTCTCGAGCAGTTATACAAACAGGGCGCGCTCCCCGCGGAATCAGGCGCCGATTTCGTGTTCGTAGAAGGCGCGGCCAATCTGCTGGCGGGCCAGGAAGATCGCAAGCGCCTGCAGGAACTGCTGAAAACTTTGGAAGAGAAAGAGAAAGTCGCGCAACTTCTCAGCGCCTATCTGGACGTGAAGCAGGAAGCGGTCAGGGTGGTCATCGGTCTCGATGACGCCTTGCCCTCCATGCAGAATTTCGTACTGATCGGAGCGCCTGCTCGCTCCGGCAAAGACATGTTTGGTTCGCTCGCCGTCATCGGCCCGACGCGCATGGACTATCAGCACACGATGACGGCCGTCTCCTACATAGCGCGCCTCTTCGACAAAATTCTCAACGAATCGGAGTAATCAGCTGATATGAGCAAAGCAAATGGAAAGACAGAAGCAAGAAATGCACAACTCGATCTTGACCATGAATTGCCGGCCGGCGATGGCAGCGAGGACGCGACAGCTACCGCAGTAGAACCCCCCATGCCGGAGTCCGAACTGCAACGGGTAAAGGCCGAGCGTGACGCGCTGCTTGATCGTCTGGCCCGCATGCAGGCCGAGTTCGACAATGCGCGCAAACGCGCCAGTAAAGAGCAGCAGGACTATCGCGATTACGCCCTCGCTGACGCGCTGAAGTTGCTGTTGCCCGTCCTCGACAGCTTTGAGCGCGCTTTGCAGATGAAATCCGATCCAGGCGACCTGCGCAATGGAATCGAGCTGATCTATAAGCAGCTTCAAGCGGTGCTTAACAAGCTTTCCGTCACTCCCATCGTTGCACAGGGCCAGCCCTTCGATCCTCGCTATCACGAAGCGATCGAAGTCGTCGACACGACTGAAGCGCCAGATCATCAGGTGATCGAGGAATTGCAGCGCGGTTACAAGTTCAAAGACCGCCTGCTGCGCCCGGCGATGGTCAAGGTCCCAAGGAATCCAGGTAAGTAAGTCCTCCCGCCAATTGGAATTTTTCTCATGCTTTGGGTAGGGCAGAGCTTCTGACGTGATTTGTGGAAGGGCACGGCTTCAGCCGTGCCGATAGGATATGGAAGGACTGGGGCTTTAGCCCCTGAGGAATGCCGCGCCAATTAACGCGAAGCCTCGTTCCTAATTAACGAAACTAACCAGAAAGGTATTTGATCTGGCCACCAACGGAAAACGCGACTATTACGAGGTCCTCGGTGTAGGCCGCACGGCGAATGAAGCCGAGCTGAAGAGCGCTTATCGCAAGCTCGCCATGCAGTATCATCCCGACCGCAACCCCAACAATCCTGACGCCGAGGAACGTTTCAAAGAAGTCACCGAGGCCTATGCTATCCTCGCAGACTCCGAAAAACGCTCGCTCTATGACCGCTTCGGTCACGCCGGGGTCGGCAGCGCCGCCGCCGGTAATGGTGTTGGCTTTGACGCTTCGGCCTTTCAGGACCTGGGCGACATCTTCGGCGAGTTCTTCGGATTTGGCGATGTCTTCGGGGGCGGCCGCCGCCGCAGCCGCGTGCAGCGCGGCGCTGATCTGCGCGAAGACCTGACCATCGAATTTGAAGAAGCGGCTTTCGGCGTGGAGAAGCGCGTCATAGTTCGCCGCCACGAAGTCTGTGAAGAGTGCCACGGTTCGGGCGCTGCTCCGGGCAAAGAGCCCACGACTTGCCGATCCTGCAATGGCCGCGGCCAAGTGCGCTATCAGCAGGGATTTTTCAGCATTGCGCGAACCTGCCCCACATGCCAGGGAACCGGCAACGTGATCACCGATCCTTGCCCAAAGTGCAAAGGCGAAGGCCGCATTCTGCGCCAGCGCCCGGTCGACGCAAAAATTCCTGCGGGTGTCGAGGATGGCACGCGCATCCGCTTCGCCGGTGGAGGCGAAGCCGGCCCGCACGGCGGTCCCGCAGGCGATCTCTACATCGTGTTGCACGTGAAAGATCATCCCTTCTTCGTGCGCGAAGGCAACGATCTGCACTGCGCGATTCCGCTTTCGGTGACGCAGGCGGCTCTCGGCGCCGAAATCCAGGTGCCCACGCTCGATGGCGAACATACGCTGAAAATTCCCGAGGGCACCCAGCCTGGCACCACATTTCGCATTCGCAACAAGGGCGTGCACGTGCTCCATGGACACGGCAAAGGCGATCTCTACGTCGAGGTGCGCGTCCAGATTCCCAGCAAGCTGACCAAGCGTCAAAAAGAGTTGCTCCAGGAACTCGAAACCACCGCCAAGATCGACAACCAGCCGATGATGCGCACCCTGCTGGGCAAAGTAAAAGACATGTTCGGATAAAACAGTTCCCAGTTCTCAGTTGCCAATACTTGTTGGCTGAGGATCTCGATGCGTTATTACTACTGAAGACCGGCAATACCCAACTGTCAGTCGAGCCGCTAGCTCAAAAACTTTAATGCGATTTGTGGGAGGGCGCGGCTTCAGCCGTGCCGTTAAGCGCCAGGTAAGAATTGGGCTTTAGCCCCTGAGGTCCTTTGTTTTTGGGGTAGTTTGGGGACGGCATCCGAGAAGAACATAGCTTCCAGCCGTGTCGTCAAACCCCAGGTATTCTTGGTGGCGCAGCAGCCTCAGCGCTCCGATAAAAGGGATTGTGCTCAGTGGGTCCCAGCTCCTGAGACTGATGCTGTTTGCTGTTGGATCGACTTGTAAGACCGGTTCTGCACGGAATGAATTAACTTCATCCGCGGACTAGGCGACATTGGGGGACGTAACTGAGAACCGACAACTGGGAACTGACAACTGACTTTTGACCCGCCGCCGCTTCATAGCCGACGAACTCTCTGCAGATCTCGCCGCTCTCACCGGCGATCATGCCGATCACCTGATCCGCGTCTTGCGCGCCCGCGTCGGCCAGGAATTCGACATCGCCACCGGAGACCATGTTCGCCGCGGAAAAATCACTTCCATCGCAAACGGCCGCGTCGAATTCGAACTCGGAGAAGAAATTTCTACTCCCGCTTCCGTACGAATCACTCTCCTTCTCTCCATATTCAAGTTTGACCGCATGGAGTGGGCGATCGAAAAATGCACAGAGCTCGGCGTCTCGCAAATCGTTCCCCTAATCGCGCGCCGCACTGATTCCCATCTTGCTGCCGCCTCAGCTAAGCGGGTCGAGCGCTGGCGTCGCATCGCGCAGCAAGCCGCCGAACAATCGCGCCGCTCATCCGCGCCAGAAATTTCCTCTCACATCAAGATTGCTGACGCAGTAACCTTCGCCGGTTCCTTGCGAATCCTTCTCTCGGAATCCGAAGACCAAACGATGCTTCTCCACGTTCTCCAGTCGCAGCAGGCTGTTAATGAGATTGTTCTAGCAATCGGCCCCGAAGGCGGTTGGACGGAAGACGAAGAGCGATCATTCCGCGACACCGGCTGGATTCCTGCTTCGCTCGGCAACACTATCCTGCGCGCCGAAACCGCCGCGATTGCCGCCACAGCGATCGTGGTCTCTGCACTTAACCCTTCGTAAATACGCTGAGAGGGATGACTGTGCGGTTTTCTCCGCGCCCTCTGTGGCCTTCCTTCGCGAACTCCGCAGTTTAAGATTTTGACGGATTTCGCAGATCCCTACACAGCCCCTCCGGTGTTATTCTGAGCCGCAATGCCCCTCCCCAAGCCGCCATCTCAACCGTTCCTTGCCGACGAGCGCCAGCGCGAGGCGATTGAGCACGTTCACGGCCCGATGCTCGTAATTGCGGGCGCGGGCACAGGAAAAACATCCGTCCTGATTCATCGCATCGCCCGGCTCATTGCTGAGGGGCATGCCAAGCCTGATGAAGTAATTGCCCTCACGTACACCGTTGCCGCGGCCAATGAAATGCGAAGTCGCGTCCGGGCGCTCGTTCGCAAGGACATTCACGCGGCCACATTTCACGATTACTGCAATGGCTTGCTGAAGCGTACTGGCAAGGGTTTCGACGTGCTCGACGAGACCGATCTCTGGATTTACCTGCGCAAAAGAATCCACGAGTTTCATCTGCAGTATTACGTTCGCGCGGCCAACGTCGGCCAGTTTCTCAAAAGTTTGCTCGACTTTCTCAGCCGCTGCCATGACGAGCTGGTGATGCCAGAAAAGTATGCCGCATACGTGGACCGGCTGCAGCGCGGAGAAGTGCAAATTCCCCGCGTGGCGAAATCGAAAGACCACTTGAGCGATGTGGAAGTCATCGGTCGCTGCCGGGAGATTGCTCGGGTCTTCGAGATGACTGAACGCTGGCTGCGCGAAGAAAACCTGGGAACATTCAGCCACATGATTACCGGCGCTCATGCGCTTCTCACATCCGATTCCAAAATACTCGCCGCCGAGCGCGCGCGGGCACGCTTCATTCTTGTTGACGAATTTCAGGACGCCAATTTTGCGCAGGTCAAGATTCTCGCCGCGCTTGCCGGACCTGAAGCCAACGTCTTCGGCGTCGGCGATCCCGATCAATCGATCTATCGTTTTCGCGGCGCCTCCAGTGCGGCTTTTCAGTTGTTTCGACGGCAATTCCCCGCGAGCAAACTGGTGGTGCTAGGCAAGAACCGCCGCTCGACCACGCCGATTCTGCAATGCGCTTTCGCCCTGATCGATAAGAACCCTCCCGTGTTTAGAAGGAACGAGCGTGGTTCAATTGGTTACCAACGCACTCCGCTCGAATCGGCACGCGAGGAGGAAGCGAGGAAGAACGGGACTTCGTTGGCTTCCGTTCCCGTCGAAGCCGTTGCGTTCAGCGGCAAGGACGCTGAGTCGCCCGATGTGGTGAGCGTGATCGAGCAAACCAGGCGCCGGCGGCATTGCAGGTGGAAAGATTTCGCCATTCTCTACCGCTCGCACACCAATCGTGACGAAGTCGTGCGGCTGCTGGCTGAGCGGCAGATTCCCTTCTCGATTGAGAACATGGATGTAAGCAAGACGCCTGAGGTGCGTGATCTTTTCGCTTGTGTCTCGGTCGTGGTTGATCTGACATCGGATGCCGATCTGTTTCGCGTGGCGGCGCTGCCGCAGTTTGATGTTGATCCCCAGCAGCTTCGTATCGCGCTGCGCGCAATCGCTCGCGAATCGAAGGAAAAAGATGGGAAAGTCGCGCCGCTTGCTACGGTGCTTGACACAGTTCCAGGTGGGCACGCCGTTTTGGAATGTGTGCATCAGGCGCGCGAAGAAATCCAGCGGAGAAGTGCATCGGCGCGTGAGGCTATGGAATTAGTTGCAACGAAGTTTCAGCTTGATCTCGATTCCTTCGCATTGCAAGCCGCCCTGAACTTTGCCGCTGGCTGGGAAGAAAAGCCAACCAGCAAGAACAAAGATCTTCGCGAATGGGTGGAGCACCTGGAGTATTTTCGCGAGGCTGGAGGAGTCATTCCGCTGCCCTCGAATGACGATGAAGACGCCGTACGTCTGATGACTGCGCATGGAGCGAAGGGGCTCGAATTCCCGCATGTGTTCATTCTGCGCGCAACCAGCGGGTCGTTCCCGGTTGCCTATCGTGAAATGCTTGTGGAGTTTCCGCGGGACTTACTCGACCCTGACTCGGCTAGCGCCAGCGACGACAAGATGCTTCACGATCAGGAAGAGCGCCGGCTTTTTTACGTCGCCATGACGCGCGCGAAAGACTCCTTGCACATTTACGGACGGCAGGGGCTCGGGCGCGATAAAACTCCCGCGGGTTATATGCGCGAACTGATGACGAACCACCCGCTGCAACCATGGCTCAGATCGCGCTCGGCGTTGCCCTTGCAAGCCGAATTGATAGAAATTGCGGCAGTTGCAGAGCCGGTGCAGTGTGATGGTTCGCATTTGCTGGCGTGGCTTGAACTTGCGCCGACTGACGGGCTGGGCGCGCAACTCAGTGCCAGTACCATCGAAACTTACGAAACCTGCCCGTTGCAATTCAAGTTCGAGCGCGAGTGGAAGCTGGCGCACGAAGTCAGCGCCGCCATGCAGTATGGTGCGGCCATGCATCGCGTGCTGCTTACGTATTATGATTCCGCCCGGCATCGGCGCCCGAAGAGCGACGACGAGCTGCTGAGATTGTTCGCGGAAGATCCGGGCATGATGGCAATCGAGGATGATTATCAGCGCAGCTTGTATCTTAAGCAGGGGTTAGAGCAGTTGCGCGAATTTCTCGCTGCGGCGCGTTCCGCTCCTGCGCCCGAAGTCCTGCACACAGAGGGATGGTTCGATTTTCAAATTGCTGGGACGAAAGTGGCGGGGCGAATCGACCGCATTGACCGGGCGCCTGATGGCAGCGCGCGAATCATTGACTACAAAACCGGCAAAGCGCGGTCACAGGAAGATGCGGACGAAAGCTTGCAGCTTTCCATCTACGCCATGGCCGCGCGCGAGAAGTGGGGATATCGCGTCAGCGAACTGGTCTTCCACAATCTTGAGGGCAACGTGCCTGTTTCTTCGCGACGCACTGAGTTCCAACTGGAGGATGCGCGCGAGCGCGTCATGAAAGTCGTGAATGGCATTGCCGCCGCGAACTTCAAACCGAAAACCGGCTATCACTGCAGCTTCTGCGCGTTTAGCGGATTGTGCCCGGCACAGGAGAAGATGCTTCCAAATATTTCGAAGAGGCAAAATCGAACGCGAACGCAAACTGCGCACTGACCGCTGCTGGGCGCATGTCGATCCCAAATTATGTGGGAAAAAATTGGGGGACGCTCTCTGCGTCCCCCTTTGACTTCGTACACCTCGTTAGTGCTTCTTTTTCTTCTTTGCCTTTTTCTTGGTTGCCATTGGTTTCTATTCTCCCTTCCATTCTTCATGGAAAATTCTGCAACGATGTTTTGTTGCAACTACTTGATTGTATAGAGTCAATGAAAAATGAAGTCAAGAAAAAAATGTACGTTGTGAACAAGCGTTGTTGTACCAAAGTCACCCGAACGATGAAAGTGAAGAAGAAAAGTCAAGAACTTTTTGTTCGCGACGAATTTCACAACGCAGCAACCGCAAAACTTAAATCGTCAACGATAGTTCTCTTCGTCGAAAACGAGCAGCCGCTCCCGATACGATTTCTTACGAACGCATCCCATGCAAGTCTTACCTTCCAGATCATTTTTAACGTCCGCGCATCTATAATGGCAGTGGCGAAATCTCGCGGGAGCATGATCTATGGCGGCTTTCGATGATGTGGTCATCATTTCCGGTTGTCGTACAGCGGTAGGAAAATTTCAGGGAAGTCTCACTGATTTCACCGCGCCACAGCTCGGCGCGATCGTGGTGCGCGAAGCCGTAAAGCGTGCCGGCATCAATCCCGAACAAGTCGACGAGTGCATCATGGGCAACGTGGTCAGCGCTGGACTCGGACAAAATCCTGCGCGCCAGGCCGCCATATTCGGAGGATTGTCTCCCGCCACAGGTGCCATGACAATCAACAAGGTCTGCGGCTCAGGATTGAAAGCAGTCGCGCTCGCCGCGCAGGCGATTCAAACCGGCAACAGCTCGGTCGTCGTGGCTGGCGGCATGGAGTCGATGACCAATGCTCCTTATCTTCTGCCGCAGGCTCGCAAAGGGTATCGTTTGGGCAACGGCCAAGTCATCGACTCGATGGTTCATGACGGGCTGTGGGATGTCTACAACGACTACCACATGGGCATCACGGGTGAGAACGTAGCGGAAAAGTACGGCATCACTCGCGAAGAGCAAGATGAGTTCGCGGTCAACTCCCATCGCAAAGCCGTGGCCGCCATCAAAGAGTGCCGCTTCAAATCTCAAATCGTTCCCGTCGAGATCCCTGCGAAGAAGAAAGGCGCAGCGCCGGTGATCTTCGATAAAGACGAGTCTCCGCGCGAAGACACGACCGCCGAAACCCTGCGTTCGCTCAAGCCCGCATTTAAGAAAGATGGAACCGTGACGGCGGGCAATGCTCCAGGTGTAAACGATGGCGCCGCGGCCGTGGTCGTCACAAGCGCATCACGTGCAAAAGAGCTTGGTGCGCAGCCGATGGTGCGAATCGTCGCCCAGGCGACCAGCGGCGTCGAGCCCAAGTGGGTAATGATGGCTCCCGTCGACGCCGTCCGCCAAATCTGGAAGAAGACGGGCTGGAAGAATGAAGATGTCGATCTCTACGAACTTAACGAAGCCTTTTCAGTGCAGGCGCTGGGCGTTATCCGCGAGCTGGGGCTGGATATGAGCAAAGTCAACGTGAATGGCGGCGCAGTCGCCATCGGCCATCCCATCGGCGCCAGCGGCGCGCGCATTCTGGTGACTCTGATTTACGAGATGGCCCGCCGTAACGTGAAGCGCGGCATCGCAGCCCTGTGCTTAGGCGGAGGCAACGCGGTAGCAATGGCCGTAGAACGAGACTAGAGCATGTAGGGACAGCCGCCCTCGGCTGTCCGGTCGAGCGAAGCTCGACTGAGTTTCGTAGGCAAACGCAATAGCGATGCAAATCTGGCCTACGCTCCCTGTCCCGCAGCTGACGCTGCTTTCATCGTGACCGTAAATATCGCTCCCCCATCCGGCGCATTCGCTACGTCGATCGTCCCGTTATGTTCCTTCATCACAGCTTTGCAAATGCTCAGCCCAAGTCCGGTTCCGCGGCCCGGGCGTTTGGTGGTATAAAACGGATCAAAAATATTTCCTACGATCTCAGCCGGAATTCCCGGTCCATCATCCCGAAAACTGGCCCAGACGGAATTGTCGCTGCTTCCCAGACGAATTCGCAGAGTTCCGCGCTCGCGCACTTCGCGAATTGCCTGCTCTGCGTTCAAAATCAGGTTCAGAAACACTTGCATCAATTGATGCGGATCCGCCTCCACCTGCGGCAAACCCGGCTGCGGAAGAAAATCCACGGCAATATTGTTTTTTCGCAGCGCATAGGCATGCAGGTTGAGGGTGCGCTCGATGATTTCCGCAAGACTGGCGCGGATCTTGCCTGAGGCAGGCGGGCGGGAAAAATAGGTCAGGTTCTGAACAATCTCCGCCGCGCGTCGCGCCTGCTGTTGCAGGATGCCAACCTGCTTGTGCGCGGCCTCCGTGGTCTGGCTGTCCTGCAAAAGTTCACTGACTCCCAGAATGCTGGTCAAAGGATTGTTCAGCTCATGCGCCACGCCGCCAATCATCGCGCCCATGGCTGCCAGTCGTTCGCTCTGCACGATCTGCTGCTCGAGCTTCTTCTCCATCGTGATGTCGCGCACCGACATGATTACGCCCGCCAGCCGCGATTCAGCGTCGAATAACTGGCTGGCTGTAGCGCGCATCGTGCGCCAACTGCCATCGCGGTGCCTCGCGGCATATTCGGCTGCGCCAAAGCTCTTCGCCCCCGAAACGACCTCCTTATATAGCGCCAGCAACTCGGGCGACTGGTCCTCCGCCGCAGAAATCTTTTTCCCCAGCAGATCTTCTGGCTCGCGCCCGAGGGAATCGCGCACTCGCGAGCTGACAAATGTGTAGCGATCGGCCAAGTCGATCACCAGAATGAGATCGGGGAAGCTTTCCAACAGGCGCCGGCGGAACTCCTCCTGCTGTTGAAGCTGCCGCTCCAGCTTGCGCCGTTCCGTGATGTCGATCAGCGTTCCCTGATAGCGGATCAGTTTGCCGGCTGAATCCCACACCGCGCGCGAGGAATCGAGAAAAACCGCTGCCGATCCATCTTTCTTACGCAGCGTGATCTCTCTTGCTCGCACGCCTCCCTGATCGCCGGGCGCGCGGCCCAGCATCGGGGGCTGCGACGAATCGAAATTCAATTGGCTGGGGTCGACTGCCAGCAACTCTTCTCGATTCGCATAACCCAAAATGCTTACCAGTGCAGGATTGGCGTCCAGCAATTTTCCTTCGGGATTGCTGAAGTACGCGCCTTCCTGCAAAGTTTCGAAAAGCTCGGTGAAGCGCAGCTCTTTTTCATGCTGCTCGGTGACATCCCGGCCCAGAACGCTGACCCCCACCACCTCACCGCCCTTGAGGATGCCATTCAACACGCAATCAAAGTACAGCGCGCCCGGATTGTCCTTCAGCCGCACACGAATATTTCCCGCCCAATGCCTCCTCTCCAAAAATCGCGGTAACCCAGCCTCCAAAACACTGCGCGACGGTTCTTCCAGGAAGTCGGTAAATTTCTTTCCAACAATTTGTGTGTACGGCAAACCCAGCAACAGGCTGACACTCTTATTTACCGTGCGCAGCGTGCCATCCAGCGACATGGCGCAGGCGGCATCGTCGAAGGAGTCAATCAGTTCCTTGAAGCTGCGCTGCGATCGCGCAATCAATTCGTTGAGCTGATCGAGTTGCTCCTCCGAGGGAGCGGCGCCCACGTGTTGCTGCAGATCCTGAAGCAGCACTTTGAGTTCGCCGACTTCGCGCCGACGGCCATACGCGTACGCCGCCAGCAGGATCGAGAGAATGAGGACCCCAATGGCCGCCGGCCCCAAATGGAACGGCAGACTTTCCAGGCGCTCCCAGGCCAGCGCGGCGAAGCCGGCGGCCAGCAGTACCATAAAAAGCAAAATCAATCGCCAAAGCTGGGATTCTTCGCGCTCCAGGTTCTGCGGAGCGCGTGTACGCCGAGCCCCGTCGGCGCTGGATTGGTTCATTGGGGCCCCCTGGGTCCGGTCTGTATGCGAAAAGATAATGACTGAACGCTAATTATATTGGCGGCGAGAAACACCCAATCTGCAAAAACTATAAAGGGAGGTTACTTTCGAGTAGCCTCCAGTTACGGCGCTGCACAGCTCAGATTGGGCAAGAATTGACTTGGTCCACCCCCGGTCCTACCATTGGTCGCACGCCAGGGGCACTCATGATCGGCCATACCATCTCGCACTATCGCATCGTCGAAAAGCTGGGCGGTGGCGGAATGGGCGTAGTCTACAAAGCCGAAGACACCGAACTGGGCCGCTTCGTCGCGTTGAAATTCCTGCCTGACGATGTGGCTCAGGATCCCCAGGCTCTCGAACGCTTCCGCCGCGAAGCCCGCGCCGCATCAGCTTTGAATCATCCCAACATCTGCACCATCTACGAGATCGGCAAGAGCGGCAATCAGTCGTTCATTGTCATGGAGTATCTCGAAGGCCGCACCCTGCGCGACATCGTCCTCGGCCGTCCTCTCGAAATCGAACGCCTGCTCGACCTCGGCATCGAAGTGGCCGACGCGCTCGACGCCGCCCACTCCAAAGGCATCGTTCATCGTGACATCAAGCCCGCCAATCTTTTTGTCACCGATCGCGGCCACGCCAAGATTCTGGATTTCGGATTGGCCAAGGTGAACGCCCGCACCGGCCCTGAATCCGGCGAAACGCGCACCCTGAGTGAACAGCACCTCACCAGCCCAGGCAGCGCATTGGGAACTGTGGCTTACATGTCGCCAGAGCAGGCGCTGGGCAAGGAGCTCGACGCCCGCACCGATCTGTTCTCCTTCGGTGTCGTGCTTTACGAAATGGCCACCGGAATTGCACCTTTTCGCGGCGATACCAGCGCCGCCATCTTTAATGCGATTTTGAATAAACCGGCGCCTCCGGCCTCGCGGGCAAATCCCGAAGTTCCAGCCGATCTTGAGCGAATCCTGCAGAAGTCCCTTGAGAAAGATCGCGATGTCCGCTATCAGAGCGCGGCCGAGATGCGCGCCGACCTGAAGCGCCTCAAACGCGACACGACTTCCGGAAAAGTCGAGGCCGCCACCATAACCACGCGCCGCTCCCGCTCCCGCATGCTTTGGTTCTCCGCCGCAGTTTTGGCGGTCATTGCGCTTGCTGTGGGACTCGCGTGGTATTACTCTCCCCTTGCACCGCCAAAGGTGCTGAGCACCACGCAACTCACGCGCGACGGCGTGGCAAAGGTGAATCTCATAACTGACGGTTCACGGATGTACGTAACGGAAACCCCAACCGCCTTCCAGATCGTTCAAGCCTCCACCAGCGGCGGTGAGACGTCGGTGATTCCCACTCCCTTCGAAAGCCCGATCGCCCTCGATATTTCCGGCGATCACAGTCAAATGCTGGTCCTCGATACCGTCGCCACTGCGCCAGATTCGAAGTTTTGGAGCGTTCCTCTTCCTTCCGGCACTCCCCGCCATCTCGGGGATGTAAATGGGCGTGATGGCACATGGTCCCCTGATGGCAGGCACTTGCTGTTCGCGAAAGGAGACGATATCTACCAGGCCAATGCTGACGGCTCGGAACCGAGAAAACTGGTCACGGTTCCAGGAACTCCCGGGGTTTTGCGGTTTGCGAAAGGGTAACGAACTCAGCCTGCGAGCGAAGGATGCCGCCATACGTGCTGATAGCAGAGAAAACGGAGCGATATGGTTGGAAAATTTTGCGATCTACGAAGCAGCTGTTGGTGAGGCGACGATGGCGAAACCAGGTGGCTCTGGCTGGCATCAAACTCACACCGTCAAGTCAAGCCGTCGATAGCGAAGCGGCTCTTGCATTTGCCATTGCGGGGGATGCGGGACGAACTGAACAGCTTGCTGAAGATCTGAATAAGCGCTTCCCCTCGGATACCCAGATGCAACTTCTCTGGCTGCCTGCAATTAAGGCACAGTTAGCACTCAACAGAAAGAATGCATCTGAAGCCCTAACCGATCTGCAACTCACCGTCCCGCCGATTGAATTTGGCGGCATGGAATTCGAAAATAATGTCTCTTGCCTCTATCCAACTTACATTCGCGGCGAGGCATATCTCGCTGCTGGGCAGGGAACGCAAGCTGCCGCCGAGTTCC
>JASHOH010000176.1 GCA_030041215.1 Candidatus Sulfotelmatobacter sp. | reverse complement strand
ATCGCGGTTACACTCATTGACCTTTCTTGGACCGACTATCGGTCCTCGCCGCGCGGGAGGGATCGCCACATCAATTCTTCATCCACAATGGCGCGGGCCTCGTGCCGGGACAGTTCACGAAGCAGGATGCCTTCTTTCGTGTATAGACCCCATTTGGCACCAAATGAAACGACAACTCCATGAGCAGTTTCTTCTGCATAGATTAGCGAAGTGCGACATGCACAAATCCGATAAGTAATAGTCTTGCCGTCGCATCCCGGCGTTCTGTATGGGCAGCTCACGGTGGCCTCCCCCACCAGAAAAATGGCCCTTAAGCGTTGACAGGAAACTTTGCTCCTTGGCGGCCTGTGACTGCTAGGGGAGAACTCAGGAGTACATGACGAAGGTAATCCCAGCCTCAGCAGCGCAACCTTCGCGTTCTCAGTTGTCGATAAATCGCGATTACACTCCGTCGAAAGTCGCGCGGTAACCCGTTTGGAATCAATGAGCCTTAGAAAAGCGCTCTTTCATCCCTATGGGTGGGCCGCAGGCCCATGGGAACTCAAAACCCCTGAATCTGCACTAGCGCCTTGGTTACGACAGTTAAGTGAGGCTCTCTGCTGAGGCGGCTCACTGTTCGCGATAAATGACTGCATGCGAGTGCTTTTTTTCAATGGCCGCGTTCTCGGACTCCGATAGGGGGATGTTTTTCTCTCCTTCCCGAACGGATACTTCTCGCATAAAGTCCTCAAAGCCGGGTGAGGAGAAGATGCCCAATGCCTTGATGTCATCTTTTCCAATGTTCGAAACAGAAATCCATGTGCCCGACGGAATGAACACCGTCGCACCCGCATGTGCCTCTCGCACCATATCTCCCAGTTGCACCCGAGCCGTCCCCGTCTGCAAGAATAAAATCTCGTCAGCACTCGGATGGCGGTGAGCGGGAATTTGTCCTCCCGGCCCAAGGCTTACACTCATGAACACAAGGTGCGAGGAACCGCCGTTTTTCGGGTCCACTTTCAAAGTCAGGATTTCTCCTGGCTCCGGATGTCCTGGCCAGCCCCTAATGACACGTCGCTCGCCTTCGTTTTCCTCCAAAATCAGGGGAGTTGCTTTTACAGCCTGCTGAGGCGGAACTGAGAAGAATCCCGGCAGGATCATCACGAGTATCGCAGCCGTGTACCTGCTCAAAATAAGGGATGACATTTCTCCTCCTTGAAAAGACAGGGTCAAGTCGCCCTAACTCTAATCGTAGAAAGCCCGCTTGGAAAGAGGGGCTCCACGGATTGTTGGCGAAAAATCGCGATAACGCTCTTGAGGGGTTTTGAGTTCCCATGGGCCTGCGGCCCACCATAGGGATGAAAGAGCGCTTTTCTAAGGCTCATTGATTCCAAACGGGTTACCGCGCGACTTTCGACGGAGCGTTAACGCCTGTTAGCGTCAGTTGATTATTGCAGTTTCGCGTACTCCGCTTTGGCTTGCTTCAGGATGGGGATGTCGGGGTCGGCGTCTTATTGCGGAAGGTTCATGCGGCCCAGCAGTTCGGCCCAGCGCGGGTCGGAATGAAGAGAATCGAACTCGGGACGCCGGATAAAAGCCACGCTGAAGGGGTCGTCCTGCAAACCGCTAGTCAAAGTGCGAAAGGCCTCGTCGTTCCTTCCGAGCATCGCGTAGCTGAGCGCCGAAAGCAAGCTGGACGGGCCGACCGTCTGAAGGTAGGCCCGGTAGTACGCTTCTTTCCCAGTCCCAAAGTCCAGCTTCGCGCTTTGCGGGTAACAAGTTACGAGTAGCTCTCTTGCTCCGGGGTAGTTGCCCAGATATGCCTCCAGTTCCGCAGACCGAATTAACGCAGGTTCGAACTTGGGGTCTAACTCCAGCGTCTTGCGAAATTGTTCGCGAGCTTCATCGAAATGCCTTGCAATCATGAGTTCCAGACCGAAGTTTGTGTTGATGACGCCGGAGAGGGGATCGAGTTCTAGGGCCTTGTGAAACTCGGCTGTTGCCTCGCCAAATCGCTTATGCGGAAGCAGGTACGCCTGCGCATAAAAATAATGCGCATTGGCATCATTCGGGTTAGTCTCGATGGCAACCCTGAACTCTCGCTCCACAGACGCCCAGTCGAAAGCGGTCGTGGCCACGGCGGCCCGTGCGACGTGAGCATCACTTAACATCGGATCCAGTTGGACCGCCCTTTCTGCTTCCGCTTTGCCGCTGGGAAGAGTTCTTGATTCCTCAGGTGGCAAGTAGCGGCGAGCCAAGACGTAGGCAATGGCCAGAGATGCATACGCTTGGGCATAGGAGGTATCCAAGGCTACGGCGCGCTGGAGATTCTCGATTGCCCGCCTTACACCAGCCTCTGTCCGCTGTGCAACAAAGAATCGCCCCTTCAGATAGAGTTGGTAGGCTTCCTCGTTCCGCGTTCCCGGTCCCATCATCCGTTGTTTGTCTTCGCTACTCAGCTGCAGGCGCAACCGCGATGCAATCTCGCGCCCAACATCCCCCTGCAAGGACGACACATCCTTCATCTTGCGCGTGAACTGCTGTCCCCAGATCTGCGTACCGTCCGAAACTCTGACCATCTCGGCTTGGATCGTCAGGTCGTCTCCGTGCTGGACGATATGGCCTGTAACCACAGCATCGACTTTCAGCGCAGCTCCTACCTGTTGCGGATCACTCTCCTTGCCCTTGAAACGAAACACTGTGGTTCGGGCCATGACCCTCAGTGTGGACACCTGCGAAAGATCGTTAATCACGCCTTCTGTAATGCCGTCTACTAAGTACTCGTCTGTACCTTGCCCCGGATTGGCCGTGAAGGGGAGAACCGCCAGAGTCTCCACTGGAAGCGGAGCATTTCGCTTGCGAAATTCTAGAATGCCCGCTCCAACTGCCAGAAGCACGATCAGAGCGCCAACACTGATCCATACTCTCTGTCGCGCCATCACAGTAGCGAGTCCAAAAGGACTCTCAAGGACCAAGTGCGCCGTCCTGACTTGGGCGCTGGCTTGCGAGAGATTTTGATTGGAATCTATGTCGCGCTTCAGCCGCAGGAGGTCGGTGCGGATTTCGGAAGCGTGCTGGTAGCGGAGGTTGCGGTCTTTCTCCAAGCATTTATTGATGATGCGCTCCAACTCCGTGGCTAGTTCTGGATTCAGTCGCGCCGGGGGAGTGGGCGCTTTGTGCAGGATAGCGTCGAAGATAGCCGCCGATGTGTCGCCGCGAAACGGAAGTGCGCCCGTGGCCGTCTCGTAGAGGACAGCACCAAACGAGAACAAGTCCGTGCGGGCATCCAGTTCTTTGCCTAACGCCTGCTCCGGCGACATGTACGCGATAGTGCCCAGCGCCGTGCCGGGGCTGGTCAGGTGCTCGCTGGACTCCACCGTTGGCTGGGACAGCAGTCCAGCTCCCATTCCCGCGCCCACTGCGGGGCTGACTTTCGCCAGCCCAAAGTCGAGAATCTTGGGGTGACCTCGTTTGGTAACGAAGATATTCGCGGGCTTGATATCCCGATGGACAATGCCAGCGGTGTGGGCAGCGTCGAGCGCGTCCGCGATCTCGATAGCGAGGGAAAGAATGAGATCGGTTTCTAATGGGCAACCCGCAATCTTGTGCTTTAACGTCAGCCCGTCCAAATACTCCATGACGATGAAGTGCCGACCATCGCGCTTGCCAATTTCGTGAATGGTGCAGATGTTCGCGTGATTTAGAGCCGAGGCAGCCTTGGCTTCGCGCTGGAAACGGCTGAGTGCCTGCGGGTCGTGCGCCACATCGTCGGGCAGGAATTTGAGAGCAACGAAGCGGTCGAGGTCGGTGTCTTTCGCCTTGTAGACCACACCCATCCCGCCGCCGCCCAGCTTTTCGACGATGCGGTAGTGTGAAATGGTCTGGTCGATCATGAGTGGCGCAGGGAACTCAGGAAGCAATCTTAGGGATGACAAGAAGGCAAAGTCAACGAGCGGAGTCAGGGGGGACGTGGGAATCCCGAACCAGCATAATGTTGGTTAAACCCAAGCGAATCAACCGCTGGTCAAAAAGGGTTTCGCCGCCGCAGCCGCAAGCGACTGAATTCATTAGCCCGAAATTTCGTAATCCGCTGGTTTGCCGGGTATACCTTTTGAGGCAGAAGAATGAAACGGTCGCTACT
>JASHOH010000175.1 GCA_030041215.1 Candidatus Sulfotelmatobacter sp. | reverse complement strand
GTGCAGCGTAGCGCGCGGCGGGAATTTTTCGCGGTGATGTTTGTTACAGATTACAAAACTATTACATTCGAACGTGAAGAGAGTAGCTCAACGGCGAGCTTCCTCAAGTTCCGTGGATCTCAATTGCTCGTCGATGTGGCGCTGCACGCGATCCCACTCGGAGCGCAGGACCATTTCTTTGACGCTGAACTTGCTTTCGTGCTTTGCGTCGTCCAGACGCACCGCAACTTCGCGGTTGTAAAGACGGAAATCGATAACGTCCGCCAGAGGAATAAGTTGATTTGACGATCGTCCGACGATTACAAACACGACTTTATCGGAAACAAGCGTGAATTCGGGACAAGCTTCCTCGGTGTTTTGCATGGCCGGGGGACCGAAGGTTGCCATTAAACTATGATGGCCGGCAGACATTCCCCCATGCGCATGCGAACCACCGTTCCGTGCTGATAGATTCCCAGGTGTTGCGCGTACGCGGGCAGGGTGAGGAAAGACAAAATCAAACAAAACATGCGTTTCATACGTCTCCTGTTACGGAACGCTGGTTCCGTAGTAATAACCGCTACGGCAATGAAACTGTAGGGTTGGATTGTGTCGAGGAAGAATTCGCAGTGAGTGGAACCCGATCGTGCGGCGGGGCAAAGCGTAAGTGACCACATAGGAAGCGCGCAAATCGTCGAGCGCCGCTTGCAGTGCGTTGGCCGCTTGCTCGCGAGTGGAAAAGTATCTGCCCCCGGTCGCCTCGGCCATCCGCCGCAACGTAACGCTGCCGTCCGGGTTATCTCCATTTTTTCCTTATCGGGCCTGCCGATTACATTCAGATCGACGGTATAAAGCAAGGCGCCGGCGGCAATCACGGCTTGCAATGCATCTCGGGCTGAAGTCCTGCTGATTGTGTCGTCGGCATCCGAAAACAAAAGCAGAACTGGCCTCGCCCCCCGCACGTGTCGATCGGCAAGAAACTCTGCGGCGTAAGCCAGTGCGTCGTATAGAGGGGTCGCTCCCGAGGCCTGTGTCGCCATCAGCTTTCGCGTAGCTTCGGCACTGCCGCAGTCACCAGAGCAGAGAAGAGCCGGCTGCAAGCCGGAGAATGACATCACGGAAACCCTGCTGTCCGCGGGATTCTGTCGGATGAGAGACAGAACGTCTTTCCTCACGTAATGCAGGCGGCTGGCAATCGATCCGCTGGTGTCGACCAGGATCACTACATCGAGCGCGGTCTCTTCCGAGCGCATGAGGCTGCGAAAGTCACGCACGATCATGTCGTCATCGACGACAGCGAAATCCTCTTTGCTTACGACATCCACGGGATGATTTTTCCCGTCGGTGGTGAAGAAGGCGAGCCGAACCTCGGAGGCAGAAGTGCGGTACGTCACGTCCACAGGTTCATTAGGGCTGCCCGCAAGAATTCTTGCGGGTGATAACACCAGTAAAGCCGCGAATAACCAACTGTTTCGAAGAGACAGCATGGCCGCTGCAAATCACATCGGCAGGGGGGTGTCGAACCTTAGCGCTCGAAGGTAGAACTAGCGTTACGAATGTCACGCCTGTGGGATGGAACGTACGTAACCGGAAGAGCATGGAAAGCCGAAGCCGCGAAGGTATGTATCGGTGGATGGATTGCGCAAGAAAAATCTTCAAACACAGAGGAGCTCAGGGTAAAAGCCCATCCCTTGCTCAAAACGATAAGTTGCAAATTTCCCTCGGCAGGCAGACCTTAATAATAAGTTTTCTTGCGAGTGTGTTTTATCAGTCTGCCTTTTGCGGGTGGCTGGCGTCAGAGATCAACTTTTGCACTTGCGCCTTCTTGTCGGGTTCCAGGTTAGGATTCGATTTCAACAATTCACGCCATGCGGCCACGGCGCCGACGGCGTCATTTTTCCCTCTCCACTTGATCATGCCGAGATTAAACAGAGCGTTCGCGTCTTTCGGTTGATCCTGGAGAGCTCTTTGCAATTGTGTGATCGCGCCATCAACGTCGCCTTCGTAATACATGCAGGACGCCATCTCGGTGCGCGTGGGCACATCTTTCGGATTCGCTTCCAACGCGTTCCCAAAATATGCCGCGGCATCTTTGAACTGATGTGTGGACTCATAAATCTTGCCCACCTGAACCAACAGAGCCGCATTGTTCGGATCAGTTTTGAGCTTTTCGAGTAATGGCGCGGCCTTCGTGTCTGCCATATGCTTCATCTGTTCTAGAGTCGGCATGGAAGGCACGTCGCCCGCCGGCTGGAGCGCAGCGTTTTGAGATGAAGGGGTTAAGGCCGCAGATTTGCCTTGCGATCCACGAAACAGATATCCCAGGGCCAGCCCAAGCAGCAGGCAAATGGCCGCCAGCGTATAGACTTGCCCAGTCCTCCACCCAGCCGCGCTTTGCGCAGCTTCATCGGCGACAGAGTTTTGTAGGCTCATGAATAAAAATCACTCCCGGCGCTAGCATACCTAATCTGGCGGCGAACGTCACTGAAACTTCCATCCTCTAGCGCATGCGCCTGGGCTCATAGTTCCGGTCCACGACCAGCTCGGGATGCGCTCGCCGAAAGGTCTCGGTCACGTGGCAGTTCCAGCAAAGCGGCTGATACGTGGAAAACACGGTTGGAAGCAGCTCGGGATGAACGTCGGTCCACTCGATAGTTTTGCGATCAGGAGCGAGCAGGGCCGGCGCATGGTCCAAGTGGTGCAGCGGGCCAAACGGCTTGTGGCAAAGCGCGCATTTTTTTCCTTCATACCACCGCGAAACGATTCTCCACACCAGGCAGTTCTCGGGGTCGGCCTCTATCTGCTTCAAGCATTCCTGGCCGCAATCCTGACGTTCCGGCCAGCGCGAACATTGTTTCAAGTGCAGCGTCGGCTCGGACAGAAATGCTCCCAATGCGGCTTCCGACGCATCAACATCGACAGCTTCCGTCGTATGCGACTCCGGGCAGGTGATCAGGCGTTTGCCGCGATAGTCAAAATATGCGCGAACGCCGGGAATCGCCCGAAAAATAAAAAGCCCCGCGGCCATGGCGAGGACTGCAATTGCAATCAGCACTGTGATCGACATCGATCACCTCCTGGCCGGCGCTCTCCGACACGCGAGGCCGCCGCGCCAAGTGCAAGTTCAGTTTGCGGGAAGCGGGCCGTAGCTGCGGTGCCGTGCGTCACGAGGGCATGTGAGTGGCATCACGACATATGGTTTGGCTCTCGCAGCCTGAACGGGCTGTGTTTCTGTGGGCAGATTGATTTAGGCGGATTCGATCGCAACCCTGGTCGGATGTTTTCCATGCAGCAGGCCGCAAGTGCAATTCCCTTCCCGTCACCAGAGTGCGGCGCGCGATGCTACAATCGAGTTGCCCGCCAGCACGGGCGCGTAGCTCAATTGGCAGAGCAACTGACTCTTAATCTTCCTTGCCTGAGCCACTTGTGTGATTTTTCAACGACTTACGTGCTCTGACGTGCTCCGAAATGCTGCTGTTTTTACTCCCATCAGTGACAGTTAAGTGACAGCTTTTCGCGACCCAGAGCAAACGCGCGGAAGTCAGTTGCTTAGGTTCTGGCTGCCATGTTCTCGGATAATCTGCTATTCCCGCAGTTTCAGCTTTTTTGGTATCACTCACCGTCAAAGCTCGGCTTTTGCATTTCGAGTTCTCACAACCTCAACTGCTGCTTGCCAAACTACCCACAAGATTTTCAACACTTGTCTAATAGGGAGTCGTCGAGAACGCTGAATATCTGCCTTGAAAGGAAGAGTTTGGACTCTATCGGAGTGTGAATCTGATACCAAGAACTTTGCTCCAACACCTGAGTCTCCGTAACGCATCATGTGCCGCATGAGTCCGCCGAGCTGAAGCTGGACATCTCGGGCCGTTTCCCAAACCACGAGGCGGCTCCTGCCGTTGTGCTTGACGATGATCTTTGTTGCCATATGCGGCGTTCCCTCGCTATCAGTGAGCAGCGCGGGCAGCCATCATTTTCTCGGTCGTGCGTGTGTTCTGCTCTATCTGTCGCTGACAAAGAATTCGTTGCGCCTCCAGTTTCAAGTTAAATGCTTTTAGCCGTCCTGCCCCAACTCCAGCGGCAACTGCTACGGCGGTAAGAACACCGATGATCACGATTCCCACCGGGAACGTCAGTGCTCCTTGTGAGACCGTGCTTAGTACACCTATTCCTACAGCGGAAGCCACGAACATGACGAAACCATACTTAGCGGCTGTTGACGTGACGACGGATTGCGCTTGCTTATAGAGCTGGTCGGCGTAGTCCTGCAAAATCTGTGAGTCGTACTGAGTAGACATCGCTTCTCCTTCAATGTTTCTATTGCACAAGCAACGTGTAGCCATGCTTCGCTTTGAAGCCCAAGTTAATGCGCGTAATCGATACGTTCGATCTGTTCTTCATAATGCGACAGTTCCCGTCCTGTTCGCAGGCCAGCATGATGTCCGTTCCATCGCTAAAGAAGATTCGAAGACCGGCAGGAAAGTCTGCTTCACTGTTCTGTGCCACACAGAGACAACCGAGCAACAGAATAGCCATGGCAATGTATTTTTTCATCGTGAATCCCTCCGCCGTCAACTGTAAGAGAGCTGAGCAGATGGCGTCGAGATTACCGTGGTTTATGGCTTTAGCGTCGAAGCGTGCTGCTTCTTCGCTTTTTTCCGGCTGGCTTGTGTACGCTGCGGTGAGACGATTCTAATGACTTTAAGCCTCCATTCAGAGATAATGACTATCGCTTCAGACGCACTTTTGGGCCTTATGCTTCCGAGATGCTTGACCTAGCGCAAGGAGGGAGAAATAATTCGTGTGGAAAGTACTCAATGATGACCAGATCGTTGGTCAGGTCTTGAAAGACTTCGGATACTGGCTATTGTTCAGCATCGTGATTTCCTTGGCACAATTGTGGCTTGTTCCCTGTATCTATTATCTTACTCAGAAGCCGTTGACCTGGGTGGAGCTAATCGGAAATGGAAGTCTCCTCTTTTTTGCAACAACCATCACATCAAAGACCGCCGGTGAGTACCTTAAGAAGGGCAAGAGTCGTAGTGAATTGGCGACACTGATCTGCATTGGCGTAACCTTCTTGATTGTCATGATGTCAGTTTTTGCTTACGCGCTAGTGACTGCTGTCCGAATAGGCGTTATGGCAGCGAATTCCTTGTCATCCGAAAGGGTGGCAACATTCTCAGACATATTAGCGCTGTCAGGCGCGATTTTTAGTTTTGCATTTACGCTCTTGGTTCGCGTAGATGGAAAGTGATTCGCACAGTCCATGATGCACACACTTGTTCGATGGTTAAGCGATAATTTCGGCAAGCTAGCTGTCCTAACTCTTGCCACATCTTTGGGCTCTCTTGTGTTCTCTCTCGTGCACGTGATGAAAGCGCTGCGCCAGCGAGTCCAGAAATCGGTACGTGAAGCGGCTGCTCACTCGGCGGAACTCAAGCATGCATTAACAAGTGAAAGGGACCAGAGTGGGACCGACGAATGGGGTAAGCAGAATGCGCCGGACGCACCGACAAAGTATCCGGAGGTGCTCGCACCTGCCGGACAAGGGCAAGTCTCATCGCCAGGGCAAAGCCAGTTAGGGAGAATCGGATGCAATTAACTGCAGTGCTGCTTGCTAGAGTTGCGTTATTTGTTGAAAGTGCTGACCTGAACCCGCGCGGGCGGGCATTTTACCCCGACGTGATAAGAGGATTGGTTGATCATTACCATTTTCAGAGTTTCCCGCAGAAGCTTGAGGACTACGACGAGCAGAAGGGCGTGACCTTGGCTTTGGGAACGTCTGGTGATAGGACGATCGATAAGGTCGTCATTTACAGTTGGGGATTGACAATCGATACGAGATCGTCAACTTCCGATGCGGAGCAGCTTCTGGACGAGGCGTTAATTTGGAGTGCCGCAAACCTTCGTCTCACTTACGACAAAGCAATGATTAAACGGAAAGCATATCTGAGTCAAATCACTTTCAACAGTGATGCTATTCTGCTTCCATCTAATCGTGCTCTCGACAGTATTGGGAAGACAGTGAGCGAGACTGTCTCGTCGAATTTGAAACTACCCTACAGATTTCAACCAATTGGAATTCAGCTTGGCGCAGACCCCGAAGAACAAGTAATTCCTGTGCAGCGCTTCAGCATAGAACGACGAGAGCGCATAGCGTTTTCGGAGAACAAGTATTTCTCCTCTGCGCCAGTACCGACCGAACTTCATCTTAGCTTGTTAGCTGAATACGAGAAGGTGATGCGCATCCAGAGTTCCACAACTCAGCGAGAAGCTCTGTCTCGT
>JASHOH010000174.1 GCA_030041215.1 Candidatus Sulfotelmatobacter sp. | reverse complement strand
CTGGATCGCCGGTGTTATGCCGCGGCGGACGCCGTCATCGGGGTTGTTCAGGAAGAACTGCGGGAACATGGATATCGAAAGGTGGCCTTCCCCGGCATCATAAAAGCGCCACTTTACGCCGGGATTCGATTGGCCAAGGCCAAATTTGGTGTCGGCCCCCGGCGGCTTGACACGCAGCCAGGCGTTTTCGTAGGTGAACTGGATACGGCTGCCGAGCCCGAAGTTGATGTCCACGTCAGGGGTGTGCGAAACCGACTGGCCCTGAAAGTAGAACGGCATGTAACCCAAGTTGATTTCCCAGTTGAGATGGCCCGGCGTGCTGGGATCGTTGGTATAGTAGGGCGGCCCGCCCTGGGCAGCTGCGAACACGGGAACGAGGGCAAGGAGGGCGATTGCCAGCCGCATCCTCGCGGATTTAGCTGCAAACGCCGTCGTTCGCACAAAGCCGACGACTGCTTGTGGAAAACTGACATACGCCCTTTTGAGGAAAACCAAAATGGAACAGATGAACTGCCGATAATTCCCTTTTTTGAAAATGAAGTTTCTTGCTCTAAGAAGGCGCTTGCGCGGTATGAAACGGACGTATTGATGAGCTCGATCGGCCAAGTTCAGGATCACTTAAGTGAATAAGAACAAAGGGCGTGAAGTAGCGTGACGTGTGTCCTTCCGACCCACTGCGAACACCCTGCACTCGGTTCCAAAAGGCAACACGGCGCAGGCTGAAGGTCGTGGTTGTCCCTCCCACTCTGGAACAAATCTAGGCTAGCACGATTCTTTGTTTTGGCTCATCCCGCCGCTTGGTTCTTGCCCCTAAGTGCAAGCAATATGCGCGGTTATGGCAGAGTCAGGCGTAGGTGAAACTTTGGCGAATGAGGTGCTAAGCCTAACGGCGGATCACAAACTAAATCCGACGCAGAGACGAAACGCTAAAGAGAGCTACATAGAAAACAACGAAAAGAAAAGCCAAGGCAAAAAGTTATGGAGGGAATGATCGTGATCGATCTGGAGAAGATCAAAGTTACGCCTCGCGACCAGCAAGTGCTGGACTTGCTGGTGCAAGGGTGCAGCAACAAGGAGATTGCCGGGCAGTTGAGCATCAGCCCGCGCACGGTAAAACAGCATCTGCGCACGCTTTTTCTTCGCGCCGGAATCCGGGAAGGCAGAAAGCGAGTGCGGCTGGCAACGGCGGCATTCGAGAGAACGGAGCTGAAATCATGACCCCGCGCGATCGCCTTACACCCAGGGAAATTGAAGTCGCCACCCTGGTCTGGCAGGGCCTTACCAACCGGGAGATTGGCAAACTCATGAACACAACTGAGCAGGTGGTCAAGAATCACCTGCGCAGCACCTTTGACAAGCTGGGCGTCTGGAGCCGGCTGGAACTTGCCATGTACGTGGCCAGCCATGGCGGCAGCAGGTGGTCAGAAGAGTCCGAGATTTCAGGTTCGCCTCTGAAACGCGCAGCCGGCGCCTGAGGTCACGGGTTTGAGAGCCCTATGCCATGCTTCGCGTGGCTTGCGGCGGAATGCAAAAAGTTGCGTCGATCCAACAATTGCGTTCATTCGTCAGGGGGGACTGCCGCTGAATCTAAAGATGTTGATGCCATAGGCTGTCGGCCCGAGAATTGCATCCCAGCCCTAGCTCGGCTTATGAGTGCTACGCAAAGCGCCGTTCAATAACGACTCCGTGGTGGGGCAGGAATGGAATATAAAGAAACCTTTTGGATGGCCTGCGATTCCACCGAGCAGCTTCGAGCCGAGTACGGCCCTTTTCACACCCGAGATGAGGCCGAAGCCGAGGCCCGCAAGCTGGGATTCCGTTACTTGTTGCGCTACGAACATCTCCTCGATGAAAACGAGGAAATCCAGGAAGTCCGCTGCATCTTCATCGAGCTACCCGGCAGGGTGGCAAGCGAACCCACTCCCATCAGCCTTCACACCCGCTGCGCGACCTGCGGTGAGTGCGCCACTCACGATCAACCGTGGCAAGCTGAGGTATGGGCCGACATCCACGAGTTCGAGCACTCGCGCCATCGCGTCCGCTTGTTTGAGCACGCGCGCGGCAGGGGCTTGAAAGAGCTTGGCGGCTGGAGAGCGAGTTAACCAGTTCCGAGCCGCGAGTGCTGAGCCCGACACTCAACCTATCAATGGAGCAGGGAAGTTTAGGCGGCAGATGCCAGTTCGCTGGCAGCTGCCCGGTCTACGAACCAGATCAGCCTGCCATCGGTCGGCTTCACCATGCGGCAGGGGTATTTTTCATCAGGGCCTTTTCCTTCCAGAACTTCGTGCAGAATCGCAGCTTTGGCGCTTCCGCTGACTAGAAACACGACCATCCGCCCCCCGTTAAGAACCGGCAGCGTTAACGTGATGCGGGTGCTTTTCAGTTTCTCCACCCAGTTGGCCACCACCAGCCGGGACTTCTCCTGCAGGGCCGCTGTTCCAGGAAACAGCGATGCCGTGTGTCCATCTGCTCCAAGGCCCAGTAGGATGACGTCGAAGCGGGGAAACTCCCCAGGCTTGAGCGAGAAGAATTCGCGCAGAGTTTTTTCATAGGCGTCCGCGGCGACTGCGGCATCCGGAACCTCCGCCGGAATGCGGAAGATGTTTGAGCCAGGAACCGGGACCTTCGACAGGAAGGCCTGGTCCGCCATGCGGAAGTTGCTGTCGGGATGATTGGGGGGCACATGTCGCTCATCGCCAAAGAAAAAGAACATCTTGTCCCACGGTAGGGTACCGGCGGCATTGGCCGCGATCAGCGTGTACAGACCCCGCGGGGTGGAACCGCCCGACAGTGCAATGGTGAATCGGCCTCCCTGTCGCACCGCTTCGTTTGCCGCGCGGATGACCTCGTCCGCTGCTGCCTGAAACAAGTCCTGCGGCGTCCCGAGCCTCCTCAGTTCCCGCTCGGCAATCATCGTTTTGCCGTCCTGCCATTGCCTGAATTCGCTCTGGCGCAGCAAGCCGCGCCCAGCAGCCCGGCTTTTTCGTTGACGATGACCTGCACAGGGATGCTCTCAAGCAGGGAACGCAGTCTGCCTTTGTCGACGAACGCTTCCATGAACAACGGCCCCTTGAGTTTGGGGAGGATTTTGGGAGAGATTCCACCCCCAAGAAAGATTCCGCCCGTCGCCATGGTTTTCAACGCCAAGTTCCCGGCTTCCGCACCATAAATTGAGATCCAAAGATCAAGCGCTTTCTCGGCCAACGGATTGGTTCCATTCAGCGCTGCATGTGATATGTTCGCGGCTGCATCCGCATTCGCAAAGTGCGCTGCGGCCAATTCGACCGTGCCGTTTTTGTTGCAGAGAAACTCGTAGACGTTGACCAGTCCCGGGCCCGATAGAATGCGCTCATAACTGACATGCCCATAGCGGCGCTCCAGGAAACGCAAAAGCTCGATTTGGAGTTCATCCTGCGGAGCAAAGTCGCAATGCCCGCCTTCGCAGGCAAACACCTGATGCTGGCTTCCATTCCAGAACAGCCCCGCCTGGCCGAGTCCAGTTCCTGGCGCAATAATCGCCTGATTGCCAGCAGATCGGGGAACGGAATTCAGGGAAACCAAATCTGCGCGGCCAAGCGCAGCGATGCCCCATGCCGTAGCTTCCAGATCGTTAATGAGCAAGGTCGGCAGGTGGATTTGCTCCGCCAGACGCGATTGCTCGACGATCCACGGCAGGTTCGAGGTTTCCACACGTCCGTTGCGGACCGGCCCGGCAACTCCGAAGCATGCCATCTGCGGGCGGGCCGCCGCCTCGGTGAGGAACTGCGTGACGATCTCGCCCAACTCGTAGTACTCGCGGCTGGGAAAAATGCGCTCGGAAACGATGCGAAGACTTCCGTTCTGCGGCTGAAAGCAGGCCAGTCGAGCGTTGGTCCCGCCGATATCGCCCGCCAGAATCATTCCGTGAAGTTCCTCCAGCACCGCCCGTCCCGCTCGATGAGTTCGTCGGCTTCCTTCGGCCCCCAGCTGCCTGCAGGGTAATTCGGGAAATTGCGCGGCGGCAGCGCCTTCCATAAATCGAGAACCGGGTTCACCACGCTCCAGCCAGCTTCGACCATGTCGGCCCGCTGAAACAGCGTCTGGTCGCCAATCATGCAGTCATGCAGCAGGCGCTCGTAGCCAGTGCTGGGCTGCTTGCCGAAGTATTGCTGATATTCGAAGTTCATGTCCACTGAACCCAGGCGCATGACCGGCCCGGGAACTTTCGCGGCAAATTGCAGAGAAATGCCTTCTTCGGGTTGAATGTGCAACACTAGCTGGTTGGGCATGAGGTGTTCGACGCTGGTGTCGCGAAACAAAACAAACGGCGCGCGGCGGAATTGAATCACGATGTGTGTATTGCGCACCGGCATTCGCTTGCCCGTTCGAAGATAAAAGGGAACGTCAGCCCAGCGCCAGTTGTCGATGAGCAGTTTCATGGCGACGAAAGTTTCGGTGCGGGAGTCCGGCGGAATATCCTCTTCGTTGCGGTAAGCCGGCACACGTTGACCGCCTATGATTCCTTCTTCGTACTGTCCGCGCACGGTGCGCGTCAGCACTTCTTCGTTACTCAGCGGCTGAATGGCATGCAGAATCTTGGCCTGCTCATCGCGAACGGCATTGGCGTCGAAGGAGATCGGCGGCTCCATGGAGGTAAGGCTGATGAGCTGCATGATGTGGTTCGGCACCATATCGCGCAGCGTGCCGGCATGATCGAAATAGCTCCCCCGGCCTTCCACGCCCACGGTTTCAGCAACTGAAATCTGCACATGATCGATGTAACGGCGGTTCCAGATGGGTTCAAAGATTCCATTCGCGAAGCGGAACGCCATGATGTTCTGGACCGTCTCTTTGCCGAGATAGTGGTCAATACGGTAGATCTGCTTCTCGTCGGCCAGCTTCAGGAGTTGCTGGTTGAGAATCTTCGCCGACTCCAAATCGTGGCCGAATGGCTTTTCAATGACGACCCGGCGCCAGTGGCCATTGCTTTGGTCCATAAATCCGATCGCGGCAAGTTTTTCCACAATCAAGCCGAAGTAACTTGGCGCCGTCGCCATGTAATAGAAGAAATTCTCGTGCGTGGAGTGTTCGCGGTCAATTTGCGTGAGGCGGTCCCTCACCCTTGGATAAAGGTCATCGTCATTGAAATTACCTGGGAGGTAATAGAAGCGGCGCACGAAGCTTTCCCAGATCGAGTCGTCGATACACTCGCCGCAGTACTGTTTCACGTCTTCGCGAATACGTTTGCGGAAGTCGTCATCCGACATCTGCGCCCGCGCCACACCTAAGACCGCAAACTCCTTCGGGAGCAAATCCGCGCGCGCCAGGTTGTAAAGCGCGGGAAGGAGCAGGCGCGCCGTGAGATCGCCGGCTGCTCCGAAGATCACCATTACGCACGGATCACCCGTCTTGCCCACATAAGGAGTAGCTGCCGCCGGCCGTTCCGCCAATTGAGCCATGACAAATCCCCAGAATTCTGAAATTGCAAATGTCCCCGTTACGCGTTCTGCTTCCCTTTTGCCGCGCCTGCTTCGATGTGCCCTCCGAATTTTTGCCGCATGGCGGAGAGCATCTTCTCCGCAAATGTATGTTGCTCCCGCGAGCGGAAGCGCACGAACAAAGCCGCACTCAATACATCTACCGGCACGGCTTCATCGATTGCCGCCTGAATCGTCCAGCGGCCTTCGCCGGAGTCCTGCACATAGCCTTCGTATTCCGAGAGCGTGGGATTTTCCGCCAGCGCCATCGCCGTCAAATCAAGCAGCCACGAGCTGATCACGCTGCCGCGCCGCCAGACTTCGGCGATATCCGGCAGGTTGAGATCGTAGCGAATTTCTTCCGGCAGTTCTTTGCTCGTCGCGTTTTTGAAAATGTCAAACCCCTCGGCGTAGGCCTGCATGATGCCGTATTCGATGCCGTTATGGACCATTTTGACGAAATGCCCGGCTCCTGATGGCCCGCAATGAATGTAGCCTTCTTCGGCTGTGCCGCCGAGTTTTTCGCGTCCGGGAGTGCGGGGAATATCGCCGCGCCCCGGGGCCAGGGTCTTGAAAATCGGATCGAGTCGCTGCACGGCCTCTTTCGGCCCGCCGATCATCATGCAATAGCCGCGCTCCAGACCCCAAACGCCGCCGCTCGTGCCGACGTCGATATAGTGAATTCCTTTGCTCTTCAGGTCGCGCGCACGCCGCACGTCATCTTTGAAATACGAGTTGCCGCC
>JASHOH010000173.1 GCA_030041215.1 Candidatus Sulfotelmatobacter sp. | reverse complement strand
GCAGATTCCTCCTCGCTCGCGTGGCTCGCTTGTCGGAATGACATCGGTTGAGAGTCGTGGCGTCGCAAAAGGCGCGACGTTAGGGTGGGGCACCTCAGTCGCGCAGACTTTACGTTACTGTTTTGCGAACCGAAATCCCCAACTCTTTCAGCTGCTTCTCGCTCACCGGCGTCGGAGCGTCGACCATCAGATCGACGGCGCGGGCGGTTTTCGGGAAGGGAATGACTTCGCGCAGGCTTTCGGCGCCGGCGAGGATCATGACGATGCGGTCGAGGCCGAGCGCAATGCCTCCGTGCGGGGGCGTGCCGTATTCGAGCGCTTCGAGGAAGAATCCGAAGCGAGCCTTGGCTTCTTCTTCGTTCATGCCCAACGCGCGAAAAATTCGGCTCTGCACGTCCTGGCGGTGAATACGAATCGATCCCGAGCCGAGTTCGGTGCCGTTGAGCACTATGTCGTACGCCAGCGCGCGCACGGCGCTCAGCGGAGACAAAGGATCGTGCAGAGACTCGACGCCTTCTTCGAGCAATTTCATATCCTGCTCGTGCGGCGAGGTGAAGGGATGATGCGCAGCCATCCATTGTTTTTCGGATTCGTCCCACTCGAACATGGGGAAATTGGTGACCCACAAAAACCGGAAATCGCCTTTCTGAAAACACTGGTGCCGCTCGGCGTATTTCTGTGCCAGCGCCAAACGCAACAATCCTGCCGAGGCATAAATCGCCAGCTCTTGCGGCGTGACTTTGCGATGCGGGGCGAAAGCAGTTTCTCCTGAAGATGCCTGAGCTGATCCGGCGACCAGCACAATCAGATCGCCTTCGGCCATGCCGGTCTTTTCCGCGATTTTTTTTGCCGCATCAGCGTAGCGGTTCGCGATGCGTTTGAAATCTTCGTAAACGCGCGCGCCGCCTTTGGAGTGGAACATGGGCTTGATGTCGTCGCGTTCTTTGCGCGAGAGCTCGCCAACTCTCGGAATGCGAATGGCAATGACGGGCAGATTCGGGTTAATGGCTAGTTCTTGCAAGTTTTCCGGCGAAAAGCACTCGCGCACATCGGTGAACGGCGGCAGGCGCAGATCAGGTTTGTCGATGCCGTAGAGGCGAATGGCTTCGTCGTAATCCATGCGTGGGAAGGGCGTTTGAATCGTGTAGCCAGCCGCGGCGAATGCCGCGGTAAGAAATCCCTCGACCACGCTCCACACGGATTCCGGCTGCGGATACGACATCTCCAGATCGATCTGCGTGAACTCGGGCTGGCGGTCGGCGCGCAGGTCTTCATCCCGGAAGCAGCGCACGATCTGAAAATATTTATCGAACCCGGAGATCATCAGAATCTGCTTGAACAATTGCGGCGACTGCGGCAGCGCGTAGAAAGTACCCAGCTGCACGCGGCTGGGCACGAGATAATCGCGTGCGCCCTCGGGCGTGGAGCGCGTCATGAATGGCGTTTCGATCTCGAAAAATCCCTGTGATGACAAATAATCGCGGATCGCCTTGGCGACTTTGTGCCGTGTCTCGATATTGAACTGCATCACATCGCGGCGAAGATCGATGTAGCGGTATTTCAACCGTGTTTCTTCGTTTGTGAGCGCCGTGTCGGAAGGCAAGAACGGCGGCAGCTTCGACTCGTTCAGGATGCGCAGCTCGTCGGCGACCAGCTCAACTTCGCCCGTCGCCATGTTGGGATTGATCGTGTTTGGATCACGCATCTTGACCTTGCCGATCACCGCGATCACATATTCATTGCGCAGAGTCTCGGCTTTTTCATGGACTGCCCGGTCGCGGTCGGTATTGAACACAATTTGCGTCACACCGGTACGGTCGCGCAGATCGATGAACAGCAAATTGCCGTGGTCGCGGCGGCGGTTGACCCATCCCATGAGCACAGCTTTTTTGCCGGCGTCAGCCGCGCGCAGCACGCCGCACATGTGGGTTCGTCGAAGATCGCCCAAGAAATCGAGCAAGCTGAAATCCTTACAGTGAGAATAATTCCTGCAAACCGAATCAGTGATTATAACTGGTGAGAGCTCTGTCATCCCGAAGGCGGCGAAAGCCGCGAGAGGGACCATACGTCAGTCGGAAGCATTCGTGCAGCGGACGGGAACTGCTACGCCGCATGCGCCGAAGCATTTCTTTCCTGCTCCCATTGCGATGGACTCGTATCGTAAGGTCCCTCCGAGAGCTACCGCCCTCGTCGGGATGACATCATGTGTTGAAAAGCTAGAGCGGTTACTCACTCGTGAAGTAATCAACCGTAACCGGATTTTCAAACAGCGAATAATCCCGCGTTACAACGGTGATGCCGCTGTCGGTGACGAAGTAGCGCGAGCGGTCAGCTTCAGTGTCGTAGCCGATGGTCGTGCCTTCAGGGAGATGCACGTCGCGGTCAATGATGCAGCGCCGGATGCGGCAATGCCGCCCAACTGCGACGTGCGAAAACAATATCGAGGCATCGACTTCGGAATACGAATTCACGCGCACGTCGGGCGAGAGAACGGAGTTCTTGACAATTCCTCCCGAGACGATGCAGCCGTTCGACACGATGGAGTCGAGCGCCGTCCCCATGCGGTCTTTATCGGAAAAAACGAACTTAGCCGGAGGATACTGCCGCTGGTGCGTACGGATCGGCCAATCCTGGTCATACAGATTGAAAATCGGCGAAACCGCGACTATATCCATGTTGGCTTCGTAATAGGCCTCCAGCGTGCCCACGTCGCGCCAGTAAAGAGCTTCCTTTTTGTTCTCGTCGATGAAGTCGTAGGCAAAAACGCGGTGATCATTGACCATGCGAGGAAGAATGTCCTTGCCGAAATCGTGGCTAGAGCTATGGTCTTCCGCGTCCTTCAGCAGGACGGGAATAAGAACATCGGCATTGAACAGGTAAACGCCCATCGATCCTGCAACCTTGTCGGGGTTCCAGGGAGACCGCAGGTCGGTCGTCCTGGGCTTTTCCTCGAAGCCGTTGATGCGGCCGTCGCGGTCGAAATCGACCACGCCGAAGCGGTGAGTTTCGGCGAGATCGATCTGTATCGTCGCGAGGGTAACATCGGCTGCGGAATCTTTGTGCTGCTTCAGCATCTTGCCGTAGTCCATCTTGTAGATGTGGTCGCCGCCCAGAATCAGCACGTACTTGGGTTGCTCGGAGCCGATGGAATAGATGTTCTGGTAGACAGCGTCGGCCGTGCCTTGATACCACTGATCGCTGACCCGCTGCATGGGCGGAAGAACCTCGATGAACTCGCCGACTTCGCGTCCCAGAATATTCCATCCTTCACGGATGTGGCGGTTTAGAGAGAGCGCTTTGTATTGCGTGAGAATGTAGACCCGGCGCAGGTCGGAGTTGAGGCAATTGGAAAGCGTGATGTCAATGATGCGATACATGCCGCCGAAGGTCACAGCGGGCTTGGCACGGTCGCGAGTCAGGGGATAAAGGCGCTCTCCGGCGCCGCCAGCGAGAAGGACTCCGAGGGTGTCTTTCATGCAACTGCCTGGAAAAAATAGATGGTAGCACAGCAAAGAGACGTTAGCGGTGCATCGACACTCGCGGTTGTCCGCCGCTGGCACAACGTTTGCCGCTATGATGGCGTCATCCCGAGAGGAGCCGCTTTTCAGGCGGAGCTAGGGATCTTCCCAAATACCTCACTTTAGGTGATGGCGACGGGTCGTAGGCTCAGCGCCTATTTTTCTTCCTCAATCTTGATTCGCAGCGACTTCAGGAACTTCAAATCCTGATCGTTGACTTTGAATTCCGCGTTGGAAGGAATCGTGGAAACAATGGACTTATCCGCCGTTTTTTCGCCCTGCTTACTGACGCCGATGGTGGCTTCCAGGACCAGGAAAATGTCGTAGCCGCCCTCTTTAATACGGGAGACGACCTCGGCGATCTGGTCGGAATCGGAAAGAGACTCGTTGATGGCTTCGCCCAGTTCCTTCATGAGTTGTTTGAGTTGCTGATCCACGTCTTCCCCCGGTTCGCCGAGTTAACCGGCTCTACATCGCTTAGATGCCTGTGGCGCGCAGAACGCTGCGCCACCAGGTGGGGTCATTGTAGCTCCGAAGGCTGTTAAAATCGAGCCGTGAGCAAGGTTTCTACCGCACAAAAGATCGGTGTGGTCGCGAAAGTTGCGGCAAGGCAGGCGGGCAAGAGTCGGGTTCTTCGGGCGGTGCGCACCGCCGTTTCGACCACTGCTCGGGCGTCGGGAAGCGCACTGCACGACCTTTGGTTGCAGGCCATCGGCTGTGTTTTCCTGCTCATGGCGACAAGCGGAGGCGTGGCCCTGGCGCACGAATACGCGAAATATAACGCAGGAAAAGTGGGCTTTGGCCGCGTTGGCCTGGCCATTGCCTTCACACTGGCATTCGCGTGGTTCGGAGTAAGTTCGTTTTGGAGAGTTCGGCAGAAGGCCAGAAACCGCGCAAGATCATGAAGCGCATCGCCTTATGCCACGCTAGCTGAAAGAGATGAAAAGCCGGGCTGGCTCATCTGGAGTCGATTCTGGCTTAGCCGGTTCGGAATATCGATTGCTGGTAAGCTCTAGACCACAAAATCGCCCGGTCGAAATAGGATTCATTCGTGCCCAGCAAGACTAAAGATGCCGTAGAGAAGACCGTGCCAGAAATCGAGACTTCCTCTCACATTCCCGTCAACCCCCTTTACACCCCGGCAGACCTGAAGGGATTCGACTACGACACCGAAGTCGGATATCCCGGCGAGTACCCGTTCACTCGAGGCGTGCAGGCCACTATGTATCGCGGGCGCCTGTGGACCATGCGCCAGTATGCCGGCATGGGCGATGCTGAGGAATCAAACAAACGTTACAAATATTTGTTGGCCAACGGCACTACGGGGCTTTCTGTGGCGTTCGACTTGCCGACACAGATTGGGTTGGACTCCGATAATCCATTGGCCGCAGGTGAAGTGGGCAAGGTAGGCGTAGCCATTGATTCCATCGAAGACATGCTGCTGCTGTTCGATGGCATCGATCTCACGAAGATTTCGACATCCATGACCATCAATGCCACAGCTTCAATTCTGCTGGCGTTGTATGTTGCCGTCGCCCGGCGGCAAGAAATGGATATCAAGAAATTATCCGGCACCGTGCAGAACGACGTGTTGAAGGAATACATTGCCCGCGGGACGTATATTTATCCCCCGCAGGCGGCGATGCGCATCATCACCGACATGTTTGCCTGGGCGAAGGAGGCCGTGCCGGAGTGGAACATAATTTCGATTTCCGGCTATCACATGCGCGAGGCGGGATCGACGGCGGTGCAGGAAGTCGCATTCACGCTGGGCAACGGCATGTGCTATGTCGAGGCCGCGATTAAAGCCGGCCTCGATGTCGACCAGTTCGCGCCTCGTCTCTCATTTTTCTTTAACGCGCACAACAATTTTCTGGAAGAAGTGGCTAAATTCCGCGTGGCGCGCCGCATGTGGGCCCGCATCATGCGCGAGCATTTCAAGGCGAAGAATCCGCGCTCGTGGATGCTGCGCTTTCATACGCAGACCGCGGGATCGACACTGACTGCCCAGCAACCTGAGAACAACATCGTTCGCACGGCGATTCAGGCCATGGCGGCGGTGCTGGGCGGCACGCAATCGCTGCATACGAATTCCTATGACGAGGCTTTGGGTCTTCCCACAGAACAAGCGGCGCGCATTGCCTTGCGCACGCAGCAGATCATCGCCTACGAGTCGGGGGCGCCGCAGACCATCGATCCGTTGGCCGGGTCTTATTACGTTGAGTGCCTGACGAACGAGATCGAAAAGCGGGCAGCGGAATATCTGGGCAAGATCGAAACCATAGGCGGCATGCTAAAAGCCATTGAGCATGGCTTCGTGCAGCAGGAAATTCAGAACGCCGCTTACGAATATCAGCGGGCAGTCGATCAGGGCAAGGCAATCGTCGTGGGCGTGAACAAGTTTGAAGTGGAAGAAGAAAAGCCGATACCGATTCAGAAGATTGACCCTGCGCTGGAACAAAAGCAAGTGGAACGCGTGCGAGCTTTTCGGGCCAAGCGCGACGTCGGGCCGTGGCATTTCGCCCTGAACGGCATCATCGATGCTGCCAAATCAGGCGCAAACCTGATGCCGCGAATTCTCACCGCTGTAGAAGCCAACGCCACTGTCGGCGAGATCGCCGATGCTATGCGCAAAGTTTTTGGAGAGTATCGCGAAGCTGTCGTGATTTAGAAACCCGTTCGCCCTTGAAACTGCCCGGTGTCGAGCGCGAGATTCTTTGCTCCGCCTGCAAGACGGTGAATAACGGCAGCCGCGATTCTGTCTTCGCATGTTGCCGCTTAATCAGAGGTTTTGTAGTCGCAGGCGTTTCGGCAGGGCTCGCAATACATGAGACCATCGCCGCAAACGCGAACGTCGAGCTGCGACTGGCACAGGCAGCAGAATTTCTCACACTCGCACTTGTCTTCGGGTTTTTCGCACTGCGCGCACAAGAATTTGGTCTGCGTGGACATGAATGTACTGTAGCGCGGTGCGGCGGCGGACGAAATGTTCCGATGGTAACCTGAGTGCGGATTGCCGACTGTCGGTTTCCAATTGCCGGTTGAGGTCTCTTGCTGTCCTATAATCCTAAGCAATGACCTTCCAACAAGCGCTGGATGGAGCGGAATTCCTCTCGATCAGCGGGGATCCGGGGGTGAGCAGTGTCGAATACGACTCGCGCCGGGTCAAGCCGGGTGCGTTGTTCGTGGCCTTGCGCGGCGAATCGAGTGACGGAAACCGTTTTATTGATCAGGCTATCGCGGCGGGCGCCGTCGCGATAGTAACAGACTCGCCAGAGCAGAAACCTCGCCCCAACGTAGCTTGGGCAGTTGTCACCCATGGCCGTCGGGCGCTCGCGCGCATCAGCGCAAATTTCTATAAGAAGCCCGCCGAACGCATCGCGATCAGCGGAATCACCGGCACAAACGGCAAAAGCACAGCCGCATTTCTTCTGGAATCGATTCTGCACGCCGCTGGGAAAAAGAGCGCACTCATAGGAACGATCGAATATCACGTGGCAGGAAAAGTGTTGCCCGCGCCGCACACCACGCCCGAAGCGCTCGAATTGAACCAGCTTTTCAGCCAGGCATTAGGGCACGGCGCAACCGAAGCGGTCATGGAAGTTTCTTCGCACGCGCTCGCGCAGGAGCGCGTCTACGGCATCCCCTTCGATGTGGCCGTATTCACAAACCTAACCCGCGATCACCTCGACTATCACAAGACTATGGGCGAATATTTCGCGGCCAAGCGCGTGCTCTTTGCCGGCTGCGGCACGGAAGCGCCCCGAGCGGCGGTGATTAATGTCGATGACGACTCAGGAGCGAAGCTGGCCGACTTCAGCCGCAAGCGCAGCTCCGTGGTGTTGAAATATGGTTGGGAGCGCGGCGATTTTAACGTTCAGAACGTTCGAATCACCACCCGCGGAACGCGTTTCGATCTGGTGACGCCCGCTGACAAGATCGCATTGTTTTCGCCGCTCATCGGGCGCGTGAACGTCTACAACATCATGGCTGCCGTGGGAGCGGCTTTCGCGCGCGGCTGTTCCGCGCCGGCGATTGCCGATGGCGTCGACAAGCTAGCTTCTGTTCCCGGAAGATTTCAGCGGGTCGAGTGCGAGCAGCCGTTTACCGTGGTCGTTGACTACGCGCACACGGACGATGCTCTGCGCAATCTGACGGCGCTGGCACGCGAACTGGTTTCGCCGGCGAAGGGCAGAGTCGTCACGTTGTTCGGATGTGGAGGCGATCGCGACCGCAACAAGCGTCCGCTGATGGGCGAGGCCGCAGGCCGAGGCAGTGATTTCGTGGTGCTGACGTCTGACAATCCACGCAGCGAAGACCCGGCCGCAATTATCAATGACGCTGTCGTCGGCCTGCAGAAAACTGGAGTGAAATACACCGTAGAGCCCGACAGGCGCAAGGCGATTGCGCTGGCGATCGGCGAGGCGCGCCCGGGAGACATTGTGCTGCTGGCGGGCAAAGGCCACGAAAAAGTGCAGATCACGCGCGAAGGGCCGGTTCCGTTCGATGACGTTGAAGTGGCGCGAGAAGCCTTGCGCGCCGCCGGTTTCGAGTGCGAGCCGGCGCGAGCGGGAGCGCAGGCATGAAGCTGACGCTCGCCAAAATTGCCGAGTTCACCGGCGCCACAGGAGACTTTCCCGCCAGCGAAGTTGCCACCAGGTATTCCATCGATTCCCGAACGATTGCCCCTGGCGAGCTTTTCTTTGCTGTAAAAGGTGAGCGGCTGGATGGCCACGACTTCGTGGAGCAGGCCCTCGAACGAGGCGCCATCGCTGCCGTCGTTCGCAGAGATCAATTGGCCCGATACGCTGCCCAAAATCGATTGTTGGCGGTAAATGACACGCTTCTTGCGCTGCAATGCCTTGCCGCCGCCGTGAGAAAGCAGTGGGCCAAGCCGCTGATCGGTGTGACCGGCTCAGCAGGCAAGACGACGACAAAAGAGGCGATTGCGCATGTGCTCAGCGCGCGCTTTCGCGTGCTGAAATCAGAAGGGAATTTCAACAATCACTTCGGTCTGCCGCTCATGCTTCTGAAACTCGAGCCGGAGCACGATATGGCCGTCATCGAAATGGGCATGTCTCATGCGGGAGAGATTCGCGCCTTGGCAAAAATTGCCCAGCCCGAAATTGGAGTTGTCACCAACGTCGCGCCCGTGCATCTGGAGTTTTTCGATTCGATCGCCGGAATCGCGCGGGCAAAGTATGAACTGATCGAGTCGCTGCCGTCCAGTGGCGTGGCCATCCTGAATGCCGATGACGAATATGTCTCGCAGTTCGGCCGCAATTTCAGAGGGAAAGTGGTGACGTACGGAACCGCGGCCGCGGCGCATGTACGCGCTGAAAATATACTGTCGCGCGGGGCGGAAGGGGTCGAATTCGATGTGGCGATTGGCGGATCCCGCGAGCACGCGACATTGCCCCTTGTGGGAGCGCACAATGTACTTAATTCACTGGCTGCGGCCGCGGTGGGCATCGAGCGCGGGTTGAAGCTGTCCGAGGCGGTCGCGGCTCTGTCCACTCTCGTCCCGGCCGAGAAACGCGGGCAGGTTCTCCAAATCGGCAACATCACGGTGATTAACGATTGTTACAATTCCAATCCGAAGGCCCTTGCAGCTATGGTCGATACGCTCGCGGCGATGCCCGCGAGACGGCGCGTTATTGTCGCCGGCGAGATGCTGGAATTAGGCCCGAGCGGCGAAGACCTGCATTGGCATGCGGGGCAGCACATCGCCGAAAAGAGAATTGACGTGCTGATTGGTGTTCGTGGCCTGGCACAGGCGATGGTCGAAGGAGCGCGAAATTTGGGCACGCAGGCGGAGTTCGTAGCAGCACCTGAAGAAGCGGGAGAATGGCTCGCCCGCGAGGCGCGCGAGGGTGATGTCGTGCTTCTAAAAGCCTCGCGGGGAGTGAAGTTGGAGAAGGCGCTGGAAACCTGGAAGTCGCGGCGCGATGGTGCGCAGTAACTACCATTCTGCGATGATTCAAATCGGAATTGAGGATTTCCGAAGTGCTTAGTTCTGGACTATTGATTGCCGAGCTTTGCTGGTTGCTCAATGCTGGATGCTGACGGCTGATAGCTGACGGCTGAGCTTGTTCGGAGGCTAATTGCTTTATTGGCTGTTGTACTTGAAGCTGCAACATTACGTACCGCCCTTTCGCATTTTTCGCTATCTGACGTTCCGTACGGCTTTCGCCAGCCTCACCGCACTTTTTACCGCGCTGATCGTGGGACCGCTGGTCATCAACCGGTTGCGCGAATTTCAGATCGGACAATACATTCGCGAGGAAGGCCCGAAAGCCCATCAGAAAAAGGCTGGCACCCCGACCATGGGCGGGTTACTGATCGCGATTGCCATCATTGTGCCAACTCTGCTTTGGGCGGATTTAAGCAACCGCTTTGTATGGATCGCAGTCTTTGCAACCTGTGCCTTTGCCGCGATCGGTTTCAGCGACGACTATACCAAAGTGACTCAACGCCGCAACCTTGGGTTAACCGGCCGGGCCAAATTAGGATTGCAGATTGCCACCAGCATTGTGATTGCGGTGATGCTGATCGCCATGCAGACCTATGGGATGTACTCAACAAAGCTGATTGTGCCTTTCTTTAAGCAGTTTCATCCCGACCTGGTGGTGCAAAGCTGGGAGCATATCCCGCATTTGTGGCCGCTGGCATTTCTGCCATTCATTGCATTTGTTGTACTGGTGATCGTGGGTTCGAGCAACGCGGTCAATCTCACCGACGGACTGGACGGCCTCGCCATCGGCTGTACCGTGATCGCCGCCGGCGCTTTGACGGTTCTAACTTATGTCAGCGGCCACGCGACTTTTGCGACGTATCTCGAAATCCCAAAGATGCCACAGGTTGGCGAGTTGACAATATTTTGTGGGGCAATGGTCGGTTCGGCAATTGGATTCCTGTGGTACAACGCGCATCCAGCAGAGGTTTTTATGGGCGACGTAGGATCGTTGGCGCTGGGCGGTGCGATCGCCACAGTCGCGGTAATCATCAAGCAGGAATTGTTGTTGCCGTTTATCGGCGGCGTGTTCGTGATCGAGGCGGTCTCGGTCATCCTTCAGGTAGGCTCGTACAAGCTGCGCAAGAAGAGAATCTTCAAGATGGCGCCGATTCATCATCACTTCGAGCTGATTGGATGGTCGGAGTCGAAGATCATTGTGCGCTTCTGGATCGCATCGCTTGTGTTCGCGCTGTTTGCGCTGACGACGTTGAAATTAAGATAGAACTTTTTCACCACGGAGACACAGAGGCACAAAGAAAACAAAATCTTGGAGGTCGGCGATCTTGTTGCTTTGTCATCGAACGAAGCCAGAACCCAGGCTTGTGCGCGGCGAGGCCTACCGGTACCGGATCGAAAAGCTTTGTCTTTTCGATTTCCTCTGTGTCTCTGTGACTCTGTGGTGAAATGATTTTCATGGAACTAAGAGACAAGCGCGTCCTCGTGGTCGGTCTCGGTAAATCCGGCGTGGCTTCGGCACTTTTTCTGAAAGAGCACGGGGCGCGGGTCACAATTTCCGATACCAAAAGCGGCGACGAATTGCGCAACGAAATTCCCGCGCTACTCGATCACGGCATCACCGTCGAAACCGGCGGCCATGGCGAGCGCACATTCAGAGGCCAGGATTTAATCGTCGTCAGCCCCGGCGTTCCTGTCGATGCCCCGCTGCTTCAGCAGGCGCGGAACCTGGGTGAAGCGGTGATCGGCGAAATTGAACTGGCCGCGCAATTCCTGCCTGGGCCAATTGTCGCCATCACCGGGTCGAATGGCAAGACGACCACAACGGCATTAGCAGGCGAAATCATGACCGCCGGCGGCCTGCCCACGTTAGTCGGCGGCAACATCGGCACGCCGGCCATTTCACTCGCTCCGCGCGCGACGCGCGACACCGTGATCGTTCTCGAAGTTTCCAGTTTTCAATTGGAGACGATTCAAACGTTCCATCCAAAAATTGCTGTTGTGCTCAACGTCACCCCCGATCATCTCGATCGCCACCGCACGCTGGAAGTCTACGTCAATGCCAAGGCCCGTATTTTCGAGAACCAGCGCGGCGATGATTTTGCCATCCTGAATGCCGACGATCCCGCCTGCGTAGAGATAGCCGGGCGCACAAAAGCACAAGTCTTCTGGTTCAGCCGGCAGAAGGAAGTGAAGGAGGGCACCTGGGTGCGCGAGGGCAATATCGTTTTCCGGCACGGAACGCGGCAGCATGACGTCATGCTGGCTTCGGAAATTCCCCTGAAAGGCGCGCACAATCTGGAAAACGTGCTAGCAGCAGTCTGCGCTGGCGCGCTGATGGGATGCGCGCCCGGAAAAATCCGCCAGGCCGTACAGAACTTTAAAGCTGTCGAGCACCGGCTGGAATTCGTGGCCACCATCCGGGGCGTCGATTACTACAACGATTCCAAGGCCACGAACGTCGACGCAACCATCAAGGCAATCGAATCGTTTCCAGCGAACATTCACCTGATTCTCGGCGGCAAAGACAAGGGCAGCGACTACAGTGTTCTCAACAATCTGCTGAAGCAGCGGGTGAAGCGCGTATACACGATCGGAGCAGCAGGAGTAAAGATTGAATCTCAAATCAAGAATGTCGAAGTCGTGCACGCCGAAACTCTGGAGAACGCCCTGCGCCAGGCGAATGCACTTGCCCAACCCGGCGACGTCGTCTTGCTGGCGCCGGCCTGCGCCAGCTTTGACCAGTTCAAGAATTATGAGGAGCGGGGAACGGTATTCAAAGAGATCGTTAAGGGACTAACCTGACACACCGCTCACCACAGAGACACAGAATCACAGAGAAAAGCATTTGAAAATTTCTCTGTGTGCTCTGTGGTGGGAAAACTCTCCCGCACCAAAACAATCAACAATCATCATTCAATAATCAGCCATCTTCTTCCCCTCATCCATGGTGAAATGAATGTCCCATGGCAAAGCGCGTCAGTGTCGATCGCTGGCTCTTCACCGTGACCATGCTGCTGGTGTTCGTGGGCTTGGTGATGGTGTTTTCGGCCTCGGCCGTGATGGCGCGCGAGCGCTTCGGGTCTCCGTATGCCTTTTTGCTGAAGCAATTGATATGGGCCGCGGCAGGCATTGTGGCGATGGTGGTTGCCATGCGCTTCGACTACCGCCGCTACAAGCATCCGGGGCTTGTCTTTTCGCTTCTGGGCGTGACCACGCTGCTGCTGATTTCAGTGTTCTTCCTCGACCGCTCGCACAACACCCATCGCTGGATCCACGCCGGAGGCTTCTCCTTCCAACCTTCAGAGTTGGCCAAACCCGTTTTCATTCTCTTCCTCGCCTATTTCCTCGAAAACCGCGCCAAAGCCACAGTTGGCTCGACCCAGAATTTCATGGACGATTGGCGCAACACACTCGCCCCCGCCGCCGCGCCGGTTGCGTTGCTGCTCGGGCTGATCGTGCTGCAACCGGATTTGGGCACGGCCATCGCCTGCGCGGGAATCGCAGCTTCCATCTTTTATATAGCCGGAATGCGGATGCGCTACTTCGGCTATGCCTTTGGCGCGGCGCTGGTGCCCCTTTACTTCCTTATTTTCCACGTAAGCTGGCGGCGCGACCGTATTCTGGCGTTTCTCAATCCTTACGCCGACCGGCAGAAAGCCGGCTTCCACATTATTCAGTCGCTGATTGCGGTCGCCACCGGCGGCGTGACCGGCACCGGCCTGATGGAAAGCAAACAAAAACTGTTCTACCTCCCCGAGCCGCACACCGACTTTATTTTTGCCGTGACCGCAGAAGAATTAGGTCTGGTGGGCGCATTCATTGTGATCGCACTGTTTGCTATTTTCCTCTGGCGCGGAATGCGCGCTTCCTGGCGAACGGAAGACGTTTTCGGCAGATATCTCGCCGTGGGCATCACCAGCATGGTGGTCTTGCAGGCCTTCATCAACATCAGCGTAGTCTTGGGCATGATGCCGACGAAAGGCATTCCTCTGCCGCTGGTCTCCTATGGAGGTTCATCATTATTTGTCACGCTGGCCTGCGTGGGCGTGCTGCTGAATATCACGAAGCAGGCGGAGTAGTGACTACGGATTTGCATGGATTCCATGGATTTTTCTTTGACTCGCCTGCGACAATCGGCGCTGATCCGGCGAGTTGACTTCATCGCGGCCGCGTGATGTGACGACGCACCCAGGCTACGAGGCCTTTTTCTCCCAGATCGCCGGAAGCTAGGGCCAGCATGGTCGAAATGCAGTCGTTGTCGTCGGCGTCGAGTACCCAACCGTTGAGATCAAGGAACAACTCCATCACCACGAAGGCGGTGCGCTTGTTGCCGTCGAGGAAGGGGTGGTTGCGTGCGATGCCAAACGCATAGGCGGCCGCAAGCGCAGCCGCGTCCAGGTTTTCTCCATAGGCCTCGCGATTGCGAGGACGAGCCAGGGCGGAGGCGAGCAGCCCCTGGTTGCGCAGCCCTGCTATGCCGCCGTGTTCGGCCAGTTGCGCCTCGTGAATCGCGAGCACGATGCTGTCCTCAACCCAAACCCAACTCACGATTATTTGGCTAGGGCCCGAAGGACGCGGCGTCGCTTCTTCATGATGCGCTCGGCGGCTTTCATCTGTTTTTCGAACTCGGGGTCATATGGACTGATTCGGTAGCCATCGGGAGAATCGGTTAGATAGACGACATCGCCCTTTTCGACCTTGAGTTTCAACGCGGCTTCCTTAGGCAGTACAAAGCCGACCGAGTTGCCGATCTGTACCAGTTTGAGAGGAAGCACAGATCTCCTTATGTAATAACATATGTTATTACAATAGCCGTGTCCCGTCAACCTCCTTGGGGACCCAAACCGGACGTTATTTACAGATTTTGAGGCATGATACTTTTTCAGCTCATGGTCTGGCTGTCGAAGCACCGTGATATATAGTCGCTGCATGCGGGTGATTCTGGCGGGCGGCGGCACGGGCGGGCACGTCATCCCTGCGCTAGCCATTGCCAATGAACTCAAAAAAAGCTACGGAGCCGAAATGCTCTTCATCGGGACCGCGCGCGGCATCGAAAACCGCCTGGTTCCGGCCGCAGGATTTCCGCTGAAGCTGGTGCGCGTAGGCGCGCTGAAAAACGTCAGCCTCATGACGCGGGCGAAAACGGCGTTTGATCTGCCCCGCGCAGTTTGGGACGCGGGCCACATGTTGAACGAATTCGCGCCCGATGTCGTCATTGGTGTGGGCGGCTACGCTTCCGGTCCGGCAATGCTGGCAGCGGTGGTGAAGCATATTCCCACGCTTGCGTTCGAGCCGAACGTTGTGCCAGGGTTCGCGAATCGAGTCGTGGCACGATTTGTATCAGGCGCGGCAGTGCATTTTGAAGAAACGGCAAAATATTTTAGTCACGCGGAGGTCACCGGAGTTCCTGTGCGCCACGCGTTCTTCGAGATTCCGCCAAAGCGCGGTAGCACGCCGACATTATTAGTCTTCGGCGGAAGCCAGGGCGCACACGCGATCAACGAAGCGATGAAGCGATGTCTCCCTGAGTTGCGCCGGCAGGCGCCGGGCATACACATCATTCATCAGACTGGAGAGCGTGACTATAATGACGCGCTAGCGGCTTACCAATCGTCGGGTGCGTCAGCGAAAGTGTTCAAGTTCATCGATGACATGCCAGCGGCATTTGCACGAGCCGATCTGCTCGTATGCCGCTCGGGCGCAAGCACCGTGGCAGAGATCACCGCAGCCGGCAAGCCAGCGATTTTCGTACCCTTTCCGCATGCGGCCGACGATCATCAAACTGTAAACGCCATGGCCTTGCAGAACGCCGGAGCGGCAGTTCTGGTGGAAGAATCAAAGCTGGAGGGCGTCTGGCTGGCGGAAACAATCGCGGCGCTGCTGCAGGATTCCCATCGGCTGCAAAGAATGAGCGAGGCGGCGCGGAGCTTGGCGCACCCGAATGCGGCGAGAGATATCGCTGCGATGGCAGCGCGAGTCGCAGGAATTGAGCAATTTGGTAATTAGGTAATCGGGTAATTTCGTGATTTGCTACGGAATCTCCCGCAGTCGAGTGCGAAAGCAAAATTGCCCGATTACAAAATTACGAAATCACTAAATCGCCTTTGACATGTTCGCCAAGATTCAGCAAATCCATTTCGTGGGCATCGGCGGCATCGGCATGAGCGGCATCGCCGAGGTGTTGCTCAACCTCGGCTACAAGGTCTCGGGCTCAGACCTGAAAAGTTCTGCCGTAACACAAAGACTTGCCAGCCTGGGCGCCACTGTGTTCGAAGGCCATCGCGCCGAAAATATTGCTGGAGCTGAAGTTGTCGTTACCAGTTCCGCCATTTCCTCAGAGAATTCCGAAGTTGCCAAAGCGCACGAACTGCACATCCCTGTGATCCAGCGGGCGGAGATGCTGGCGGAACTCATGCGCCTGAAGTACGGCATTGCCATCGCCGGTATGCACGGCAAGACGACTACGACTTCCATGGTTGCCACCGTGCTCGCGGGTGGAGGCCTTGATCCAACCGTAGTCGTTGGCGGGCGCGTCGACGCCATGGGCTCAAACGCGCGCTTGGGCAAATCGCAGTATCTCGTCGCCGAGGCCGACGAGAGCGACCGCTCCTTCCTCAAGCTCTCACCGATTCTTTCTGTCGTCACCAACATCGACCGTGAGCACATGGATTGCTATCGCAACATGCGCGACGTGAAGAAGACGTTTCTCGAGTTCATGGACCACGTTCCGTTCTACGGGATGGTCGTCGCCTGCAATGACGATCCTCTGCTCCGCCGCTTGCTGCCCGAAGTGCAACGCCGAACCGTTACATACGGAACCAGGCGCGGCTCAGATTTTTGGATCAAGCCGGAAGCCGCCCCTCCGATCGCGCGCGCAGAAGGCCAGCCGTACAGCCGTTTTCGCGTCAGCTATGAGAAGAAGGACCTGGGCGAGTTCACGTTGCACGTGCCGGGAGTTCACAACATTCTGAACGCAACCGCAGCGATTGCCGTTGGAGTCGGGCTTGATATCGCCGTTGATGCCATCCGAACTGCACTCGATCAGTTCCGCGCCGTCGATCGCCGTTTCCAATTGCGCGGGCGGGTGGCAGGTGTGAGCGTGATCGACGACTACGGCCATCATCCGACCGAAATCAGAGCCACATTGGCGGCGGCGAAACAATGCGGCTTCCAGAAAATTCATGCGGTTTTCCAACCGCACCGCTACACCCGAACCCGCGATTTGATGGAGGAATTCACGACGGCTTTCGTCGATGCCGATTCTCTGTTTGTCCTCGATATCTACCCCGCCAGCGAGAAGCCGATCGAGGGCGTCACCGCCGAAGTGCTGGCGCGAGCGATTCGAGAGAAAGGCAAGCTCAATGCGCGATATGTAAGTTCGTTCGAAGACGCAATGAGTGCGGCCGCAGCCGCGGCTGGAGATGGAGACATGATCTTAACTTTGGGAGCCGGCAATGTTTCGCAACTGGCGCCCATGATCCTCGAGAAGCTGAAGGGGCGAGCCGTTCCGATGGGCGCTGACTTGGTAAGGTAGTGGTCAATTTGAATTCCGCCGATAGAGTTGGCGTCACTCCGAAGCCCCGCGCTTTCACCAGCGGGGCGAGGAATCCCCCGAGAATGGCCGGTGTAAAGGGATGACGCCATGCAAAGAAAATCCACCTCAAAATATCAAGCTGAGTTACTACCCTCAGTAACCTTGCGTTGACATTTCCTCGCACGCTCCGGTATCGTAAAGACTTTGGTAGTAGTGTGGTTGCCCGCCTGATGGTCTGGCGTCCTCGCCGGAGAATCACTGAGCGGTTTCTTTCGCAACTTTTTATCATTCTGGGAGAGTTCCGATGTCAACCTATTTCCCCAAAGCGGGGGAAATTGTGCGCAAGTGGTACGTCGTGGATGCTGAGGGGCAGACGCTCGGGCGCCTGGCCTCGCAGGTGGCGCGCATCTTGATGGGCAAAGAGAATCCGCGCTATACGCCGTTCCTCGACACCGGCGATCACGTGATCGTGGTCAACGCTGAAAAAATTAAGACGACCGGCATGAAGGCCGAACAGAAGGTTTACCAGCACTACACGGGATATCCCGGCGGACTGCGCACGGAAGAGTTCAAGAAGCGCGCGGCGCGTCAGCCTGAGCGCATTATTGAAGATGCAGTGCGGCGCATGCTGCCCAAGAACAAGTTGGCCGCCCACATGCTCTCGAAGCTGAATGTGTATAAGGGCGACAAGCATCCCCATCAGGCCCAGAAGCCGGTGGAGTTGAAAGCGGAAGCGAGAGCGTAGCTATCGGCTGGCCGGATGATCCTGCCAGCTGCATTTATGGTATTAGCGGACGTAAGGTCCCGCGGACTGCGTCCTCTCGGGATGACAGTTGCATGGGATTTCGAAGATTCATCGTGCCCGGCTTCTGGTCTGGCTAGAAGCTAACGGCCAAAAGCTGAGAGCTAGGAGCTAAAAGCTGAATGGCAGAACTGGTTCAATACTACGGAACGGGACGGCGGAAGCAGGCGATTGCGCGCGTGTATCTGCGACCCGGCGGCGGCGATTTCAAGGTTAATGGACGCGGGTTTGACGATTATTTTGTCACTCCGGCGCAACGCTCGAGCGCGAAGGCGCCGTTGGTACTCACCGACACAGCGGCATCTTTCAACGTGGTCGCCAGCGTCCTGGGCGGCGGCGTGCACGGACAAGCCGATGCGGTAAAGCTGGGCCTGGCCCGCGCCTTGATGCAGTTCAATAACGAGCTGCGCGGAAAGTTGAAAGCCGAAGGCATGGTCAGCCGCGACTCGCGTGGCAAAGAGCGCAAGAAGTACGGCCAAAAAGGAGCGCGCAAGCGCTTCCAGTTCAGCAAGCGCTAGAGCAGTCCTGAGTCGCGAGTCCCGAGTCCTGAGGAATCAGCTCGCGACTCACGACTCGGGACCAGCAGCTAAGTTTAGGTGTTCAATTCTTCCCGCCTCGCATGCGGGACGGGAATGGCAATCCAGCCGGTTTCGCTGGAGTTCAACTCGAACGACTGAGCGGAACCAAACCGGCTGGATGCAGACTAAACAAGGAGGTTGATTGGCTACCATCACCATGAAGGAGTTGCTCGAAGCGGGTGTCCACTTTGGGCATCAGACGAAGCGCTGGAATCCCAAGATGAAGGAATACATCTTCGGTGAGCGCAACGGGATCTACATTATCGATTTGCAGAAAACGCTGAAGATGTTCAAAGAGGCGTCGAAGTTTGTGCAGGACCTGGCGGCCGAAGGCAAGATTGTGCTCTTTGTGGGAACCAAGCGCCAGGCGCAGGACGCCATCGCCGAAGAGGCGACCAAATGCGGCGCCTTCTACATCAACCAGCGCTGGCTGGGCGGACTGCTCACCAACTGGGTGACAGTGCAGAAGTCGGTGAAGCGGCTGAAAGAGCTCGACGACATGGCCACGGATGGCCGCTACGAGCTGCTGCCGAAGAAAGAAGTCATCAAGCTCGAACGCGAGCGCAAGCACCTTCAGGCGAACCTGGCGGGCATTAAGAACATGAGCCGGCTGCCGGACGCGATTTTCGTCATTGACTCGAACAAAGAACAGATTGCAGTGCGCGAGGCGCGCAAGCTGGGCATCCCGGTCGTCGCGGTGGTCGATACCAACTGCGACCCCAGCGAAGTGGATTATGTAATTCCCGGCAACGATGATGCATTACGCGCGATCCGGCTGTTTACGTCAAAGATTTCAGAATCGATCGCCGAGGGTGCGCAGTTGATGAGCGATAAGCAGGTCGCCGAAATGTCCGCTGCAACGGAAGAGACGCAGGCGCAGGAAGCGGCTCCGGAACACTATGACGGTGCGGACATGGAACCTGAGACTCAGGACACGGACGCCGCGGGCATGGAAGACATCAGCATGGAAGACGTGCTGGGCCCGGGCACGCACAAGAAGCCGGTGGCGAACGAAGATTCTGAGGTCGTCCACAAGGTCGAGAGCCAGACCGTCTAGTGGAGAGCGCGGCTTTAGCCGTGCGTCAGAGTGCGAGAAAATTCGGGCTTTAGCCCCTAGGGGAACTTGAGTTCCGCAAAAACCGGGCACGTGGAAGTTCGGACCCGCGCGGGTCATGCTTAGAAAATTCCCGGCGCGGGTTTAATTTTGTGAAGTTCAAAGTTTCAGAGGTTCCCGAGGTTTCGAAGTTGAAGATACTGCAGCCCTGCTCAGTTTCAAAAGTTGCAACCCTGAAACTTTGAAACCTCGAAACCTTGAGCACACAGCAGAATTCATGAGGACCCTTAACCAATGAGCACTACTATGGCAAATATCTCAGCACAGCAAGTAAAGGAGCTCCGTGAAAAAACCGGAGCGCCCATGATGGATTGCAAACAGGCCCTCACCGAAGCGGGCGGCGATATGGAAAAGGCCGTCGTCGTTCTGCGCAAAAAGGGCGTCTCCGTTGCGGCCAAGAAGGCGGCGCGCGTGACCGGTGAAGGAGCAGTCACCAGCTACATTCACGCTGGAGGGAAGATCGGTGTTCTCGTCGAAGTCAATTGCGAGAGCGACTTCGTCGCCCGCACTCCTGATTTTCAGGAACTCGCACACGATATCGCCATGCACATCGCGGCCAGCGATCCAAAATTCGTGCGCAAGGAGGACGTTACCAAGGCCGATTTCGACCGCGAGCGCGAAATCTACATTGCTCAGGCCGTCGCCGCGGGCAAGCCGCAGCACATTGCCGAGAAGATGGTCGCCGGTAAGATGGAGAAGTTCTATGAAGAGGTCTGTCTGTTAGAGCAGCCCTTCATTAAGGACCAGACTGTCACCATCGCGCAGTTGATCGCCGCCAAAATCGGCAAGCTGGGCGAAAACATCAGCGTGCGCCGTTTCGCGCGCTTTAAGGTGGGAGATGTGAATGCAACGATCGCATCCACAAAGCCCACAGAACAGAAAGCGGAGTAATCGAGGTGCCTGCGGGTGCCTTTTTTGAGGCGTTTTGCGGGCATGAGCCGGGGCGAAGGCCACGGCGGGAGCCCGCAGCCGAAATCCTTCGCGAAGCGAAGGATCCCCGTGTTCGGATACGATGAGTATCCTCGCGAGGCCCCTCGCCCCGCTGGAGAAAGCGCGGGCGTCGGGATGGCAGCATAGATCTATACACTCATGCAAACCCCTGTCTACAAACGCGTACTTCTCAAGCTCTCCGGCGAAGCCCTAGCCGCCGACCAGGGCTTCGGAGTCGATAACAAGCGGATTCACGAAATCGCCGCCGAACTCGCTGATGTTCACAAGCTGGGCGTGCAGATCGCCATTGTCGTCGGCGGAGGCAACTTCTTTCGGGGCGTGGCCGACCAGGCCAAAGACATGGACCGCGTCTCCGCCGATCACATGGGCATGCTCGCTACGGTCATCAACGCGCTCGCCTTGCAGGACGCGCTCGAAAAGCAGCACGTCTACACGCGCGTGCAGTCGGCCATCGAAATGAATCAGGTCGCCGAGCCATTCATTCGCCGCCGCGCCATTCGCCACCTGGAAAAGGGACGCATCGTCATCTTCGCCGGCGGCACGGGCAATCCGTACTTCTCGACCGATACAGCCGCATCACTGCGTGCCATGGAAATTAAAGCTGACGCCATTCTCAAAGCCACAAAAGTCGACGGTATTTATGATGCCGACCCCATGAAGGTGAAAGACGCCAAGAAATTCACTGACATCAGCTACATGGACGTTCTGAAGATGGGTCTGAAAGTGATGGACTCCACCGCCATCAGCCTCTGCAAGGACAATAATCTCCCGATCATCGTTTTCAACCTGAATAGCCACGGGAATATTCGCCGCGTCGTGATGGGAGAGAAGATTGGCTCGAGAGTAGGAGCGTAGTCGCCAAGTGGTGGCGTCATGCTGAGTGCAGCCGCTTTTCAGGCGGAGCGAAGCATCTCCCACAGTTCGCTGTTCGGGGAGATTCCTCGCGCGGGCAATGCAACGTTTTCAGGGTTTATAATTCAGCATTTTGGTTCTTAACATTCTACGGAGCTGAAAACATGCCTCCTACCATGGCCGCGATTCCCGGCCTCAAAGATACTTACGCGCAACTGAAAACCCGCATGGATAAAGCGGTCGAAGACTTCCGCAAGGCCATGGCCGCCACGCGCACCGGCCGTGCCAACGTTCACATGCTCGACAGCGTCAATGTCGACTACTACGGCTCGCAGATGCCGCTGAATCAGATCGCGCAGATTCATGCGCCCGAGCCGCAGATGATCACCGTGCAACCCTTCGATATGTCGCAGATTGGGGTGATCGAAAAAGCAATCCGCTCGGCCGAGCTCGGTTTGAACCCGATGAACGATGGCAAGCTGATTCGTGTCCCCGTGCCCGCGCTCACGCAGGAGCGCCGCCAGGAAATGGTGAAGCATCTGCACAAAGTCCTCGAAGAGCACCGCACCGCCGTACGTAACATCCGCCGCGACGGCAATGACGCGATCAAGAAAGCGCTCAAAGACAAGAAAATCACCGAGGACGACGAGAAGCGCTCGCTGGAAGAAATCCAGAAGCTCACCGATGACGAAATCAAGAAGATGGAAGAGATGAGCAAGGGGAAAGAGAAGGAAGTCCTCGAAATAAAATAGATCGAGCGGCCGCGCTGAGGCGCAGCCCTAAACCGAAGTACATATTCTAATGCGCGCCGCCCGGAACCCCGAGAACCGGCTGAAGCACCACGTTTTAAGCGCTTTCCCGCTCTGGTAACCACTCCCGTAACCGGAACCTAGGTTGCGCGACATCCTTTCCGGCAGCGTGTTCACATCTTCGTGAAGCAAGTCACGGCTCCCCCAAAGGCCTTCACCCTCATTTTCTGAACAGGAGTTTTGCCATGAAGAAATTTCTTGGGATTGTACTGTCGTTTGCCCTTGCCCTGCTGGGAGTCGGATGCAGCTCTTCGTCGAACTCGTCTACTTCCTCGTCGCAACCGGCAAACGTGTTCGTGACCGGCGAAGATGCCCCCTTGGCTTCAGTTGTCGGCTTCGACGTAACCATTAACTCGATCACGTTGAACGGCAGCAACAATACTTCGGCGCAGGTCCTCTCCACGGCTACCACCGTGGACTTTGCCCGCCTTCTCGGCCTGCGTTCTCCGCTGGGCTTTAACAGCGTTGCTGCAGGCACGTACACCAGCGCAACATTTTCTCTGTCGAACCCGGTGATTTCCTATGTGCAGATGAGTCCGTCGCCAACATTGATCTCGATGAATGGATGGTTCGGCTCGGCCAACGGACCAACCTCGACCACGGTGACTGTGAACTTCCCTTCGTCGATGGTTGTGGGCAGCAACGGACTGGCCGGTTTGCGCATGGAGTTTGACATCCGGCAATCGGTCGCGGTCGATGGCAATGGCAACATCACTGGCGTGGTCAATCCCACGATCTATGCCTCTGCCGTGCAGGCCAGTGATCCTAATGGCAAGGTGACGGATCTCACTGGCGGCCTGGTCTCGGTGAATGCTGTGAACAACACGTTCGTGATCCAGGGTCCGTACGGGCATCAGCTGGCGATCGACGTCAATAGCAATACGCAGTTCAACAGCGGATGGAGCATCAATGATCTCGCAACTCCGGCCTTCGTTGGAGTGCAGGGATCATTCCAGGCCGATGGCAGCCTGATGGCCGACAACGTGGACGTCATCACCACCTCTCAGGCGTTTGTATCGGGGCGCGTGCTGGCGATCAATCCGACTTCGGGGCCCGTGCAGCAGATCACGATGTGGGTGGGTGAAACCAGCGCTGACCTGGTCAGCGAGATCGACAGCATCCAGACCATCGATGTAAGCGCCGTCACGCAATATGACGTGTGCTTCTCCAACAGCAACTTACTCAGTCTCGTCAATGGGCAATTTGGTGCATCTAGCGTGCTCGTGGGCCAGCGCATTTTCATCGGCGGCAGCTATTCGAACAGTGTTTTCACGCCGCAGATGATCTCGCTGCGTCTCCAGGGTGTCTATGGCATTCTCCTGTCGGGGAGCGTAGCCATTTCCGATGGCAATGCCGGAACGTTCCAGCTCCAGAACAATGGCCTGATTGGATACTCACTGGGCGGCGCAGCTTTGACCGTGCAGACATTCAACGCCACGCTCTTCATCAACACTACTGGGTTGAGCGCGCTGCAATCCGACGGAGCGATTCCGCTCGTGGCCGGCGGCCTGCTCTTCTATGACACAAGCACGAGTGCGCCGGTAATGGCCGCATTGGCCGTGGCCGATCCGCCTCAGAGCCAGTAGGACATTGAAAACTCTAACTGCAAGAGGGCGTCCCGCAAGGGACGCCCATTTCTTTTCCCTACCCAACGCTGCCGCACAACGACCTTATAATCGAATGATGGCGAAGCGCGTCGTCCATGCCGCTTGTCCTCACGACTGCCCCGACGCTTGCGGCGTTCTGATCACGGTGGAGAACGGCCGGGCCACAAAGATTCAGGGCGATCCGGCACATCCAGTGACGCGCGGGTTCTTGTGCGCCAAAGTGGCGAAGTATCTGGATCGGGTCTACTCACCGGACAGAGTGCTGTATCCGATGCGGCGAATTGCGCCGAAGGGGCCTCAGCGGAGCTCTGCTCCGCATGGACAGCCGAGGGCGGCTGTCCCCACGCAATCACAGATGATTGCGGCTGTTCTTGCACAAGAAATCTGGCGGCGCATTACTTGGGATGAAGCCCTCGACGAAATTAGCTCCCGCTTTCGCGCCATCATCGCCGAATTCGGCAGCGAGGCGATTCTGCCATACTCCTATGGAGGAACGATCGCCGCGCTTAATGGCGGCTCGATGGATCGCCGTTTTTTCGCGCGGCTTGGCGCTTCCCAATTGTTACGAACCATATGTTCTGCCGCCGGCGAAGCCGGCATCGAGTCAGTCCTGGGCGTGAAGCTCGGCACGGAGCCAGAGCAATTCCTTCATTCCCGGTACATCATTGCCTGGGCTGCCAACATTCACGGCAACAATGTCCACTTATGGCCGTTCATTGCCGAGGCGCGGCGAAGAGGGGCGAAGCTCGTCGTCATCGATCCATACCGCACGCGAACGGCGGCATGCGCCGATTGGTATATTCCGATTAATCCCGGCACCGATGCCGCGCTCGCGTTGGCTATGATGCATGTCATCATCGGCGAAGGATTGCACGATGCCGATTACATCTCCAAATACACGCTCGGCTTCAACGCGTTGCGGCAGAAAGTGAAGGAATACCCACCCGAACGTGTGGCGCAATGGACGGGCATTTCGGCTGATGACATTCGCAAGCTGGCGCGTGAATATGCGACTACGCGGCCGGCGGTCATTCGCCTCAATTATGGCGTGCAGCGCTCGGAAGGCGGCGGAATGGCCACTCGCGCCATCTGCATGCTGCCCTGCATCACCGGATCGTGGAAGGAGTCGGGCGGCGGACTTCAGCTTTCAACCAGCGGCGCTTTCGGATTGAACAAATCAGCTCTACAGCGCCCTGATTTGCACGCAGACGACATGAGCCACTCTCCCCGCACCATCAACATGGTTGAACTGGGGAAGGCGCTGAACAGGCTGGACGATCCGCCAGTGAAAGCGCTGTTCGTGTACAACTCAAACCCAGCCGCGGTTTGCCCCAACCACAACGAAGTCATCAAAGGTTTGAAGCGTCCCGACCTGTTCACTGTTGTGCATGAGCAGTTCTTCACTGACACGACTGATTACGCCGATATTCTCCTTCCCGCCACGACATTTTTCGAGCACAAAGACCTGCAGCCTGCCTACGGCCACTACTACCTGCAAATTTCGGACCAGGCGATTGAGCCGCTGGGCGAGTGCCGCTCCAATATCGATGTGTTTCGCGCGCTAGCCGAGCGGATGGGATTCACCGAGACATGCTTTACGGAGAGTATTGACGAGATGATCGATGAGGCGCTGGATTCGGAGAATCCATGGCTGAAGGGAATCACGCGGGAACGGCTAGAAAACGAGGGCCACATCCGATTGAACTTCGGGGCGGAGCTTCGCTCTGCCGGGCAGCCGAGGGCGGCTGTCCCCATAAGTTCCACTGCGCAGCCGAGGGCGGCTGTCACTACGTGTGTCGAACCGAACCCATTCCTTCCCTTCTCTCACGGCAATTTCCACACTCCATCGGGCAAAGCCGAACTCTACAGTGAGGCACTCAAAGCGCAAAGTCTCGATCCGGTTGCAGAATTCAAGCCACCCGCAGAATCGCGCTACGGAAACGGCAAATCCAAATTTCCGCTCGAGCTTCTCGCCCGCAAGGCGGATAATTTTTTGAACTCGACGTTTTCCAATCTCCCTTCGACGCAGCAGATGGAAGAGACGAACCTTCTTGAAATGCACGAGTCGGACGCCCGCGCACGCCACATCGCCGATGGAGACGCCGTCCGAGTCTTTAACCGTCGCGGCGAAATCTTCCTCAAAGCTCGCGTGGATGGCGCCGTACAACCCGGAGTAGTTTCCGCGCGGCTGAACTGGGCCAAGCTTGGCCCCGGTGGTCGCAACATCAACGTGCTCACCTCAGAAAAACTTACCGACTTGGGCAACTCGGCTACGTTTTATTCCGTCTTGGTGGAAGTAGAAAGAATCCGCTCGAAAGCGAATAGCTAGTGGCAGGGGCGTGCGAAGCATAAGTTAAACAAAAAGAGATTCAGGCGCACGATCGTCGCAAGTCGGGCCTTCGCTGCGCTCAGGATCTCAGCTGCGGGCCTGCCGCCCGCAAAGCGCCTCGACTTGGACGCGTTCCATTTATCTACCGTATAATGAGCGTTTTCTCATATCCCAGAGGCTGAGGTCGTAGCGATTCATCTTTGCTTTCATCAAGGTAATCTTGTGCCCGAGCGTGGCGACGGTAATTGCACCTTCGCCAGCCCCAGATCTCCTTCATCTGCATGGTCTTGCAATGAAATGAAGCGGTTTGGCTGCGCGCTTGCCTTCGTGCTGCTGTTTCTGGTCCTGCCCGCCGTGGCGCAAAGTGACATCATTTCCGAGATCAACGTTCAAGGCAATCGCAGAATCCCTACAGAAACCATTAAGGCCAGGATATTTACTCACCCCGGCGACATTTACGACCCCGCCGCTCTGGAGCGGGACTTCAACTCTCTCTGGAACACCGGCTATTTCGACGACATCCGCTTCATGCGCGAACAGACGTCCAAAGGATGGCGGCTGATCATCCAGGTCAAGGAAAAACCCAGCATCTTCGAAATCAACTATGTCGGCTTGAGCACGGTCTCGACCAGCGATGTTCTCGACCGCTTCAAAGAAGCGAAAGTTGGGCTGGCAGTTGAGAGCCAATACGATCCCACGAAGGTCAAGAAAGCCGAGGTGACCATCAAAGAGCTACTGGCCGAACACGGACGGCAGTTCGCCACCATCCGCACAGAAATTCGGCAGATTCCACCCGCCAAAGTCGGCATCACGTTCGTGATCAAGGAAGGCCCCAAAGTCAAAGTAGGCAAGATTCGTTTTGAGGGAAACAAGAACGTCAAGACGCGGGTCCTTCGCTATGCTATGAAAAACCTGCGGCCCATTGGCATCCCGCATTCGATCTTCCTGGAGAACATTTTCGCTCGCACCTATGACGCTACCAAGCTGGATGAAGACACCGAGCGCGTCCGCAACGAATATCAGAATCGCGGCTACTTCAAAGTAATCGTGAATGAACCCAAGACAAACATTCACGACACGGGACACACAGGTCCTCACATTCCTTTGCTCCAGGGCGGCCCTGGCAAGGCGGTGGACATCACCATGCCCATCGAAGAAGGCGAGCGCTACACACTCGGCAGCATCACCTTCAAGAACAATAAAGCAGTGACCAACACCAAGGCCTTGCGTTCGCTGTTCCCTATAAAAGACGGCGACATCTTCAGCAAAGAAAAAATCGCCAAGGGCATGGAAAATCTCCGCAAGGCCTACGGCGACATTGGTTACATCAACTTCACCTCCGTCCCCGACACCAGGTTTGACGACGCCAAGAAGCAGATTTTTCTGGAATTCGACGTCGACGAAGGCAAGCAGTTCTACGTGCGCCGCATCGAGTTTCAGGGCAATACCACCACGCGCGACAAGGTAATCCGGCGCGAGATCGCACTCGAAGAAGGCGGCATTTACAACTCACGCTTGTGGGAGCTGAGCCTTCTTCGCCTGAACCAACTCGGCTACTTTGACCAGTTAAAGCCCGAAGACCCGAACATCACCGTCCGTACCCTGGATGAGAAAAACGGGCTGGTCGATCTCAACTTAAAGGTGAAAGAAAAAGGCAAGAACAGCATCGGCTTAAACGGCGGCGTCAGCGGCCTGGAGGGCGCATTCGTCGGCATCAACTATGCCACCAATAATTTTCTTGGATTGGGAGAAACGCTTTCCATACAGGCCAGTTTGGGCAACCTGGCAAGAAGCGTCCGTTTTGGATTCACCCAGCCGTACATGTTCGACCGCCCGTTGCAGTTCGGTTTCAACGTTTACTACTCAAAAATCAAGTACGACCAGGCGCGGCAGCTTTCCATTTTCAGCGGGCAAACCGTAAGCAATCTGCCCAACGCCGTGCTGCAAAACCTTCAGAATTACACGCAGTCCAGCACGGGCTTTGCTTTGTCTCTCAGCTACCCGCTGCACCGCTCGTTCAAGCGCGTCGGAATCACCTATTCGTTCGACCGGTCAACGTTACAGACCCTCAGCACCGCCTCGAGAAATCTCTTCGAATTCCTTGCCTTCCGCGGAATTTCTGGTCCCAGCGCGCTCGAAGGAATTATCACCAGCAAAATATTTCCCAACTATTCGGTCAACACTCTCGACAGTTACATCTCTCCGCACCACGGATATCAATTTACGGCGGGAGCTGAATTCGCAGGCCTAGGAGGGACCATTCGCTCGGTGCGCCCCGTTGTTTCCTACAAGCGTTTTATTCCCGTTCAAAACCGGCGCAATGCCATCGGGTTCAATGTTCAGAGCTCGTTTATCAGCGGCTACGCCGGCCTGGTCGCCCCCCCGTTCCAGCGGAATTACTTAGGCGGCGAGAACGACTTGCGCGGCTTCGACGTTCGTTCTGTCTCGCCCGTGGCATTCCTGCCGAATACCGGAGCGATCGCACTGACCGACCCAAGCGGACATCCCGTGCCAAAAGATCCGCAGAACCCCAGCCTGGGACCGGTCACCATCCCCATTCCGGTCGACCAGATTGTCTTCCCGGGCGGTGATTTCAGCGTTTTCACCAACGTTGAATACCGCATCACGATTGTCGGGCCAGTGGCGCTTGCTCCCTTCGTTGATACGGGAATCGATCCCATTCTCCGCAAGTCGCAACTCCAGATCGCCTCGGTGCAATATGAGAATGTGGTCAACACGCCTTTAGGCTGCCCCACGCTTCTGCAAACGGCGACGGCCAACACGTGCACTCCCGGCAGCGTGCTGAGCCCTCCGCCCTCCGATCAACTGCAAGTCCTGGGAACTACCAACTGGAAGCCGCGGATGTCGACCGGACTCGAACTGCAAGTCTTCCTGCCCGTCATTAACGCGCCCTTCCGTATTTATTGGGCCTACAACCCGCTGCGAATCGATAATCCAGCGAACCCGCCCATCCCCATCTCTCCCAGCATGTTCCCGCACACCTGCGGACCAACCGGCTGCTATCTGACCGGCGCCGGGGCCTACACCTATCAGCTTGCGCGCGAAACCTACGCGCCCAGCTTCCTGCTGCGCGAACCGAGAAAGACATTCCGCTTTACCGTGGCCACGACATTCTGAGAAAGGGGAACTGATGACCGGCGTCATCCCGAAGCCCCGCGCTTTTACCAGCGGGGCGAGGGATCTTGCGTGTAGTGAAACTTGTATAGTGTGCAAATTGCACCACTACCGACACTACCTCCGTTTGACGCACGCTGCACAGCCTCTCTATAATTTGATTGATCCACACCATTGCAGAAAGCTGATCAGGGGTGGACGACACGTCCGCAACCCCGGCGTGTGACGCTGGTTGTCCAGTACGCCGATGGCCGATAACGTCTGAGGGTGGCCGCCGCCGCATCAAACCGAGTACAGGGGAATTCGCACCTCGCATCTGCGGCCCAGCGTTGCCAATTAGGGTAAATGGTTCCCGGAACCCAGGTTCCAAGAATAAGTTCCAAGGAGTTTAAATCGATCCGATGAAAAGCAAGTTTCTGCCTTCGTCCACAATTTTGCGTGCCTTTCTGATCGGCAGCCTGGCCCTTTCCGCGCTGCCCATTTTTGTCACAGCTCAAGCCGGAAGCACCACGCCGGCCAGCAATCTGCCGGCGGCACCTTCGTCCTCGGCAGCAGCAGCATCGCCTTCGCCCACCACGCCTTCGACAACGATTCCAACCGGCGCCGGCACCAAGGTTGGGACCATCAACATTGAGCAGGCCGTCCTCGGTTGCAATGAGGGCCAGCGCGACATGGACGCTCTGCGCAAAAAGCTCGAGCCCAAACAAAACGAATTGAAGTCGGAAAACGATGAACTCGAGGCGTTGCAGAAGCAACTGCAAACTCAGGGCGACAAGCTGAACGAAGAGGCGCGCGCCACCCTCGTGAAGCAAATCGAGACAAAGAAAAAGGCGTTCGATCGCGCTGTCCAGGACGCACAGGAAGACGCCCAGAACCAGCAGAAGGACATGTTCCAGCGCATCCTGCAAAAGATGGCCCCAGTCATCGTGAAGCACGCGCAGGACAACGGCTTTGCCATGATCGTTGACACTTCGAATCCGTGGCCACAGAGCCCAATCCTCTGGTATGGCGAAACCGGCGACATCACCCGCGCCGTGGTCGATGCCTATAACGTGCAGTCTGGCGTTGCCGCGCCGACCCCACAGGGAGCGTCTGCACCTAGGCCGGCCGCTCCCAAGGCGCCCGCTCCCAAGCCGGCGACTCCGCCCACCACGCAGCAACAGCAACCGAAGTAATTTCCGCGACACCGCAGGTGTCGGATAAGTTCCCAAAAAGCCGCGCACCATGCGCGGTTTTTTTTTGTCTGTTCTCTTCATCTTCGTGATGGCCTCCGGTGTCTTTAGCAGTAACCCAGGCAGGGAGGACGCCATGTTCACCACCACAGTGAATTCATCCTGGCAGGATCGTTCGCGGCTAGGACTCACCACATTCGCATCGTTCGGCTTGCAGGCGGTTGCAGTTGCCATCCTGCTGATTGTTCCGCTTCTTCATTTCACCGGATTGCCTTCGTTCCACCATGTTTCTGCGCCCGTCAGTCTGGGTCAACCCGGAGAAGCTCCGCAAACAAAGCCGCACTCCGGCGCTGGCGCAATCGATCGCAGCTCTACAGCCATCATCCTGCGGCCGTCGGCGCAGCATCGCTTCGGCAGGCCGGCCGCTGATGAGGAACCAGCACCGCAATTTGCGGGCAGGGCTGGTCCTTACATTCCAGGGGCGATGGGTTCAGGAGTTTCCGACGGAATCCTCGGGTCTCCGGGAACTGCGGTACGTCCGATCATGCCGACAACGCCGGCGCCCGCGCCCAAAGCCCCACCGTTTCACGTCTCGCAAATGAGCGAAGGCAGCCTGGCCTACAAAGTTGTTCCGACTTACCCTCCCCTGGCCAAAAGCGCCCGCATTCAGGGCCAGGTGCTGCTGCAAGCAGTAATCAGCAAGCAAGGTGTGATTGAGAACTTGAGAGCACTATCAGGTCCTCCCATGCTGGTAGAGGCCGCAGTCGAGGCCGTCCGCCAATGGCGCTACCGGCCGTACATTCTAAACGGCGAGCCGATCGAGGTGGAGACGCAGATCACCGTAAACTTCTCGTTGGGAGGAAACTGATACCAGGCAGACATGCTTGCGCGGGCAATACGATATTCACTACAGAGGCACCGAGTCACAGAGAAATCTCAACTAGAAAATCTGCGACTCGAAAGCTCCACTTTCGCGGAAGTCACAGCCGTTTGCTGCCTTTAGGTTTTTCTCTGTGACTCTGTGGTGAGGCCGCCCTTCGCAGCAGTAGCCCAAGCGTAACCTCAGATGTCGCCCCACAACCTCTATAATCGACTCCGTGGCGACTACCGCAGAAATCTTGAGCCGCGTGGCAACCCGGCCCACCTGGGCTGAAGTTTCTCTCGCCAATCTGCGGCAAAACTTCCGCACCGTCGTAAAACACGCAGGCGCGGGTGTGACCGTATGCGCCGTCGTCAAAGCCGACGCCTATGGTCACGGCGCGGTCGAATGTTCGCACGCACTCGAGTCCGAAGGCGCAAAGTGGCTTGGCGTAACATCGCTCGATGAAGCCATCCCTCTGCGCGAGGCTGGCATCGATTCGCGCATCCTTCTCATGACCGGCTTCTGGCGCGGCGAAGAATGCGAAATTGTCCGCCTCCACCTCGCGCCCACGGTTTGGGAACCCTGGCACATCGAATCTCTAGAGCGAGCCGCCGCCTCAGCCGGCATTCGCCACGCAGTGCACCTGAAAGTGGACACAGGCATGGGCCGCCTGGGCGTTGCGCTGGCCGAACTTCCCGCCGTTCTGAACGCGCTCAGCGCCGCGCCGCATCTTGTTCTCGAAGGCCTTTCCACGCATCTGGCTTCCTCCGAAATCATGGACGCCCCCTCCGTGACCGAGCAGGAGCGCAATTTCGACGAAGCTGAGCGCATGGTGCGCAAGGCTGGTTTCGATCCGAGCTTGATTCACATGGCCAACACCAGCGCGCTGATCTCGCGCCGCGAGACCCGAAAAAACATGGTCCGCCCAGGAGTTGCGCTCTACGGATACTATCTGCCGTTCCAGCGCGCCGGCCGCGAAGTCACCGGCGGAACATTGCGCCTTCCCGTCAAGCCGGTTTTGACCTGGAAGACGCGCATTCTTTCGCTGCGGAACTTCGCCGCAAATCAAGCTCTCGGATATGGCGGAACTTACGTGACCAAGGCGCCGGCCCGCGTCGCCGTGCTGCCCGTAGGCTATGCCGATGGATACAACCGGCAGCTCTCCAATCGCGGCCGGGTGATCGTCCGCGACCACTACGCTCCTATAGTCGGCAGCATTTCGATGGATTTAACACTCGTCGACGTCACCGGCATTCCCGGCGTCGATGTAGGCGACGAAGTCATTATTCTGGGGGCGCACGAAGGGCTCAGCGTGGATGCCCTCGAACATGCCCGCCTCGCCAACAGTTCTCCCTATGAGATTCTCTGCAATATTTCCAAACGTGTACCGAGAAAGTACTCCTGATTTGAACGGATTCGACTCCCACAGCATCTAACATTCCTGAAAAATGCCAGCATAGAAAGGAAAGGTAAAACGTTATGCGAAAGTTCGGATTCGTAGTGTCTGTGCTCGTCCTCTTTACGGACCTCGCGGCCGCGCAAGTCCCAACCAGCGGAAACGTATTCTTCGGCTATTCTTTTTACACGACAGACCTCTCTTCGATCGATCGCGCCAACACCAACGGATGGGAAGCATCGGTTGAAGGCAAGGTGATTCCCTGGGTAGGATTTGTAGCTGATTTCGATAGCCACTACGGCTCGCAAAACTTTGCTGGTCCGCCAACTAGCCTTGTGGTGTGCCCGGGCGGGCCTTGCACCTTCAGCGCCGATGTTACCGAACACAACTTCTTGTTCGGACCGCGAGTTTCGTTCTCAGTGAGAAAATTTCGCCCCTTCGCTGAAGCGCTGTTCGGCGCAGGACACGTAAGCGTGAACAATGGTGTAGGTTCCGACACGTCATTCGCCACAGCGCTAGGCGGTGGCCTCGACTATAAAATCATCAAACCCATAGCGTGGCGCTTTCAGGGCGATTACATGAATACCAGATTTTTCGGAACCAGCCAGAATAACCTGCGGATTTCAACTGGAATTGTGGTGCGCTTTTGACAATTCGACGAGCTATTGCATTTCAACTTAATCATGTCATCCCAACGAGAGCGGCAGCTCTTGGAGGGACCTTGCGACGTTGGTCAAACGGCGTCGGCGCGGAAAAGAACATCTCAGGTAGATGGAGCGTGGTAATGCTCGTCTTCTGCGGGAACGCTTCCCGGCTGACGTCGGATCCCTCTCGCGGCTTTCACCGCGTTCGCGATGACATCGATTTAGAACTGTTTACCTGACACCGCGGCCTCCCGCCTGCTCCAGCACATTTCCAAAATCTCCGGCACTTCCTCGAGGGCATGATTCGAATACGCGGACGCATTGCGCTTCAACTCTCGAAACGTATCCGGCTCCAGTAAATCCTGTACTGCCGCTGCGATCTCCCGAAAGCTCGAAACCACAATCCCCACTTTGTTTTCAGTCACCCACTGAGCGTTATATCTTTCCTGCGGCAGCGTCTTCGCATTGCATTCCACAATCACGGGAAGATGCAATTGCAGCGCCTCGCTGATCGACCCAGGTCCTGGCTTTCCGATGAAGAAATCAGAGAGAGCCATGTAGTACTCGACGTTGTTGGCAAAACCCACCACGAGTTTCGGCATTGTTGTACGCAAGGCCTTGAGTTTCGCCGCGAGCTTCTGATTGTGCCCGCAAATCAGAATCAACTGCACTCGCGCCCCGCTTGAGTCGATCTTTCTCGCGATCTGCTCCATCACGCGAGAACCATACCCGCCAAAGAGCACAATGCCAGTCGGGCGGTCTGGCTCAAGACCAAGCCGTTGCCGCTCGGCTGCCCGGTCGAGCGTTATAGGCTGATAAAACTTCGGCTTCAAAATCATTCCCGAAGTCAGAAAGACGTGGTCTTTACCGAGACCGAACTCCAGGGCCTGCTGCCGCGCGCGCTCGGTTCCGGCAATCACGTACTCCGACTCGCGCTCGATCCAGAAGCGCGGCGGATAATCGGCCAGATCGGTAATCAGAGTCAAAAACGTCGGCCGGTTTGGCCCTTCGAGACTCTCAGCTATCTCGCGATTGAAGTGCGGTATTACAGACAGCACCATGTCCGCTGGATGCTGCGCCCAATATTCGCGCAGCACTCGTATAATCGGCCGATGATAAACGCGGATCGTCGTTTGCAGCAGTTTGAGCAATTGCGGCGTAAAGCGCGTCCAGCCTCGCCGCAGGATTTGATTGTAAGTTTCCTGGATGCGAATCCCGGTTAGCTTGCGAACGACATCAAGGCGATCAAGAAGTTCCTGAATGTTAAGTAGGCTAACGTCCCAGCGACTCGCGTGGCTGGATAAGACTGTCTTCAAAGCATCGGCGGCATTGCGGTGTCCTCCGCCAGCGTCGTGAAAAACAATCGTCAATCTGCGCTTATGCCGGTAGGGTCTTTCCAACGCCGCAGCGACCAAGCCGTCACCCTTTGCGGCATCAGCGCTCACGCCGTTTTGTTCCAGGATGAAGTGGTTGCGCGGTGGAACCATGCGTCAGCGGCCGGCCTTCTGGTACTCAGGATGTTCCACGATTTCTGGCTCGTCCGCGAAGTCTATCAGCTCATGATCGCGATCCGGCTGTCCCTGACTTGCGGCGGCATCTTCCGCAAGATCTTTATACTCGTGAATGGCCACGCCCCGTTCGTCGATCGTGATATAAGTCAGGCGCGAATCGACCCATCCGCCGGTGTTGTAGTAATGAAGTCCGTCCTGCTCCACATGTATTGCCTCATGCGTGTGCCCGCAGAAAATCCGGTCAGCATTGCGCTGGCGTGCGTGCTGCAGCGCTCCCGATGATACTTTCGACGACATCCGCAGCCAGCGCGTATTCAGGCGGTCAATCATCCGCACAATGGGCTTGCTCTTGAAATCCAGCTTTTGCAGAAACAAATACAGTGACGTCCCCACCGTGCTCAGCGGCAGATTGCTGACCTGAAAGCCGTCGAACTGATGTCCATGAATGGCAATGTGCCGCAGTCCGTTGTACTGCCACTTATATTCCTGATACACGCGCACGCCCACCAGGTGCGACATGATATTCGTCAGCCCGTGGTCGTGATTGCCTTCCACCCAAACGACCTCAATTTTCCGCTTGGGATTCGACAGCTTGCGGATGTAGCCGAGAAACTTCCAATGATCTTTGGTGAGCCGCGCGAAATTGAGGTCGGCAAAAATATCGCCCAGCAGAATCAGCCGCTCGAAGCGATTCTCCTTGAGCACGCGCGTGGCCTCGCGCGCCCGGCTGGTTTCCGCGCCGAGGTGCAGGTCCGAAAGGATCAGCGTGTTGTAGACATGCGGATCCATGCTCCCGTTGTAGCAAGATTATGTTACGGGGCGATGAAAGTTGCACAGAAATCGGGGCAGGGTAACTCCGGAAGTAACCCGAGTAACTATCAGGTAAACCGGAAGCACGTTGGCTGAAGCTTCCTGAGCAGGGCACGACTTTTCACGTAAACTGAAATACCCGTTTGAAATCGATCGGCCACATTTTGGCGCGCTACACGGCTTGGATTTGGAGTCATCTTCAGCTCCTCGGCATCTGGGGACCATTTGCCATCGCCTTCGCCGACTCCGCTCTGCTCGGCATGCCCATCGATGCCATCCTCGCGGCCTACGTCTATCGCGATCACAAGCGGCTGCTTTTTTACGTCCTCATGGCCTCGCTGGGCTCGGTTCTCGGCAGCGTCCCACTTTACCTCATCGGATATGCCGGCGGCGAAGCCGTGCTCCGCAAGCGCATTTCAGAAGAGCGCTTTCTTCAAATTCACCGCTCGTTCGAGCGGCATAAATTCTGGGCGCTGATGTTTCCTGGCATGCTGCCCCCGCCCACGCCCTTCAAGATTTTTGTGCTGGCCGCGGCCGCCTTCGAAATGCCCTTCCGCGAGTTTGCTGCCGCGATTTTTGCCGCGCGATTCATTCGCTTTCTGCTGGTTTCTCTGTTGACCCTGCGCTTCGGACCGCAGATTGTGACCCTTCTGGGTAAGTTGTTCCGGGCCCATTTCGCCTGGATTCTCGGAGCCATTACCGGTGGATTGCTGCTGTGGGTGGTGATGCGCCGGAGCCGCCGATCAAAATCGGTAGACAAACCACCCTCGCAAGCACAACCGCCTCAGCAGTCCCCCCCGCAGGCGTAAGCGCGAAAGCGCCGGTTCATGTAGAGTGGACCCTGTAACGCGGGCACCCTTGCCCGTGTGGCGGAGGCCGTGTGGCGCGGGCACTCCTGCCCGCGAATCACCGTGGCGCACGATTTTGGCCGAGCCAGCGAGCGTGATTTTGGGACTTTGCAGCGGTTTGGGATTTTAGTGGTGATTTTGGATTTTGCGTATCGCAGCGCTTCGGCGCTGCGATAAAGGAACTTGCCTTTTCAAAACGGGCTTCAGCCCCTGAGGTCCCTTATTGTCCGCCCGCGACGGAATTAAGCTGCGGCAGCATGATCGCTGCTCTTCCGCACCCAGCGCGAAAGCGCCGCCACAAACACCGGCGTTCCAAAGAAGACTACCGAGAAGAACAGATCACTCTCCACCGTTCCGCGGAAGAACGGAAGCCCGGCAGCGTAAGACATCATCAGCCCGTTCCAGGCGCGCGGATACATATTCGGCCACGCTGCCCACACGGCGAAATTGCTGATCAGGAAAAACGAAACCGAACTAGCCAGCGCCGCCCCAATCACCCGAACCGGGCCAGATTTCTCCCGCAGATTCGTCCCCAGCCACAGAATGGCCGCGTACCAGGCCCAGGTGACGAGCTGGTCCCACGAAAACGAGTACGCATAGATGAACTTCGTGAGCACGACATCCGTCGCCGCAAAAAGAACGAGCGGAATCCACATCTGCCGCCGCGATCCCCGCGCCCCAAAGAACAGCAACGACGCCGCCAGCGGTGTAAAGTGCCACGCATGCGGCAGCACATTCAATGGACCCGCAAACGGCAGAAAACGAACGGCGATGGCAAGCAGAACGAAAATGTAGGCCAGCATGATCACCTCGCGACTGCTTCATTATTCTCGGCGCGCCCGGGCAAGTACGTCAAGAGTGGCACTGTGATCGCAAAGTGGAGGACGCAAATCACTCATCGGATTGACAGACGTCCGAGCCCTGCCTTGTTTGAATCATTGACAATTCAGAACTTCACTGCAACCGGCTCGCGGTCGGCTTCTGCGGTTTCAAAGAACTGGCAGGGAGTAAATCCGAACATGCCAGCGATGATGTTAGCGGGGAACGACTGAATTTTTGTATTCAGGTCTCGCACGACAGCATTGTAATAGCGGCGTGTGTTCTGAATTGAATCTTCGGTCTGGCTCAGCGATGCCTGCAACTGGGTGAATTCTTCGGAAGCCTTCAGTTGGGGATAGTTTTCGGCGACAGCAAACAGGCTCTTGAGAGCTCCCGTGAGCTGATTCTCGGCGATGGCTTTACCTTCCGGCGTGGTTGCCTGCATGGCCTGAGAGCGATATTTGGCGACGTTTTCAAACGTGCCCTTTTCGTGAGCGGCGTAACCTTTGACGGTTTCGACCAGGTTGGGAATGAGGTCGTGGCGGCGCTTGAGTTGCACGTCAATGTCGGACCAGGCCGAGTCGCAGCGCACGCGCAACTGCACCAGGCTGTTGTACATCCCGATGAGAACGACGGCGATGACGACGAGAATTACGAGGAGAATGAGGCCGGTCATAGCTGCTCCTTGGACGCCTGTTTTGGCGGAATCAATGGGACGTTAGCATAGTGAAGGCACGGGTGCAAACTGAGCCAGCGGCTCACACTGGGGATGAAAATCGATCGGGCCGACGTTGGAAAACCTTAAAAACACACGGGTTGCACATGGTACCGCTATCGCTGGAAGCGACAAGCCTCCCTTCCTTTGTTTTTGAGAGAAAGCACGGGAACTGGGAATGCAAGAAATCTTTACGAATGATTGATTTTTTCGATTGGACTTCTCTATGCGATTGCCCAACCATACTGTACAAGCAGAGCCGAAGCGCAGGCCTGCATGGACTCTGTGGAGGGCGGAAGATGTTAAAATGTGCGAACCCATTCGGTGCCTTCGTGGCCGCTTTATCGTTTGCGTTTTTGTTGACAGGAAGCGTGGCGGCGCAGAAGGCATCGGTGCCCAAATCTCCGGATCTCGTTGCTATGGGGCAGCCGCAGGTGACCCAGCTGTTGATGCTGATGGAAACCGATAAGAGCGGCAAAGTTTCCAAGGACCAGTGGATGAAGTTTATGGCAGCGGAGTTCGATCGCCTGGACAAAGCGAGAACCGGGAAATTGGACATAAAGGACTTGAAGCAGTCGCAAGCGCCGGGGGCACAATTTACCGCAGTGGGGAAATAGGCTGGAACTGAAGTCGTTGAGCGGCCAAGGTCTCTACGAACTCACTGCTGCGGCGCGAAGTATCCCTTGCGCGCTCTTACCTGCAAGTCTTTCTTCAAGGCGGAAATTTCAATCGAGCGGTAGCGGCCGTCGGCATCGAAATCTGCGGGCCGATAGGAAACTACATACTGGCTGCGAAGCTCGTCTTCGATGGCTGCAAAGGAACGGGTCACGTCCTTCATCTTGTATGGAAAGAAGGCGCGGCCGCCGGTGGAATCGGCAAGCTGCTGAAGATTTTTGTCACCGCGCAGGATCAGGCCACTGTCGTCGGTTGAAATGGCATAGATGGTGACTTCCGCCCGCTGCGCCATTTCGATGGCCTGGGCGCGGGAAACTTCGCTCTGATTGTCTTCCCCATCACTGACGATAACGATTGCTTTCCGCACCGGACGGTCCGGGCGGTCTTTCAGAAACTTTTCTTTGCAGGCGCGGTAGATGGCATCGTACAAGGCCGTTCCGCCGCCATCATGCAACTTGTGCACGCCGGCCGAGAGCAGTTGAACATTGTCGGTGAAATCCTGCGCCATCTGGCTCTGCGTGTTGAAGCCAACAACAAACGCCTTGTCGAAGCCAGCGCGGAGCGTGTGCTGGAGAAAGCTGACGGCGGCGTCCTGCTCGAACTCGAACCGGCTGTTGACCGAGCCGCTGACGTCGATGAGCAAACCGAGGTGAAGCGGCAAATCGGTCTCGCGGCGGAAGTTGACGATCGACTGCGGCGGCTTGTGATCGTCGAGAATGGAGAAATCGTTCTGGTTCAAATCTCGAACAAACTTGCCATGCTTATCAGTGGCGATGAAAAGCACATTCACTTCATCGACGCGCTTGTGAATGGTGAGCAGAGAGCCGCTTTGCTGGTCGTCCGTTGAGGCGGCCGAGGGCATTTCCGAATACGGCAGGCCGGTGGAATTACTGGCATACGAGTGAGTTTGCGTGAAAGCCGGAACTACGCAGACCACGGCCAACCCCGCCAGCAGCACCCAAACCCGCAGACTCGTCTGTATGTACTTCATTCCCAGGAAGTCCAAAAATTGCATTCTACGCCGCCCGAAACAGGCCTCCCCACTAATTAGATGCACGCCGGGGGCCGAATTCTGTGTGAGCTAAACCCGCAATCTCACTCAATTTAGAAGGGCTTATGCCGGGTGCCAAGTTACAAAAGGAGCACTCATTTGGTCATAGGCAAGATACGTGCCTGAGTGCTTCCATGTAGGGAGGCACCCTTTGCGCGGATTTCCACATGGCCGCGTTCAGCCAGCGAAGAATAAGATGTCATCAGAACAAAGGGTCGCCGTTACGGAGAACCAACGATGAGGATGAACAGAATTGTAGCCGGACTGATAGCCATCTGTTTCTGTGCTTCGACCACATTTGCCGCCAACGATGTTCACGAGGAAGACCGCTGCAAAGCGGCGGGCGAGGTGATGAAAGAGATTTTGAATATTCCCGACGACATCCCGCAGGACCTGCTCGACAAAGCCGAGTGCGTGGTTGTGCTTCCCTCGGTGAAGAAAGGCGCCTTTGGGATCGGAGGCAGCTATGGCCGCGGGTTGATGTTGTGCCGCAGCGGCGAACACTATACTGGGCCATGGGGTCCCCCCGCACTGTATGCGCTGGAAGGCGTAAGCATTGGCTTTCAGCTTGGCGGCGAGGCAACGGACTTTGTTTTATTGGTGATGAACCCCAAAGGGGCGCGCTCGCTCCTTTCGAGCAAAGTAAAGCTCGGGGCCGACGCCTCCGCCGCGGCCGGCCCTAAGGGACGCACGGCCGAAGGCGCCACCGACATCGTTATGAACGCGGAAATTCTTTCCTACTCGCGAAGCAAGGGGCTGTTCGCTGGAGTCTCTCTGGAAGGCTCAACCCTGCGCTCCGATAATAGCGCGAACGAGAAGCTCTACGGCAAGAGGCTGACCGCCAAAGAAATTATCGTGGAGCACAAAGTGGCGGTACCCGCCTGTGCCAGCGAACTAGTTTCAATATTGGATAAGAAGTCGCCGAAGAACAAGTCTGATCCGAAATCGCTGCAGTAGTATCGGTTGGCAGAAGGGCCGGTTGAAGGCAGCGCCTAAGAGCGTCTAACAAAACCGCTGCCGCCTCGCCTACTCTGACTGAGGTTCTTTCACAAAAAAAGCCGCCCGAAACCGAGCGGCAAATTCTGTGCTGGTTGACTCACAGCGTTCACTTCGTCGCCACCAGTGCGGGCTGAGCAGCGGCTACTTGCGCTTTCACCTTCTGAAGAGTCTGGCGTGTAGCCCGAAGCTCAGACTTCAGGTCACGAATTTCCAGCTGTTGCTGCTTGACCGCCTCGATCAGCAGCGCGGTCAGACGACTGTAATCGACACTCTGGGCATCTTTGCCATTGTCGTCCCAGGTCACAACCTCGGGAACCACTGCGCCCACTTCTTCGGCAATCACACCCACTTCGTGTTTGCCGTTTGCCTTGAGGTCGTACGAAACGCCACGCAGTTGTTCGACCTTCCCCAGCGCACCGTGCAGCGTCTGGATGTTGGTCTTCCAACGACTTGAGCTGTAGGTCTCCCAGCTATCGCTGACCGGATGACCCGTGCCCCTGCCGATGGTGAGAATGTTGGACGGTGTGGTTGTGCCAATGCCCACCTTGACCGCATACTTGTCAGTGCCTCCCAACACCAGAGAGTTGCTCGCGCCGACTACGGCATGAGCGCCGATCGCGGTGGCATTCTTGAGGCCGTCAGCGCTCGCGGTGCAGTTAACGCCGACGCAGGTGAGGTTGCTGCCCGTGGTGTTGTTGTCGAGCGCCCCCGCACCGACGGCGGTGTTGTCGTTGCCCATGGTGTTGGAGGAGAGCGAGCCGTTGCCGACGGCGGTGTTGAAGGTACCCGAGCTGTTGGAATAGAGCGCCACGTAGCCGCTAGCGGTGTTGAAGGAACCCGAGCTGTTGGAGAAGAGCGCGTAGCTGCCGACGGCGACGTTCTGGGTGGCATAGACGCCCTCGCCACTGGTGTCGTTGTTCGTGTAGAGCGCCTGGTAGCCCACTGCGGTGTTCCACCATCCGTCATCGGCGGAGTCCCCGACATTGGAGTACAGCGCCTGATGGCCTACTGCAACGTTTTGGCTGCCCACGGTGTTGGAGACGAGCGCCTGGTAGCCAAAAGCGTCGTTGGGGCCGCCCGTGGTGTTGTAGGCGAGCGCCTCGTAGCCGCTGGCGGTGTTGTAATCGGCCGTCGTGTTGTAATAGAGCGCGCTGTCCCCGCTGGCGGTGTTGTAGGAACCCGAGCTGTTGGAATAGAGCGCGCTGTCCCCGCTTGCGGTGTTGTAGGAACCCGAGCTGTTGGAGAAGAGCGCGTAGTAGCCGCTGGCGGTGTTTCGGTAGCCCGTGGTGTTGGAGAGGAGCGCCTGGTAGCCGCTGGCAGTGTTGGACCCGCCCGTCATCGTGGTGTTTCCGGCGAAGCCAAAGAAGGTATTCGCATTGGCATAGGAGCCGAAGGCGAACAGGTTGCTCCCAATCTGAAATCCACCGCCTGCAACCACCCCGCTCACAATCAAATTGCCGGTCACACTCTGAGTGTTGGTGAAGTAATTGACCGCAGCTAGCTGTGCGTACGTCGAATTGAGCGCCGTGGTATTCAGGTTCAACGTGACATTGCCGCTCGTGCCACCGCCGGTGAGATCTGTGCCTGCGGTGACGCCTGTGATCGTGCCCGTGCCTTGTGCAGTGGCGCACGCCCACGCGCTGCCGTTCCATTCCAGCACTTGCCCACTCGCACACGTGCTCAGCAGACCCAAGTTCAGCGTGCCGCTCGTGCCGCCGCCTGTTAGCCCGCTGCCGCTGGCCGTCGTCACCCCCGTGATCGTGCCGAACACGATGTCCAACTCCGCCGGATGGCTGGTCGTCGTGTTCTCTTTGCTGTCAAAGCTGGCGTTGAACGTACTGTTGGCCACCAGCGCAATGCCGTCATTCGCAGTACTGCCGCTCAGCCACGCTTGCACCGCGGGCGTGATGTCGATCAGGATGTACTGATTCTTGTCCGCCGTGGTAATGGCCACGTCGGAGGCAATCGTCGTGCCCAGAGCGGGAGCGTTGCTGGCGTCAATCGTGCTCTCCCTCCACGCACCGTTGACGTAGTCCACATTGAAGCTACCGGCCGTGGTGACGGCATTCACGTAGAGCTTGAGCGTGGCCTGGCTGACAGTGGCGCCAGCAGGAATCGACGCCAGATCAAATTGAATGTAAGTGGTCTGCGTGGCGCCATCGACGTCGAGCAGGGTCTTGGCGCCGTAGTTGGTTGTCGGATCGGCGGTGTTGGTATAGGAGTCGCCGCTGGGCGTGATCTGCGCATAGGCTGCACTCCAGGAGAACAAGCTCAGCAACAGAAGCAGTGACGACAGAACCTGAGTTTTACCAGAGAACGATGCCCTCATTGTTTTCATAAGCACTCCTGCTCCTTGATTTGCTTTTTCTTTCCTCTTGCAGGGCCCCACCTAGCGCGACTTCAGCAGCGACTCCAAACAGACCAAAGGCGATCCATCCGCAGCCTGAGACCAATGCCAATCCCGGAGGTCCCCGCAGCCGGGGCCTCCTTTCGAGCGAGCGTTTAGTTCTTAGAGTCTTCCTCTCCACGGTCCCTGTAGACGACATGCCCGTCGTGATCGCACTGTTTCCAATCCGCAAGCGTCATGGGTGTCGGTTTCTCGTTGGCCGGGACTGATGCGCACCGCAAGTGGTTCTCGAAGCCGGGCGCTGAAAATATCGCCACCAGGCTGGCGGGGTCGGAGCCAATGACCTTCATACCGACCCAGGTATAAGCCGGAATGAATACGAGCCCGCCCGCATGCAGATCACGCTCATGCTCGCCTAACCGAACATGCACGGTTCCGGCTTGGATCAAGACGATTTCATCCTGGCCGAGGTGCTTGTGCGTGGGAATGGTGTCTCCCGGAGCCAGGTCTTCTGTTACCAAGACGAGGTGCTGAGAGCCGTTGTTTTGCGGACTCACCTTCAGCATGAGCGTTTCAGGGGCGAAATCGCGCCATATCCGCAGTTCACCTTCATTTTTCTCGAGCAAAAGCAGCTTTGCGCCACTTCCCAAAATCGAAGACGGGTCAGTTCGGGTTGATTGGGCTTGACAGATGCAAGCCATGATCAGTAACAGTGTTGTGTTTACACTTAGCTTCATAACCGTCGCGCCCTCTCTATTCTTGGTAGTAAGTCCGCTTATGGCAGGAGTTGCGTTGCAGAGTGTGGGAGTGGGTGCGTTTCCAACGAGCCCGCTCCCTTTCGCATCCTCTTACGAGGTCATTGCGACGCAAGGGTTCTGGTTCGCATAGGCAAGTGCTTCTGAAGCAGCGCCCGAACATTCTCCGGAAGGACTACTGGAGTGGTCTTGCTGGTCGCGCGTTGTCCGACGCTCGGACTACTGACCTCTGGTGGGACAGGCCTTGCGAGAAAGGCGTGCAGGTCGCCGGTGGTGTTGTCAACAGCCTGACCGACGATCTCCCCGTCATCATTGATCCCGAAGGCGAGTATCAAATACAACGGCGAATCTGCGGGGATGAGGGTGTTGAGATCCACCATTTGATAGGACTGCCAGAGGTAGGCGCGGCAGTTGCCACTGCTGTCACAGGACCAACCAACGATCTGTTCCTTATTGTTGATCCACCCTGCGAAGTTGGATGGGTCTGTACCCAAGGTTCCTAGGTCTTGCATTCCGGATTTCTTGGTCCACAGAAATGAGTGAGCCGCTGTATCCCCGGACAAATCCGATGCTCCAACTACTTCGCCGTGGTTATTAATGGCCGCGGCAACGCTGACCAGCTCGCCTCCCAGGGTGCCAAGGTTAATGGGAGATCCGTTCTGCCAGAGCACGGCATGCGGTCCGGTAATCAACCCTGATACCGAGTTGGAAGTGGTATTGGCGCACGTACCAGACGAGCCCACTGCCTGGCCAAAGTCGTTGAGCCCGAGAGCAAATCCCACGGCGTCACCGGGGAGCGGGCGAAGTTCGCGAACATCCCCCAACTCGGGTCCCCACTGGACGGCCTCAAAATCGAAAACCTTAGGCAAGGGGCAGCTTGCATCGACGGTGTTGTTCTCGGCCGCGCCGACGATTTCGCCGCGAACGTTCGCGGTGAAAGCCTCAGCGTTATTTCCGCCCAGGGTGGGAAGGGGCCACATTGTCCCGTCCCACAAAGCCCCAAGGCATATGAGATTGGTGTTGAAGCCACAAAAATCTTCTCCGAGCGGGTCTGTGATCGATGTATCGGAGAAGAGCGCCCATTGGTTGCCAAAGTCTGCGGGGCCAGCAACGATGCTATTGGGTCCGCCTAGCGTTCCGAGGTCGACCATATACCCGTCGCGCCAAAGAAAGGCTTGCAGGTTTCCTGATGGCAGTTGCGAGAATCCGCCGACCTCTCCCGAGCGGTTGACCCCGAAAGCGAGACTGCTGGGCCCGCCTCCGAGGGTGCCGAGGTCTTCGACCGTGTAGTGAGCAAACTTTGGTGCTTGCCTCGAGGAGGGTTCTTGCGCATTGGCGAGAGTCAATCCCAGGGACAACGCGCTGAAAAGAACGATCGCAGCTTTGGGTTTCATCGACGGTCTCCTTTGCTGTCGAAACTTTGTCGGTAGTTGGCGTTCCTTCGAACTGTCTCTCCGCCAGCCCCTTTGCCCACTGCAGGGAAGCGTGATAAATTGCTTGCCACGTTGCCCCCTGGCCCTTCCTGCGCGGGACGGGCATATCCTGCCCAGAAAGTGTTTGAAAAGTCCTTAACGCCGCAATGAATACTTTTGAATAGTTCTTAAGAGTAGATATGGCCAATGGAACGAGGCACTTACTGGAATTCGGGCCTTACCGCATAGATCCCGAACACCGCTTATTGCTACGTGGCGAGAGTGTCGTTCCGCTTGCTCCGAAGGCTTTCGATCTGCTTTTGGTTCTCATCGAGCACGGTGGTGAGGTTGTCTCGAAGGACGACCTGATGAAGCTGCTTTGGCCGGATACTTTTGTGGAGGAATCGAATCTCGGGCAGCATGTCTTCCAACTTAGGAAGGCGCTGGGCGAACGCCCGCAGGATCACGCCTACATCATTACTGTGCCCGGTCGGGGATATCGGTTCGCGGAGGCGGTACGGCCAGTCACGCGCAAGCAAACACAGGTCGTTCGCGACGAGACCCAAGAAAAACAGGAAGAAGATAACACACTAGAAGAGAACGTAGTCGCCAGCCGCCCGCCGGTCACGATTGAGCGGGGGAGAAAAAGCAAACTGCGATTCTGGGTAACCCTTGCCACGATAGTGGCAGCAGCAGTTGTAGTTTCCGGACTCTATTGGCGCTCGCGAGGGAAGCCCACGTTAACCGAAAAAGACACCATCGTCCTCGCGGACTTCACAAACACAACGGGCGACCCGGTTTTTGATGGAACGCTGCGGCAAGGAATGGCAGTTCAACTCGAGCAGTCGCCTTTCCTTGGCCTGATCCCCGATAGCCGCATCCAGCGAGTGTTGCGCTTGATGGGGCGACCGCCCGATGCGCGGCTCACTCCAGAGATCGCTCAAGAAATCTGCGAGCGAACGGCAAGCGCTGCGGTCCTGCAGGGTACAATCACGAACCTCGGAAGCGAGTACGTACTGGGGTTGCGGGCAAAGAACTGCAGGACCGGAGAAACGCTCGACGAGGAGCAGGTGCAAGTGGCGAAGAAGGAAGACGTGCTGAATGCCCTGGGGCATGTCGCCAGTAGATTCAGAACCCGCGTTGGTGAGTCAATGACTACTGTCGAAAAGCACAACATTCCGCTCGCCGAGGCGACGACACCGTCACTCGACGCATTGAAAGCTTACAGCGCGGGTTGGCAGGTCAGCCGATCGACTAGTTTTGCCGCTGCGGTGCCATTTTTTGGCCGCGCCATTGAAATTGATCCCAAGTTTGCCATGGCCTATGCGGCACTCGGGCAAATGTACGGTGATATTGGAGAAACCTCCCTTTCTGCGGAGAACGCCATCAAAGCCTACGAATTGCGGGATCGCGCCAGTGACGAAGAGAGGTTCTTTATTTCCTATTCCTACGATAAGCGGGTTACCGGAGACCTGAAAAAAGCAGAGCAGACCTGTGAATTGTGGGCGCAGACCTATCCTCGTGTGGAGCTGCCCCATGCGTTCCTGTCGGGGACGATTTCCCAGACTCTCGGTAAATACGAAAAGTCGGTTGAAGAAGCTAATTTAGCCATTGAACTGAATTCCGACTGGCCCGTTGTATATAGTAATCTCGCAGCGAGCTATATTGCCCTTGACCGCATGGATGAGGCAGAGAAGGCGCTTCAACGAGCCTGGGATCGCAAGTTGGAAATGCCTGATTTCTTCGTCCAGCAATACATCATCAGCTTTCTGAGGGGCGATAGCGCGGCAATGGAACGAGAAGCGGCTGAGGCGCAAGGAAAGCCAGGAGTGGAAGAGTCGATGACCAACTCGGAAAGCTTTGTATTGGCATACTCCGGTCATTTAAAAGACGCGAGGAAAATGTCGCGCCGCGCAGAGGATTTCGCTCGCGAGCCGGATCGTCGGGAAACGCAGGCATTTTACGAAACGGATGCGGCGGTGTGGGAAGCCTTGTTCGGCAATACATCAACTGCACGCCAGAGAGCTGTCGTGGCACTGAACCTTTCGAAGGGGCGTGATGTGGAATATAGGGCTGCCTTGGCGCTGGCTCTCTCGGGGGAGTCTTCGCGATCGAAAGTACTTACTGACGACCTCGCAAGGCGTTTCCCGGAGGACACGAAGGTCCGATTCGCATACGCACCGACGCTCCGCGCCCTTCTTGCGTTGAACCACGGCGAGCTGTCCCAGGCACTCGAATTCCTGCAGGCTGCGATTCCCTATGAGGGTGGGATTCTATCCTCTGGCGGTTCTGAATACTTGTTGGGTGCGGGTAATCTTTATTCCGCCTATGTGCGCGGCGAGGCCTATCTTGCGGCCCGCCAAGGTCGGGAAGCCGCTGCCGAGTTCCACAAGATTCTCGAACATCGCGGAATTGTGATCAGCGATCCCATAGGAGCATTGGCTTATCTGCAAGTTGGACGTGCTTACGTGCTCACAGGCGACAGGGACAAGGCCCGCAATGCCTACAAAGACTTCTTGACCCTCTGGAAAGATTCCGATCCTGATATCCCCGTCCTGAAACAAGCCAAGGCCGAATACGCGAAAATGCAGTAGCGGTTGCGGAGTTTCACAGAGCGAGCCAAGGTTTAGCGAGGCCCGAACGTCGACGATGAAGGAAATTCCAGCACATGAGAGCGCACGCCAAGTACATAAAAGCCTCGTGAATATCCGCGCGCTTTTCGTAACGCACTCGTAGCCGGCGAAACTGATTCAGCCAAGCAAACGTTCGTTCGACAACCCAGCGCCATCGACCCAGCCCGCTGCCGTGTTCGGTGTTGCGTTTCGCAAGAAAAGGGATGATGCTTCTGTCACGCAGACCTTGCCGGATCGCTTCCGCGTCATAACCACGGTCACCCAACACACAGTCAGGACGATGGCGCGGACGTCCGCATTTTCCCTGCAAGAGTGGAATGGCATCAACCAGGGCGAGTGCTTGCTCTGAGTCGTTTCGATTGGCCCCAGTGAGTTGAACCGCCAGTGGAATGCCGCAGCCATCGCATATCAAGTGACGTTTGGAGCCAAGTTTCGCACGATCAGTAGGATTGGGACCGGTCTTTTGCCCCCAAAAACGGCTCTGATCGAACTACCGTCCACGATTGCCCGTGACCAATCAATCCTTTCGCAGCGTGCGAGCCAGTCCAGCAGCACGAAGTGGATCAATTGCCGGATACCTGCCTCTTGCCAATCGCGCAAACGCCGCCAGCAGGTCATTCCGGAGCCGCAGCCCAGTTCCTGGGGCAGCATCTCCCAAGGAATGCCGCTACGCAAGACGAATATGATGCCTGTCAGACACGCCCGGTTTGGCAAACGCGGTCGACCGCCTGTGGGTTTTCCCTTCGATGCAGGTATGAAGGGCTCTACTAGTCCCCACAACTTTTCAGGCAATAATTCAGTCCCCATTAGCGCATCCTCCTCCAAGGTCGGAGGATACAGCAGTGCTTGTGTCAACTGCCCAGAAACGGGGTTTTGTTAGAAGCTTTAAAGGCGCTGTTGAAGAGGATAATTCCGGCACGCAAAAATGCGTGCCCTGATACGAACCGTTTCTGCCCTGGTACGGACCTGTTTCCGCCTTGGTGCGAACCAGCTCGCGAAAGTTCTGCTTAGGCCCGGCCGATCGCCTTTATAGCCCAAACCGCCGCTTCGCGGACAACCTCATCTTCATCTTTCGAGAGTCTTTCGAGCACTGGAAGAAATTTTCGTTTGCCGCTGTTGCCCATGGCGATAGCAGCATTGCGCCGAAGCCCGGAGCGCTTCGCTCGGCGCACTGGGGACTCACGAAACACGGCGCGGAATTCCGTGGTGCTCATTTCCGCGAGCCATTCCAGCGCGGGATTTACCAATTCCTTTCGCGGCTGGAATTCCGGGGCGTTCGTAACAGGGGCTTTGCGGTTCCATGGGCAGACATCCTGGCAAATGTCGCAGCCGAATACGTGCTGTCCCATGCCGCCGCGGAGTTCTTCTGCGATTTCACCTCGCTTCTCAATTGTGAGATACGAAATGCACTTATTGGAATCGAGCTGGTAAGGCGCAATCAGCGCGTCTGTAGGACAGGCATCGATGCATCGAGTGCAAGTGCCACAGCGATCAGGCGCAGGGATGCTGGGCTCGCCAAAAGATTCGAAGTCCAGCGACGTTAGAATCACGCCGAGAAAAAGCCACGAACCTAGTCTTTGATTGATGATGCAGGTGTTCTTGCCGAGCCAGCCGATGCCGGCATACTTGGCGACAACGCGCTCAACGATTGGTCCGGTATCCACGTAGCAACGCGTTTTCAGATCGGGCGAGTGCACCGCATTCGGGATGGCCGATTCAACCTGCCGCAAACGATTCATCACAGCGTCGTGATAATCCTGCTGTCCCCATGCATATCGCGAGATCCATCCGCGGGAGGAATCGTGCGCATTCGTGGAGTATGGTTGTGCGGTGTTGTAGTTGATGGCGCACACGACCGCGCTGCGCGCCCAGGGTGCGGCATGCAAAACAGATGCGCGCTTGAGGCGTCCCTGATCGTCGCGCGCTCCCATGTATTTCATTTCGCCGGCATGCCCGGCCGCAATCCATCGCGGGAAGTATTCGAGCTCGGGCGTATCATCGATCGGTGCGATGCCGAAAAGCTCGAAACCCGCATCGGCCGCGGCTTTTGCAACGACGGGCCAGATGTCAGCCAATAGCGGCTTGGCGAATGTCGACATAAATGGGACTCATTCAACTGGCAACAGCAATAAGATGCAGTTCCAAATCGAAACTCTGCGCTGGTCAAGTAACGGTGTGCGTTGCGTTGTGTTCATACAGCTGCCCCATCCTTTTTAGGTCTTTTCCGACCGATGCTTGGGGTTATGGTTAAATTGTAAGCGGGCGAGTATCAAACAAGGGGAGTCGCGAGCTCAGCGGCTAAAGCCGCGGTTCCTTTTAAAGAGACCTTTATTGGCACGACTAAAGTCGTGCCCTTCCCTGGTGTCGTGCCCGTCTATCGCGTCAGCGAGCGAACCCAACAGCAGATTCCTCCTGTCTCGCTTTCGCTCGCGCGTCGGAATGACAACCGGGAGAAAAAGGGCGCGGCTTGCGCCGCGCCCGTCGCCGCTACACCAACTATATTCTCCTGCACCAAATACGTTCCGCTACACCAACTTACATTCCAGGCTGATCAGCCGGGTTTCCTCTGACGATCAACTTGTTATCGACGCCGAAAGCGCCGAAGACCTGGCCGGCGCGCAATCCCGCAACCGTCTTTTCCATGGCGCTATCGACCACGCCGTAGAGGGTGACGTGCCCGTTCACGACGATGATGCGAATCGGCTTTGCCGGATCGATCGCATACTTGCTGAGCACCGCATCGCGATAAATCGCGCGCGCCGTGCGTAGGCGAATGCCGTCATCAAACATCGAAACCGGCTCGACGCTGATGTTATTGATCACGTCTTTGACGCCGGGCATGTTGTTGATGTCGGCGAGCGCTTCGTCGCGGCCAAGACCGGTTCGGTCTTCGCCTTCCACGGTAACCACTCCATCTTTCACGCTGAGAGCGAAGTAATCGAACGTGCTGTCATAGCCGTTGCGAACATAGGTGACTTTTTCACCGAGTTTATCGGCGAGTTGCTGGTCAGAAACATTTGGGCCAGCCACAGTGACAAGGTTGCGTACACCCTGCACGTTGCCAGCTTTGCGGGCGAGTTTGGCAGCGTCCAGCTTCCGCTGATAGAGATCGACCGTGCCAGTGAGCGTGACGACTCCGTTTTCGACGCTCGACGTCACATTCTGAAACTGTTTTTTCGCTGCCAGTTTCTGAGTAACAGCAGTTTGAATTTGATTGTCATAGCGGGCCGCCGCCGTGGGCTGAGCCGTCATGCTTTGCGCAAACAAAGTCGCGCTCAACACTCCCGCGGCCAGCAGAGTTCCCACCGCCTTCAGGAAGTTCGTTGCTTTCATCAGGTCACCTCCGACCGTAATTGACAAATCTTTACGATTTAACCGTATGGTTAATTACGTCGTAATGGAGTAAACCCGGAATTGGCAGGGAAGTTGCGGGGAGATTCAGTTTGCATGCCGAAGTTTTCGCTACACGGGAGGTCCCTCGCCCCGCTGATGAAATCGCGGGACATCGGGATGACGCCGGCACTGTCAATCAGCAAGGTGCACCATTACCAACGGTGACGATTAATTGACGCGCAGCAGCATGAGGGTGCCACCTTCCAGCTTCACGTTGCCTTTTTCGGAGCTCACAATCGAGCCCTCGGCTGGGTTCGGCGCAGGCGACAATGTGAGGTGAGAGAATCCCACAACGCCCTGGGTACTGCTTGTAATCGGCGGCAGCGCACCGTTTGCTCGGGGAGCATTATCAGCGGGCATGTTGCCGCCCGCGGGCGGGTTGGGGTTCTGGGGCACTGCTCCGCTCATTCCGGGGGCCCTGCCGCCGGGCAACGTTCCACCACGTGGCGTGGGCGAGGCTGCATTATCAGTGTTGTTGGGGTTCATGTCGGGAGGAGCCACAATCGCCTGAATTGACATCGGCATTTGCATCTCCGCCCCATCGCGGAGCACGGCGCGATCAAAAGCGATGCCTACTTGCGATTCCTTTTGTTCTTTGCTGTGGGGCTGCGCCTCGGTGATGTGCCCTGTCACTTTCGTGTCCTTGGGCAGGATTATTTCTCCATTTTGCGATTTCATATCTTGCGTGACTTTGGCTTCGACCGGGTCACCGCTCTTGATTTTCTTCGCATCGATAGTCTTGGTCAGTTGAACCGGAATGACGCTTCCGGGCGCAATTCGCCGAGGGCCGGATGTTTGCTCCGCATTTGACTGAGCAGGCTGTGCGGCGGGGTTCTGTTGACTCGGGGTAGCCGCGCTGTTAGGTTGGGCCGGAGCGGCATTTTGTGCGGCGGAAATCTGGCAGAGAGCAATGGCCAATAAGATTGCTGGAAAGGATGTTCGCATAAGTCCTCCGCGATTGCAGACGTGGAACTATAGTTAGATGTTTTTACACAGGCAAAGGGTGGACGCGCGTTTCGAGGCGCGTCATCTAAACTGCGGCGTCAAGCTGCCGCAGTAAGTCGATCCTGACGACAGCAACCCTTGAGGAGGACTTGGCCACTAACCAAAATATTTGCGAATTGGGCGCGAGCAAACTGATCTGAATCATGGAGAACATCACTCACAGTATCGTGATTCCTGCTTACAACGAGGGTGAGCGCCTGGGGCCGACTCTGGAGCAGGTATTGAAATACCTGAGCGCCCAGCCGTGGAAGGCGGAAGTGGTTGTGGTGAACGACGGCTCGCGCGACCACACTGCCGACCTGGTGCGAGGGTTCGCCATAGCTGACCCACGGGTACGGCTGGTGGAGAATCCCGGAAACCGGGGTAAGGGGTACAGCGTGCGCCACGGCATGCTGGAGGCGCGCGGCGAAGTGATCGTCTTCAGCGACGCCGACCTATCATCCCCCATCGAAGAGATGCCAAAGCTTCTGGAGGGGCTGGCAGCGGGCGCGGACATCGCGATTGGGTCGCGCTGGTTGCGGGCAGAGCTGCAAACCCAGCGACAATCGCTGCACCGGCAATTGTTCGGTAGGATTTTCAACCTGCTCCAGCGGCTGATTTTGGGATTGCGCTTCAAAGACACGCAATGCGGGTTCAAAGCATTTACCCGGCGGGCGGTGCAGACGATCATGCCTTTGCAGCGCATCCAACGGTGGGGATTTGATCCGGAAATTTTGTTTCTGGCGCGCAAGTTTGGTTTTCGGGTAGAAGAAATTGCGGTGCGCTGGGGACACAGCGGCGACACGCGCATTCATCCGTTGGTGGATGGAGCAAAGATGTTTCTGGAACTGGTGCACGTCCGCTGGAACGATATGACCGGGAAGTACGATGGCAAATCAGAAGTGGCCGTGCAGCCTGTCAACCCGCTGCCGCGCTGAACTTGTTTTTCATTTCTCAGCACTAGCAAAATAGTTGGCGACTACATTACTGCAGGCTTCGGCGAACTCGTGCTCCGCAGGGGTGAAGGCGGCAGTGAAATAACTCTCTATGTCGAGTTCGGCGGCGAGCTTTTTCTTCACGAAGATGGGCACAACAATTTCAGACTTAACCAGCGGGGAGCCGGCCAGATAACGCGGATCTTTAGCCACATCGTCGACCACTACAGTCCGGCCGGTAGTGGCGGCAGCGCCACATAGACCTGTATTCAGAGGAATACGGGCATTCGGCGTGAAGCTGCCGGCATAAGGTCCGACAATCAAAACGCCGTCGGCGGCAGGGTCTACCAGGTAAAAACCAACCCAGTTGTAACGCGTCATCTTCTCGTGCAGGCGATCGGAGATGCGCTGCATCAGCGGCTCGGCAGTAGGACAGCTCGCAGCGAATTCGCGAAATTCACGGAGCAGTTCTTCGTGAACGGCCAGCATAGTTCATTCGCCTCATCGCAGCAATTGGGAGTAGCGCCGCCGCCGTCCTTCGCGGCGGCCGGCGCCGCGGCATCTTGCCATTGCGGCGAGAGAGAAACCTCTCGCGACAGCTGGCCAGACGCTAGGCTACACGCTGCGTTCAGTTTACGCGCAAAGTGCAGGTCTGTGTCGGCGTGAGCCTAATCGATTACCTCAGAGTTGCTTTCGGCGAGCAGAATTGTCTGCTTCGGATTCGGCCTTCGGCGTCAGCGGTTAAGAATGCGCCGCAATGCGATCGTGGCGGGAGGCCGGGTAGTTTCCCCACAGTTCTGTGTGGAACTGAATGCGTTCGAGCGCGCGATCGATCACCGTTTCAAGTTCATGCGCGTACTTGACTTCACGTCCTTTGGCGAGGCGCTGGCGCGCTTCTTCGGCGCTGAACCATGTGGGCCGCCTTTGCGTTTCATCCGGACGCCGCTGCTGGTGAACTTCCATCAAGAACGCTTTCACGACGTATTCCTGCACACCGCCCGGCTGCCAAAACACACCCTTGGAATGAATGTAGAGATGAAAATGACGAGGCTCGATCGTGCCGATTGCTCCGGCTTCTTCCGCGGCCTCGCGCTCGGCAGACTGGCTGTGCGAGAGACGGGAGTCGGGCGAGCCTTTCGGGAAGGTCCACTTGTTACCGCCGTTGGTGTTGACCAGCAGAAACTCTACATCATTGCCCTGCCGGCGATAGCAGACGGCAGACACTTGCAACGGCAGCGATTTTCCATTGCGAGGCGAGCGCATGTAGTCTCCTACGGCAATCCTAGATGCACAATATTTCAGCAGTATTAACGTGCAACAAAAATTGTGCAGGAGGGGTTACTAAAGATACGGCTCACGCCAGCATGGTTTTCAGGAATTGCAGCTGAGTTCATTCTCCGAACGTGCGAGAACCAGCGTGGCTACGCCGTTTCCGATCATATTGACCAGGGCACGGAAATGCTCATGAAGCGTCGATGTCCAGAATTAAGGCCATTCCCGAAACGGGAATAGCCTGAATTGCAGCCAGCGTTCCGGCCAGCGCGATTCCCAGATGTCCTGTGCCCTCCCACCAAGCCCCAGAGAAATGTACATCCTGCCGCTGGACCTGCGGTATAGTATTCCGACCATCGCCAGTCCCCCCGAAACTGGCCCGTGCGGGAGAATTTCCTGTGTACAAAATTGTCCGCACTTCGCGGCTGTACGAGCAAATCGTTCAGCAAATCGAAGAATCCGTTCTTAACGGCACGTTGAAGCCGGGCGATCAGCTTCCGGCGGAACGCGATCTGGCACAGCGACTTGGAGTCAGCCGCACAGCCGTGCGTGAAGCGGTCAAGACGCTGCGCGAAAAGGGACTGGTAGAAGCGTATTCGGGACGCGGCACCTTCATCACTAACGCAACTTCCCAGGCAGCACGCCAGTCTTTCGATCTGATGGTGAAGATCGGGCAGCAGGAAAGCTCGCCTCATCTGGTGGAGTTGCGCCTGATATTAGAGCCAGCTATCGCAGCCCTTGCCGCGGAGCGCGTGAAAGATGAGGACCTGGTGACGATGCGTGAAGCGGTCGACGTTATGGATCGCTCGCAAGAAGATCCGCAGGCCTATATTGAGGCTGATCTGGACTTTCATCTTGCGCTGGCCGAAGCGGCGGCGAATCCGCTGATTCTTTCATTGATCGATTCCATTGTTGGCTTGCTGCGCGAGCAGCGTATCAAGATTTTCAACGTGGAGGGTGGGCCACAGCGCGGGCAGTATCATCACAAACGCATTTTGGCGGCGGTGGAACAGCGCGACCCAGAGATGGCCAGCGAAGCCATGCGCGCTCATCTGGAGCAGGTGCGGGAAGATTCGCAAACTCCGGCAGAAGGAAAACCGCCCGCCAAGCACAGGCCCGCAAGTTCAAGAGTCATTTCGTAAGCGGCGCTTTTTTCGCTGAACGTTCCGATCAGTTTTCCTGGGCCTGGGGACCACACGGATGGCAAAAGTTGGATTTATTGGTCTGGGAGTAATGGGCAGCCAGATGGTCAATCGGCTGCTGAGCAAGGGCCACTCCGTGACCGGCTACAACCGCACGCGCTCGAAGGCGCAGTGGCTGGTTGAAAAAGGCATGCAGTGGGCCGATTCGCCGCGTGCCGCGGCTGCGGCGTCGGATTTTGTTTTCGCCATGGTGACCAATGCCGCGGCCACGGCTGCGATCACCGAGGGCCCCGATGGCATGCTGGCCGGTTTGAGCGCGGGCAAGATTTTTATCGACATGAGCACCATCAGCCCGAACGTGAGCCGCGCGCTCGCCGCGAAAGTGCGGGAAAAAGGCGCGGACATGGTGGACTCGCCAGTTTCCGGCAGCGTGATTACTTTGCAGGAAGGGAAACTTTCCGTAATGGTCGGCGGACGAAGAGAGACGTTCGAGAAAGTGAAGCCGCTGCTGCTGGATATTGGCCCGAAGGTGACGCACGTCGGCGACAACGGCCTCGCGCTCGCCATGAAAATAGCAGTCAACTTGAGTCTCGCCGTGCAAATGCTGGCATTTTCGGAAGGCATGCTGCTCGCCGAAAAAAGTGGCATCGCGCGCGAAACCGCGGTCGATGTTCTCACACACAGCGCCATCGCTTCGCCGATGATTCAATATCGAGGGCCTTTTATTCTCCACCAGCCAGAAGAAGCATGGTTCGATGTGAACATGATGCAGAAGGATGTGGTGCTGGCGATGGAATTGGGGCGCCAGCTTGATGTTCCGTTGCCGACAACGGCGGTGAGTAACGAATTTCTGACCGCTGCGCGCGGCATGGGCTGGACCAAATATGACTTCGCCTGCATGTTCGATGTGCTGGCCGCCATGTCGGGAGTAAAGACGCCGGTCACCGAGGGAGGCAGAAAAGCGTGACCACGCTCATTACCAATCACGAAGCGGGACGCGACACTGCCGCCGAGAAGGAAAAATGGCTGCGTGTTTACCGCAAGATGGTGAGCATCCGGCTGTTTGAAGAAAACGTGAATGAGCTTTACACGCGTGCGCTAATGCCGGGGCTCGCTCATTTATATAGCGGCGAAGAGGCGGTCGCGGTGGGAATTTGCGAAGCGCTGCGTATCGACGACTACATCACCAGCACGCATCGCGGGCATGGACATTGTCTGGCCAAAGGTGCATCGCCTCACCGAATGTTTGCTGAGTTGCTCGGCAAGGAAGCCGGTTATTGCCGCGGCAAAGGCGGGTCGATGCACATTGCTGATCCTGCAACCGGAAATCTCGGAGCCAATGCGATTGTCGGCGGAAGCGTCGGCATTGCGACGGGCGCGGGGTTTTCGGCGAAGCATCTAGACACCGATCGCGTTGCCGTCTGCTTTTTCGGCGAAGGCGCTCTCGGCCAGGGATCGCTATATGAAGTCATGAACCTGGCGCAGTTGTGGAAGCTGCCCGTGATTTACGTCTGCGAGAACAACCAGTACAACGAGTACACGCATTATCAGGAAACTACGGCGGGGACAATTCTTGCACGTGCGACAGCCTTCGGCATCGAGGCAGCACGAGTCGACGGCCAAGACGTGCGCGAGGTGCACGAGGTGGCCACGCGTTTCGTGAAGCGCGCCCGCTTGGGTGGTGGGCCGGCGTTTTTGCAGTGCGATACCTATCGCTACAGCGGACACCACGTCGGCGACATCAATCGCGAATATTACCGCTCGAAACAGGAAGAGCAGCTCTGGAAGACGGAGCGCGATCCGATCAAAATGCTCGGCAACTGGCTGATTGATCAGGGCTACGCAGACGCAAGGTCACTGGAAGGAATTTCCGAGGAAGTCCGTAAGGCAATGGAAGCAGCAGTGAAGTTCGCCGTCGAGGCACCATATCCTCCGGTTGAGGAAGTGGAGAAGCACGTCTATGCCTGAGCGCGAACTCACATTTGCCCAAGCTGTGCGCGAGGCGCTGGCTGAAGAGATGCGGCGCGATTCTCGCATCTGCATTTTGGGCGAAGATGTGGCTGAGGCGGGCACACCGTTCAAAGTCCTTTCGGGATTGGTCGAAGAATTCGGGCCGCAGCGCGTGCTCGATACTCCGATATCAGAAGCAGGATTCACCGGCCTTGCAGTGGGTGCGGCGATGACGGGAATGCGTCCGATCGTCGACATCATGTTCGGCGATTTCATCACGCTCACCATGGACCAGATGGTGAACCAGGCCGCCAAAGTTCATTACATGTCGGGCGGTCATTGGAAAGTCCCGATGGTGATGCGCACGACGCTGGGCGCCACGCGGCGCTCAGCGGCGCAGCACTCACAATCATTGCAGGCGTGGTTCAGCCATGTGCCGGGATTGAAAGTTGTCCTGCCTTCTACGCCTTATGATGCGAAAGGCTTGTTGAAAGCGGCGATTCGCGATGAGAACCCGGTCGTCTTCTTCGAAGACAAGATGATGTACAAGCTGAAGGGGCCGGTACCCGATGAGGATTATACGATTCCGCTGGGAGTTGCCGACGTGAAGCGTGAAGGCGATGACATCACGTTCATTGCCACGAGCAGCATGGTGCAGGTCGCGCTGGGGGCGGCGAGTCTTTTGGAAAAAGAAGGCATTAGCGCGGAGGTGGTTGATCCGCGCACGACTTGGCCGCTGGATGAAAAAACATTGATCGATTCTGCGAAGAAAACTTCGCGTGTCATCGTTCTCGATGAAGGCTATGGCCGTTACGGAGTTACGGCCGAGCTTGCCTCGGTCGTTGCCGAAGGAGCATTCTACGATTTGGATTCACCAGTGAAACGCATGGGCGCGATGCACGTGCCGATTCCGTTTTCGCCGCCACTGGAAGATGCGACGGTGCCGACGGAGCAGAGCGTGTTCGAGGCGGCCCGCAAAATGTGCAAATGAAGCTTGGAGCTACGAGCCGCGAGCTGCGAGCAGAAATGTGATGAGTAACGCCGCCACGATCGTCTTGCTGGTTCTGTTTGTCGGATTAATTCTCGCGCTCATGATTCGAAGGCCCGTACGCGGCAAGAAGAACTAGGGCGCGTCATCGACTCGATTAGAGCGTGACAACTCGCAGCTCATAGCTCAGAGCTCGCAGCTAAAGGAGTTTCTTATGGCACTCAAAACTTACGGAAGCATGGCTGTCGATTGGGAAAATCGAATTGACTTTGACCGCCTGCGCCGCGAACGCCTGCAGCGCGCAAAAGATCTGCTTCGCAAATCCGACATGGGTGCGCTGCTTTGCTTCGACATGAACAATGTGCGCTATCTGACTGCCACGCACATCGGCACGTGGGCGCAGGACAAGGCCAACCGCTTTACTCTCTTGCCGCAGAACGATGAACCGATTTTGTGGGACTTCGGCTCGGCAGCGAAGCATCATCAGCTCAATTGCCCATGGCTTGGCGAGCGCTCGCGGCCGGGAATTTCCATGCTGCGCGGCGCGATGACACCCGAGATGGGGCGCGCCGAAGACGTCGCCAAGAAAATCCGTATCGAGCTGGAAATGCGCGGCCTGCATAAAGAGCCGGTCGGCATCGACATTATCGAGCTGCCGGTTTTGTTTGCGTTGCAGCGCGAAGGAATCAAGGTTGTCGATGGCCAGCGGCTCATGTCAGAAGCGCGCGTCATCAAGACGCAGGATGAAATTTCGCTGCTGAATCACTCCGCCATGATGGTTGACGCGGCTTACGACGAGTTGTATCGCGCCATGAAGCCGGGGCTACGCGAGAACGAAGCGGTCGGGCTGGTAAGCAAAATTCTTTACGATCTCGGCTCCGAATATGTCGAAGCCGTAAATGCAATTTCAGGAGAGCGGTGTAATCCCCATCCGCACGTGTTTTCCGACCGCGTACTGCGGCCGGGTGATCCCGTGTACTACGACATTCTGCACTCCTACATGGGATATCGCACCTGCTACTACCGCTGCTTCACCGTGGGCTACGCGTCGCACGCGATGGTCGATGCTTACAAGCGCTGCCGCGAATATCTCGACGCGTCAATTGAGCTCGTTCGCCCCGGTCGCACCACCGCCGAGATCGCAGCCGTATGGCCCAAGGCCGAAGAGTTCGGCTTCCCAAACGAAGAAGCCTGCTTTGCGCTGCAATACGGACACGGCATCGGCCTCGCGATCTGGGAGAAACCAGTAATCAGCCGCCTGGTTTCCTTCGATCATCCGGTGACCATTGAGCCCGGCATGGTCTTCGCGCTCGAAACTTTCTGGCCGTCGACCGATGGCTGGAGCGCAGCCCGAATTGAGGAAGAAATCGTCGTCACGCCGACGGGACACGAAGTCATCACGCGCTTCCCTGCAGAAGAATTGCTGGTCGCGGGGGCGCACTACTTCACCGTCAACGGCCCGCTACCCACTACACGAGAAAGCGAAGCCCCGCCCAGCGCGCGTGTGCTCGATATGATCGAAGCCAGCGCCAAGACCGAGCGGGTAGGAGTTTCGGACTAAAGGCCATAGTGCGCCTTCCCCCATAAAACACTATGGCCTTCAGCGTTGTCATGCCCGCCCTCGAGATGGCGCAGGAAACCGGCAGGCTCATTGCCTGGCGCAAAAAAGAAGGAGACAGCGTCACCAAAGGCGAGCCGCTTTTCGAAATCGAAACCGACAAGGCAGTGATGGAAATCGAGGCGCCTGCCGATGGCATTCTCGCGGGAATCTCGGCGCAGACCGGCGCAGATATCCCAGTTGGCCAAACCATCGCGTGGATCGTGGTCCCCGGAGAGAAACCGCCTGCAACGGAAGCCGCTGCTCCCGCTGCCAGAGCAAAAACAGAATCGAATGCGGTCCTGGCTTCCGCTAAGGTTTCGGAACCGGCCGTCGCTTCCAGCGCACGAATCTCTCCCAAGGCTCGCCGCCTTGCCAAAGAATTGGGAGTCGACCTCGCCACTATGCGCGGTTCAGGGCCCGACGGAGAAATTCTGGCAGCCGACATTCAAGCTGCGGCTTCCGCTCCAAGAAACGTAACCACAGCCGAGAGACCGACGAGCCTTGAAAGCCCGAGCACGCTGGCTCGTCTGATGGCCGAGCGCACCACGCAAAGCTGGACCAGCGTCCCGCACTTTTTCGTCATGCGTAACGCGGATGCCGGAGAGCTCAACGAATATCGCGCTAAACAGATTGCTGAAATCGAGCGCGTTCACAGTGTCCGCATCACACACACTGATCTGTTGGTAGCACTCGTGGCACGAGTCCTATTGAAGCATCCATGTCTCAATTCAAGTTGGACTGCCGATGGCATCCGCCATCATGATTACGTCAACATCGGCGTGGCGATTGCCGTGAACGACGGAGTTGTTGCCGCCGTTATTCACAACGCTCACCGCGCCACGCTGCCCGAAATCGCGCAACAGCGAAGCGAGATCGCCGAGCGCGCACGTGCAGGAAAGCTGCGCCCTGCCGATCTCGCCGACGCTACATTCACCATCAGCAATCTTGGTATGTACAAGGTCGACCAGTTCACTGCCATCATCACTCCGCCGCAGGCAGCGATTCTTGCGGTGGGCAGTATCGGTGACCGAGTGATTGCGGCGAAAGGCAAGGCAACCGTACGGCCGATGATGACGCTGACTCTTTCTTCCGACCACCGCGTCGTGGATGGTGCGCGGGCGGCAATGTTCCTGAACGATTTGGCGGAATCGATCGCTCGCCCGCAAGACTTTCTTGGCTAAGTAGGTTCGGATCGCAGATCAAATCTGTGAACGTCAAATGAAAATCTTGTCCCACACGCGAGCAGGCAAAACAGATGTATAGTTAGTGCCATTTTTGAAGTTAACAAAAAGATTTCGGGATCCCTTCATCTTTTCCATTTTGGTTCTTATGCAGGCGGTAGCTACCAGCTTTTCAAGGACTCTCATCGCCTTTGCACGATGGGCAGTTCTTACCGGCACCGGCGCAAGAGTCTTGCCGGCGATGGCCCTCATTGCTTCGTACGGCACTTTCGCAGCTGCCCAGGGCGGGCCGCCTTACTATACCAACGATCCCGGCACGCCGGGCCATCTCAACTGGGAAATCAACTTGGGTTACATGCCGTTCTACTTTCAGGGCCAGTCGGTTTCGCACACCCCTGACGTGGACATCAACTTCGGGGTCGGCAGCCGTATCCAGCTCACCTACGAAAACGCCTGGCTGCGTGTCAAGCCGCCGGGGGCCGACACCAAATTTGGCCTTGGCCAATCGAATCCCGGCGTAAAGTGGCGCTTTTATGATGCCGGGGAAGGCCACCTTTCGATATCCATGTTCCCGCAGTTCTTCCTGAACAACCCCGATGACGGCGTCCGCCGCGGCATAACACCGGCGATCCAG
>JASHOH010000172.1 GCA_030041215.1 Candidatus Sulfotelmatobacter sp. | reverse complement strand
TTCAGCTCCAGCGCGTTGACTCCGGCTTTGCTTTCGAAGTGGTTGTTAGTGATCACATAAGTTGTCTGGGCTTTTTCGGCGACGCTGGCGATCTTTTCTTTCCATGCGGCAAGCTCGCTCGGCTTGTAGAGATAGTTGTAGCGGTCGTTGCGATTGTCAGAACCGTAACCTTGATCGGCAAACCAGTGTTCGTAGTTGCGTCCGTGCAGGCGAATGTAGCCGATCGCGCCGGTGACGTGATCGGTAGGCGCGAGCGAGCGGCCGAGCAGCGGCTGGTCGATGTTGCAGAAGCCGACGTTTTGCTGGGCGAACGTGGAGAGTGTTTGCGGGTCGTTCCAGCTCGAATGCCGCACCTCGACCACTCGCGGATACTCGATGAACTGGCGCAGCAGGCGGTCGAGATATTCGCGGTTGAGCGAAGTGTTCTTGAACGACACGGGAAACTGGATGAGCAGCGCGCCGAGGCGATGCTCGTTGGCCAGCGCGTCGAGGCCTTCACGGGTGAGGCGCTCGTCTTCGTCCGTGGGGCGAATGGTCGCGGCGGAAGTTGGCTCCATCACCGCGATGGGAGAGTGGGTGAAGGCGCGGTAGAGCTTGGCAGTGAACAGGAAGTTGGGATTGACAGCAGCAACCCTGCGGCACCAGAGCTTGGCGAGCTGGGGCTTGATGGGCCCGTAGAACGAGGTGTTGATTTCAGAGGTGTCGAAGAAGCGGGCGAGATATTCGAGGGGATGGATTCTGCGCGCTTTCATGCCCGGAGGGTAGAAGATGCCCTCCCAGTCTTTGTAGGACCAGCCGGCGGTACCGATGAGGATTTTGCGAGCGCTGGCAGATGAAGACGGCTGCGCCTCGGGAAGTGGATTGCGCAATGGCTGCGAGGCAGACATAAGATCGCAGACGAAGGGCTTGGGGAAGGGTAGCACAGGAGCAAGCCATTTACGCGGGATTGGCGATGGCATCTAACGACGGCGGCATGTACCTAAGATGTTTGTTGCCGCGCCGCTTGCGGGTTGACGCGCTTGGTAAGATCCCTCCGAGAGCTTTCGCTCTCGTCGGGATGAAATCCGTCTCGAAGTGCACCCAGCGTGCCGAAATTGTCATCCCGAGAAATCCAAAAAAACAGGGCTGACGGTTTATGCATGAAGTCCGTCAGCCCAAAGATTGCGAGCCCCCAAAGGTTCGGCCCAGGTTACTGCGGTTACTTTGGTGATCTTGCGGTCAACTACCGAAGTGAGGTGTACTGCTGCTCACAGCGGCGGCAAACCGCCGCTCTGGCATTTGGCTTCAGGGCACAGGATTATCGGGCCACCGTCCGGGGTGGGAACCTGCGGAGTGGCAACTGATAGGAATGTGCCCAAAAGCCCAAACATCAGGATCGAAATCCTGAGTGCCTGCTTCATGGGTTGTCTCCTACCGCGCCGTAGTGCACCAAAAACTGTGCTGTTCAGCGCGGGTAGGAATTATACGGCATTTGTCAAGACTGCTTTCAAGTAGGTCCTGCAACACAGCGCAAATCGCCCACCCGCCTGGCTCATTTAGAAGCTCATCCATAACATCGAACTATTTTGCACTCACTGACTTAAAAAATCTCTTGAATGTATTACATGCACAACAGCGGGTGCGGAGTTTTTCGGGCTGCGCGGGGTTCCAGAATTTACGAAATCCGAAAAAAATTGGAGCCCGCTTTGAAGGACGGGACTAGCGCTTCGATGCGATTCGCTCGACCAGATCGGAAAGTCCAATGCCGTTCATGCGAATGACTGGGGCAGGGTTGCCGGAAGAAGTCGGTGCACCTTGAGTGGTCAAAGCCGGCTGCTTGGATAAAGCACGGTCAACCATACCCTCGAACATGGGGATCAGAGAATCTGCCGGCGATGGGTGCTGAATATCGGAGAGGCTCTGCTCCCAGCGCTGTGGCCGCAGCAGTGCGGCAGACGTTTCGCGAGCCGGGCTTTTCGCGAGCGTATATCCCAGCCAGATGAACAGAGTGGCATTGTAAGCGCTCATGTTGATGAAGCTTATGGCCAAGCGGCCTAAGTGGTCGCCAGCCCAGGATGCAATGAGAGAGAGCTCGATGACGGCAAATGCTCCGAAACCGAGCGCGATACCAAAACTTTGCTGGCGGCGGCTGACTCCAAGATAGCGGGCGAAGGCGAGCAGGAATAGAACCATTCCGACCTGAATGACGCGCACACAGCGCTGGGCGGTCAGGATTGCCTGCACCCAAGGTTGAGTGTCAGAGGAGTTTGAAGAGATCGATACCACGCCGGCGACCAACAGCATCACCAGGCCTGCCCACTTGAAAAGCACAGTGCCAAGATCACGCAGTGTATGGAATGGGCGGAAGACATCGAGAAAGGCTTCGTGAATGACTTTGAAGCCAAGAGCGACGCTGACGGCGGTGCTAATCCACGAAACGTAGAACGTGGCCGACTGACGATATCTAAAGCTGTAAAAGACGAGGCAGAAACTGATGATCTGAGCAATGACGTAAGCGAAAAAGTATTTGAAGGCGCGGTGCTGCCCCCGCCGGAACATGCAGACGGCAATGATGGCTTGCAGAACCGGATGAGCAAACCAGAGAGCGTAAAAAAGGATTTTGATTTTTTCGCTCATTCTTCGGGGGCGGCGATCTCCTCTGTGGCCAAACTGCTACAAAAAACACTGCTAGCTAGTAAGAGAAACCTAAATCTTTTGCTCCGGGTGTTCAATGTACTCAAGTAACCAAAAGTAACGTTACTTTCGGGCCATGCATGAGATGACAAGGACTTTTACGAATGGTGAAATCATTTTTGGGACGAGAGCGCCATTCAGGTGCGGACAGCGTGGGAAGTGGCGTCGACGACATCTATGATTCCGGGCGACGTAAGGTCCCGCTCGCGGCTGTCGCCAGGTGTGGGATGACAGCAGGTCGGATTCGACGTGATTGCGGACACTGGACGTGGCCAATCGTTAACATTTTCGTGACAAATCCCGTTCCTAAACCGGCTCGAAAAGCGTTACAATTCGAATGAGAACAATGTGAGAGTGATCGGCTTTGCGCCGGCCGAAAACGAGATCAGACCGAGGGCACGAAATCGAGATCGGATCAATAGAAGATGAGGCAACTTGTTGGAAAGGCTGCTCATCTTTCAGAAGGAGGGTATGTTTTGCCGACTCGAGGCCAGTTGCCAAGGCAACAATACGAACTGGGGATAAATGGCGTCCGTAGAGGTTAATCCGAAAGTCGAAAACACTTCCATTTCAGGCTCAGCCGAGCCTGAACTGCATCTGTTGATGACTCCTCCCGACCCCCTGTGGAAATCTCTTTTCCGCGGGCTCGACGACTTCTTTTTTCCGAAAAAGCTGCCCCCGCTCAAGCTGGAATCGAAGCCCGTTCCCGTCAAAGACATCTGGGGTTTTTACAACTACAAGAAAGATGGCGCCTTGGGATCAACGGCCGCTCACGTTGTGGTGTTGGCGCTGATCATCGGCGGCACTATCTGGGCGCGGCATCTAATACCTAAAGTTGACGCCAAACCAACGGCTACCACTAAGCTTGTGGATCCCGGAGACTATATCCCGCTCAGGCCCTCCAAGACACAGGCTGGCGGCGGCGGAGGAGGCGGCGACCGCGACGTGCTGAAGGCATCGCAGGGACGGTTGCCTAAGTTTGCATTGCAGCAAATCACTCCGCCCGCCGCGGTCATACGCAATCTGAATCCGAAGCTGGCGTATGAGCCTACCGTGGTTGGCCCGCCAGATCTCAAGATTGCGATGAACAATATGCCCAACCTGGGCGATCCGAAATCGACGGCAGTGATTCCGTCGAACGGTACCGGCTGCTGCGGCGGAATCGGAGAGGGCAGAGGTACGGGCGTGGGCCCGGGTACCGGACCCGGTGTGGGACCGGGCGAGGGCGGCGGCTTTGGCGGAGGCGTGTACCGGCCCGGCATGGGAGCGAGTCAACCACGTCCTCTGTACACACCAGAGCCAGAATTTTCTGAAGAGGCGCGGAAAGCCAAGTACCAAGGAACCTGCGTGGTAGGGTTCATTGTCGATGTCAACGGTCGACCAACCCATATTCACATTCTCACTAGCCTGGGTATGGGGCTGGATGAAAAGGCGCTCGAAAAGGTAGCAACGTGGAAATTCGAGCCTGCCAAGAAGGATGGACACCCTGTGCCTTTCGAAATGGCCGCGGAAGTTGACTTCCACCTGTACTGAGACGAAGCTTCCTTCAGACTTTCCAGCGACATCGTTATTCAGGCAAATACGAAGTTGCGGTAGCACACGCAGCGAACCCAGGATGGCCTCGCGTACAGCCCGCCAGAGGTTACCGCAAGGTATGCAGCTAGAATATTCTTTGTGGCGCCGCGCGGGCGATTGGCGCGCAGCTTAAGGTCCCGTCCCTCCGAGATCTGCGTTCTCGTCGGAATGACATGCTGAATGCGCGCTACTCCTTCAAATCTACGTGCTCGACGTTGTCGATTGAATGGCCCAGAAAGCGCTCGCCCAGGCGGCGGAATTTCTCCACTGAATCGGTTGCGAAAAATCTGAGCCGGGGCGTGGCGCGGCGTTCCTCCGGCGTGGGCTTTGGCGGCGGCAATAAGTTCTGCATGTGTGTGGCAACGGCGTGCGCGGTCGATTCCGCGGAGTCGACAATATTCACATGCGGCGGAGCGACGCACTGTAACAGCGGCTTGAGCAAAGGATAATGCGTGCAGCCGAGCAGGAGAACGTCGGCTTCGCGGAAACCGTCGGAAAAAGCTTCATTGAGATAAATGCGAGCGACCTGTTCGGTCACAGGATGGTCGACCCATCCTTCTTCGACTAAGGGAACGAGCAGGGGGCAGGCTTTTTCGCGTGTGTCGAGGCCGCGAGTTTCCAGTGCCCTCCGATATGCGTGACTGCCAACAGTAGCTTCGGTACCTATGACAACGACTTTCCTGTTTATGCTGACCGTGGAGGCAGCTTCCGCACCCGGCTCGACGACTCCGACTATAGGCACATGTGCGGCGGCGGTTATACGGTCGAGTGCCAGCGCGGTTGCGGTGTTGCAAGCAATCACCAAAAACTGTGCGCCGTGAGATTCGAGGTAATGCGCGGCCTCAACCGCGTAACGCGCGACGGTTTCAACAGACTTTGAGCCATAGGGAAGGCGGGCCGTGTCGCCAAAGTAGAGATAGTCGGCCGCAGGGATAAGTTCAAGTAAAGCTTTAAGGACGGTCAGGCCGCCGAAGCCGGAATCGAAAACGCCGATCGTGGGGCGACGGGAGGTCACGTTTTATATCAGGGATTTCTCTCAGATGATACCAGTCTGTTCGCCCGAGAAGAGCAATGTGCAGCGGAATGTGCTTGTCTTGTTAACTAGCCTTTGCGAGCGGCCGCACTTGAGACAGCAGCGGGTAGATTTTCCGAGTTTCTTCCGCAGCAGGCCCCCGGCGGAATTGGCGCGCCATGCGGGCAAGTTCGCGGATGGCCGAGGAACGTGCAGATTTTGTCCGTTGCTTCAGGCGACAGAATGTGCTCGAACTTGCAGGCTTGCTGCTCGATTTCGGATTCGCTGTCCATAGCAAGGCTGTCAGTGAACAGGCGCTCAGCCAGGCGGTGCCGGCGGATAATACCGCCGGCGCGCTCGCGGCCCCGGGGAGTAAGCTCGACCACTAAAGTGCCGTCACCTACCGAAGCCGATACGGGTTTCAAAGCGTCGTGGCAGGGATTCACAAAGGGCTTGTGATCGTGAGATTCCGGCGGATGCGGGGCAGAGGTTACCAGTCCCATGACCATCATTTTTTCGATCGCCATGCCGACGGGCAGCGCGCCGTGCACTTCCATGCGCTCGACTTCGGCGATTTCGCCATGCTCTTCGAGCACCCAGAGTTCTTCAAGCACCTCATCAAACTGTTCCTCGTCCGCCATCGAGAACACTTCCTGCGCCGCGATCTTGCCGTGGTGGAGCTCGATGCGCCGGTCGGCGAGCCGCGCGACTACGGGATCGTGCGTGACCATTACGATCGTGCGTCCCTGCTGGTGAAATTCGCGCAGCAGCCGCAGAACGATTTCTTCATTCACCGCGTCGAGGTTGCCTGTGGGTTCGTCCGCCAAAATAATCTTCGGATCATTGATCAATGCGCGTGCGATGCAAACTCTTTGTTGCTCGCCTCCTGAAAGCTGAGAGGGCAGGTGATCTGCCCGGTCTTTCAGGCCTACGCGTTCGAGAGCCTCAGTCGCTTCTTTCTCGTCGGTCATACTGTGAAAATATTGCGCCAGCATAACGTTTTCGACTGCAGTGAGAAATGGAATGAGGTGAAACTGCTGAAAGACAAATCCGATCTTCTCGGCGCGCACGCGATTAAGCTCGGAAGAAGAAACGCCGGCAACGTTCTGTCCGTCGAGCCAGATTTCACCGGAAGTTGGCCGATCGAGGCAGCCGATCAGATTTACTAAAGTCGATTTGCCTGATCCCGACGGTCCCATGATCGAAAGCCATTCGCCTTGCGTCACGTGCAGGGAAATATGATCGAGCGCGTGAATCGCGCCATTCTGTTCGCCTGTGCCATTGCCGGCGGCCTTGGCGGGGTAGAGCTTGGTCACATTCTTGATCTGAATCATTTCACTCACCCCTCAGGATTACCGCCGGCTGCACCCGCCGCAACAGCGAAATTGGCAGGATCGCCGAAAGCAGCGTAACCAACATGCTACCAGCCAGAATCACCGGCAGAACAGTGAAGCGCGGCACTACAGGCGCATGAAAGTTAACCCGGCCAATCCAGGCCGCGATGCCGATGCCGAGGACAAATCCGATTATCGCGCCGGTCGCACCCATCGCCGCGGCTTCGGCGGCGAAGAATGCATTTAATAGCCAATCCGATGCGCCCAGAGCTTTCATGATGGCGAAATCACGGCGCCGGTCGAAGACCCATCCCATCAGCGTGGAAAGCACGCAGAGAGCGGCAGTCAAAATAATGAGCGTGGTTGCGGCCATCAGAGTTGAGCGCGTCTTGCCTAGGACGCGCGCCTCGCCTTCCATGATCTGCCGCACAGGACGAACATCGGCTGCCGGAATGGAAGCTTGAAGCTGGTGCATGATCGCCGTCACATCCTCCGGCGAGCCGCTGGCGGCGACCTCGATGGTCGATGGCTGAACGTCGGTCCAATTCACAAAATCCGCGAGAGAAAGGTAAACACGGCTATCTTCGGCGGCACCGGTTTGCACCGTTCCGGCAGGTGTGAGGTGGATGGTACGTCCTTCAAAGCTCAGATCGAACGGCTGATTCTTCGTCGTGACGACAGAAGCCGCGCGCACGCCGACCAGCGCCTGCTGCGGCGTGGAAGGCCAGCTGCTCACCGACCACCAACGATCGAGCTGCTTCACACGATCAAAATCCGCGCCCACCACGACGATCGGCTGGCCATCGCTGGTGCGCGCGACAATCAAGGCGAACGGCGCGACCACGCCGCGGCCGTTGATAACCGATTCAGCATGCGAGAGCGCGTCAGCGGGAAGGGAAGCGCCGTCTTTGCCGACGACAATAATGTTCGCGCCATAGTTGCGAAACTCGCGCCGCAGCTTGGCCTGCACGTCGACGTAGAGATTCAGCATTGCCGTGCCGACGGCTGCTGCGACAACCATTGCGAGCAATGCTGAGGCAGCGCGTCCCCGGCGCAGCACGGCAGCCCGAATCAGCATGCGCACGAACATTGACGTGTGCCGAGACTGGGCGCGGTTTGCCGCCAGTTCCTGCGCCGAATTCGAGCGAGCGCTCACAGTTCACCTCGCAGCGCGAATACCGGATCCAGCCCAACCGCCTTTCGAATCGCGGCCGCGCTGCCCGCGAAAGTGACGATCACGGCAATTGCCAGAATCACGGGAAACAGCACCGGGGGAATGCTGATGTTGGAATTGAAAATCGATCGTCCGATTTGATGCGCCAGCAAACTGCCCCCAGCGAATCCTATGAGGCCTCCGATGATCGCAAGCAACGTCGCTTCGGCAAAGAAGATCGACGCCACTGCGACGCGGCCCGCGCCCAGAGCCTTCATCAATCCCACCTCGCCGCGCCGTTCAAAAATCGTCGTTGCCATTGCCGCGGAAACCGCCAGCGCCGAGGCAATCAAGGCCGCCAACGTGATCAGAAAGATCAACCCCTCGATCCGTGTCAGCACTGCGCCTTCGTTTTGCGCCACCTGCCGGATCTGCTCGGCGTGCGAGTGCGGAATCGCCTCCTGCAACTGATAGGCAATCGACTGTGGATACGGCGAGCAATACCAGCGGTCGTAAACTGGGCCGGACATGCTCTTCGGGTCGCGGCGCGCAAGCGCGTCTTCGGGCTTGGTAAGCGCGCTAACGTAGACGCGGCGGACGGCGCCCGGCCTGCCGAGAATTTCCTGCGCGAGAGCGATCGGCGCGACAATTTGATCATCTTCTGCGCCACCGGCCGAAAGAATTCCTACGACATGCAAAACACGACCGGAGAGCATGATTTCATCCCCGGCTTTCGTTGAGAGTTTTGCCGCCAGCCGCTCTCCAACCAAAACATCGACCGAGTTGTCATCCGGCCATGCGCCAGTAACCTTCCACCACGGATGCGTGGTTCGCACACCCGTTGTGAAATCTTCTTTCCCATACGAAAGCTGCTTGGCGAAGTAGGTTCCGAGCAGGGTCAGATTTTCTGTCTTGCCGTTGCGCTGCAACAAGACATTCACCGGCAGCATTGGCGCAAATCCAGTGATGTTGTTGTGCCAGAAAGTCCCTTTGATTTTTGGCAGGTCGGCTTCGTTCAGGAAAGCGCCGTCGGTTGGCGGCTTCAAATTCACGCCGCCAATCTCAACATCCAACGTATCTTCCTCTGGCGTGACCAGCAGATTTGCGCCGATGGTGCGCAGCTCGCGATTGATCTTGTCGCCGATGTCGGTGGCGACCGCGATCATCGCCGTGGCTACGGTTACCCCGAGCGTAATCGCCGCGCCTGCCAGCAGTTTGCGCCGCTTCTGCCGGCGAAACGACTCGTAGACGAGGCGGGCGAACATCGCCTACTGCTTCTCGAACACGCGGCTGCCAGCCGCGACGTCCGCCTCTTGGATGATGATGGAATCGGCGGTCTGGGTCGATTTCAGCGGAATGGGATTGCAGCCGCCCTTTTCCCCGACAGATTGGGGATTAATCGGCGCCGCGCAGTTCTTGCAGACGACTCCGTTGCCGGATTTGTAGAACCCTACGGCACCGCAGATTTCGCAGGCGTCAAAAACGACCGCAACTTTGCCGTCGGGCTTTTGATAAAGGAAGAAGCGCACCTGCGTGCCGTTCTCGTTTGCCTGATAGCGATGCAGGTCGCCGTCAGAAACCTGCGACAGGGGAATGGTGAGCTTGCCGTTCGTGAAAGTAACGTCGGTCGCAGGCGATAAAGCGCTCACGCTCTTGGCATAGACAAACTCGGCCGTGACCATGGCGATGAAGATGAAGGAGAAGCTATAGACTGAGGCCATCCACAGGCGCTCTTTGCGGGCGGTCCATGCGGCTTTGCGGCGCTCGGCAGGAGAAGCTGGAACCGGAGCCGGTTGGCGCCGTTTGGCGTCAAACAACACCATCAGTGCGGCCAGGGCGAAGATCGTCACGAAGAAGAATAGATCGTTGCGCACGATTGGTCCGATGATCGACATCTCGGTCTTCGATGATGGGATGACGCCACTTTCAGAAAGCTCATGCAGACCGGCCACCACCAACTGCGCTGCGACCAGGAATAGGATCGCGGTCGTGACTCGAAAGAATTTTTGCAAGTTGATGCGCACACTGCCCTTTACGAACATCACGCCAAAAGCGACCGCCGCGATCACGCCCAGCAGCGTGCCGAGAAAGCTCATCAGCTCGGTCGAGTTCAGCGAGACAGCCGATAGAATCAGAACCGTCTCCGCGCCTTCGCGCAGCACCATGAGGAAGACGAAGAAGAACAGGCCAATCCACGCGTCGTCGCCGGCGAGCAAGCCGACTTTGCCTTCAATCTGGCCTTTCAGTTTGCGTCCCGTCTTCATCATGAAGACGACCATGGTGATGACGAAGAAGGCGGCGACCAGCATGACCCAGCCTTCGAAGACGTCTTCGTTCAGCTTGAGCCGCGAAATGACGATGGCCACGCCGATGCTGCCTGCAAACGCTGCGGCCAGCGCTGCGTAAACGGCCTTGCGTAGATCGTTGCGTCCGATTTTGGCGAGATAGGCGAGGGTGATGCCGACGATCAGAGCCGCCTCGACCCCCTCGCGCAGCGTAATGATGAATGCCTGGAGCATGAATAAGGACCTAAATTAGTAGCGCCTTACGATTTTGAAAATGAATTTCAATTTCAATATCTAAGGATATGCTTGCGCTGGCGTGGCAGTCAATTCGCGGCATCACCAACGTGCGTGATCTGCATCACACGGGGAAATAAGGGATTAAACGGAAGCGCGGGGCAGCAGGAGTGCGGGGCGGCGTTTATGCAGACCCACTGCGGCTCAGTACTAATGCCGCGGCAAACACATCCTCGACTGCCAGCCCTAGCGACTTAAACACCGTAATCTCTCGATCGTCGCGGCGGGCGGGGAGTTCGCCGAGTTCGGCGGAGATGTGGTCCGCCGTCCAGCGGCCTTCGGCGATGCCCATCACTACGTCGCCCGCTTCTTTGAGGGCAGCCGCGACCGAGTCGACGATCAGACGCGCCCGCACCACCAGCGCAGGATCGAGTTCGCGCTGCGTTGGCACGCAGGCTCCGACGGCAATGACGTGTGTGCCGTCGGCGACCCAGTCGTTATGCACTACGGGTGTGTGAGAGCCAGTCACAGTCACCACGACATCGGCGCCTCGGACAACCGCTTCGGGGCTGCTCATCGCCCCCGCGCAGGTTTCGGCGGCGAACTGCTGAAGGCGATGCGCGGTGGGGCTCCACACGCGCACTTCGCGAAAATCGCGCACCAAGCGCAGAGCTTCGAGATGACTGCGCGCCTGCACACCTGAGCCGAGAATGCCGAGCACGCGGGCATCTTTGCGCGCCAGCAGACGCGCCGACACGGCCGAAACAGCCGCGGTGCGGGCCTCGGTGATGTAGCGTCCATCGAGAATTGCTTTGACCATGCCCGTCAACGGGTGGAGCATGACGATGACGGCCTGATGCGTGTCGAGCTTGCGTGCGGTGTTTCCAGGAACCAGCGTCACGAGCTTTGCGCCCAGCGCCGGAAGGGAAGGCACGTAGCAGGGCATTACCCCGAAGAACGAACCTTTTTCGCCGAAGGGCAGCACGGTGCGCACCGGCTGCTGGACTCTTCCTGCCGAGAATTCGACCACTGCTTTTTGCATCGCCTCGATCAGGTCGGGCATGCGCAGGCGAGCGCGAACAGCAGCTTCGTCGAAAAATTGCGGAGAGTCAGCCATGGGCCATGATGTTAGGGATAGCGCATTGGCAAGTCAAACTGCGGGGTGCCTGCGCGACGGTTCGTCTCGCGCCATCCCTTCGTCCGAGAAGCTTTTTCTTGCGTTCATGCCAGCCTTGGGTTTCGTAAGGTCCCTCCGAGAGCTTTCGCTCTTATCGGGATGACATCCGCGATTTAAGTTGTGCACACACATCCTCTTGCGCTCAACTCGGGCATATCCCCCTCCACAAGACAATCCAAAGGTCCCTTGCCCTGCCGAGTCGTCCTGCAATGCTCCTTCCGTAACCTCGCAAATGCCACCAGCAGGGCGCATACTGGCGGCAACCGGCATGACGTTTCCTTCCCCAATGCAGCCCGCCCGTCGCGCGCCGCGAGCTTTCTTCGCTGAAACTACGCCTGCCGTCTTGCGCTGCGTCGATGGCCGCTTCAAACGCGGCAAGTTGCAAGTCATTTCGATGACGGGCGGACTGCTTTCTCTGCCCACTCCTCTCGATTGCGGCTCGCGCGTAAAGCTGATGTTTCTTACCACCAGAGGCTCCGTGCTGGGCGCGGCAGAGATGCTAAGCCCCATCTCCTGGGGTTTGCAGCCATTCAAATTCCTGAAGCTCTATGACGACGACGAACAGAGATTGGACGCGGCGATTAAGTCGTCGCTAAAACAGAGCCGCAGTGGGTACGGGATGATGGAGCGGTTCAGGGCGTGGTGAGGAGTGGGAATGCGCCAAGCGAGAGGTGAACCGGCGCTTGCGCGAAGTAAGTCAAGAATCCTAAACCGCGAAGTTCGCCCGTTCGGTCGCTTTCGCTCTCTCAGGGCAGGCTCCGAAATGCCGCGGAGATCGCGGCAAAACCCTCCAGCAATCTACTGATGGGCCGTTGGCGCTTCGCTAGCAGTAGGCGGCAGGGATGCGAGCGGCTGCGCTGATAAATCGTCATGCAGCGCAGGCAGCGGACCCTCAAGCGCGATCTGCAACACCTGGTCCATGGTGTCGACGAAGTGCAGCTTCATGGCGTTGCGCAGATTTTCGGGGACCTCAGCCAGGTCTTTTTCGTTGTCGCGCGGCAGAATCACTTCAAACAGCCCGGCGCGATGCGCGGCCAGCAATTTTTCTTTAATTCCTCCGATGGGAAGAACTTTGCCGCGCAGCGTGATTTCGCCCGTCATGGCGATATCTCGGCGCACGGGGATTTTGCTAAGCGCGCTGGCAATCGCAGTTGCGATAGTGATGCCCGCCGACGGCCCGTCTTTCGGAATCGCCCCCTCGGGCACATGCACGTGTATGTCGATGCCGCGATAGAAATCGCGCGGCAATCCCAGATGCTGCCAGCGTGAGCGCACGTAGGTGACGGCAGCCTGTGCGGACTCCTGCATCACGTCGCCGAGTTTGCCGGTGAGGATGGGCTTTGCGCCCTTGCCCTCGACTACGGAAACCTCCGTGCTCAAAATCGAGCCGCCCACTTCGGTCCAGGCGAGGCCGGTGACGAGTCCCACTTCGCTCTTTTCGTGCGCCAGTGTGTCGCGGAACTTGATGACGCCGAGGAAATCGTTAACGTTTTCGGCGGTGATGTTGATGCTATAGCTTTCGCCTTCCTTCACTACTTTGCGTGCGACCTTGCGGCAGACGTTGCCGATCTCGCGTTCGAGATTGCGAACTCCGGCTTCACGCGTATACGAACGAATCAAAGTGGTGATGGCCTCGTCGCTGAACTTGACGTTTTTCTCCGACAGGCCCGCTTGCGCCATCTGCTTTTTGACCAGAAACTGCTTGGCAATCTCGACCTTTTCCTGTTCGGTGTACCCGTGCAGGCGCAGCACCTCCATGCGGTCTTGCAGCGCCGGAGGAATGGTATGGAGCACGTTCGCTGTGGCGATAAAGAAGACCTGCGACAGGTCGTACTCGACGTCGAGATAGTGGTCGACGAACATATAATTCTGCTCGGGATCGAGCACTTCGAGCAGGGCGGCGGAAGGATCGCCGCGGAAGTCCATCGACATCTTGTCGACTTCATCGAGCATAAAAACCGGATTCTTGGTGCCGGCCTTCTTCATCATCTGAATGATCTGGCCGGGCAGAGCGCCGATGTAAGTGCGGCGATGACCACGAATCTCGGCTTCGTCCCGCACACCACCTAAAGACATACGCACGAACTTGCGACCTGTGGCCTTGGCAATTGACATCCCTAAAGAAGTTTTGCCTACGCCCGGAGGGCCGACAAAACAAAGAATCGACCCTTTGGGATTCTTCACCAACTGACGCACGGCGAGAAATTCAAGAATGCGTTCTTTGATTTTCTCAAGACCGTAATGATCTTCGTTCAGAACCTTTTCAGCGCGCGCGATATTGCGAATTTCCTTTGACCGCTTCTTCCACGGCACCGCCAGCAGCCAATCCAGATAATTGCGCGAAACCGTCGACTCGGCCGACATGGGCGGCATGGCCTCAAGCTTTTTCAGCTCCTGCAACGCCTTATCCTTAACATCTTTCGGCATTCCCGCCGCTTCGACTTTTTTCTTCAGTTCATCGAATTCGCTTTTTTCGCCACGGCCCAGCTCTTTCTGAATTGCCTTGATCTTTTCGTTGAGGTAATACTCTTTCTGTGCCTTCTCCATCTGCCGCTTCACGCGCGACTGGATTGTGCGGTCAACATTCAGCTTCTCAATTTCTACGTCGAGCACGTCGGCGACGCGCACCAGCCGCTCGGACGGATCAAAAATCTCGAGTAGCTCCTGCTTCTCTTCAATCGAAAGTTGAAGATTGGCCGCGATGATGTCGGTGAGCTTCGCTGGATCCTCCATGCGCACGGCCGAAATCATGGTTTCGTAATTCAAAGCCTGGCAGAGCTTCACGTACTGCTCGAAGAGCGTGGTCACGCGCTGCATTGCGGCTTCAATCTGCTGGTTCATCTCCAGTGGATAGCGCGCCACGCGCACCGAGGCTTGCATGTAACCATCTGTGTCGGTGGCTTGCAGCAGACGGCCGCGCTCGATACCTTCCACCAGAACTTTGATATTGCCGTCAGGTAGCTTAAGGCTCTGGACAATATTTACGATGGTGCCGACCTGGTAAATTTCGTTGGCCTTGGGTTCGTCGATGGAGGCGTCGTGCTGAGTGGCAAGGAAGATTTTCTTATCCGCAGCCAGCGCTTCTTCGAGAGCGCGCACGCTCGACTCGCGGCCCACCACAAACGGGGTCATCATATACGGGAAGATGACCACGTCGCGGATGGGCATCATGGGAAGTTTTTTGGTCTCGAATTTTTCCTTGGCTGTGGTCACTCAGTCTCCCCGGGGATAAAGTGCAAAGAACGCAGCGCGATCCTATACTCTATTTTGCCTCTAGTCTACTACGCCTGCCTTGCCGCATGGATGGCCCAGTTTGGCTATCTTTTTTGCCTATCCGGCCTTTTCCAGCGCCGCCAGCGAAGCCGTGCGCTTTTCTACCATCTCGCGCGTGACTTCGAATTCTTTTAGTTTCTTCTGGCTTGGCAAATGGAACATCAAGTCAAGCATCAATTCTTCCAGAATCATGCGCAGCCCGCGGGCGCCCACTTTGCGGGCCATTGCCTGGCGCGCGACCGCGCGCAAAGCATCATCGCTGAACTTCAGCCGAACATTCTCGAACTCGAAGAGCCGCTGATATTGCTTGACGATGGCGTTCTTAGGCCGCGTGAGAATTTCAATCAGCGCAAATTCGTCGAGGTCTTCCAGCATGCCGACCACAGGCAGCCGGCCGACGAATTCAGGGATCAGTCCAAACTTGATCAGGTCTTCCGGCTGGATTTCGCTTAGCAGTTCGAAGTTGCGCTTGCGTGGCGCCACGACTTCGTCCTTCTCCGCCTCTTCTCCGCTGCGGAAGCCGAGCGATTTCTTTCCGATTCTTCGCCCAACAATCTTTTCCAGGCCGACAAACGCGCCGCCGCAAATAAACAGAATGTTCGTCGTGTCAACCGGCGTGAATTCCTGGTGCGGATGCTTGCGTCCGCCCTGCGGAGGAACATTTGCGATGGTGCCTTCCAGAATCTTCAGCAACGCCTGCTGCACCCCTTCGCCTGAGACGTCACGCGTGATCGACGGGTTCTCGTCTTTGCGGCCGATCTTATCGATTTCATCGATGTAAATGATGCCGGTCTGGGCGCGGCTGACGTCGCCTTCAGCCGCCTGCAAGAGCTTCAGAATAATGTTCTCGACGTCTTCGCCAACATAACCGGCTTCGGTGAGCGTAGTGGCGTCGACGATGGCGAAGGGAACATCAAGCATCCGTGCCAGCGTCTGCGCCAGCAACGTCTTGCCCGTTCCTGTCGGGCCGATCAGCAAGATGTTGGACTTGCTCAACTCAATCGAATCACCGGCGGTCTTCTGGCGATTCATGAAAATGCGCTTATAGTGGTTGTAAACCGCGACGGCGAGCTTTTTCTTGGTCTGCTCCTGCCCGATGACGTATTCGTCGAGGAAGGTCTTGACCTCTTGCGGTTTGGGGAGCTGATTGGGCGGCCCGGCCTGCGGGGTGGCCGAACGGTCATCTTCCAGAATGGAGTTGCATACCGCCACGCACTCATCGCAAATATAGGCGCGCGGATAATCGCTCGGCGACGAGATCAGTTTGGCAACGGCATCCTGCGATTTATGGCAAAACGAACACCGCAAGATCTCGTCAGTTCCGGACTTGTTCTTCACTCAGCTCTACTCCTTCCATTCTCGGGAGATGGAATCGGTCTTGCACAAACTCAGCGGCTAAAGCCATTCTCAATAATGAAATTCTTATGGCACGGCTGAAGCCGTGCCCTTCCACGATTCGCCCAAGCCTGTTCCCATCCAAAACACCGCTCTACTCGGGACTCGCAACCCGGGACTAAACGCTCACTATCCTACCGCTTTTGCCGTCTTGTAGATGATATCGTCTATGATTCCATATTCCTTAGCCTGCTGGGCGTTCATAATAAAGTCGCGCTCTACGTCCTTTTCTACCTTATCCAGCTTCTGCCCGCTATGTTTCGATAGTAACTGGTTGGTGATCTCCCGCATTCGGAGGATTTCCCGGGCATGGATGTCGATATCGGTCGCTTGGCCCGACAATCCTCCCATCGACGGCTGATGGATAAGGATGCGCGAGTTGGGCAGCGCCAGACGCTTCTTCGGCTCGCCTGCCGCCAGCAGCAGCGCCGCCATCGAGGCCGCCTGGCCCACGCACAGCGTCATAACGTCATTCTTCACGTACTGCATGGTGTCGTAGATCGCCATGCCCGCCGTAATCGAACCGCCGGGCGAGTTGATGTAAAGCTGAATGTCCTTCTCGGGGTCTTCCTGTGCCAGAAATAGCATCTGGGCGATCACTAGGTTGGCGATGTTGTCGTCAATCGGCGTGCCGATAAAAATAATGTTATCGCGAAGCAGCCGGGAGTAAATGTCATAGGCTCGTTCGCCCCGCCCGGTCTGCTCGATGACCATCGGTACCAGCATCATTTGCGGATTATTGTTGTTCACGTTCACCTGCCACACTCCGCCCCGGGCTAACGTTTTACGTTCTCGGGGAAGGTTGAAAGTCGTTCGCGTCTTTTCAGTTAAACATCAGTTACGCGGACTGGTGATAAAGAAAATCGAGGGTCTTCTCGCTGCGGATTCTATTCCGGATTCTATCGAGGCCCCCATCCTCTGTCAATCGCGCGCGGACCGCTTCTGACGTTTGTTTTGACTGCTTCGCCAGCGCTTCCAGTTCGCGATTCAATTCCTCCTCGCTAACCTGAATATTTTCCAGATCAGCAATGCGGTCCAGCAACAAACTCGATTTCACATCCTGCAACGCCTGCTCGCGCTGCCCGGCGCGCAGCCGCGGCAGGTCCATTTTCTTCATGGCTTCTACCTTCATGCCCTGCGCCGCCAGCGCCCGCAGGCCGCGTTCGAGGCGCAAGTCAATCTGACGGTCGACCAATGATTCCGGAACTTCAAAGTCATTGCGCTTCAGGAGATCATCCACCAGCTTGTCTTTTGCCGCTCGCTCAGCGTTGTGTCGCTTTTCCGCCTCGATGTTCTCGCGAATCTGTTTGCGCACCTGATCGAGGCTGGTAAATTCTCCCAACTCTTTTGCGAACTCGTCGTTAAGATCAGGCAAATTCTTCTGCTTGATGCCATTGACCTTCACGGTATAAACAAAGGTCTTTCCGGCGAGGCGTTTATCGGGAGCATCTTCCGGATAGACCACGTCGAACGTGCGCTCTTCTCCGGCGGAAGCGCCCAGCAGGTTCTGCGTGAACTCCGGCACGGTGTTCTTACCGCCAATTTCGATCAGCACATCATTCAGAACCGGATTTTTGCCGGCTTCATTCCCATCCGGATTCTTCGGCTTGCCCTCCATCGAGGCCTGCGCAAAATCGCCCTCAGCCAGCGGTCGTCCTTCGACATTCGTATAGCTCGCATGCTGCTCGCGTACGCTGTTCAGCGCCTGCTCTACTTCTTCATCGGTCACCGTGATCTCAGGCTTGTCAGCGCGCAGCTCTTTGTAGCCTTCAACGCGGATTTCAGGCAGCACTTCAAACGTAGCCTTAAAGCGCAGCGGCTCGCCTTCGTGAATGTGCAGATCGGTCACGCGCGGCGTCGAAACCGGAATCAGCCCCTGCTTCTCAGCCTCTTTGCGAAAATACTTCGGAATCAGCGCCTCGGCGACGTCGTTCTTCAGTCCTTCGCCAAAGCGCTGCTTGATGATCGAGGCCGGCACATGCCCGGCGCGAAAACCCGGCAGCCGCGCGCTCTTCTGATAGCGCTGGACTTGGGCTTCGGTTTCACGGGCAACTTCCTCGGCAGGAATCTCAACGGTAATCTCGCGCTTGACGCCGTCCTTCGCAGCAGTATCTGTGGGGCTCACTAGGCAAGTTTAATGAGGGAGAGAGAGAAGCGTCAAACGGGGAACCTGTCGTTGATCGTCGGTCCCGTTAGTCGTTGGCCCAGAACCTAACCTCGAAGTAAAGTACATAATTCGTCCTGAACATGCCTGGCCAGCGACCAACGACGAGCGACCAACGACCTGCAATCGACCAGCGTCTGCCGCGCTGGCTCACCATCCTCAACCGTGAAGTCATCGCCTGCACGCGTTGTCCTCGGCTGGTCAAATATCGCGAAGAAATTGCCCGTGAGAAGCGCCGCGCCTACCGCGACCAGAAATATTGGGGCAAGCCCGTACCCGGCTTCGGAGATCCCAATGCCCGCGTACTCATCATGGGACTCGCTCCTGGCGCACACGGCTCCAACCGCACCGGCCGTCCCTTCACCGGAGACGCCTCCGGCAAATTCATGTATCCCGTGCTCTACGAAACCGGGTTTGCCAATCAGCCCAACGCGACTGATCGCAACGATGGCCTCGCTCTGCATGATCTCTATATCACCGCCGCCGTTCGCTGCGCTCCGCCTGCCAACAAGCCGACTCCGCAGGAACTGGCCAATTGCTCATACTTTCTGGATCGCGAGCTTGCAGGATTAAAGAATGTGAAGGTTATAGTCGCGCTGGGAAAGATTGGATTCGATGCGTATCTGAACTATCTGAAACGCAAAGGCCTGAACATCATTCGCCAAGACTGTCCCTTCAAACATGGCGCCAGTTACCGGTTACCCGATGGCAAGGTGTTACTGGCTTCTTACCATCCCTCAAACCAGAACACGCAAACCGGCAAGCTCACGCGGGAAATGTTCGTCGAGATATTTAAGCGGGCGGCAAAACTTGCCGATCAGTGAGTAAGGCGCCGCCAGGCGGTTCGTCGCACCCTACCCCTAAGAGTTGGGGGTCACATTGGACTAGCCTGGGGTCACGCGCCGGGGCGGCGCCTGTTCGAGTCCCGAGTCCTGAGCCGCGAGCTACGAGCGGGCGACAGTTTTCGGAGAGCAGGGTAGTTAACTGCGAGGACTGAGCATCAAAGGGCCGACCCACTCACGCCGGACCACTCAAGGCGGCCCATCCTTTGGCTAGACTCAAGACAGGCTCGTCGCAGTTTCCGACAAGTGGGCGGCTCTACATTCACCTCAGCGACTTTCAGCAGAGGACCTTTTCCCGGGATAGATAACTGGCGTACAACACCGTCCTACGACGGCCAAGGTGCTCGCTGAGCATTTCCTGGGTCCAGGCTCACGCGAATCACATTCAGCAGTTCATCGTTGTCTGCCGGTTTCTGAAAAAACGCAGCGGCGCCTGCCTTCAGTGCCCGTTCTTCGTTCATCTGGGGATCGCGTGCGCTCAACACGATCACCGGAATCCCCGAGAGAACGTCGCTATTCTGTAGCCGGTCCAGCACCACGAATCCATCCCCGACCGGCAGGCCGAGGTCCAAGATGATGAGCGACGGCTTTTCTTTCTGAGCCGATGCAATCGCTGCATAGCCATCCGATGCCGTGGAGACTTCGTAATTGTTTGCCCGCAAGCGCAGGCGCAAAGCGCGCAACAAATCGGGATCATCGTCGACGATCAGAATCTTTTGTTTTTGCATTAAGGTTCTCCTTACTTAGGTGTTTGCATTTGATTTCTTTCGACACTAGGATTTGTCGCTCGTTCTTGCCACTGACTGCTTGCGTTCCATACCCGCCATAATCGCCTGAGTAACGCGGTTGGCCAGGTCTTGCACCTCCTGTTCAAGCGATGCGCCTGCCTGCTCCGTTGCAGGCTCGATCGCTGTCGTCGAGATCGTTAGAGTGCATTTCACGTTCACGTCGGCAATGCGTTCCATTTGCTCGCGAATACGCTTTGTCATGATCCCCGACCGTTGCAGGTCGGTCGCGGCCACCACAAAAAATGTTTCGGAAACACCAGAGGTGCCCATCGGGGGCAGCACGACATCTTTATCGAGATACACGCAGCGGCGCAGAATCTCCAGGCATTGCTGCCACGTTTCCTTCCAGTTTCCCAGCGGAGGATTCGAGAGCGGCGTCAGATCAACCCGCACCAGAACAAACGAGGGCCGCATTCGATTCTCATAAGTCACCACCGGCGCCAGCAATTTGGCCAGCGAGTAAACCGGCAAGGTGAATGTGAAGGTGCTGCCGTTTCCCGGCTCGCTGGACGCCCAGATGCGGCCGCCGTGCAGGCGCACAATTTCGCGGCTGATAAAAAGCCCGAGTCCCAGTCCGGAGCGGCTGTTGTCGCTGGCATTGGGATCCTGATAAAGCCGTTCGAAGATCAGATTCTTGGCCTCGGCATCGATTCCGCAACCGGTATCGGTGACTGATGTGTAAACCGAGTCGGGATCGGCTTCGGCCAGGCAAGCCTTTACCACAACCGATCCCGCCTCGGGCGTGAACTTGATGGCGTTATCGAGCAGGTTGATCAGCACTTCCAGCGTGCGGTCGGGATCGGCATGCACCAGCGGCAATCTTTGGTCGACCGCGATCTCAAGCCCGATTTTTTTTGCCTCCGCCGTCGGCCGCAGCATGGTGACCGCTTGTTGAATGAGATCGCGCATCGAGATGCAGCGCGGTTCAATTCGCAATTTGCCGCTGTCGGCGCGCGTGGCCTCCAGCAAATCGCGGATCATGGCATGAAGCTGGTTCACGCTCTTCAACACCGTCTTGAGGTGGTCCGACTGCTCCGGCGTCACCGGTCCAGCCAGGCCATCGAGAAGCAGCGTGATGTACTGGTGAATGCAGGTCAGGGGCGTGCGCAACTCGTGTGAGACGTGCGAGAGAAACTGGTTCTTGAACTCCAGTTGCTGCTTCTGAGCCATCTCGAGCGCCCGCCATAAGGCCTGCCTTCCGACCGCGTAGCGCATGGCGCGGTCGAGGTCTTTGGCATCGAAACTGCCTTTGACCAGATAGTCCTGCGCGCCCTGGTGCACGGCTTTGGTGGCCAGCACCTCGTCATCCTGCCCGGAAAGAATGACCACGGGAACACCCGGTGCTTTGTCGAGGATGCTGCGAAATGTAGCCGCGCCGCGGCTGTCAGGCAGGTTGAGGTCGAGCAGGATAACTGTTGGCTTCTCGGCCAGACACGCCAATCCGTCGGAAAGCCTGTCGACACATTTCACTTCAACATCGGCATTGGCCTCGATCAGGCGCAGGCGCGTGAGGTCGGCATCGCCTGGATTGTCCTCGATCAGCAGTACTTGAGTGACATTCTTGTTCATTCGTGGCCTCACTGGTAAGGTTCGTGGCTGCGATGTGGCAGATGAGCGCGGCGAAACCAGAAATTGCCGAACTCCGTGACGGCCGAGACGAACTCCGGCAGGTTGCCGGGTTTGTTGACGTAGCAGTTGGCTCCCAGCTCGTAACTGCGAATGATGTCCCGCGGCGATTGCGAGGTGGTAAAAACGATAATCGGAATCTTCCGCAGTTGCGGATCGCGTTTCACCTCCGCCGGCACCGCCCGCCCATCCTTTCGCGGCATGTTCAAATCCAAAATCACCAACTGCGGCGTGTTTTCTCCGGAATATTTCCCCTGTGCCCGCAGAAAAGCTATCGCTTCGACGCCGTCCCTTACGGCGTGAATGTTGCCACGGCAGCCATGCCGCGCCAATACTTCGGCCGTCAGGTCGGTGTCGGCGGGATTGTCATCCACCAGCAAAACGTCAAACGATTGCATTATGTTGTTCATACTACGGCGCTCATCTCCTTCCTCGGCTCCTTGGCCGTGCCCGTCTGCGCCGCCAGCGTGAAGCGGAACGTCGCGCCCTGGCCTTCTTTGGATTCCACCCAAATCCTTCCCCCGTGCCGTTCCACAATCTTTTTGCAGATCGCCAGCCCGATGCCGTTGCCGGGATATTCGCTGCGCGTGTGCAGACGCTGAAAAATCGCAAAGATGATTTCTGAGTGCTCGGCAGCAATGCCGATACCGTTATCGGCAACCGAGAAAATCCATTCCCCATTTTTTTGTTCGGCGCTGATGTGTATTACCGGTGCCCTTTCCCCCCGGAACTTGATGGCATTGCCGATGAGGTTCTGAAATACCTGCACGATCTGCGTACGGTGTGCTTTTATTATCGGCAGTGGAGCGCAGTTCACCACGGCCCCGCATTCTTTTATTGCCGGCTTAAGATTTTCTAATGCCAGTTTCACAGCCTCATTGAGGTGAATCTCCTGGAATCCATTGTTGGTCCGTCCAGCGCGGCTGAACGAGAGCAAATCCTGGATCATGGTCTGCATTCGCGTCGCCCCGTCGACCGCGTAATAGATATATTTCTCTGCTTGCTCGTCGAGCTTGCCGCGATACCGCTCAGCGAAGAGTTGCGTGTAATTCGCCACCATGCGCAACGGCTCCTGCAAATCATGCGAGGCCACGTAGGCGAACTGCTCGAGCTCGGCGTTGGAGCGAGCCAATTCGTCTATTTTCTTTGCCAGGGCCGCCTCGGCTTTCTTCCGGTCGGAAATGTCCACGCAGAATTCCACGCAGGTGTTGCCGCCGAGTGAGCTGCCTGCGAAGACGAACCACTGCCGCGTGCCATCCTTGTGGAAATATTCCTTTTCGTAAGGACCGACGCGTCCGCTCGCCGAAAATTTCCTCAACTCCGCGCGACTCACCTCCAGGTATTCCGGCGGGGTGAACTTCTGCCAGGTTAGTTCGCGCGCCTCCACCTCGCGGCGGCTGTAGCCCATCAGATTGAGGAACGTGTCGTTTGCGTCAGTCAGGCAGCCCGTAGTCAGATCCCAGAACATCACGCCTACCGTCTCGACCTCCAGCACCCTCTTCAACCGGGCATGGTTCTCGCGCAGTGTTTCCTCCGCGAGTTTGCGTGGCGTCACGTTGCTTGCCGTCCCAAACCACTCGACAATCTCGCCATCCGCATCAAGGCGGGGTACAGCGCGGGACTGGGTCCATCCGACGCTACCATCTGGTTGTCGAACACGATGTTCCAGTTCGAAGACACTCTTGTTACGAATCGCGTTTTGGATCGTTTGGGTCACCAAGGCCTGATCGTCTGGAGGAATGTACACTTGCAACCAGTCTCTGATGGGCGCGGTCGTGTCGGCGATAAATCCCCGGCCGTCTAACTGGTGCATCTCGCTCCAATCAGGACTCATTCGATAGACGACGTCCGAAGTGGCATTCACCAAAGCGCGCAGGCGCCCTTCACTCTCGCGCAGCGCCTCTTCGGCATGGACGTTTTCTGTGATGTCCTCGGCAAAGATCACGATCCCGCCGATTGCCCCGCCGGTCTCATACCACGGCCGAACTTCCCACCGTATCCATTGCAGGGAACCGTCGGAGCGTTCGAAGCGGTCATTTTCCGCCCGTAATACCTCACCGGCCAATCCGCGACGATGCGCCTCTTTCCAGCGCTCCGGAACTTCGGGGAAAACGTCGTAGTGAGAAACGCCGAGTAAATTGCGATCTCCCAAGCCGTAGTCGTTTCGCCAGCGGCGGCTCGCATAGAGGTAGCGCATCTCGCGGTCAAACATGGCCAGCGCCGCCGGCGCATGCTCAATGAAAAGCTGCATTCGTTCTTCGCTGGCCCGCAGCGCCTCTTCCGCCAGCTTGCGCTCGGTAATATCCGCGCGAATGGCCATATACTGGCGCGGCTTCCTGTTTTCGCCGAGGAAGGGAACAATCGTCGTCTGCAGCCAATTGATTCCCCCGTGCTTGCTGCGATTGCGAACTTCTCCGTGCCAAACCCCGCCCCGCGTGATGGTCTGCCACATCTCTTGAAAGAATTCCTTGGAATGAAAACCCGAGTTGACGATGCGGTGATTCTGCCCGATCAGTTCCTCGCGGGAGTATCCGCTCATGGAGCAAAAACGATCGTTGGCATAGGTGATGCGGCCTTCTACATTGGCTATCGAAACCTCAGCGTGCTGATCAAGTGCATCTTTGTATTCCCGCAGACCGCGTTCCGCCGCAACACGTTCGCTGATATCACGTACGATCGCGGCAGCGCCGATGATTTCTCCGTTTTCGCCGCGCAACGGTGACAAGCTCAAAGAGACGTGAAACTCGCTGCCGTTTTTGTGCCGCCGGGTAGTCTCATGGCGCGTAATCTGGCGGCCCTGCGCGATCTCTTCCATAAATCGATCCACTTCCGTCTGCCGGTTCTCGGGCACGACCAGGCGCACATTCTTCCCGGCCATTTCGGCCTCGCTGTAGCCGAACATGCGTTCGGCGCCGTGGTTCCAGCTCGTAATCCTGCCCGCCAGATCTTTGCTGAAGATCGCGTCGTCAGAAGAATCCACAATCGCGGCCAGCCGCAGGTTGCGCGCCTGCAGCCGCATCTGCTCCGAGACGTCGCGCAGAATCACCGTGAACAGCTTCTTGTCCGTTGTTGTTGCCTGCGAAATGGAGGCTTCGATTTGAAACTCTTCGGCGTTCCAGCGCAACGCCCATAAAGTCTGCTGCTTTCCCATCGCCCGGCTGGTGACGCCGGTTTCGGCAAACCTGCGGTGATGCTCCCTGTGCGCCGCACGGAAGCGCTGCGGAATAAATCTTTCAAGTGGCTCGCCGATGGCCTGCTCGGCCGAGCAACCAAACATTTTTTCCGCTGCTGCATTGAACAGAAGAATGCGTTGCTGCTCATCTGACGTCACAATGGCATCCATCGCGGAGTGGATAATCGCATCCAGCCGCGCCCGGCTTTCCGCCAGTGCCGCCCGCGCCACTTCCAAGTCATCGATGGTGCACTGGCGGTGCTCCAATTCTGCCAAGGTCCTCTCGCGCGCTTGCAGCGTCTCGCGCAGTTGCTGCTCCACCCGCTGGCGCTCTACAACTTGGGCAGCCAGCTCGCGGTTGACCGCCTCCAATTGCTGCGGGCTAGGCAGGGCGATCGCCCGCGGCACCAACGGAATCAGCGATATCGCCGTCGCCAATGAGGCTGCGGCCGTAAGCGCCTTGAGTACTCCAGCGCTCAAGTACCAAACGTGCCAGATGTTCCAGATTTCCATCAGGTGGGTGGTCCCACAGCCCATCACGAACAGTCCGGACATCCAGAAAATTCAGTTGAATGGCAGATCGCGCCGCCGCCGCACCAGGTAAATCAGGGCGATCGGAATGCAATAGTAGGAAAGGGTAATCAGCCCGTCCGAAATGACGTGCAGCCAGACAAGGTGCGGGTTCCACAAATAGCAGTAGCCATGCGGCATGAGGGATTGAGCGAGGCTCGGCGACAAGCCGGCAAGGCGGCCTCGTCAAATAGGCTATCGGCTGCAGCAACCCAGGCTTTATGCTCTCCGCGCATGCGGAGCAGCCCAAGGGTGCAACAGCAACAGTGAACATTTGGAGGCCATCGGCGAGAGTTGGATTAGAAAGGAATGATTTTTGCGGGACGAATTCGAACATGGGCCCGCAACCTTGTCCGCCGCTTCGGTTTCCTTACCGGATATCGGGTTGCAGGTTTGTAAGTGACGTGATGCAGATCACATCCGAGCTGTGGCTGGAGGGCACATCATGCGAAAACAGGGGGAGGCGATGGCAAAGCAGGACCGCTATCTGCAGTTCTCAATCATCGAGCTGGACCGGCCTGTCCATTGCTGGTGCAGCGCATGCGGCCGCCAATTTTCCGCAAGCCCCCAGCCCGGGGACCGAACCGACGACGTCATATTGCGCCTTCGCGCCGAATTTGACGCCCACGATTGCAAAGGGTAGCCAACCGAGATTGACGGTTTAGTCCTACGGATTTGCCGCTCCTCGGCTCTTCTGGGTCGCCTCGCCATCGATCACGTGCGCCTCATCCTGCTCCCAGTCGAACGATAATGCGCGGGCAGTCGTTTCAATCGGTTCGAGCTCCGGAATATCTTCCGCTACTGACGCGCCCAACTCAGCAAACTTCCGCGCCGAAACCAGCACGCGGCTTTCGAGCGAGCCCACAGCTTTGTTGTAGCACTCAACGGCGCGATCGAGCCCAGAGCCTACCGCTGCAATGTGCGATGCCAGCAGCCGCAGTCGATCGTGCAGTTCTTTGCCCAGCGAGCTGATCTGCTGTGCATTGCGCGCCAGCTTTTCCTGATTCCATCCGTAAGCCACGGCTTTAAGCAGTGCGATCAGGGTGGTCGGAGACGCGGGAATGATGCGCTGCAACACTCCCTGCTCGATCAAGCCAGGATCCTGCTCCAGCGCTGCGCTGAAAAAGGTTTCGCCGGGAAGAAACATCACCACGAACTCGGGAGTCGAGTCGAACTGCTCCCAATAATTTTTTCCCGCGAGAGTCTTCATGTGATCGCGCACTTGCCGCGCATGAAGAGCCAAATGCGCCCGCCGCGCTTCCTCATCCTCGGTTTCGAAAGCATCCAGAAAAGCTTGCAGCGGCGTCTTGGCATCGACGACCACGTTCTTTCCGCCCGGCAGCTTCACCACCAGGTCGGGACGCAAGCGGCCATTCTCGCTCTGCACGGTTTCCTGCTCGGCGAAATCGCAGTAGGGAAGCATGCCCGCAATTTCGACCACACGCCGCAACTGAATCTCACCCCAGCGCCCACGCACGTTGGGAGTGCGCAATGCCCGCACCAGATTTCCAGTTTCAGCCTGCAATTCCTTTTGTGTTGTAATGAGCGACTGCACCTGCGTGTGCAGGGCGGAATAGGCTTTGCCGCGCTCCAGCTCCAGGTAGTTAATTTGCTCTTCCATCTTCGTCAGCGATTCGCGCACCGGAGCCACCAGCTCGGCCACAGCTTTCTGCCGGCTGTCGAGGTCTCCGCGGGCTTCGCTCTGAAAGCGCGCCAAACTCTCTTTTGCCAGGGTCAGAAACGACAAGTTATTGTTCTTCAATGCATCGGCAGCCATGGCCTTGAAAGAGTTGCGCAATTCATCGCCGGCCCGGGTCATCAATTCGATCTTTTCGTCGCTGGCCTTCCGTTCTGATTCTAGGCTGGATTCCAGCTTCGCCTTGGCGGCGATCAAGTCTGTGTAATCCTGCTGAAGCCGCGCCAGATCGGCCTTTTCAGCCGCTAATTCCTTTTCCTTCAAGGACGAACGTGCATCGAGGGTCGCCGTACGCGAGCGCAGCGCGAGCCAAGCAATCAGGATTCCAAACAGCAGGCCAATGACCCCGGCAATGACAGGTTCCATAGCGAAAGTAACTTCTCCGTGGGAATTTCAGCCTCTAGCGTAGCACCAGCGGCAAGTTTGAGCCTCAAGCACCACCCCCCAGGGCCGATGTACGGGTAGGCACAAGCTGATGCCACGAGCCCAAAGAGCTTCGCAAGACCGAGTATTCGGAAAACGAGTTCCAGAAAAGGAACTCTCCAACAAAGGCTTCTCTGTTCGAGCGGCAGCAAACGATAGGCTTGCACTTCTGCTTCTGATCCTGCTGGGAGCAGCAGGCGTCATACATCCTTCGGTGCGAATCATGGCGTTTTCGGATGAGGGCAACTCTTCCGATGGAAAAGCTTCTCAGCAGGAGAGTCTGAAATCAGCCGCAGCATCCACTCCGGACCTTCCGTTCGCGCGCTTCGATGCCAAAGCTGAACATATACTCCTGGAGTTGGCGAACCAATCCCGGACACAAGCGGGCCTGTCCTCCCTCACCCTTGACAGCGGCCTTAGCCGTGCCGCGCGCTTGCATGCAGAAGCCATGGTTGCGGCGCAGCGCCTCTCCCATCAGTTTGAGAGTGAGGCTTCGTTACCTCAGCGCTTAGCCGATGCCACGCACATTCAACTCGATCAGGAAGGGGAAAACGTAGCCTTTGATTTCAACGCGGAAGACGGACACGAGCATCTGATGCAATCGCCGCCACATCGCGCCAACCTGCTCAATCCGGCTTACAACGTGATTGGAGTCGGTGTGGCCCGTGGACCTGATGGCATCTACATCGTTCAGGATTTCGGACACGCCCTCCCTAATTATTCCGTGGCGGAAGTGAAAGAGAGGGTTGCGGCCACATTGGTGCAAGCGCGTCGGCAGTCCGGCCAGCCAAGCCTTGCGCGCCACGATCTGGCAGACGCCGACGATGCCGCCTGCTCCATGGCGCATGCGGACAAGCTCGGAACATTCCCGATTCGCGGGCTCGCGCGGCACTACACGGTGCTCAGTTATACCAGCCTGCGTCCGGAAACGCTGCCCAGAGAAGCGAACGGCGTTGTTTCGAACAAAAGCCTGCGCAGCTTCTCCGTGGGCGCGTGCTACGCGCGCACGGAAACCTATCCCACCGGCGTGTATTGGATCGTGCTGTCGCTCGAATAGGCGATTGAATCCTGGGATCAAGCGTTCCTAGTCTTCGGCGCAGATGCAATCGATTGCCGCAATTCCTCAGCATCGTAGATCGGTGGCTGGCACGTGAACCCCGAACAGAGAACCACGAACGAGGTTCCGGATTTCAACTGCGGCAGTTTCGGAATCGTCCCCGCCAGCGCCGGAGGCAGGTTTTCGGCGACTGTCTGGCTCGCCTTCAGGCAAAGCACGCTCTTGCTAAATGAGAATTCCGAGCGCGCTGCGGTAGTCAATTCATTTGCTTTGTCTTTCGTCCCCTCCGCTTCAATGACCACCGCCTGCACCGGGCTTTCCAAAAAGTGGCAGACCGCAATCCCGTAGGTTGCGGCGAAGATCCCCAATCGACCGGCGACGTCGGCAAATGTCTCGAGCGTCTGCTCGGCTTTGTCGCAATATACTGCGTCGCCCGTGTAATGATGCAGCCGCAGCAACGCGATTGCAGCCATGGGATTGCCCGCCGGCGTGGGCGAATCCTGAATCGGCTTGCGGCGAGTGGATAGCACGCCAAGCTTTGACCCAGTCGCGGACGGCTGGGAATCGAAGAATCCTCCGGAGGCCGCGTCGAAGAATTTAGCAACCATCGCGTCGCTGATGGATTGCGCGAATTTGAAGTAGCTCAAGTCGGCAGTGGCTTCATAAGCATCGAGGCAGGCCAGTGCGGTGGCCGCGTAATCATCCAACATCCCGGGAATTTCGCGATGCTCGGCTTCGGGATCGGAATAGGCCACGACATGAAGCAGTGTGGCATCAGCATGTGTGGCGCGGCCACCCTCGGCCGCGCTGTCACCGTGCCTCCACGCCTCCGCCAATACTCGATCCAGCGACTTCAACGCAAACCTGCGCGCATCCTCCCGCCCCAGCACCTTCGCCGCTTCCAAATACGCCGACACGCACATGCTGTTCCAGGCAACATACACTGTCTTGTCGACACATGGCGTCGGCCGCTGCAGCCGCGCCGCATACATCTTCTTCTTTGCCGAATCCAGTAGTTCCTGCACCCGCTCAGCGCTGATATTCATCCGGCGCGCAATCTCGTCAATCGGAGCGCGCACGTAGAGCACATTCTTCGCGGGGTTGTGATGCATCTCCCCAATTTCATTGATGTCGTAATACAGCGCCGCGACCTGCGCTTCTTCCTCTGTGAGCACGGCACGCGCCTCATCGAGCGTCCAGGTAAAGTAGTCGCCGTCGTCGTTCATGTTGATGTCGGCGTCCTGCGAGGCATAGAAGCCGCCATGCTCGCGATCACTAAGCCATTCGTCCATCCAGCGAATGATGTCGCGGGCTACGTTCGCGAAGAATTCCGAACCTGTCGCCTGATAGGCATGCACGTAGTTTTTCAACAGCTCGGAGTTGTCGTACGACATCTTCTCGAAGTGCGGCACGACCCACCGCTCATCGACCGAATAACGATGAAATCCTCCCGCAAGCTGGTCGTAAACACCGCCGTTGGCCATGTGCTCGAGCGTGGTGACGAAGACATTGCGCAGGCGGTCGTCTTTTGTGCGGGAATATCGTTCGATCAGCAAATCCAGCGCCGATGGATGCGGAAATTTCGGCGCATTTCCAAACCCGCCGTTCCGCGGATCGAACATCTTTAATGCAGAATCGATGATCGCGTCGACAATCTGTGCCGAAATCTTACCGTCGCGAGCGGTAAATGACTCCGCCTGCGCAATCGCGCTTTCGACCATCTTGGCCTGCTCGATTACATCGCCGTGTTTTTCTTTATAAGCGGCGGCAATGCTGAGCAACACGCGCTTGAAGCTTGGACGACCGTAACCATCGGTGGGAGGAAAGTATGTCCCTCCGTAAAACGGCTTGCCGTCCGGAGTAAGAAACGCTGTAAGAGGCCACCCGCCCTGCCCGCTAACGGCGCTCACCGCCGCCTGATACCGACTGTCAATGTCGGGGCGCTCATCGCGATCGACCTTCACCGCCACAAAAAGCTCGTTCACAATTTTCGCCACTTCGAGATCGTCATACGATTCGCGATCCATCACATGACACCAGTGGCACCACACCGCGCCGATGTCAAGCAGCATCGGCTTGTTCTCGCTCTGTGCAGTGGCAAAGGCCTCGTCTCCCCACTCATGCCAGTGAATGGGCTGGTGCATGGCTGAGCGCAGGTAGGCGGAAGAGGCGCGAGCGAGGGAGTTAAGGGTGGAGGTGGTCATAGGCCAAGTCTACAATGCGCTCTAGGCCGAATTCCTGATGTTTCGCAATGCACGGTTCACGAGTTCAGCGCGGAGGCGGCTCAGCTCCTCAGTGCCGAGGATGCTACGGAGTTTCCTAATCGCCGCCGCGACGGTAAGCTCATCCGTCAGCGGTTCGCCCTGCCAGTTCTCCAGCCCGATGACTTTTGCAAACGCCGAAAACATCTCTCGATTATCAGCTTCCCCGGGTGCCTGGTGATGTATCCATGCATTCGCACCTATCTTTCGGAGTTCTTTTTCAAAGGGGGCCAGCCCCTCATCGACCCTGGGTGTGAGCCAGACCGCCCACTTTCTCCGGATCGTCAGAAGGTTATCGGCATGCTGCAGAACATTTCTTGTGGGGCCCTCCCGCCCTAAAGTCACTAGGGCGCTGAACATCTCCGCGACATATTCCTCGCAAAATGTCGAGTACTTGTCGAAGGCGACACTCGCCATATGGGAGGTTGCGCCAATCGAAAATGCGTTCTGCGATTCAAGTATCCGTAACGATCTTTCATGTGCGACGCTATCACGCGCGACTTGAAAAATAGCTCCGAGTGCGGACACAACCGCGGTATCTGTAGCCCATTTGCGTCCAGACTGGGTAGGCAGGAAGAACGCCCCCAGTGCTGACGCAACGAATACAACGCCGAGAGCTAAGTAGAGAATTTTCCGGCTCATCGCCCCTCCGCTACCTCATCCAGCCTTGCCAGCGTGTCCGGAAAGCGCCGCACCAGCAGCACTAAAGCTGCCGCTTGAGGGTTCGGCCTTGCTCGCCCCTGTTCCCACTTTTCCAGCGTTCGCTCGTTAATTCGCAGCTTGCGCGCAAATACCGCCCGCGAGCAGCGCAGCTTCTTTCGCGTGTCGCGAATCATCCTGGAATTGACCTTAGGCAAAGGCGCCGCTTCCGCTCTGTAGGTCCGCAGGGTAATCGTGCCCCCGCGATGAGCCTTCATTGCTGCCACACCTTCCATCAGTTCGCCGAAAATGTCTCTCTTCGCCATTATCGAACCCTCCGCACCATCATCTCACGCCTCTTCCTCGCCATGGTCGCAGCCGCTGCAGGCCCTGCGGCATGGCTGAAGAATTCAATTTATGCCATACATTGAATACTGATGGGTTCCACCAATTTTGTGTAATATCGTGCCCTCCGCCAGCACATGCTCCAGCAGCGGGTTGTGATACAGCACATACACCTGCCGCGGATGATCTCTCAAACTCTGCTCCAGGTTTGCAATTACGCGCCGCAGCCCTGCTTCAGGAAACGGATTAAAGAGATAAAGCACAGTCGGCTCTGCTGGAAATGAAAACTCGGTCGCATCGGCGCAGATCGACTCCACCGAAAAGCACTTCTGCGACTCGCTCTTGTATTTGCCAATGTTCTCCAGGGCAAGAGCATGCAATGTAGGCAAAAGCTCGACGCCCACGATGCGCCGAAACGGATGATCCGAAGCCATCAGCAGCGTGCGGCCTTTGCCTGAGCCTAGATCGACGAAAATGAAATCGTGAAAATCAGCGCGAATGTGCTCGCGCAGGGAAGCGAGCATTTCATGAAATAGTGTTTCCTCGGTCGGCTGATAGGAAGAATAAAAGACTCCCAGCAGGCGGTCTCGCCAGCCGACGGCGGCGCTGGTTGTATTCACGCGGTGTTGCCAGTCGTAGTCGATGTCCCCATAGCGCTGACGACTGCGCGCGGGAGTTGAGTCGCGAGCGAATTCCCAGAGTGCGCGCGCCAGCTTCGTGGTCGCGGAGAGCGGTCCTTCGCGTGCAGCGAGGTCCTTCCACCATTGCCACGCCGAACGGGTAACGCTGAGGCGCGAGGATTTGCCGACGTTCATTGTTCGCCATCATAAGCGAAGGATTGTTGACGCCGGACCCGGGGACAACTGAAACGCCGGAAGCGCTGAGAAACACCCGCGAAGATGGCAGGAACCTGGAGAATACTCAAGAAAAACGGCTGTGAAGGAATTTAGTTCATGCCGCCGTACTTCCGCTTATATCCCACTGGCAGGCCCTTGGTTGCGAACGGGAAGGCATCGGGATCGCGCAATTCGATCCGGCCTTGCGGAGTCATTTTATAAGGATGCCCATCGGGGTCGAGGGGAATGCCGGGAAGACCTTCGGCGCTGACCAACTCCCAAATGTTCGCAGGCAAACGGCCGGTGCGTTCGCCAAAGCGGGTGACGGCATCCTGGAGATGATCCACGTCTTCATCCACACGCAAGGCTCGCAGGTGGTCGATGGCGTTCTGCTTGATCTGCTTCTCCTGAGTCGTTTGGTAAGTTGCCGACCACAACATGCGGGCGGTCTGGTACTCGCCGGCATGTTGTGCCATCTGCGCGGCAAAGATCTTCAGGAATGGGTGCGCATTCGGCACCTTTGTCCCGCGCTCGAAAGTTTCTTCGGCGTCTTTGTAATCGTGCAGCTCCATGTAGTAGACGAAGCCGAGGTCGTAATAAAGATGCCAATTGTCGGGATTGTTCTCGATGCCGTATTTCATCAGCGCAACGGCGCGCTCGGGCTCGCCTGCCCCGTGGGGCGGCTTGGGCGCGAGAAAGCTACTGCCGAATTCGTAAGCCACAATCAGATGCGGATCGAGGTGAGTGGTGATTTCAAGCAAGGGCGCTAGCAAGTTGTAGCTGGCCGCATAGTAGTGATGCCGGTATCCGAAATACTGGACGGCGCGCGTCCAGTAAATGCAAGCCATAAGCCCGTCGTAACCGAGACTGGCGCGCTTGACCAGCGTGGGCGAGCTGATGAACAGCACTTCATCGAGCGTAGCCTGGGGACGGAGCTTATCCGTGCAGTGCAGCACGAATGCGCTCGCTGCCAGCGACAACACCAGCAACGTGCTTGCCATAATCGTGATTTTTCGCCGCGACTTCATTTCACACCTTTAGTTATTTTAAATCGCGATGCTCGAAGATGAGCACCGCACCCGACAGCGCCATCGTGGCGTAGAACAAAGCATAAAGAGTGTTGTGCAGAATGAGCTGGCCCGCGACGGGCTGTTCGTGCGCGATGGAGCTGATCACGTTGAAGGCTGAAAGATTTGGAACCAGATAAGCAGCGGCTGTGGCCAACCAGCGCGAGATTCCATGGGCCATGCCGGCGAAATTGCGCAGGTCTTCCGCAAAGCTGCCCACGACAAATAACGAAAATGCGAATACGGCCGAAAGCAAGGGCGAAGAAAAGGACGAGAACAATAGCGACAGCGAGCACACGATCAGAAACTCGAGGATGATGAAGTAAAGAGCGATGAGAATCAGCGCATCGGCCTTTACGAACTTATGAGAGACATAAAACAACGCGAGGAAGACGCCAATGGCCATGAAGAAGGTATTCACGACCAGGGTCCCGGCCAAGCCAAGAAACTTGCCGACAATGAATTCCCAGCGGCGGACCGGACGCGACAACACGGTATAAAGTGTTCTTTTCTCGATTTCCTTGGAAACCAGCCCAATCCCAATAAAGATGGCGATGACCACGCCGAACAAAGAGACGGCGGTGAGTCCGAGATTGATGACGACCAGTTTCTCGATCTCAATCGAAATTTGCCCCACCAGGATGGCCGCTCCCGAAAGCAGCAGTGCGAATGCGATCAGGTTGTAGAGCACGCGGTCGCGCACCGCTTCGCGGAAGGTGTTCGAGGCGATATAGGCGATACGGCGGTTCATAGGTTCTATACCGTTTTTCCCGCGGTAGTTTCAGCGCGGCGGAGTTTTTCGACAAAATATGATTCCAGGGTTGTGCGAACGGGTGTGATCGAAACCAGCTGCTGCCGTTCGCGGCGCAGGGCATCGATAGCGGCATCCTGCTGCTTTTCGTCAACGATGGCGCGGACGCGGTCTCCGCTGACGTGACATTCGGCGCCCAATGCTTTCATCGCAGCCGGAATCTGCGTGCCTTGCCAGATCACCTCGATCTTACCTTGCACGCTGGAAGTCAAATCTTCAACCGCCCCCACTCCTCGCAATTCTCCTTTATGAATGATGGCAACGCGGTCGCACAAAGTTTCGGCGTCGGAGAGGATGTGGGTGGAGAAAAATACGGTCTTTCCCTGATATTTGAGTTCATCCATCAGGTCACGCACTTCGTGGCGGCCCATAGGATCGAGGCCCGACATAGGCTCATCGAAAAAGACAACTTTCGGATCGTGCAGAATCGCCTGCGCGATTCCCACTCGCTGCAACATGCCCTTGGAGAATTTCCGAAGCTGGAGGCCTTTCACGTCAGGCAAACCAACCTGGTGCAAGACTTCATTCACGCGATGAGAGCGCTGTTTGGCGGGCACGCCAGAGAGTTGCCCATAATATTCCAGCAATTCGTGCGCGGTGAGATAGTCGTAAAAATATGGCTGCTCGGGAAGGAAACCGATCTGTGCCTTGACTGCCGGCTCATTCCAATCCTGGCCCAGGATTCGTGCGCTCCCTGAAGTGGGATAGACCAGGCCCATAAGCAGTTTGAGCGTGGTGGTTTTGCCGGCGCCGTTGGGACCGAGAAAACCGAAAATTTCGCCGTCTTCCACGGTCAATTGAAGCGGAAACAGCGCACGCTTGGGGCGCTTGCGCCAGAAGCCGACGCTGTAAGTTTTTTCTAATCCCAGAATCTCGATGGCAGGCATGGTGCGGGAGTGCTTCCGGCTAAGCGTTCGCCTTTCTTCCAACACAAAATTATATGCAAACCAATTCCGAGGTGAATACCTGAGAGGGTCACAGGAGATTACGAAGGTAAAAGGGGCCCTCTTAGGACCAGGACGACGGTGGCTGCGATGGTCCCTATTGCGCGCTTTGGGCGCTCTCAGCGCAACCCGGACGAATTCGTCCGGCTATACTAATTCTGCATGGGCGTCAATGCCAGGCACGCGTTATAGCTGGGCACGAGAGTGACAGTTCCTGGCGGTTGAAGGCGTATCACCCCATCATCAGCGACGCAGTAGGCGCGGGTGCCGGTCAAGTTGCTGTTGGGTGTAGCTGTGGCATAGAACTGGTCGTTGTAGGCGCTGCCGGCGCTTGCCGAACCGGTGGCGGCGAACTGATATCCGCTTTTGCCATTGCCGTTGCTATTAGTTGCGAGATCGTTATCGATAAGGCATCCGGTGGCAACGCTAGCGATGCAGGGGCTGGCCCCGCCGAGCGGAGGCATCGTGGCTGGGAAACCAACGGTCGGATATGCGGCGGAGTATCCTATTTCACCAACCTCGATCGTGTGAAGGGACTTGGCAGCGGCAGAATCATTCGCCGCCATGCGGGCCCGCATTAGATTAGGAATGGCGATAGCCGCAATGATCAGAATGATCGCGACCACGATCAGGACCTCGATCAGCGAGAAGCCTTTTTGTTCTTGATTAAGTCTCATTTCGGCACGCGTCTCACCGAGCCGCAGGTTCGGCTTACAGGTGTCCGCCTAAATATGTGGCACTTGTGGGGCCAAAGGGAAGAGGCAGGTCGATTACCCGGGTAATGCTAGGGATCGAACGTCGACGGCCTACATGCAAGGGAGAAATAACAAAGGGCAGCGGGTCCGCCGCTGCCCTCTGGCTTTGTGCCGATTCAGGCACTCGCCCATCCGCAATTAGTTCTGCGAAGGCGTCCAGGTCAAGCAAGTAGCATAGGCGCCAGGCCCTGTGCCGTAGCCCGTCGTCACGCGGAGCACGCCGTCATCAGCCGCGCAGTACTGGCGGGTACCGCTGACGTTTGATATCGGCCATGCTTGCGTGTAGAAGTTAAAAGCGGCGCCGGTGGTTCCCGGAGTGGCGTTAAAGAGGTAACCGCTCTTGCCGGGGGCAACTGACGCGGTCGCCAGATTGTTGTCAATCAAGCAGCCGTTGGTAGCCGACGGAACGCAAGGCGAGAGAGCTCCGGGATTGCCCAGCACAGCCAACGTGGCGTAACCCGTGCTGGGATATGCGCCGAAGAAACCGACTTCGCCGACGATGATGGTGTGCTCGGAGCCGGCCGCAGACGAGTCGTTGGCCGCCATACGGGCGCGCATCAGGTTTGGAATCGCGATCGCTGCGATGATCAGGATGATGGCAACCACGATCAGCAGCTCAATCAGTGAAAAGCCTTTCTGTTGTTTCCGCATCTCTTTGTTCCCCTCGTTAGAAGTTGTTGATTTCTTTGCTGGTCATGGTATGACCCAGTCAGCCTTGATGTTCGCACTTGCCGGGCCACATTCGCCAGTTACCTTGGTTCCAGTGAGGGAACCGTAATCTTCCTATTTTCAACGCCGATCGGCACTTAAGTATCATTCTAAAACGTCTTCGACCTTACCGCTGGGGGTTTGTGCCAAATTGCGTCGGTACGTCTCGACAAATTCTGTCAACTCCTACCGTGGACCTAGGGATGGAACTGCGCCCTTTGTAGAATGGAGTTTTTCGCCCTCCTTGCAATTAAACCGGGCGAGATTCCGGGACGCTCCAGCCAGCCTCGAAGTAGGCGCTTGCAAGCCTGCGCTTTATTATATCCTGCTGGCCAAGCGGATTCCGAACTGCCTTTGAGATCTATGGCAACTTTGAACGGCGTTCCTTCAATTGATTCAAATATTGGGCGCGCATGGACTTTGCCATCGCGCCTGTACACCGATCCAGCAACGTTAGAAGAAGAGCGTGAACGTATTTTTAGCCGAACATGGCAAGTGGTCGGACATCGCGGCCAGGCTGCCCAACCGGGCGACTATTTCACGACCGAGTTGAACAGCGAACCGCTGCTGCTGGTGCGCGGTCCGGACATGACGCTGCGCGGTTTCTATAACGTTTGCCGGCACCGGGCCGGGCCTGCGGCTGAAGGCTGCGGCTCGCGCAAGCTCTTTCGCTGCGGCTACCACGGCTGGGCCTATGGTTTGGATGGATCGCTGATCTCGGCTACAGAAATGGAGGGCGTCGAGAATTTTCGCGCGGAAGATTTCGCGCTTGCGCCAGTGAAGGTGGAAGAGTGGTTTAACTTTATCTTCGTCAACCTCGACGATGACTGTGCTCCTTTACGTGAAAGTTTGGGCGAAATGCCTGCACAAGCAAAAAAATTTTATGTTGAAGGTCTTAAATTGTTCGAGCGGCGCACCTACGACATGAAATGTAACTGGAAGGCCTACATCGATAATTATCTGGAGGGCTACCATCTGCCCAGCGTGCATCCGGGGCTGAATCGCGAGCTTGACTACAACGCGTATGTAGTTGAGCCGCACGAAAACTATGTGCGGCAGTTCAGCCCGATTCGTGGGGCGCAGCCGGGAGATACGACTCCGCGGCGCTATCAGGAAGCGCGGGAAGACTTGACCACGGACTACTTCTGGGTTTTTCCCAACTGGATGCTGAACTGCTATCCCGATAATCTTTCGCTAAACATCGTGCTTCCGCTTGAGCCGGAACGCACGCTGGCCATGTTTGAATGGTACCTGCCGGAGGCGCAACATAGCACGCCGGCAGCGAAGGCTTCAGTCGAGTTCAGCCATCAGATTCAGGTCGAAGACGTTGCCATCTGCGAAGCCGTGCAGAAGAACTTGCGATCACGAAGTTATTCTCGCGGGCGGTTCAGTGTGAGGCAGGAGCGCGGCGTGCATGCGTTTCATCGGATGTACGCCGCGTGGATGAAAGGGCATTCACCGCGGAGATCGCGGAGGAAAGCGTAGCGATGCCGGGAACGTGATTCTGTGCCGGGACTCTCTCAAGGAATGGAATCGGCCTGAATTTTTCCCGCGTTCTCGACGGTTAGGTGCTTTCGGCTTTAATCAACATGCAGGTTACATCGTCGTGCTGTGGTGTATTACCCACAAATACGTCCACTTCAGTCATGAGACGCTTCAGCATTTCAGCCGGTGTGCCTGCTGCTCCGGCGGCGATGGCGCTTAGCAGGCGCGCCTCGCCGTATTCATCCTGGCGGGCATTTTCTGCTTCTACCAGGCCATCGGTGAAAATTACTAGCCAATCTCCGGCCGCAAGGGTCACATTGGCCGATTCGTATTTGGCCTCAGGCTGAATGCCAAGCGGCAAGCCACCGACATCGAGACGCTCGATCGATCCATTGGCGCGGCGCAGGATGGGATCGTTGTGTCCCGCGTTGATGTAATTCAGCACTCGATTGGAGGCGTCGTACTCGGCCAGGAAGGCCGTTGTGAAGCGCAGTCCACCTTGGCTGTTGGAGCAGGCGTATTTGTTCATGTTCGCCACCAGTTCAGGCAGCGGCACCTGCGCTGTGGAAAGCGTCTTCAGACTGGCCTGAAGCGTGGCCATGAGCATGGCCGCAGGAACACTTTTTCCGGCGACATCGGCCACGGCGAAGACCACCCGATTTTCTTCATTCGTTTTACCGGGCCGGGGAAATACGTCGTAATAATCCCCTGCCACGGTATTTGCCGGGCGCGTCACATAGGCCAGTGAGAGTCCGGGGATTTGCGGCGGGGCGCCGGGAAGCAGCCAGGTCTGAATCTCACGGGCGATTTGCAGATCCCGCTTCATCACGACGCGGTCGGCGATTTCCAGGATTAGCAGCAGGAAAAGAAGGAGTCCTCCCCAGAACTGTAAGTCGATCTCGACCACGTGCACCGACCCGCCTTCGCCCCGATAAGTGAAGGCCCCTTGAGGAACCACGAGCAGAATGAGCGCCGCCAGCAGCAGCACGCGGCGCGCGGGCGAGAGCTTCTCTAAGATCGCCCAGAAGAATTCCTTGACGACGTGAAGGTGCCGGCCGCGCTGGGTGAGGCCTTCGGGGGTTTTTGCGGCAACGTCTTTTGAATAGAGGCGGTAGCTGGCGCGCGCTTCGGTTTCGAACTGCGACCAGAGCTGGCTGATTTCCATTCCTTCGGTGACGCGCTGCCAGAACTGCTTCACACGCATGCTGAAAGGGACACGCTGCGCCGGAGCGGGTTGCGCCGATGGGGGAACGGTCGCCATGAGAGTGCAGTTGATTATAGAGCCAGGGGACGCGAGAACGTTGTTGCACGCCCTAGTGTCATTCCAAATCACAACTTTTTACAATGTCATTCCGAAACGGCGCGAAGCGGCGGTGAGTTACCTGCTTTTATGCATAAAATCGTGCTCATTCGGCCATCCTCGAAACAATGCCAACTGTTCTTCAGCTTGATCTACTGGCCAAGCCGGTGCAGTGCCGCGCGGATCGCCGCGTCCAATCCGATATTTGTGGCGCAAGCGTGAGATCAGTTGCGCTATGCGCTTGCCATAGGATGCGGGCAGAAATGAGCGATCCTGATAACGTTCGCGGTAGTTCTCAAGCAAATGTGGAAAGTGTTGTTCGATGAATGGAAGAAAAACCGCCGACGAGCACGGTTTCAGAAACAGCGGGTTCGCGAAGATGTGGCGGGCGCCTGATTCCGCTGCGCTGCGCACCAGATTTTCCAGATCTGCCGGTGAATCCGTAATTCCGGGCAGAACCGGCGAGCAGCTCAGGCCGACGTCGAGGCCTGCGCGGCTGAGTTCGCGCACGGCGTCCATACGCAAATCAGGGCGCGGGGCGCGCGGTTCCAGAATGCGCGCCAGATCTGCATTCAGCGTGGTGATCGTGATGTGGATTGATAAAGTGTTGCTGCGCGCGATTTCGAGCAAGAGATCGCGATCGCGAAGAATGAGATTGGACTTCGTGACAATGCCCAGTTCGAATCCGCGATGGCGGGCGAACTCCTCGAGAATTGCGCGGCTGACTTCGTAGCGCCGCTCGGCGGGCTGGTAAGGATCGGTTGCCGTACCCAGAGCGATCGCTTCGTTCTTCTTTACTTTTTTCAGTTCGCTCCGCAGCAGATCGGCCGCGTGCTGCTTGACGTAAATTTTCTGCTCGAACTCGAGACCGTCGCGCATTTCCATGAATTCGTGGGTATAGCGCGCGTAACAATAGCGGCAGCCAAATTCGCAGCCGCGGTAAGGGTTGATGGTCCAGGTGAAGGGCAGCTTGCGCTTGCTGACGCAGCGGTTAAGCAGGGATTTCGCGGGCAGGGTGAAATATTCGACTCGATGGCCTTCGCGCAATGATTCGCCTTGGGCGGCGAGACGGGCGATGCCGACGAGCGGAGAAGTCGGAGGGGCCGCGAACAATGGCAGGGTGGGTATATTCGCCATTTGTTCGCCTACTGTAATCCGGCTGAGCCTGACCTGTCAATGAGTTCTATAAGAAGGGATGTCAAGAAAAAAGCTCTGCCTCGTCAATTCAGGCATACCGCCCAGTGAAAGAGATCGCGAAAGCCTTAAGGCGCCTGCCAGTCCAGCGCGTAGATTTCCTGACTGCTGGTATCGCGAACCAGCAGCAGCGAATCGTCCTGCGCTAGCCCCGTCCACGAACCGAAATCTCCCCAGTACTGGCGCACGCCATTAAGGCTGATCAGCCGCTCCAGCTTGCGATCTGAGATACGTATGCGAAAGAAATTAGGGTCATCGGTAAGGGTAGTATCGAAATAGATGTACTGCCCGTCGTGCGACCAGCTGGGATAGCCAATGGGCATGCTGACAAGTTCCTGCCACTGCTGGGTCAGACGATCGAAGAGCATGAGTTTCATGGAGTCGTTGGTAATCGCGGCAATGTGTCTTCCATCCGGCGACCAGCGGGGAGAGAACAACTGCTTTGCGCCTGGGACTAGCGAGACCTTTTGCGTCGCGACATCATACGTGGCAATGCCCGGTCCATCGGGAAGCAATCCCCCTCCGCCAGCCACGTTGAGCGTCAACACGATAGATTTTCCGTCGGGCGACCAATTAGGATCGTATCCGACTTCCGCACCCGGAATGAGTTCCCGCAGCCCGCTCCCGTCGCTGGAAATCAGGTAAGCATGCCAGCCGGTCTTCAGGCTGGCGCCCATGAACACGATCTGCTTGCCATCCGGGGACAAGCGTGGGAGCGCAGCAGCCGTTCCTTCCGGCGTAAGTTGCAGCCTCTCGCTGCCGTCAACCCGGCTGCGCCAGAGCTGGCGTTCCGGGATAGACACGTATGCCACCCACTTTCCATCTGCAGAAAACGCCAGATCGCTTGCCGACCTGCCGTCAAAATAAGGCACGAAGCCTGTTTTCGAGTCATAACGCAACAGCTCACATCGCGGCTGCGATCCAACCGCAAAAATCCTTTTGCCGTCCCGACTTGCTACGGGATATAGAAAGTCCAATGGTCCGTTGGTCAACTGCACTGGCTTCGCCTCTTCCCTTAACCAGGATTTTTCACGAAGCGCCCAGATGCTGACTCGGCCATCGCGAAAGCTCTGGAATAGGTAGTACTTTCCGTCAGGGGTCCATCTGCCACAACATTCGCGCGGCTCGGAGTTCCAACCCGGGAGCAGCGGATGAAGATTGCTTCCTTCGCGTGTCATCTCCCAAATCGCACTCTGGCCATTTCTTGGATCAACGACTTCAAACCGAATCCTGCGGCCATCGGGAGCGAAACGCGCGCCAAACACCTGGCCTCCGACGCTGGCTAGCTTCCGTGGTTCGCTACCGTCGCCTTGCGCGAGGTAGATGTCCGGTCCGACGGACAGAACCATTTGACTGCCATCGGGCGACCAGGATCCACCGTTGCTCACAAGCTCACCGAGCCGGTGCGGGGGCCCGCTGGGAAGGGGAAGCGACCATGCCTCCATGCCCTTCCCTGTGCCTTGAAACCTGCCAAGCAGGATCGCTGAGCCATTCGGCGCGAGATCGCTGATGTGAACGTTCACGAAAGGTGTTGGCACATTGCTGGTGTCGCCGCCGGCGACCGATACCTGGGTGACCACGAAACGATCGCCCTGCAGTTCCTGGAAGTAGATTCGTTCGCCATCTGTGAAGAGGGTGTCCTTGAACAGACCGTCATGGGTGATCTGTGTAAAGCCTAAAACTCTCGGTGGAGAGGAAGGAAAGATCCGGTACGCAATGATCGCCGACGCAATAAGAAGAACGGGGATCGCCGCATAAACCAGCATCCATGTCCATCGACGAGACGACGCCGGCGCCTCAGCTTGCATCGCGACAGAGTCTGAAGCAACCACCTGCAACAGACGGTTTTCCTTAAGGTGGGCGGTGGTCGCTCCATTGATCGGCCCGATGAACCTGTACCCGCGCCGATATAAGGTTTCAATGAACCGTGGGTTCTCAGAATCGTCGTTCAGCGCCTGGCGGAGTTTCTTGATCGCGCTGTTCAGGCTGAGATCGAAATCGACAAAGGTGTCGGCGGCCCAGAGTTTTTTCTGCAACTCTTCGCGGGTAACGATGGCCCCAGGGCGCTCCAGCAGCATTTCGAGGATCTGAAAGGGCTGCTCCTGCAACTTGATCCTTACGCCGGCCTTGCGCAGTTCCCTGGCGTTGGAGTCGAGCTCGTAAAGTCCGAACCTCACGACCTTAGGATTGGCGGCAGGCTGGGCCATTCCCACTTCACCCCTGTGACCCCCAGAGTTTACACCCAGAGAGCTCCCACGTTCATTAGACGGCTTGGGTCATATTCTGGTAATTCTACTGTCCTTTCAGCAAGTTAGCTGGTCACATTCATTCCCCACTCAAACCACAACGGATCCATTGTTCTGCTGGCGTGGTCCAGCGAAACTTCGCCTCGTTCGCCATGAAAGGCGGCAAAAGCTGGGCGGTTTGAAGCCGGCTAGCAAATCGGAAGAAGGAGAATCATCGATGAAAAAGCACACTCTAATCGCTACATGCCTGGGCCTCACATTCGGGCTGGCAGTTTTGGCTTCCGCGGAAGCGGGCCCAGTCAAGGCAACCATTCCCTTCAGCTTTACCGTTTTCCATAAGACGCTTCCCGCCGGGGACTACTGGATCACCGCTGCTTCCCACCTGGTCAAGATCCGGGACGCGAACCGCAACATCGTCGCTATGGCTTCGGCCAATGAAGTCTCGGACCGCGCCGTGGGTGAGAAGGGGCATATCCTGTTCCACTGCTACCGAGACCGTTGCTTCCTCTCTGAGATTTGGTTTCCCGCGGCCGAGAACGGCCGGCAACTGTTTACCTCACGGGAAGAAGGAAACTTGGCGAAAGAAGAGAAAGGAAAGTACTTCGCAGTGCTCTGGGTGAAACCGGGCAAATAACTCTCTCGGAAAACGGCGGCGGGAGGGAGCGCTTGCACTGAGTGGAATGGGAGCGGACACGGGCTACGGGCTGAATCCATAGACGACAACAACGTCCAACACGCCATCAACCACTGGCGGACCGACTAACCCTTCATCCACAGGTCCCTCGCAGGTTCTTCTCGCGAACACGGGCGGCCTCAGGCTGTTTACGGTGCTGTCGGCCTCTCAAAAACTTTCGGGTCGATCGCGGGATTCAATTCCAGCGACGTGTACTCGCTTGTGCTGAAATCCTGCCCATTCTGCTTGTTGTGGCGGACAGCGGGGATGGACAGGCCGCCGAGGGATTTCCAGTCACCCATATCGGTTTCGCCTTGCACCGGGCCGCTTTGCCCAAGAGTCATGTAGGTTTCTTTCAGGATGTGCCCGGTCTGCGGGTCGACGAACCAGCGGAGGACAGCTCCAGCGGCAGTTACATCCACAATGCGTGCGTCGATATCGCCCACTTTCTCGCTTCGAGCGGCGCGGAAAAACACGTTCGAATTCTTCCAGTGCGCGGCGATGAAAATGGGATCGCGCTTGATCTGCTCCAGAGTTTCAGTTTTCTGTGCGGCGGGCATGTCGCGCGTGCCCTGGCCGGGAACGGCCATGAAAGCTGCGTCGGGCGCGGCTATTACATCGATTTCCCCGTTGGGAGTTTGAATGGCCGCATGCAGGTGATCGGGGAAGACGATAAAAGTCTCCACGTGCATGGGAATGTCACCCTGCGGCGTCTTTCGTGTCAACGTCAACTCTGTGTGCAAAGACTTGACGCCGGCCAGCTTCTCTTCGGCGCCGAGAGCGGCGACGACTTTTGCGGCCATGACTTTGCCCTCGTCATTCGACTCAGTGGCCTTTGCCGATTCTTCCTGCTTCATTCCCGGAGGCGGCGGAATGGTGATATCGATTTCGGTCACTGGACCAAGGGATGAGAGCGGCTTGTCGAAATCGTTTGGATTGCCCGCGACAAGCACCGCGAGTTGATTGCGGTGCACATATTTCGCGGCGACGCGATTCACGTCGGCAGCGGTTACTTTTTGAATCTCGGCCTGGTATTTGTCGAGCCAATCTGGCGGATAGCCGTACAACTCATAAGCCATACGTTCGGCAAGAATTTTGTCGGGCGAGTCGAGACGGAAGATGAAGGCGTTCAGAATAGCGTCTTTGGCGTGCTTGATCTCATCGTCGGTGATTGGGCGCTTGGAGAGCTCGTCGATGTCGTGATTGAGGGCTTCGATTGATTCAACCGTGCTCTGGCTCTTCGTGCCAACGACGAAACGCTCAATCCCAGGATGGCCAAAGTTGGCGCCAATACCGCCGCCGACCTCGTAGGCCAGTCCGCGTTTGGTGCGAATGTCATTAAAAAGGCGAGAGGAAAATCCGCCGCCGAACGCTTCGTTAAAGACCGAAACCGCATAGTAGTCAGGGTTGTTGCGGGTGATGCCGAGCGTCACCATGAAGATGTTGCTCTGATTGACGTCTTCTTTTTTGACGAGGTAATAGCCGGGCTTTGCGGGTTCGTATTTGATTTCCGGCTTCGGCAATTCGGGGCCTTTCGGCCAGGATTCAAAGGCCGCGCGCAGCTTGCTTTCCATTGCGGCGGGATCGAAATCGCCGTCAATGCCGAGAATGATGTTATTGGGTTCGACGTACTTTTTGTGCCAGTCGAACAAGTCGTCGCGCGTGATCGCGGCGACAGTGGCGTATTCTGCTTCGCGCGCGTAGGGATTGTTCGGGCCATAAGCGAGCTTGGTCGATTCGCGCTCGGCAATTTCGCCGATTTCGTCATTGCGCCGCGAAATGGCGTCGTACGCCTGCTTCTGCGCGAGGTCGAGCTTATCGCCGCGGAACTCGGGATTTCGCATTAGATCGACGAAAACTTTGAACACGTCATCGAAGTCGGCCTTCAGGCAATTCAGGCTGATGCTGGTGGAATCGGGCCCACCTCCAGTTTCAACTTTCGCGGCGCGCGCTTCGAGATAGTCGTCGAGCTGATCGCCGGTTTGATCTTTCGTTCCTCCGGTGCGCCAGACTTCACCAAAAATCGTGGCGAGTCCAGTTTTCTCGGCCGACTCTTGCGCTTTACCGCCGCGAATGCGCGCGGAACCTTGAATCAGAGGCAGCTCGTGGTCCTCCTGGAGAAAGATCACCATGCCGTTCGAAAGCTGAATCCGCTTCGGCTGCGCCGGTTTGAAGGCAGGGAGGGGCGGAATCGGAATTTGCTGCCAGGTTGCCTGGGAAAATGCTGTTCGCGGTGCTGTGAACAGGAATGTGAAAATCAGCAGGGCGGGGAAAATTGCGTTTGCCTTCAGCGCGCAGCGTTTCATCGTGCGCCTCCCTTGTCAGGCGAGGTTGCAGAATTTTGGGATTCCGGCTGGGATTTCTGCTCGCCGCCTTGGCCTTCGCCAGTAGCCGTTTCGATCAAACCCACGGTGCGATTGGTGTCTTGAAAAGTTTCGTTGGCGACGCGGCGAATATCGGCTTTGGTGACTTTGTCGATGCGATCGACCGAGTAAAACAGCCAGCGCCAGTCGCCATAGCGGGTCTGATAGATCGCCAGTTGGGTTGCCAGCCCCTCGTTGTCGCCCAGGCTGCGGATCAAATTGGCCTTGGCGCGTGTCTTGATCATCTTCAACTCTTCGTCAGTAATATCTTCTTTTTTCAGGCGCTCAATTTCAGCGTGGATGGCGTCGCCCACCTCCTGCGTACTGTGGCCGGGCAGCGGGACAGCATAGAACGCGAAAAGATGGGGATATTTGGTTCCAGGCAGGCCGGTAAACCCGGCTGAGAATGCAGCAATCTTTTTGTCGCGCACCAGAGCGCGGTAGAGACGGGATGTTCGGCCTTCCGAAAGCAGATCGGTGATGGCGTCGTAGACGGCATCATCTTTGCTCATGTAGTCGGGGCGATGGTAGCCCTCTATGTAGAGTGGCTGCGTCTTTTCTTCAAGAACGACGCGGCGTTCGGAGTTCTGTGGCGGTTCAACGGTCGTCGTTTCGTCAGGTTTCTGGCTGGCGGGCAGGCGGCCGAAATATTTTTCCAGAATTGGCATGGCTTGCGCGGCTTTAATGTCTCCTGCAACGGCGACCACCATGTTTGCAGCCACGTAGTAGTGATGGAAAAAATTCAGAGCGTCGCTAGCCGAAAAGGAATTGAGGTCTGACATCCATCCCACGGTTGGGCGGTGGTAAGGATGCGCCTCGAAGGCTGACGCGTTGAACTGCTCCTGCAAGCGGCCGGTGGGGCTGCTGTCGGTGCGCAGACGGCGTTCTTCGATTACGACGTCGCGTTCTTTGTAAAATTCGCGCATCACGGGATGAAGAAAGCGCTCTGACTCCAGATATGCCCAAAGTTCCAGCCGGTTTGAGGGCAGGGAATAGTGATAGGCGGTTTCGTCATAATCAGTGAAGGCGTTCAGGTCTTGCCCGCCGTTCTGCTCGATGAGTTTGCCGAACTGGTTAGGCACGACGTACTTCTGGGCCTCGGCGATTGCGTCTTTCCATTCTTTCTCCAGCTTCTTTAGCATGGCCTCGTCGCGGCCGAAGGTCTTGTCGCGCTCTTTGATGTAAGCAGCGTATGCGACTTCAACCTTTTCGAGCGCAACCTTCTCAGCGGCGTAGTTGGTGGTGCCGATTTTGTCGGTGCCCTTGAAGGCCATGTGCTCGAACATATGTGCGAGGCCGGTTTTGGCCATGGGGTCCTGCGCCGAACCGGCGTCAACCATGGTGAAGAAGGAAAAAACCGGAGCTTCCGGGCGCTCGCAGATCACGATGGTCAGGCCATTGGGCAATTTCTTTACGGTGATGCGCTTTTCGAATGAAGCGAGGTCTTGTGCGCTTGCAACAACGGTGAGAACGAAGGTGAGAGCTATAAGTCGGAGTGTGCGGGATTTCATCGAGCCTCCAGAACGGTGGGACGGAGATGTTCCGGCCGTGCAGAATTATGAGGTTTTAGACGTAACAAGCAGCAATTTCGACGTTACGTGGAGGGTAGGGAAGTTGTCAAACGGAGTTCTGAATCTACTTGGCGACCTACGCGATAAAGCAGGTTCCTCACACTGCCTTTGGCACTATTTGGAATTTCACACCCAAGAGGATCAATAGCTGAAGTACAGGCCAGGGTGTATTTTGCAGTAGCGCCTTTTTCAGGCACAATGCCTGCTGGAGCCGGTCCGATGGATTCTATTGTTGAGATTCAGGGAAGACAACTGAAGCTGACGAATCTCGAAAAAGTGCTGTATCCCGCAGTTGGATTCACCAAGCAGCAGGTCATTGATTACTACGTGCGGATCGCGCCGGCGATGATTCCGCATCTGGCGGGGCGCGCGCTCACGCGCAAGCGTTATCCCAACGGCGTGGATGAAGATTTTTTTTACGAGAAGAATGCGCCGCAGCACCGTCCAGATTGGGTGAAGGTTGCGCCGATTTGGAGCGAGGGTAATCACCGGAATGTGAACTACATTCTGTGCAATGATCTGCCGACGCTGGTCTGGCTTGCGAACCTGGCGGCGATTGAATTGCATCCTTCGCTGGCGCTCGCGAAAGATATTACCTGCCCGACGATGATGGTCTTCGATCTCGACCCCGGTCCGCCGGCGAATATCGTGCAATGCTGCCACGTGGGGATGTGGCTGCGCGAGATCTTCGAACACTTCGGGTTGCAGATTTTTCCAAAAACGTCCGGCTCCAAAGGACTCCAGGTATATGTTCCATTGAACACTCCCACTAATTACGATCAAACGAAAACGTTTGCCCACGCGCTGGCGCAACTGCTGGAGCAGGAACATCCCGATATGGTCGTCTCGGACATGAAGAAAAGCCTGCGCACGGAAAAAGTGCTCGTCGACTGGAGCCAGAACGACGAACACAAGACCACGGTCGCAGTTTACTCGCTGCGGGCGCGCGAGCATCCGACCGTATCGACGCCGGTGACCTGGGACGAAGTCGAGCGCGCGCTGAAAAAGAAAGATGCGAACCTGCTGGTTTTTGAAGCCAAGAAGGTGATCGAACGCGTGGATAAGCTGGGAGACTTGTTTGCTCCTGTGCTGGCGTTGAAGCAGCGACTGCCGGATCTGAAGGCGGTTGTGCCGTCACAGGAGCCGCCTGCAGTTGCTGACCCAGGGGCCGGCGCGCGAAGAGCTGGCACCCGAAAAGCTCCTCGACGAGCAGCGAAAGCGCAGGTGGCTAAAGCAAAGCGCAAGGTATAATCCATCCGCAGCTTGAGCCAATATCCATGCCTCAACTCTTCGCCGGAACTTCTGGATGGGCGTACCCGACCTGGAAGCCGGATTTTTATCCCGAAAAACTTGCGCAGAAAAAATTTCTGAGCTACTACTCCACGCAGCTCAACACGGTCGAGGTGAATTTTACTTTTCGGCAACTGGTGAAGGAAACGACCGTGCAGAACTGGATTGCGGAGACGCCGGCGAATTTTCGTTTCGGCGCAAAGGCGCACCAGGTGATTACGCACATCAAGCGTTTGAAAGGAGTGCAGGATTTCCTGCCGCGCTTCTTATCTACGATTGAGCCGCTTGCGAGTGCCGGAAAACTGGGGCCAGTGCTGTTTCAATTGCCGCCGAATCTGAAAGCAGATATTCCGCTCCTGAAGAATTTTCTGGTGCTGTTGCCCCGAGCTTTGCCTGCGGCGTTCGAGTTCCGGCATGATTCGTGGTTCACCGAGGCAACCTGGGAGGCGCTGAAGTCTCGCGGCGCCGCATTGTGCGTGGCCGAGACAGAAACCCGTACGACACCTGATGTCGTCACGGCAGCATTTGCTTATTATCGCTTCCGGAAGCCGACATATACAGGAGAGGAACGTCGAGACATGGTTGCGCAGTTGCGCGAACATCTGGCTGCGGGACGTGATGTGTTTGCTTATTTCAAGCACGAGGAAACTGCGCAGGGAGCGTTGTACGCGGTTGAGCTGAGCCGCGAGATCGATGCCGCGTAAGCAATCCTCGGGTATGCTTTCGTACCCGCTTTACTACTCCCGCTAACGTCCGATAACGCGCATACTTCGCTCATGGCTGCGCAGGCCAATACGAGCACGCTCGCCAGCTTTCTCGATTATTTGAGGATTGAGAAGGGGCTCGCGCCACTTTCCATCGCAGCCTACACGACCGATATCGAACAATTCTCTTCGTTCTTGGAAAAGCGAAAGCGCGTGCTGTTGAACGCCCGCCGTACTGACGTGCGTGAGTTCCTGCAACAGCTTTTCTCGAATCAGGTTGACAGCCGCAGCGTGGGCCGGAAACTTTCGGCGCTGCGGCATCTTTATCGTTATCTGTTGCTCGATAGAAAGATCGACCATGATCCCACGCTGAATATTGAATCTCCGCGACAGTGGAAGGTTCTGCCAAAAGCGCTGGCCCGAGACGAGATGGAAGCAACTCTGGCGGCACCGGGGAACCTTCGCGCTGCCCCACGGCATAAAGATGCAGCCGCGCTTGCTGTGCGGGATCGCGCGATGCTTGAGGTTTTCTACGCCGGTGCCTTGCGCGTATCGGAAATCGTGAATGCGAAGTTGGAAGATCTGAAGCTGGAGGCAGGATACATGCTGGTGCGCGGCAAGGCAGACAAAGAACGCATTGTGCCGCTGGGAAAAGCTGCACAGATGGCGTTGGCGGAATACTTGGCACAGGCGCGGCCGGCGCTGGTTGCAGGGCGACGGGCTGCTTCTGAGAAGGGTAATGGATCGGGGCGGGGCTCATCCTGGTTGGTAAATTCTCCACTTTTGTTTATTGCGCGGGGAGGCCGCAGACTCACGCGACAGCGTGTGTGGCAGATGGTACGGGCGGCATCGGCGTTTTCGGGGCGCGCAGCGTCTCCGCATATGCTGCGGCACTCGTGCGCGACACACATGGTGGAAAACGGCGCCGATTTGCGCACGGTGCAGACGATTCTTGGACACGCCGACATTTCGACCACGCAGGTTTACACGCACTTGGCGCTCGATCGCCTGCGAACGGTTTATCAGAAGCATCATCCCCGAGCGAAAACGAGGGGCTGAATTTACCACAGAGACACAGCGGCACAGAGAAAAACGACTACTTGTTTTTTCATACTGACCCCATTGGCGATTTAAGGTTTCAATGACTTTCAAGCAAAATCAGAAGACCGTCGTCGGCAGAGCGGTCGGAAACTTCATCCGCCATCTCCGCGAGCGCAATGCTTCGGCTCACACGATCAAGGCTTACAGCCATGATCTGGGACTATTTGCCGCCTATGCAGGATCGCGCGATTGGAAACAGATTGACCACCTCGTGATTCGTGGTTTCCTATCTGAACTTTATGAAAATGGTCTGGGTAAGACTTCGGTGGCGCGCGCTCTGGCGAGTGTGAGATCGCTTTACCGCTGGCTGGCGCAGGAAGGGGTGGTCGAGCAGAATCCAGCGAAGCTTGTTGCCACGCCGAAGCTTCCGAAAAAATTGCCGCGCGTGCCGACCATTGAAGAAATGAATGTCGTGATCGACGGCCAGATGCCCGAAATCGCCGCTTTTCCCGAGCGCGATCGCCTGCTATTCGAGCTTCTCTACGGATGCGGTATTCGCAATTCGGAACTTACCGGCATTAACCTCGACGACATTCGCATGAGCGCGGAAGCGATTCTTATTCGCGGCAAGGGAAAGAAGGAACGGTACGTTCCGTTTGGAGGGTCGGTGAAAGCTGCCCTAAAGATATATCTCCCCGAGCGGCAGAAAGTTCTTGCCAGCTTCGGCAAGCACTCGCGGGCACTTTTGATTAATCGTCGGGGAGGACGTCTCACCACGCGCAGCGTGGGACGCATCATCAAAAAAATTGCTGTGGCTAAAGGATTGTCTCCTGATGTGCACCCGCATACACTGCGCCATGCTTTCGGTACCCACATGCTGGAGGAAGGCGCCGATTTGCGGGCCATTCAGGAGCTGCTGGGGCACCAGCGGCTGGCGACTACACAGAGGTACACGCAGTTATCGATGAAGCATGTGCTTCAGGTTTACGATCAGACGCATCCGAGAGCCAAGTAGCGCAGGCGGCTGGGTGGCTTTTGTTGAAGTTCGAGCATTGCGAGGGCGCTACCCTTTTTACGAGAAGCTAAGAGGCGGAGCGATGCAGCTCATTCCACATTGCGACCACACGCGCCTTTAGCTCCGCTGTGAGCTTTTCGTATGCCTCTTCCGAAGCTTGGCTTTCAGGCGGGGGAAAGATGGGGTCGCCGAAAGCGATTTTCAGCGGCTTGAATCCCTGGAAAGGCTTGCCACGCGGCCAGGCATCGTAGAAACCTTCGATCGCGACCGGAACAATCGGAACCTGCGTGTGAATCGAAAGTATTGCTGCACCTTTCTTGAACGCCTTCGGCGTGCCGTCAATCGAGCGTTCGCCTTCCGGATAGAAAATAAGAGGACGTCCTTGTCGCAGGCCATACGCTCCGGCGCGCATGGCGGGGATCAGGTTCACGTCGGGATCAACAACCACCACCCGCAGCGCGCGTGCCAGCCGCAGCATAAATCCTTGGCCAAAAATTTCGCTGGTGCCGATGGAGAAAACTTTATTGAAAACGGACGCCGGCAGAATGCTGCCTAGAATGGCCGGGTCCAAGAAGCTTTGGTGATTGGACGATATGATGAAAGGCCCTTCACTCGGCAACTTCTCGATTCCCGTTACCTGCAACTTGAAGCGATCGAGGGCTATGACCTGAATCAGGCGCGAAACCAGAAACCAGAATGCGTTGCTTATGCGCTTCGGGCGAGCGAGGAAGAAAACCGTTGCTGGATCCGGTTCTTCCGCAAGAATGGCCTTCCATCCAGAAGATTCGGCACGCTCGGGAGATTTTGTCCTGGTGGCCGCACTTTCGAGGACTGTGTCCACCAGGTCGCGAACGGTGTAGATTTCTGCCATCCGCGATTCCTCGAGCGCGCCGCCCAGTTCCTGTTCAAGCCGGCTGAGCAACTCGATTCGCTGCATGGAGTCGAGTCCCAGATCGAGTTCGAGATTGTGAGTAGGCCGGATGTTTTCCGGAGCGATGTGGGCGGCGTCGCGAATAATTGTTAAAGCTTTCTGGACCGCAGGCCTAGCCAGCCAGGCGGTCTCGTCAGCGGTTAAAGGCTGCTCTGTCGGCAGCTCGGCATCATCGGAAAGCTTCTTAGCCTGGTTCTTCTTGACGCGGTTCTCGACTTCGAAGCGTTTGATCTTACGTGTGGTGGTGCGCGGCAGGTCCTCCTGCCAGATTTCGTAGCTGCCGATGCGCTTGGTGGAAGCGATCTGCTGCGAGAGGCTTTCAATATCGAAGCGGATGACTTCCTTTGCATTTACGATTTTTCTCTGCCGCAGCACATCGAAGTTCGGGACGATCACCGCGTGCAATCGGTCTTCTCCGGCCTTGCCCTCAAGGCCAATGATGGCAAGCTCTTTTACGTAAGGCGATTTCAGGTAGTGCGCTTCCACTTCTTCGGGATAAATGTTCTTGCCGTTACTGAGGACGATGATCTCTTTTTTGCGCCCGGTAAGAAACAGATTGCCGTACGCGTCGAAATAGCCGAGATCGCCGGTGTACAACCATCCATTGCGCAGTGCTTCTGCGGTTGCGTCGGGACGGTTCCAGTAGCCTTTCATCACAACCGGTCCACGCAGAACAACTTCGCCGGCAGCTGGCCCTCCGCCTTCCGGCGGCTGGGCTTCGATGATTTTCGCTTCGATTCCTTTCAGCGCCTTGCCGACGGATCCGATCACGATGTCATCCGGCGGATTTGCAAACACTGCTGCTGTAGTCTCGGTGAGTCCGTAGGCTTGCAAGATGTCAATGCCGAGGGCATAGAAATCCCAGGCAATTTCGGGCTCAAAGCGCGAGCCGCCGGTAATCAGGTAGCGCATGCTGTCGCCAAGCGTGTGGTGGATCTTGCCGAAGAAAAGGCGTCCTGCATTGACGCCGAACTTGCGCAAGCCTCGGTTCATGCGCATCAGATTGCGGAAAACGCTCTCTGTGACTGCGCCCTTTTTCTTAACTTCCTCGAAAATGCGCTGGTGAATCAGATAAAAAAACTGCGGCACAACAGCGAAGGCGGTGATGTTCCTTTCCTGCAAGGCGCGCAGAAGCTCAGTGGTGTTCAGCGTTTCCAGATACACGACACGAGCGCCTTTCACTAGAGGCAAAAGCAGATTCCCCATCTGCGCCAGCACGTGGAACATGGGGAGCACGCCGAGCACAGCATCGCTCGGACCGATATCGACCCAGTTGAACACGGCTTCGATTTCGCCGAGAAAATTCGCGTGCGTCAGCATTACCCCTTTGGGATCGGCGGTGGTTCCGGAGGTGTAGAGCAGGGAAGCGACGGCATCCGGAGCCGAGGGCACCGGCTGAAAGTTACCGGAACCAGCGGCGAAGATAACGGGCAGATTTGCGAGCCAGTGATCTTGCGTGGAGCGCTCTGACATGCGCTCTGGATCCATCAGGATCAGTGCGACGTTGAGATTGGTGACTGCACTTCGGGCTGCCTGAGCATGCTTGGCATCGCAAAACAGAGCTGATACACCGCTGTCTTTGATCAGTTTAGTTAATTGATCAATGTGTAGGGCGGTATCGAGCGGGACGATCGTACATCCTGCCGCAGTCGTTCCCAAATACGCCGCCACCCAGCGGGGATGGTTGTCGGCCAAAAGACCCAGACGTGCGCCGCGCTCAAAATGATTTTCGTTGATCCAGCGCCCGACGGATTCGGCCATGCACCGCAGTTCAGAGTAGGTGCAGCTCTCTGTGTGATCGTGGCGCTGTAGTTCGAGTGCGGTGTTGTTCGGCCAGCGCTCAGCGCACTCGACGAAACGGTCGTAGAACGTGGGCATGGGTCGAGGGGAATATACACCAAAAAACGCATTCACCGCCGTGGTGCGCCGAGAGATCAGAATACTTCTTTCCTGTCGAGCTGTCTGGTTCGAAGAAATAATCACCGGGGCGCAGTCTCAGTCCTGCGATGATACGATTGTGGTTGCAATCGCCCACGAGTTTCGGATCGCGATGCCGAGCAGCACGAGCATCGCGGCGGCCACCAAGTTAAGGCCGACTGAGGGCCTTCGAAGCAACAACAGGCCGCCAGCAACCATAAGGGCATATCCGGCGAACGGAAAGACGACATAGAGGAGAAGGTCGGAACGTTGTTCGTAAAAGGCCTCTTCAGTGCCTCGCCTGACTGCCAGGGACGCCGAGTAACCCAGGCCGGCGATGCCTTCGAGACAGACGCAAACGACGGCCGTAAGCGGCGTTTGGTTGGGAACAGTCAGAAGCGCGCTCATCAGAAGCACGCTGCTGAAATAGATCACGACGGGCGTAAGGTAGATCCTAATCTTAGGTGCGTCCTCGCGTCGCCCTCGCTCGGCAGCGAGAGCGATCACCACGAACAATAGTCCGAGCAGTGTCGCAGCTGCCGCCGACATAATCACATAAAAGTTGGCCCACTGCTCCAACCGCAGCTGTTGCCCTGGCATGGCGAGCGATTATAACTTGAAAGCTTTACGCCGGATCACCCGCGATATGCTGCACCTGTTCAAGATTTGGCGCGCCTGCCGATGGCAGGTCGCTGATTTTACCATCTGGAGACCCAGCTTCTCCGCCCTTTCCCATGCATCTAATTATGCTAGGCTAAAAGAGATATTCCTGGGCAGTTCCCGCCCTCTGAAGGATTTCACAGTTTGATCAACACTCTCATTGGCAAGGTCTTCGGGACCAAGAACGAGCGCTATATCAAGGGCTTGATGCCGAAAGTTGAGGCAATCAATGCCCTTGAGCCTCAGATGCAGGCGCTTTCTGACGCCGAGCTGCGCGCCAAGACCGAGGAGTTTCGCAAGCGCATTCAAGATCACTTGAGCAAGGTCGCGGCATCTCCCGCGGTTTCTGAAGTTGATTCCGAAAACGAGGACGATCCGGACCGCCAGAAACAAATCGACAAAGAGCAGTATGACGCGCTTCAGGAAGCTCTAGAGGAAATCCTGGTTGAGGCTTTCGCCGTAGTCCGCGAGGCCGGACGCCGCGTGCTTAACATGCGCCACTTCGACGTCCAGTTGATTGGCGGCATGGTGCTGCACAGTGGAAAGATCTCGGAAATGAAGACCGGCGAAGGCAAGACGCTGGTGGCGACCCTGCCGGTTTACCTGAACGCTCTTAGCGGCCGCGGCGTTCATGTCGTCACGGTCAACGATTATCTCGCCAAGCGCGACTCAGAGTGGATGGGCAAGCTGTATCGCTTCCTAGGACTTTCAGTGGGTGTGATTGTTCACGATCTCGACGATGATGAGCGCCGCGCCGCCTATGCCGCCGATGTCACTTACGGTACCAACAACGAATTTGGATTCGACTACCTGCGCGACAACATGAAGTTCGACCTGAAAGATTGCGTGCAGCGCGGGCACAATTACGCCATCGTCGACGAGGTTGATTCCATTCTGATTGACGAAGCCCGTACGCCGCTCATCATTTCCGGCGCCAGCGAAGAATCGACAGATAAGTATTACAAAGTCAATCGCATTATCCCCAAGCTCGAAAAAGGCGAGGAGATCCCTGGCCCTCCGGGCGAGCCGGCCCAACTCACGGGCGACTATGTTGTGGATGAAAAGCACCGCAATATCACAGTTACTGACGAAGGCTGGGAGAAAGTCGAGCAGTTGCTCGGAATCGGCAACATCGCCGATCCCGAGAACTGGCCGCTGAAACATCACGTCGAGACCGGGATCAAGGCACATGCCCTCTATCGCCGAGATGTGGAGTACGTGATCAAAGACGGCGAGGTCGTCATCGTCGATGAATTCACGGGGCGTATGATGCCCGGGCGCCGATGGTCTGACGGCCTGCATCAGGCGATTGAAGCCAAAGAAAACGTCAAGATCGAGCGCGAGAACCAGACGCTGGCGACGATTACGTTCCAGAACTATTTCCGTATGTTCAAGAAGCTCGCCGGCATGACGGGCACTGCGGAAACTGAGGCGGCTGAGTTCGACAAGATTTACAAGCTCGACGTGATCGTTATTCCTACAAACAAGTCGCTGCGGCGACTGGAAAATCCCGACATCGTTTATCGCATGGAGAAGGAAAAATATTTCGCCGTAGCCGATGAGATTCAGCAGCTCAGCGCGAAGGGCCAGCCCGTGCTGGTGGGCACGACATCAGTGGAGAAGTCCGAGCGCATCGATCAGTTGCTGAAGAAGAAGGGAATCAAGAACCACGTCGTGCTCAACGCCAAGTTTCACGAGCGCGAGGCCGAGATCGTTGCGCAGGCCGGGCGAAAGGGTGCGATCACGATTGCCACTAACATGGCCGGCCGCGGCACAGACATTTTGCTTGGCGGAAATCCCGAATTCATGGCTAAGCAGGAGATGGTGAAGAAGGGAATCGCCCAGCAACTGCGCGTGGCACAGGGCAAAATTGAAGGCCCGCAGGAAGACGGCATCACTTCCATTTTTTATTACAACGGAAACGAGTACAGCATTCCAACCGACAAGTGGAGTGAAGCCTTCAACCGCTATAAGACGCAAACCGATAAAGAACACGAGGAAGTAATCGGGGCTGGCGGTCTGCACATTCTCGGCACCGAGCGGCACGAGTCCCGCCGCATCGATAATCAGCTCCGCGGACGCGCTGGCCGTCAGGGTGATCCGGGTTCGTCTCGCTTCTATCTCGCGCTTGAGGACGATCTCATGCGCATTTTCGCCCGAGAGTGGGTTTCGAAGCTGCTGGAGCGGTTGGGAATGGAGGAAGGCGTTCCCATCGAATCGAAAATGATCAGCCGGCGCATCGAGAATGCGCAGAAGACGGTCGAGGCGCAGCACTTCGAATCGCGCAAACACCTGCTCGAATACGACGACGTGATGAACAAGCAGCGCGAGGCAGTTTACGGGCTCCGCCGGCGCTTGCTGGAAGGCATGGATCAGAAGGATCTGATTCTGGAAGATTATGTTTCGGCGATTCTCGGCGATTTGATGGAAGAGTATTGTCCTCCGAAGGGGCATGCTGACGACTGGAACATCAAAGGACTCAAAGATGCCGTGTTCACACGCTTTGGCGTCGATTTTATTGCTGAGGGTGTGAAGCCCGAGTCGCTGAATCGGCAGGAACTGGGCGATGCGATCTTCGACAAATTGAAGGAGCGCTACGAAGCCAAAGAAAAATTGATCGGCGCCCAGGCCATGCGCCATCACGAGCGCATGATCATGCTGAGCGTGCTCGACGCGCAGTGGAAAGATCATCTGCTCAGCATGGATCACCTGAAGGAAGGCATCGGGCTGCGCGGATACGGCCAGCACGATCCGTTGGTCGAATATAAAAAAGAATCGTTCGACATGTTCGAGGCCATGCTGCAGCGCTTTCAGGAGGACACGGTTCGGTATTTATACCTAATGCAGATTCTGGAGCGGCCAGCAGAAGCACCTCCGCAGCGGGCCATGGCAGATCAGACGCCAGCTCCAGCGCCGCACGGGGGCGATGGCAACGGACGCCGTCCGCGCGTGGTTTCAACGTCGGCCGATGAGATCGAAGAGGCCTTCATCCGTCGCAAGCGCCGCGAACTCGAACAGGCGCGGATGGCTGGTGGCGGCGACGTGGCCCCGGTGCAGCAAGTTGTGCGCTCACAGGAAAAAGTGGGGCGGAACGATCCCTGTCCTTGTGGCTCCGGCAAGAAATACAAAAAATGCCACGGGGCTTAACGTTTGACCATGTCAGTAATCGGTCAGTGTCGACTTTGCCTGCGGACCGACTCTGAATTGCAGGATAGCCATTTCCTCTCGAAGGGAATCTACAGGATACTTCGGGACGCCGGGGCCAAGAACCCGGATCCGTTCCTCATTACCGCCGGCAGCAGCGTTCAGACGTCCAAGCAGCTCAAGAAGCATCTGCTTTGCAAGCAATGTGAGGGGCGCCTGAGCGGGGGTGGCGAGCGCTGGGTGCTGGCTAATTGTCGCCGGAGTGATGGACCTTCCCCCTTGCGAGCGTGTTGGCATCCAGGGCCGCCGACGTGGAGAGCGCAGGAAATCCCAGCAAGATTTACTACGCATCGAGCATTCCCGGGGTTCGGGTCTCGGACATTGCGTACTTTGCGGCGAGCATCTATTGGCGAGGATCGCTTTACCCCTGGAATGAGGACGGCTCGACGCCGGTTGAACTCGGCCCGTTCCAGGAAGAGTTTCGCCAGTTTCTCCTGGGGAAGGCAGGGTTTCCTGAGCACAGCTGTCTATGGGTCATCGTGCGCGAGGGCAAGGGCGCGGATCGGCTGACTCATGTCCCAAAGTGTGTGCGGGCGGGCGGGCTCCACGTCTACAAATTTCCTATGCCAGGCTTCGCCTTCACCCTGCTCGTCAGCAAAAACATACCTCTGAACTACAAGGCTTACTGTTTTGTGTGCGACCCAAAGAATCCCCTGATTGTTACTTCGCTGGTGGAGAAGTGGTTGATTCGGGATGGCGCCAGACTGCTGCAAGCGCGACGCCCCCATGCCGTGGCCCCCGCCCAGCCAGCACGAAAGCCCTAATGTTCTCATGGGAACATTTCGAGCATAGATATTCGCTATAAGCTATAGCATGAGCGAATATTGCTGATATTTCTTTAGCGTGGATGCGCCCCTGGAATTCCATATCCCTCCTTTCAGCAGCTAGCGCGGCTCCCGGCTGGACGCGTACATCCTATGACCTCTATGCACCCGTATGCTGCCTGAGAAACATCTACAGGTGTGTGGAAAGACTTACAGGCCAGAAAAAGGGGGAGCGCGATGACACCGAAGCAACAAATTGAGAATCACGGGGAGCTTTCAGAGAAACGAGTCGTATTGCTCGGCGGGTCGTCAGGCATCGGGTTCGCGGTGGCGCAACAGGCTGTGGCGAGGGGCGCGCGAGCCATCATCGCGTCGAGTAACGCGGAGCGGGTTAAGCAAGCGGTCGCAATGCTCGACGGAAAAGCCGAAGGGCACACGCTCGATCTCTCGAATGAGCGTGACATTCAAAACTTCTTTCAGAAAATCGGTCATTTCGATCATTTGGTCTTCACCGCCGGCGATGCCTTGCAATTAAATGTGCTTGCAGCCACGGAGCTTGCCCAAGCCCGCCGTGTTTTTGAGTTGCGCTATTGGGCTGCGCTGGCTGCGGTCAAGTACGGAAGCCCGCACATCCGCAAGGATGGCTCGATTGCGCTTACAACCGGAATCGCGAGCCGGCGCCCGCAGAAGGGATGGACCGTGGCCGCGAGCGTGTGCGGAACGATCGAAGCCTTAACACGCGCTCTGGCCGTCGAGTTAGCTCCAATACGTGTCAACGCCGTGTCTCCTGGAGTCGTTCGGACGAACCTCTGGCAGAACATGAACGCAGAAGAGCGCGAGCACCTTTTTGAGAGCGTCGGCAAGAGTCTGCCTGTCGGCCGGGTCGGCGAGCCCGACGATATAGCGCAGGCCTATGTGTTTTTGATGCTCGAAGGATTCAGCACCGGGCAGATTCTCGTGGTCGACGGGGGAACGGTCCTCGTCTGAAAGGTCCCAGACTCCGGCGGCCTCGCGCCTTCTCACAGCCTGGAGAGAGTCCGATGTTCCTTCGAATTCAGTATTGCTCTTCCCGAAAAGACGACTCGTCCGACGCGTCGGCCGAGGGATCCGGATACAGAAGCTCGGTGAATCTCGGATCTTCCGCGAGATTGTGGAAGTCGGAGTCGTTCCGCGCCTGGTAACGCAGGTTCGTATTGAGCCGCAACGCTTCATCCAGATGCTTGAGCGAATCTTCGACGTGGCCGGTGAGGCAGTCGAGCGCAGCCAGACCATAGATGACGAAATCGGTCTTGGGCGCCTGCTTGAGCAGTTTTTCAATGTGCTCGCGTGCAGAGACGTAGTCGCCCACGTTCATCAGCGAGACGGCATAGTCATAGTGTTCCTCGATGGTCTTGAACTGCTGCGTAGTAGAACGCTCCAGATGCTGGTCGCAGATGTTGAGATGGACCATGGCGCGGTCGCACAGCTCTTTGCTGGGACCAGCCAGCACCTTTTCAAACAGAGGCTTCGCCTTTTCAAACTTGTGTTCCTGCAAAGCCCGCAGGCCGGCTTCATAGTTTTGCAGGGCCTGCGTGTAGCGCGGATCGTCGCTGACAGACCCCTTCTTGGGATTAGCTTTTTGAGCCATATGAAGGATTTTACCTGAGGTGGTCGTGATGGAGCTCCTGGGCTCCTGAAAGCGCAAGAGCCGAACAACAAGTATCGCTTAAAGAGCGGGTAGAGAGCAATTGGTCCCGAGTTGCGAAGCGAGTTGCCGGTAACCGAGTTGCAAGTTGTAAAGCTCTTGAGTGTGCGCTCGAGGAACGCGGGTGTGTTGCCTTGCTCGTGACTGGCGGCTCTCGACTAGTTGATCGTGGCGGCAGTTTGCAGATCGATTGTCTTGTACTCACCGCGAATAATGCCGGCGCGAATCTGAGATGCTGTCTTGCCTTTCTTGCTCTGCTGATAGGAATAGTAAAGTTCCTTGAGGCAGGTGGAGCAGCGCGCGCCGTGCGTGTTCTCGAAGCAACTGTGCAGGCTGTTGTGGCCGATGCGCTGGCAGTAGCAATAACAAGGTTGCTGATGCAGAATGGTGGGAATCTTAGCGGCCAGTTCATATGCGTGGGTTTGGTAAGGATACTGTGCGTCGGGTCCCCATAGATCGGCTTTGGTGACAATTGCAGGCAGCTTCGTGCCCTTCGGCGGCGGACCGGCATTGTAGGCGGGAATGCCCCCTTCTTCTTCCGAATCCTGATTCATCCATTGAGCGGACATGCTCAGGGTTACAGCCAGCAGAAAAACGAGAGTAAAGGTGCGATGGACGAGCGTGCTTCCGAGCAGGCTGGATCGTTTCATGAGTTCTCCCCAGGGTATTTCGATTTTATCCTGCTTCCGAGAGGCAGGGTAGCGTAAGGAAACACAAAAGGCTGTGCACAGGCGCACATGCAACTGCTGGCATCTAGAAATAATCTGTATACAATAGAACAGGCTTATGGCCGAGACGCCACTAACAGCGCCTGCCAATAACTCCTCTGCGGGTCTGCCCGCCGGGCCAAGCTCGGTTTCGTCCCCGGGGGGTGACTCAAAGGCTCGGTTGCGTCCGGCACTGGCGGTGTGGCTGCGCGATCTGATTCTTTCGGTCGCGATCTCGGCCTTCATCATCATCTTCATTTATCAGCCGGTAAAGGTTGAGGGCACCAGCATGATGCCCTCGCTCGAAGATCAGGAGCGGATTTTCGTCAATAAGTTTGTCTACCGGCTGGAGCCGATTTCGCGTGGGGATGTGGTGGTGTTCCGCTATCCGCGCGACCCTTCTAAGAGCTACATCAAGCGAGTCATAGGATTGGAAGGCGACCGGATTCGCATCGATGGCGGGCAGGTGTATGTAAACGGCCTGGCGCTGGATGAAGATTACGTTCCTCCGGCGTATGCAGACGCGCGGTCGTATCCAGAGACAGTGGTGCCTCCGCAGTGCTATTTTCTGCTCGGGGATCATCGGTCGATGTCCAATGACAGCCGCGATTTTGGCCCGGTCAATCAGAGCTATATTTACGGCAAGGCCGTGTTTGGGTACTGGCCGATGGATAAGGTAGGCCGCGTCAGATAGGCAGGCAATCCCACCCAGGCAGTCTTTTTGTACCGATTCCGCAAAACTTTCTTGACGTTTGTCCGTCTGACACCTAGTTCCAGGGGCTCCCGTGAAATTTCGGATGATTGCTCTGCTTGGGCTTTTGCTCTGTGGCTGGGAAGCACTTGCGCAAAACCCGTCGAGTTTGACAAAGCACGGCGCGACACCAGATCAAACCGCAGTCCTGCCTCGGCTGCAGGAAATGCAGAGGGCAATCCGGTCCGGAGAATTCAAGAAAATCGGCAGCGTGCTAATTTCGAAGAACGGCAAGCTCGTCTACGAAGGCTATTTCGACGGTGAGGTCACCACGCTCCGTGACACGCGCTCGGCGACGAAAAGCATTACCGACATTCTTGTGGGCATCGCGATCGACGAGAAAAAACTGAGCGGTGTAGACGCGCGAATTCTGGCCTTGTTGCCTGAACATGCGAAAAAGCTGAAGAACCCCGATCCCAGAAAAGATCAAATCACGGTGGAAGATTTCCTGACCATGTCTTCCTCCCTTGAATGCGACGACTGGAATGATGCCTCCCGCGGCAACGAAAACCGCATGTATCTGATTGAGGACTGGGCGCAGTTCATTCTCGATCTCCCGATACGCGGGCGAATGCATGTGGGCGAGCATCCCGAAGAACTCCCTTACGGGCGCGACTTCAGCTATTGCACCGGTGGAGTGTTCACGCTGAGCGAAGTGCTCGAGAAAGTCACCGGTGAGCGCACCGATCATTCTGCGCAGAAAAAACTTTTTGAACCGCTGGGGATCACCGATGAGCAGTGGGTCTATTCGCCGCTGAATATCCCGCAGACCGGAGGAGGCCTGCGGCTAACCAGCCGTGATCTGTTAAAACTCGCGCAGCTTTATCTTGATGGCGGACTCTGGGAAAGGCGGCGCATCGTGAGTGAGGCTTGGGTGAAGGCATCCACCACCCCGCATGCTCGAATTGACGACCAAACCGAGTACGGTTACCTCTGGTGGCTAAAGTCGTTTATGTCGGGAGGAAAGGGCTATTCCGCCGCTTTCATGAGCGGAAATGGCGGCAACAAAGTAGTGATTTTTCCGGAGCTAAACATGTGCGTGGTCATCACTAGTACCTATTACGGCATGCCGGATATGCACGAGCAGACTGAAAGGTTGCTCACAAACTACATTTTGCCTGCGATGGTGCAGTAATTTTCGAAGGGTTAGCGGGCGCCCAGACACTTCAGCTAATCCTCGCATCGCCCGAACTCAGCATTCGAGGCGGTTCAAAGCGAGATTTCCACACATTCGTGTCGATTCACGCTTGGTCGTTAATGCAATCACTGATAAAATCTATGAAATCCACGTATTGGAGCAGGAATGCAGGCTATCCTTGCGCTGGAAGACGGCAGGGTCTTCCGAGGCAAAGGTTACGGCGCCAAAGGCGAGTGCTACGGCGAAGTCGTTTTTAATACTTCCATCACCGGCTACCAGGAAATTTTCACCGACCCTTCGTACTCCGGGCAGATCGTCGTTCTGACCAATCCGGAAATCGGAAATTACGGCACCAATCCCGACGACAACGAAGCCACGCGTCCCTGGATCGAGGGCCTGATCGTGCGCGAGTTCTCGCGCGTCAGCTCGAATTGGCGCTCGCAGCAGGTAGCGGAAGAATATCTGGAACAGTTCAAAGTTCCAGTTCTCTCCGATATCGATTCGCGCGCGCTGGTGCGGCATTTGCGCGATCACGGCGTGATGCGCGGCGTGATTTCTACGATTGAGACTGATGCGGAAAGGCTTGTTGCCAAGGCGCGCTCGATTCCGAAGATGGATGGGACAGACCTGGCCAAGGAGGTCAGCACCAAGCGATCGTATGTGTGGGAAGTGGGTGAGCGCTCGCACGAGCCGGTCGCGGTGGTCGGAGTAAAAGATGAGCCGGCGCGGTTTCATGTGGTCGCGTACGACTTCGGCATCAAGCAGAACATTCTGCGCAAGCTGCGCGGCGAGGGATGCAAAGTGACGGTCGTTCCGGCGCAGACTCCAGCGGAGGACGTGCTCGGATTGAAGCCCGATGGAGTTTTCTTGTCGAACGGACCGGGCGATCCGGAGCCCTGCACTTACGCGGTCGATTCCATTCGCCGCTTGATGGGACGGCAGCCGATCTTCGGAATTTGCCTGGGGCATCAGCTGACAGGAATTGCGCTGGGCGGAAAAACCTTCAAGCTGAAGTTTGGACACCATGGCGGAAATCATCCGGTAAAGCAGCTTAAGACCGGAAAGATCGAGATCACGGCGCACAATCACAATTTCGCAGTTAACCCGCATTCGCTGCCCGACAGCGAGGTCGAACTGACGCACGTCGATTTGAACGATCAGACGCTTGAGGGCCTGCGGCATCGCAATCTGCCGCTCTTCAGCGTGCAATATCACCCGGAGGCCGCGCCGGGACCGCACGAT